>NZSA01000050.1 GCA_002696645.1 Rhodospirillales bacterium | reverse complement strand
TTGGCGATCATGGCATCCCTGCTCGGCGAACCGATCCAGGCAGTGGGCACCACAACCTTTCGCCCGCCTTATACCCCCATTGCCATTGGCGCGATGGGTGGGTCTGAGGTTGGACAGCATTACCGACCCCGCCGTCGCACCCCGATGCAGGATTGGCATCTGGAACGGGCGGGCGAAATGCTGCCAGCGGGCATGTGGGAACGCCCGCGTCATTATCCCGCCCATAAGGGTGAGACCCTGCGCGAGGCTTATATTCGGGAAACCGCACAGACCCGGAAATCGGCAGGGATTTGTGATGTCACGACTTTGGGCAAGATTGATGTTCAGGGCCCGGATGCAGCTGAATTCTTAAACCGCCTCTATGCCAATGGCTTTGCCAAATTGCCGGTCGGCAAGGCGCGCTATGGCCTGATGCTGCGGGAAGATGGCTATGTCTATGACGATGGCACGACCTCCAGGCTGGCAGAAAATCATTTCGTGATGACCACCACCACGGCCAATGCCGTGCCGGTCATGGCCAAGATGGAATATTACCTGCAAGTCGTCTGGCCCGACCTAAAGGTCAAAGTCGTCAGCGTGACTGAGCAATATGCCGCCATCGCGGTTGCCGGGCCCAACAGCCGCAAGATCATGCAGAAGATTGTCGATCTGGATATCTCTAACGAGGCCTTCCCCTTCATGGGTTGTGCCCCGTGCATGGCGGCAGGCGTGCCCAGCCGCCTGTTCCGGATCAGTTTTTCAGGCGAACTGGCGTTTGAGATCAATGTGCCCAGCGATTATGGGCAATATATCTGGGATGCCCTGCTGGAGGCCGGCAAAGAATTCGACATGGTGCCCTATGGCCTGGAAGCGCTGGGCAATATGCGGATTGAAAAAGGCCATGTGGCCGGTTCTGAATTGGACGGTCGCACCACGGCGGAAGATCTGGGCCTGGGCAAGATGCTGTCCAAACAGAAGGACTTTATCGGCAAGGCATTGGCCTACCGCGAAGGTTTTGTCGCCGATCCGCGTAAGAAGCTGGTCGGGCTGGTACCGGTGGATGGGAAATCCTCCCTGCCCAATGGATCCCAAATTATTGAGAAAGCCAATACGCGCCCGCCCGTCAAAATGCTGGGCCATGTCACCGCCAATGGTTTCAGTCCCGAACTGGACAGCCCGATGGCGCTGGCCCTGCTGGAAGGGGGCCTGACCCGTGAAGGCGATATCGTGATTGTCGCCAGCCCGCTGAAAGGCCTGTCCATTCCAGCCAAAGTGACCAACCCTGTCTTTGTCGATCCAGAAGGGAAACGGCTTCATGCCTGATACTACGCTAAAAGTAACCCGACGCTCTGCCCTGGATGGACACCGGCATGTTGGCGATTTCGGTACGATCAAGGACGGCGTGCCTGGAATCGTGATTCAGGAACGCCGGGCCCTGTCCATTGTTCATGTCGATGCCTGGACCGATCAGGTCAAGGCCTGTGGCAAGGCGATAGAGAAAGCCTGCGGCACGGCCCCGGCAGCCGAGCCCGTGAAAGCGGTGGAGAAAAACGACACCACCGTGCTGTGGGTTGGCGCAAACCGCTGGCTGATCGTGGAACCGGAATCGCGGGACTTGTTCGCAACGGTAAGTGCGGATGTCAGCGTCGACCTGGCAACCCTGACCGATCAGAGCCATTCGCGGGTTTGCTGGCGCATCACGGGTCCGAATATGCGCGATCTTCTGGCGAAGGGATCGACAATAGATTTTGACCGAAGCCAGTTTGTACCCGGCGACTGTGTCGGAACCCTGTTGAGCCATTTCACCACCGTGCTGCATTGTCGAGGTGAAGACACTGTCGATGTTTACGCCGCGCGCTCTTTCGCGGTGGATATGGACCATTGGCTGCACGCATCCAGCCTGGAATATGGTCTGCGGGTGCTGGAACCAGTCTGAAGATTGCTGCAACAGAAAAAAGGCCGCGCTGGATTGGCGCGGCCTTTTTCGTTTTCAGAATAAATCTGATTATGCGGTCATGCCCTTGCTGAAAGGCAGCGTCCGAATACGTCGCCCTGATGCGCGGAAGACCGCATTGGCGACCGCTGGCCCGATAGGGGGCACGCCCGGCTCTCCAACCCCTGTCGGGGGTTCTGTGCTGGGCATGATATGAACCTCAACCTGAGGCATATGGTCGATGCGCAGCGGCAGATAGGTATCGTAATTTCCCTGATCCACCTCACCCTTGGTCAGCGTGATTTCTTCCTGAAGGATGGCCCCCAGTCCAAACCCAACCCCGCCTTCAATCTGGGCCTTGATTGTGTCTGGGTTGATCGCGGTACCAACATCCACAGCAGCCACCACCCGATGTACCTTGATATCTGTGCCGTCGACAGAAACTTCCGCCACCTGGGCCACATAGGAGCTGAAGCTCTCGTGCACGGATACACCCAGGCTGTGTCCCTCAGGCAAAGCCTTGCCCCATCCAGCCTTTTCAGCCGCCAGTTTCAGAACCGCCGCATGACGAGGATGGTCCTTCAACAAGGCCAGTCGATACTCGACCGGATCTGCCCCGACCGCATCAATGATCTCATCCAGAAAGACCTCTGTCGCATAGCCGGTATGGGTCGATCCGACTGAACGCCACCACAGGACCGGCACACCAACCTTCGTGGATGTCAGCCCGACAGACATATTGGGGATCGCATATGGCAGCGTTGAGGACCCCTCAACAGAGGTGGGGTCGACACCATTCTGGACCATGCTGGCAAAAGGGCCACCGTCCATAATGGACTGCCCGACGATATGGTTATCCCAGGCGATGATCTGACCATCCTTGTCCAGCCCGGCCCGCATTTGATGCACATAGGCTGGGCGATAACGACCGCCACGCATGTCATTTTCGCGGGTCCATTGGACCTTAACCGGCGCTTTCCAGCCAATCGCCTTTGCCACCGCAACGGCTTCGGCCACGACATCTGCATCCGGTACACCGCGACGACCAAAGCCACCGCCGGTTTTTAGAATATGCAACACAACCTTATCCGGCGTCGTCTCTGCGATTTGCGAGGCGATGTATTGATACAGGCCTGGCATTTGATGACCGCCCCAAACTTCCAGAACACCCTCTGGCGACATCCGTGCAACCGCATTCAGTGGTTCCATCGATGCATGGGCCAGGTAGGGAAATTCATAGATGGCCTCGATCACTTTATCGGCCTGTGCCATCGCGCCAGCGGTATCCCCGTCGTTTCGCGCCATGGCTTGGGGCGTTTGCTTCGCCAAGGTGCGATATTCTGACAGAATTTCATCGCTGCTGCGGGTTTCCGCCTTTGATTCATCCCAATCAGCGGTCACCAGATCGCGACCCTTCAAGGCGGTCCACATATCCTGTGCAACGATGGCAATACCGCGATCAATGGCAACGACATCCACTACGCCCTTCAGGGCTTTTGCCTTGCTGCCATCAAAGGCCGTCAGTGTCGCGCCAAATTTTGGTGGATGGATCATCACAGCTGTCAACATGCCGGGCAGTTTCACATCGATGGTGAAATCCTGCTGACCAGTGGTTTTGCCAACACGGTCATAGCGGCGCAGGTCCGCATTGCCGATCTGGGTCCAGTCCGCAGGCGATTTCAAAGCCACATCCTTGGGCACGGGCCGGGTTGCCGCTGCCTTGGCGAAGGTTCCGAAACCGGCTGCCTTGCCGCTGGCCTGATGAATGATCTGTCCAGCCTCTACTGTTATTTCACCGGCAGGCACAGCCCATTGATCCGCCGCCACTGCGACCAGCATTTCCCGCGCCGTCGCGGCTGCCATGCGATACCGGTCCCAGGATGTCATCATAGAGGTGGATCCACCGGTTCCTTGGAACGCCCCACCGAAGGCGACGTTGCCGTAAAGGGCCACATCACCCGTCACGCCGCGTACGTCGATCTGAGACCAACTGGCGCCCAGTTCTTCCACGACCAGCGTGGCGAGGCCGTGATACGACCCCTGCCCCATGTCGAATTGAGAGGACAGAACCGTGATCGATCCATCCTGAGCAATTTCCAGATAGGCCGCCAGAGGGTTAATCACGTCGGCATCCGCCGCCTGTCCTGAGAGAGGGCGGAAGCCAACGGCCAGCCCGGTCGCTGTCGCCGCTGCGGATAACAGAAAGCCACGCCGTGAGACAGAGAATGCCGAGGGTGCGTCAACACGAGCTGGCAGTTTAAAATGGGAGAGTTTGTTCGGGAGCATAGGTTAAGCCTCCAATCGACGCGCGGCTTCATGAATGCCTGCGCGAATGCGTTGATAGGTGGCGCAACGGCACAGATTGCCGCTCATTGCGTCGTCGATATCGCCGTCACTGGGCTTGGGATTTTCTGCCAACAGCGCGACAGCGGACATGATCTGGCCGGACTGACAATACCCGCATTGCGGAACATCAAGATCAGCCCAGACTTTCTGGACCGTTTCAGCGACTTTATTGCCGGTAACGCCTTCAATGGTGGTTACGGTGGCCCCTTCGACATCGCCAAGAAAAGTCTGGCAGGATCGCATCGGGATGCCATCCAGATGCACGGTACAGGCACCACATTGCGCCAGACCACAGCCAAATTTTGTGCCTGTCAGGCCAGCATGATCCCGCAAAGCCCACAGTAACGGCATGTCCGGATCGGCATCCAGGCTGATCTGAGCGCCGTTGAGTGTAAATGTTGTCATGTGAAATCCCCTGTCATGAGCGTTTGAAGGAATAGATACGCCGCCCTTGCACACAAACAAGTTCGTTTAAATAGCATAGATTATCCTATATAGTGCATGAATGGATCGTGACATATTGATACACCTGCCGGTAATTCTGTCTGTTGCCCGGTGCCGTGGCTTCGCGGCGGCGGCAAAAGATCTGGGCATGAGTGCGTCTGCGGTCAGCCATGCCATCAAGACGGTGGAAGATCGGTTGGGGCTGCCGTTGTTTGCACGCACGACTCGCTCGGTTTCATTGACAGATTGGGGGATGGATTTCATCAACACCGTTGCGCCGGCCTATACGGAAATTTCCGAGGCCATGGAACGGGTGAAGATTGCACAAGGCCAGGTTTCAGGGCTCTTGCGCATCAATATGCCATATCTTTCCCTGCATAAGACGATATCCCCCGTGATCAAGGAACTGCATCGGCGTCACCCTAAGCTGACTGTCGAGTTATTTGCCGACAATGCTATGACCGATATTATCGCAGATCGATTTGATGCAGGAATCCGACTGGGGGGCATGATGGCCCAGGACATGGTGACTGTCAGATTGGCCCCGCCCTTTAGATGGGTAGTCGTAGGATCGCCGGATTATCTGGCGNCGCATGGTATGCCAAAGTCCATTGATGACCTAAAGCATCACACCTGCATCAGCTATCGCATGACCAGTTCCGGGCGCGTCTATCAATGGGAATTGATGCAGGATGATGTCGAGGTCCGGGTGGAAACATCGATTTCCATGATCGTCAATACGGGGCAATTTGCTATCGAACTGGCCCTGGATGGCATTGGCCTGGCCTATATGGCAGAGCCTTCGATTTCCGAACCGTTGCGCGACGGTCGTTTGGTACAGGTTCTGCCCGAAACCAGTTCCATGGAATCCGGGTTGTTCCTGTACTTCACCCGCAGTGCCGGGCGCACGCCGAAGCTGCGCGCCTTTATCGACACCGCGAGGGAAGTTTTGAAGCTTTAAGCATCATGCGCTCGCATGAGCTAAGCATATACAAGCATCATGCGCTCGCATGAGCTAAGCATATACAAACATCATGCGCTCGCATGAGCTAAGCATATACAAACATCATGCGCTCGCATGAGCTAAGCATATACAAGCATCATGCGCTCGCATGAGCTTAAACATAAACAAACATCATGCGCTGACGTTGCCCTAGAGACCGTCAAACAGGCTAGTTGACAGATACCGTTCGGCAAAGCTGGCCAACAGGACCACAATGGTTTTGCCTTCCATGCCGGGGCGTTCTGCCAATTCAAGGGCTGCGGCAATCGCCGCGCCGGATGAAATCCCGCAGGCGATGCCTTCCAGCTTGGCGGCCTCGCGCGCGGTGGCAAAGGCTGTTTCATTGGCAATGCGCACAACATCATCGACCACGTCGGTATTCAGGTTTTCCGGAATGAACCCAGCCCCGATCCCTTGAATCTTGTGGGGACCCGGCTTGCCGCCGGAAATGACCGGGCTGTCTTCTGGCTCAACAGCGATGATTTTCACATTCGGATTGTGCTGTTTCAGGATTTCCCCGACACCCGTTACCGTCCCGCCAGTGCCTACGCCTGCGACAAAGTAATCAATCTTGCCGCCAGTATCTTTCAACAATTCCTGCGCCGTTGTTTCACGATGGATTTGCGGATTGGCCGGATTGGCGAACTGTTGGGGGATGATCGCATCGGGCATCGTCTTCTGCAATTCTTCCGCCCGGGCGATTGCCCCCTTCATGCCCTTTTCAGCAGGCGTCAGATCCAGTTCTGCGCCCAACAGTTTCAGCATCCGGCGGCGTTCCACCGACATGCTTTCGGGCATTGTCAGGATCAAGCGGTACCCCCGCGCCGCAGCCACAAAGGCCAGCGCAATCCCGGTATTGCCGGATGTCGGTTCCACCAGAACCGTCTTACCCGGCGTTGCCAGACCCTGCGCTTCCAGCGATTGGATCATGGCATATCCGATGCGGTCCTTCACACTGGACAGGGGATTGAAATATTCCAGCTTGGCCAGGATTTCGACATTCACGCCATGGGCGGCGGTCAGCCGCGACATCCGTACCAGCGGGGTCGCGCCAATCGTGTCCAAGATACTGTCATATACTTTGCCCCGGAACTCGCCCGTTGAGGAAAGGGGATTTTTCGTCGCGTCTGTCATGATTTTCGTCCCTATTGTCATTTTTGCAATTTCTCTGGCCCGACTTTAGCCTACGATAGCGCTTGAGCAAGCCACTCACCGCAGGATTCTTGTCATGCCCGATACGCCAATACCTTTGAACGCCCATGCGTTTCTGCAAGACATTTCCCGGATCAACTGGAACGGATAAGACGAGATTTATACACCATCGTCACCCCGAACTTGATCCGGGGTCCAGAGCGGCAGGTGGGGTTGGGGCGCTTGGCCCTGGTTTCCCGCCTTCGCGGGAATAGCGAAGCCTATACATCAACGTCACCCCGGACTTGATCCGGCAACCTGGGGAGAATGCGTTATAGGCCTGTGCAGGAATGAGGGACGAAACTGCCTAAATCATGAAATCGAACTGGTTCTGAGACTGGCTTTCAATCCCGGCGCGTTGGGCGGCGACGCATAGGTCTTCGACGGTTTTCTTAGATAAGGTTTCCATCGCATACTCTTCGATTTCCTGCCAGATCGGGCGCAGGACGGTATGGCCCAATTCGCTGCCTGCCGGATCGGTCAGGGGGTCGCGCCCGCCTTCCATTTCGTGCACAACGGCAACGATATCAGCGACCGTGATGCGACGGCGTTCCTTTGCCAGGCGATAGCCCCCCCTGGGACCCCGCACGCCGCGTAAAATCTCCGCATGCACCAATTGCTGCAGCACCTGTTCCAGATAGCGGCGGGGAATGCCCTGGCGGTCGGCGATTTCCTTCGACTGAACCGGCAGGTCAGACGCGTGATAGGCAATGTCCAACACTGCCTCAATCGCAAACATCAGTTTCTTAGTCAGCCGCATGACTTTCCCCTCTTTTTATCGGATTCCTGTCGACCCAAAACCGCCGCCACCGCGCTGAGTTTCGTCCAGGTCATCTGTTTCGCGCCAATTCAATGTCACCACCGGCGCAATCACCATCTGGGCAATCCGCATTCCACGCTCTACCGCAAAATCAGACCGCCCATGATTGATCAGAATCACGCCGACTTCGCCCCGATAGTCGCTGTCGACCGTGCCGGGTGTGTTCAGCACGGTCACCCCAAATTTTGCAGCCAATCCTGATCGGGGCCGCACCTGCGCCTCATAGCCAGGCGGCAGGGCGAATTTTAATCCGGTCGGAATGATCGCGCTGTCGCCCGGTGCCAGGATTTTTGTCTCCGTGATGGCGGCCAACAGGTCACAGCCTGCCGCCTCCACACTGCCATAGGCAGGCAGCGGTAAATCCGCCCCATGGGGCAGACGCTGAACCGAAACATCAATTTTTGTGCTTATTGGCTTTGCACTCATATGGACTGTCTCACTTTTTATTTTTTGATCCGGCATCAGACCGAAAGTAATCGGCAATGCGACCCGCCAAAGCGACCGCCACCGCTGGCTTGCTCTGCGCCGGCCAATCTTCCGTGCCCGATGACGTGATGAAATGGATGGTATTGTCATCGCCCCCGAATGTGCCGGTTCCGGGCGATACATCATTTGCCAGAATCCAGTCACAGCCCTTTCGGGCGCGCTTTGCGACAGCTTTTTCAACAACCGATCCGGTTTCTGCTGCAAAGCCGACCACAAGCGCCGGTCGATTGGAGGGTGACTGGGCGATTGTCTTTAAAATATCGGGATTTTCTGTCAGGGTCAGCGTTGGACACTCCGCGCCTTCCTGCTTCTTCAATTTCAGATCTGATTCAGTTGCGATCCGCCAATCCGCAACGGCTGCGGCAAAAATCGCTACATCCACCGGCAGCGCAGACTGACAGGCCGCCAGCATATCCCGCGCGCTTTCCACCCTAATCGTGGAAACGCCAGGGGGATCGGGCAAATGCGTCGGGCCGCTGACCAGGGTGACCGATGCCCCCTGGGCCGCAAGGGCCGTTGCAATCGCATGCCCTTGCTTGCCGGAAGACCGATTGGCGATATAGCGCACGGGGTCAATCGGTTCATGCGTCGGCCCGGCCGTGACAAGCGCCTTGCGCCCCTTCAGCGGTAAATCCTTATCAGGAGACAGGGCCGCCTGAATGGCGGTGACGATGTCCGCTGGTTCCGATAACCGACCAAAGCCGAATTCACCACAGGCCATGGGCCCTTCATCCGGGCCAATCACTGAAACACCGCGCGCTTTTAGTGTCGCCAGATTGGCCTGAGTGGCCGGATGATCCCACATGCGCACATTCATCGCAGGGGCCACCATGACCGGCTTATCCGTCGCCAACAGGACCGTGGTTGCCAAATCATCAGCCAGCCCGGCGGCCATTTTCGCCAATATATCCGCACTGGCGGGGGAAACGACGATCAAGTCCGCTTGTCTGGAAAGCTGGATATGGCCCATTTCCTGTTCATCGGTCAGGGAGAACAGGTCCTGATAGACCTTGTCTTCACTCAGCGCCGCCAGAGATAGCGGGGTGACGAATTGTGCGCCGCCCCGGGTCAGAACACAGCGCACAGCAATGTCCTGTTCCTTTAGGCGTCGGATCAATTCCAGCGATTTATACGCTGCGATGCCCCCTGATACGATTAAGACAATGCGGTGTTGCGCCGCCATCTTCTCTTCCCGGACCGATTAAAAAACAGAATCTCTATGTAGATTAATCCGAGGCGCACCACAAGAGTGTGCTGGGACCGCAAAAGCGCCGGACTATTGGCAATTCACCCCGCCAAATTCACGGCAATCGCAGCCAACAGGGCGATAATGACAACCGGCCCCCACAGCTTGATATTGGTGCTGGCACCTTGAGGCTCGCGCAGACTGCCATCGGGGTTCATACCGTTCTTGGCCAACCGATCCAGAGTCTCTTCCGCCTTTTGCAGGGTGCGTGGCAGGCGCTCCAGCGTCTCCATCGTGTCGCGCAGCGTGTCGGTGATCCGTGCTTCCGGTCCGCGATTGACGATCATCCATTCCTCGATCAAGGGCCTGGCCAGCAGCCACATATTCAAGGTGGGGTTCAGGGTGCGCCCGACGCCTTCGGCCACCAGCATGGTTTTCTGTAACAGCAACAGATCGGGCTGGGTGGGCATATCGAACCGCTCTGTGGTGCGGAACAATTGCTCCAGCAATCGGCCAACGGAAATCTCGTTTAACGATTTATCCAGAACAGGTTCCCCAATCGCGCGCAGGGCCTGGGTGAACAGATCGCGCGATTGCGTTGGCGGGACATAGCCGATTTCAAAATGCGCATCGGCAACGCGGCGATAANCGCGGCTGAGGANCCCAACCAGCGTATCGGCCATGAATATCCGCTGCCGCCGGGTTACACGCCCCATAATCCCGAAATCCACGGGACACAGGCGCCCATTTTCATCAATGAACATGTTTCCGGGATGCATATCCGCATGGAAATAACCATCCCGGAAAACCTGCAGAAAGAAAATCCGCGATGACCGGGCCAGGATATCATCAACATCATGACCGGCGGCGCGCAGGGCATCGACATCATCAATGTTAATTCCACGAATGCGCTCTGTCGTCAGCACGCGCTGGCCGGTGCGTTCCCAATCCACATCGACGACATGGAATCCTTCGTCGCCTTCGCAGTTCTCTTTCAGTTCGGCCGCCGCCGCCCCTTCCAGGCGCAAATCCAGTTCGACCCGGATCCATTCTTCAAAGGTATTTACGACAGCGACGGGCTTCAGGCGGCGGATCGGGGGGTAAATCCGCTCCGCCATTTTCGCCAGAAACCGAAACAGGCCAACGTCGCGATCCAGCTTGTCGACAATACCGGGCCGCAGGACCTTGACTGCGACATCCCGCCCATCAGGCGTTACCGCGAAATGGACCTGCGCGATGGAGGCTGCGGCGACCGGATCCCGGTCAAACTGCGCAAAGGCCTGCATCAATGGCATTGCCAGGGTTTCTTCGATGGTCGCAATCGCCTGATCGGTTGGGAAAGGATCCAGCCCGTCCTGTAACAATTCCAAATCCCGGGCCACGTCCTCGCCCACCAGATCCGCACGCACCGACAGGGCCTGACCTAATTTGACGTAGCTGGGTCCCAGATCCGCAAAGGCGGCAGCAAGGCGTTCGCCGGGGCGACCCGGACGCTTGCGCCGGAACATAACCCGCAACAGCCAAACGCAGGCACGCAGAGGCGCAAACCGGCGGCTGACCTGTTCCAGCGGCCACAGCGCATCATGGCGGGCCAGGCTGCGCGCGATACCCACCAATCGACCAAGGTGTAAGAGACCCGTCAACATTGTTTAGATACGCCACCCCTGATGAATAGCCGCAATGCCGCCCGATAGATTGCGATAGGTGACCGTCTGGAACCCGACATTTCGCATTTTATCGCACAGGGCGTCTTGCGGCGGGAAACGACGGATGGATTCGGCCAGATAACGATAGCTTTCCTCATCCTTGGCGACCCATTTCCCCAACGCTGGCAAAACCTTGAAGGAATACGTGTCATAAACCTTATCCAGGACCGGCAGCGCAACCTGGCTGAATTCCAGGCACAAAAACCGCCCGCCTGGTCGCAGCACGCGATAGGCCTCGCTGAGGGCTGAGTCGATATCCGTCACGTTGCGCAGGCCAAAAGCAATTGTATAGGCATCCACACTGGACTCCGCGATTGGCAGGCGTTGGGCATCGCCAACGGTCCAGTCCAGCGACGTTAAAAGGGCCTTGTCGATGGCACGATCGCGCCCGACGCGAACCATATTTTCCGTCAGATCACAGACGGTGACGCGCGACCCGCCCGCTTCCAGGAAACGGAAGGCGATGTCCCCCGTTCCCCCGGCAACATCCAGCAGGTGTTGACCGGTCCGCGGGCGCAATTGATCGATCAGAGACGCCTTCCACAGCCGATGAACACCCCCGGACATCAGGTCGTTCATCAGGTCATAGCGCCCTGCCACAGAGGAAAACACCCCCTGAACCAGGCCGGGCTTTTCCTCTGGGTTTACTGTTCTGTAGCCGAAGCTTGCGTTATCGCTGGTCTTTTCTGTCATGATGAGCCAGACAATAGCGCTGAGAAACCAGTAATCAAAGCATATCTGCCATGCCAGAGCTTCCAGAGGTCGAAACAGTATGTCGCGGGTTGCGCCCCGCCATGGTCGGGTTGCGCCTGTCACGGGTCGATCAACGCCGCGCGGACCTTAGATTTCCCTTCCCTGCGGGCTTTCAGGACCGGTTGGAAGGACGCCGCATAACCGCCATCGACCGCCGTGCAAAATATATTCTGATCCGACTGGAAGATGGCTGGACCTGGCTGGTGCATCTGGGCATGTCCGGGCGATTCACCGTTGGTCCGGGCGGGCTTGCCACCAATGGTCAGGCCACCAGTGGTCAAGCAGGCCACAATTCCGGTTGGGCCCTGGGCGAAAAACACGACCATCTGATCGCCGAAATGGAATCGGGTGCGCGGGTCACCTATAATGATGCCCGGCGCTTTGGATATATGGACCTGATCCCACCGGGGGGAGAGGCCACCAGCCCGCACCTTATGAATCTGGGACCGGAACCCCTATCAGAAGCCTTCAACGCCAGGCAATTTTCAGACGCCATTCGGGGCAAACGCACGCCGATCAAAGCTGCCCTGTTGGATCAGCGTCTGGTCGCCGGTTTAGGCAATATTTATGTCTGCGAGGCATTGTGGCGTGCAGGCATCAGCCCGAAACGTTCCGCCCATACCATCGTAGGCCAGCGCGCAGAACGCTTGGTGCCCGCCGTAAAGGATGTTTTGACCGCTGCCATTGCCGCAGGCGGATCGTCTCTGCGGGACTATGTTCAGGCGACGGGCGAATTGGGATATTTCCAACATTCCTGGGATGCTTATGACAGGGAGGGAGATCTGTGTCGTCGTCCAGACTGTGATGGCACCATGATCCGCATCGTCCAATCTGGGCGATCCAGCTATTATTGCCCCCGCCATCAACGCTAGACACAGTAAATTTTTGCCGTGAAATCAAGCCGATCTATATCAGCATTGTGTGACGCAAAAAAACCGGATAGCAAACGTCCCATGAATTTTGTCAAACAGACAATGGCGCGGGGCGCATTCTTGGCTTTTCTGGGACTAACCTCTTTGGGGTTGGGGCCCAGCATTGTTGGGGGTATCGTCATCGGGCTGGCTGGCAGCACATCCGCTGGCGCACAGGCCTTTATTGAAGGGTCAGAGGACCTGCCCCTGGCCCCGATGCTGACACCGGTGGCGGAAGGGGCCGTGGTTTTCGATTCGCCTTCCGGTCGGATTGTTGAAGCGATCGCCTATGGCAATACCAGTCGGAATACCGTGACAGACTTCTACATCAAGACCTTGCCTGAATTGGGGTGGAAATCACTGGATGCAACGCATTATCATCGCGAAGGGGAGCGTCTGGTAATCGATTTTTTTGGCGCCGATGGGGCGCTGAATGTGCGGTTTACGTTGGTCCCGGAATAGGATGCCCCGGACATCGTTGACCGCGTTGGAAGAGACTGAACGCGCCACCAGGAATGACTTTGGACCGGCACCGCGTCGGACCGAAACGGAACAAACTAAGGGGAATGGAAGATGGGTTACGAGCAAATTCTGACAGAAAAGAAGGACGCTGTCGGTATCATCACATTAAACCGACCCAAAGCTTTGAACGCGCTGTGCGCGACCTTGATCAAGGAGCTGGGCCGCGCATTGGACGACATGGAAGCGGACGACGCCATTGGTGCCATCGTCCTGACCGGGTCGGAAAAGGCCTTTGCCGCAGGCGCCGATATCAAGGAAATGGCCGGTAAATCCTTTATGGATGTCTACCTGCAGAACTTCATTACCGAAGGCTGGGAGCGCGTGACGACCTGTCGCAAACCCGTGATCGCCGCGGTCGCAGGCTATGCCCTGGGCGGGGGCTGTGAACTGGCCATGATGTGCGATTTCATCATCGCCGCCGACACCGCAAAATTCGGACAACCGGAAATCACGATCGGCACGATCCCCGGCGCTGGTGGCACACAGCGCCTGACGCGCTTTGTCGGCAAATCGAAGGCCATGGAAATGTGCCTGACGGGTCGCCTGATGGACGCGGAAGAGGCAGAACGCGCTGGATTGGTCAGCCGGGTTGTCCCCGCAGAAGAGCTGCTGGGCGATGCCCTTAAGACTGCCGGTAAGATTGCCAATCTGTCGCGCCCTGTCGTCCTGATGGCCAAGGAATGCGTCAACCGGTCCTATGAAACCACGCTGGCGGAAGGCATCCGGTTCGAACGCCGCGTGTTCCATTCAACCTTCGCCACCGACGATCAGAAGGAAGGCATGGCAGCCTTTGCGGAAAAGCGCACCCCCAAATGGACCAACCGCTGATCCGGGACGCCCAGCGATAATAAAGAAGAAACACCGACTTTCGCTCGGTTGGGGTTGACGGGGGCCTTTTTGCTCCGTATAAGCGCCGCCGATCCAACACCGTGCCCCCGGCATTCCGGGTGGCCTATGAAATAAGAGATGTAAGACAATGGCGAATCATAAATCCGCGCTGAAGCGCATCCGCCAGACCAAGAAGCGGACCGATCTGAACACCGCGCGTCGCAATCGCATTCGCACCTATGTGCGTCGCGTTGAGGAAGCGATTGTCAGCGGTGACCGTGCTGCGGCGACGGAAGCGTTGAAAGTGGCAATGCCCGAACTGCATCGGGGCGTGTCCAAAGGCATCATGCACAAGAGCACCGTCAATCGGAAGCTCAGCCGCCTGGCCCAGCGCGTGAAAGCCGTCAGCGCTTAATATTCTCGTTTAGGGTGGCGTTAGCGCGCGCCCTATCTCAATAGCCGATATGAAAGACCGCCATTTGTTTTATAGATGGCGGTTTTTCATTGTCGCACTTCTGTCACAGAGTGCAGTGCGATATTTCCGACCCGCCTCCACGCAATTTCATCGAATTGTCATTTTCTGGTTCGCATGTAGCAGACTCGAAACAGTTTTTACCACTTCAATACCCAAGATCAGTATTTGTATCACACGTCCAGGAAACAAGCCATTTAGAGTCAACCGATTTATTTTCCGAATCGGGTAAGTTGTTCGCTTGATCGACCAAATTCGGATGCGTAAGATTGCTTCAGATGAGGTTGGTCAACCCCACCTAACGCCAGAAAAACGGGATGCCTGTCATGTATTTGATAGGTAAATTCCAGGGAACGTAAGAAATACCGTCTTTTTCGGCTATGACGTGCCGGAATAATACTTCCTATGGGCCTCGTTTTAGTGTGGCTTGCTGAGTTTTGGCAAGGGTTTCACTTGTTTGGTGAAATTTCTTGTTGGGATGAAAGGCAATATTCGTAAGATGTGCCGTGCACTTCTAACTGATGTCCTTTTGTCTCTTCCAGCCAGCCAAGTCTGGGTGATGTTGACCCCATATCGGTGTGACATCATCGCTGAGGGGCGATGATGGTCCGGTCCGGTTTATGTCGAAAGACATATCCCAGACGGAAAGGGGCAGGAAATGAGTTCGCGTCGCGGCAATGCCGTATGTCTGATGGTCCCATGCACTGCGCAGGCAGATGCGGAAGGAAGTTTCAGATGCGGTGCGGTTATGACAACGGCCATAATTCTGCGGGCTTTGGCCCCAGCGTGATTTTTTGGGGGTTGGACAGAAGTTTATGGATTTAAAAACAAATGAACAATGGGCGCGCGTTCGAGCCGGATTGCGCGAAGAGTTTGGGGAAAACGCCTATAAAAGCTGGCTTAAGCCCTTGACGCTGGAGGCTGTGGAAAATGGGACGGTGCATTTGTCCGTCCCCACACGATTCATGCGCAACTGGATTGAATCGCAATATGGTGCCCGGCTGGTTGCGCTGTGGTCATCTGAAAATTCTGAAGTCAAATCCGTTTCCGTCCGGCAGGCCCGTCAACGCCCGGCCCAGGAAGACGTCGCGCTGGACGCCGTCGCCGCCGAGGCGGGAGACCAGACTGTCGATCTGGAGGCTGTTGCCACCGCCAATCTGTGTGCGCCGGTCGATCCGCGATTCACATTTGGAACCTTTATTGTTGGCAAGCCCAATGAATTGGCCTTTGCCGCCGCCCGCCGGGTGGCAGAGGCCCCTAATGTCCCGTTCAACCCGCTGTTCCTGTTTGGCGGTGTGGGTCTGGGCAAAACCCATCTGATGCATGCCATTGCCGGGCAGATCCGCGCCAATGCCCCGCAAAAGCGGGTGCTGTATCTGTCCGCCGAGAAATTCATGTACCAGTTCATCCGGGCCTTGCGCTACAAGGACACAATGGCGTTCAAGGAGCTGTTCCGGTCCGTTGATGTCCTGATGATTGACGATGTCCAGTTTATCGCCGGCAAAGAGAACACCCAGGAAGAATTCTTCCATACCTTCAATGCACTGGTGGATCAGAACCGGCAGGTCGTCATTTCCGCCGATAAATCTCCCGCAGAGCTGGATGGCATCGAAGACCGCATGAAATCCCGTTTGGGTTGGGGGCTGGTCGCGGAGATTCACAGCACCACCTATGAATTGCGCCTGGGCATTCTTCAGTCCAAGGCCGACCAGATGCATGTCGACGTGCCCATCAAGGTTCTGGAGTTCCTGGCCCATCGCATCACATCGAATGTACGCGAATTGGAAGGCGCGCTGAACCGTCTGGTCGCCTATGCCAATCTGGTAGGTCGCCCGATCAATCTGGAAAACGCTCAGGAGGTTCTGAATGACCTGTTGCGCGCCAATGATCGCAAAGCCACGATAGAAGAAATCCAGAAGCGGGTCGCAGAACATTTCAACATAAAGATTTCTGAGATGCATTCCGCACGCCGCAGCCGTGCTGTCGCAAGGCCCCGTCAAGTGGCGATGTATCTGGCAAAGCAATTGACCGCGCGGTCCCTGCCCGAAATTGGACGCAAATTCGGGGGTCGCGATCATACGACCGTCATGCATGCCGTTAAAAAGGTCGATGAACTGCGCCAATCAGACCACAGTTTTGCAGAAGATGTGGAACTGCTGCGTCGCATGCTGGAAGGGTGATTCGCGAATCGGGTGATTTTTCATCCTTTTGGGCGACGAAACACCAATCCGCTGTTGCCTCAGACGATCCACTATATCTTGTAGATCACTCAAAAAACTGACGTAATTTCAAATACTTGTGGTGACGCCGGAAATTTATCGCGAAATCTGTGATGGCGCGCCCTGATTCTGCAAAAAAAGCGGGCGTTATCGGGCATGCATGCTATAGTCCCATCCCGGTCGGACAGTCTGCGCAGACATGCAGGATTTCCTTGTTCGACGGGCGGAATCCGGCGATGCGATTCAGCCTGGATCATCCGAAGCACGAGAATTTCATCCCGTTCTGGGAAGGCTTTTTTCAAAGCGCTTTTTGCAACGGGGCATGGGAAGCAAGAGAGAGTTTTGGGAGCGTGCCTGTATGAAAGGGCTTCTTAACCCTGCACAGCGCATAATCGGACAACAACCACGGAAATGATCATTTAAGCCATGAAACTGACCATCGAACGGGCCGCGCTGCTTCGCGCATTAAACCACGTCCAAAGTGTCGTTGAGCGCCGCAATACCATTCCGATCCTCGCCAATGTTCTGGTTGAGGCCAAAGACGGCATGCTGAGCCTGAATGCCACGGATATGGATATCTCCATCGTTGAGAAAACGGTTGCTGAGGTTTCCTCTCCCGGGTCGATCACTGCGCCTGCGCATACGTTGTATGACATCGTTCGCAAACTGCCGGAAGGGGCGCAGGTTGATCTGGATGCCAGCGGTGGCGGGGATCGCCTGGTCCTGTCGTCTGGACGGTCACGGTTCACCTTGCAGACCCTGCCGACAGAAGATTTCCCGGTCATGACAGGGGGCGATATGCCCCATAGTTTCGATCTGGATTCCGGGGCGATGCGCACCCTGATCGATCGTACGCGCTTTGCAATTTCGACAGAAGAAACCCGCTATTATCTGAACGGTATCTATGTCCATGCGGTCACAGAGGGCGATCCGAAGCTGCGCGCGGTTGCCACCGATGGCCATCGCCTGGCCCGGGTTGAAATCGATCTGCCTGAAGGGGCGGAGACGATGCCCGGCGTCATCATCCCCCGCAAGACCGTCGCGGAATTGCGCAAGCTGATTGAAGAAGCAGATGGGGCGATCACGATTTCCCTGTCCGAAACAAAAGTCCGCTTCGAATTTGATGGTGCGGTGCTGATATCTAAATTGATTGATGGCACCTTCCCGGATTACGAACGGGTCATTCCCACCGGCAATGACAAGATCCTGAAAGTGGATCGCGAGACCTTCTCTCGCGCGGTAGACCGCGTGTCGACCATTGCGACCGAAAAACTGCGCGCCATCAAGCTTAGCATCGATTCAGGTCAGGTTACCCTGAGCGCGTCGAGCCAGGAGAATGGTACCGCTATCGAAGAACTGCAGGTGGATTACGACAAGGAATCCATCGAAATCGGCTTCAATGCCCGGTATCTGATGGATATCGCCGATCAAATCGAAAGCAGCCAGGCGGAATTCCATCTTGCCGATGCAGCGTCACCGACCATCGTGCGCGATGCGGAAGACCCTGGCGCGTTGTATGTCCTCATGCCGATGCGAGTGTGATTGCACCCGTGAGCACAATGGCCGCAGCGAAGAAACCATTCGACGCATCATCGGCCGCCCCTGCGCTTAGAATTCGGCGGCTGCGTCTCAGCGCGTTTCGGAACTATCAGGCGGTGGCGCTGAATCCTGATGCGCGCCCGGTCGTGCTGACCGGACCCAACGGGGCGGGCAAGACAAACCTGTTAGAGGCCTTGTCGATGCTGACCCCCGGGCGCGGTTTGCGGCGCGCCAAAACCGGGGAAATGGATCGCATTGATCCAGACAGCCCCCCCGTTTCGGGAGCCGCCTGGGCCGTGGCGGGCACTGTCGAAACCCCCTTTGGCCCTGTGGAATTGGGCACCGGGCGAGACCCGGAAGGGGAACGCAGACTGGTCCGCATCGATGGAGAGGCGGAACGCAGTCAGGCCGCCCTGGGCGAACATTTATCCGTTGTCTGGTTGACGCCCCAGATGGATCGCCTGTTTCAGGAATCTGCCGGTGAACGCCGTCGCTTCCTGGATCGTTTGATTTACGGCTTTGACCCAGCCCATGCCGGTCGGGTCAATGCCTATGACAAGGCCCTGCGCCAACGGGCGCGCCTGTTGAAAGATGGCGGTGCAGACACCGCCTGGCTGGGTGCACTGGAATCGCAGATGGTTGAGCGGGGGATCGCGATTGCCGCGGCCCGGCTGAGCCTGACAGATCGTTTGGCCCGTGCCTGTGCCCGTGCAGAAGGTCCCTTCCCAGGGGCTGACCTAGCGGTTCAGGGGGATGTCGAAGCCTGGCTGTCTGGAACGTCTGCACTGGAAGCAGAGGAACGCTTTGCAGCCGCCTTGCATCAGGGGCGCGGGCGTGATGCAGAAACCGGCGGGGCGGCGATTGGGCCACACCGATCCGATCTGGCGGTGACGCATCGGGATAAAGGACTGCCCNCCGGACAGTGTTCAACCGGGGAGCAGAAAGCCCTGTTGATCGCCATTGTCCTGGCCCATGCGCGCCTGCAAGGGGCGGAACGGGGTGCAGGACCGGTCCTGTTGCTGGACGAAGTGGCCGCACATCTGGATGAGGCCCGGCGCGATGCTTTGTTTGAAACGATTTTGGGGTTGGGCTTACAGGCCTGGATTACAGGGACGGATCAGAACGTCTTTGGCACCTTTGGGGATCAGGCCCAGTATTTCGCGGTGGAGGCGGCACAGGTCCGCCCCATCGAATTGTGACTGAGTTGATGATAAATAATAAGGTAAGACCGATATGAGCGACGATCAAACAGACGTCCAACGCGAAAACGACGCCTATGGCGCAGACTCCATCAAGGTCCTGAAGGGCCTGGAAGCCGTGCGCAAACGGCCGGGCATGTATATCGGGGACACCGATGACGGCACCGGGCTGCATCATATGGTCTATGAAGTCGTCGACAATGCGATTGACGAGGCGCTGGCGGGTCATTGCGATATCGTCAAGGTCGCCCTGAATGGTGATGGATCCGTCACCGTGTCGGATAATGGTCGCGGCATCCCCACCGAACTGCACCCGACCGAAGGCATTTCGGCGGCAGAGGTCATCATGACCCAGTTGCATGCAGGCGGGAAGTTCGACCAGAATTCCTATAAAGTATCGGGCGGTCTGCATGGGGTTGGCGTTTCCGTGGTGAACGCCCTGTCTTCCTGGCTGGAACTGGAAATCAAGCGCGGCGGCAATATCTATCGCATGCGCTTTGAGCATGGCGATGCCGTGGAGCCGCTGAAGATTGTCGGGCCCAGTGGTGGTGCGAAGGGGACACAGATCACCTTCATGCCGTCGCAGGAAACCTTCACCATGGTCGAATTTGATTTCGGCACGCTGGAACACCGGCTGCGGGAACTGGCCTTCCTGAATTCCGGCGTCAATATCGAACTGACGGATTCCCGCTCTGCCGATAAGAAGATCGTCAATCTGCACTATGACGGCGGCGTGAAGGCTTTTGTGAAATGGCTGGACCGATCCCGCCAAAGCCTGCATGGCGATCCGATTTTCATCACGGGTGAGAAAGACGGCCTGACCGTTGAATGCGCGATGCAGTGGAATGACAGCTATCACGAAAACATGCTGTGTTTCACCAATAACATCCCCCAGCGGGATGGGGGCACCCATCTGGCCGGTTTCCGCGGCGCGCTGACCCGCCAGATCAACGCCTATGCCGGGGAAAGCGGGATCGGCAAGAAAGAGAAAGTCTCCATGTCGGGGGACGATGCGCGCGAAGGCCTGACCTGTGTCCTGTCCGTAAAGGTACCTGACCCGAAATTCTCCAGCCAGACCAAGGACAAGCTCGTCTCCTCCGAAGTCCGTCCTGTGGTGGAAGCGGTCGTGAATGACAAATTGTCGGAATGGTTCGGGGAAAACCCTGCCGAAGCGCGCCGCATTGTTCAAAAGGTTGTGGAAGCCGCCGCCGCCCGCGAGGCCGCCCGCAAGGCGCGCGAACTGACCCGCCGCAAGGGTGTCTTAGACATCGCCTCCCTGCCCGGCAAACTGGCCGATTGTCAGGAGCGCGACCCTGCCAAATCTGAATTGTTCCTGGTCGAGGGTGACAGCGCTGGTGGCTCTGCAAAGCAAGGGCGCAATCGCAAAAATCAGGCGATCCTGCCGCTGAAAGGGAAAATCCTGAATGTAGAGCGCGCCCGTTTTGACAAGATGCTGTCCAGCCAGGAAATCGGCACGCTGATCACCGCGCTGGGCACCGGCATTGGCAAGGATGATTTCAATTTTGAAAAGGCGCGCTATCACAAGATCATCATCATGACCGATGCGGATGTCGACGGCAGTCACATCCGGACTTTGTTGCTGACCTTCTTTTATCGCCAGATGCGCAGCCTGGTGGATGCGGGCTTTTTGTATATCGCCCAACCGCCTCTGTATCTGGTCAAAAAGGGTGAGCGCAAGCTGCACTATATGAAAAATGACAAGGCGCTGGAGGCGTATCTGACCGGGAACGGCCTGACCGATGCCATTCTGACCGATGCCAATGGGGCCCAGCGCGGCGGTGAAGATCTGCGCGCCATTGCCGATCAGGCCCGGGATGCGAAACATTTCATCGAACCGCTGGCGCGGTCCTGTGGCAGTGCCCAGGTGATCGAACAACTGGCAATCTGTGGGGCGATGAGCGCGACCGTGCAGCAGAATCTGGAAACCGCCCAGAATGCCGCAGAATTTATCGCCAAAGTGCTGAACCGTCTGGCCGATGAACATGCCAGGGGCTGGACCGGCATCGCGACGGAAGAAGACGGCTATACCTTCACCCGCATCAATCGCGGCGTGACCGAAAAAATCAATGTCAGCCCGGAATTACAGCGCAGCGGCGAAGCCCGTAAACTGGACGGCATGGCCGGGCATCTGCAGGAAGTCTATGGCAGCACCGGGGCCACCCTGCAGATCAAGGACGAAACCTTCCGCATCGACGGGCCCATCAGCCTGATCGACAAGATCGTCCAGACCGGCCGCAAAGGCCTGTCGATCCAGCGCTATAAGGGCCTGGGGGAAATGAATCCCGATCAATTGTGGGAAACCACCCTGGACCCCGAAGCCCGCACCCTGTTGCAGGTCAAGGTCGCCCATGGCGACGACGCCGACACCGTGTTTTCCACCCTGATGGGCGACATCGTCGAACCCCGCCGCGACTTCATCCAGGAAAACGCCCTGAAGGTCGCCAATCTGGATGTTTGATGGGGTGTAGAGCATCGAAAAAATGCATGAAATTGTGGGACTATCGGCTAGAGCATCATGCGCTCGCATGAGCTCACACATGATACTCTAACCACTTATTTTTTCGGCAAATACGTCATCGCAAACGATTCCGTTTGCTCGGGATTTGCTCTAATCAATCCAACAGCCGATAATGAATCTCGGTCGGCTGGCACGCAGCGCCGTTGATTGGGATCATGTCCTGTGGGCAGGTTGACATAACCACAATGCAATCGATCGCGGCGCGCAACGTAACGTAGTCCCCAGGTTCGCTGAGCGGCTCTCCCCAGACGATCTTGCCATCAGGGCCGACAGGAATGTTCATCCACAGGTTCAATGGGGCCGGGCAGTCGGGCACTTTCAGGTTCATTTGACCAAGAGCGGCATGCAGGTTGTCAGTGCAGTTGTCGTGATAGTCGCGGCACCCCAACATGGTATAACGATGAACGTCACAGGCAGCGACAATCGTGTCATGGCGCCCCGGCGAGGTATCCTCCTCCAGTATCAGGATCGGCCGACGTCGGTTCGTCGCAAGACCATCGCCCTTACTGGGGAAAATGCTCTGCAGACTGGTATGCAGGTGCTCCATCGACATGAACTCCGACAGGTCAGCGGCATTGAAGCACCAGGTATCGACGACCTGCTGACCATGGGTATTGATGATTTGGATTGCCTGTCCCTTGTCCAGACGAACGGCACGACCGCGTCGCGCAGGAACGATCTGGAGTTCTGTCGTCATATCCACATTCCTTCGCATCTTGTCTACCGTCAGATGAAATCAGTGTTGTTGGACGAGGCACAGGGGTCAAGTCGCATTAAAACCAGCCTAGAATTCAAACGTTCTTGGGCTACCGTCAGAGGCATTTATCTTCCCTGACCACCAATCATATTCGATATAGCCTCGCGGTAAAGGTCGATGCCTGTGCGTTGGGCTGCCAGACGGTTTAGGCTGATTTATGGGACTGACTGAAGATCCATGAAATTGGATTTTAACCGTGATTGATTGCCCCTAATTAACAGATAGACTGCGGCCTGAAAGAGGCATTCCGGGATGGCAGTTGACATGGATTTACAAGACTGGATTGGGCGAAGCCAGGAGGCGGGTGATGTTCTGCGGGCGCAGCCGGCGCAATTCATGCAGGCGACCTTAGACCGAGAACCTTCCTTAAAGGATGGCGACCTCTTGCCGCCCCTATGGCATTGGCTGTATTTTCTGGAGGCCAAGCGGGCGAGTGAGTTGGGCCGCGATGCGCATCCGAAGAAGGGGGGCTTCCTGCCGCCGGTCAGCCTGCCCCGGCGCATGTGGGCCGGGGGGCGCTTGACCTTTCACCACCCCCTGATATTGGGACAGGCCGCTGTAAAGCGGTCCACCATCAAATCAATCACAGAGAAATCCGGGCGATCCGGATCCCTGTGCTTTGTGACGGTCGCGCATGAAATCATCCAGAATGATCAATGCGCCCTGACGGAAGAGCAGGACATCGTTTACCGCGAAGATCCAGCGCCGGATGCGCCAACGCCACAACCTGCGCCAGCGCCAGACAATCCAGAATTCTCTCAAGTTATCACCCCAACCGAAGTGATGCTGTTTCGCTATTCTGCGCTGACCTTCAATGGTCACCGCATCCACTATGATGTGGACTATGCCCGCCAGGTTGAAGGCTATGAGGGATTGGTGTTTCACGGGCCGCTGACTGCAACCTTACTGGTCGACCTTGCCCGTACTGAAATGCAGAAAAGCCCGAAGCGCTTTTCCTTTCGGGGTAGTGCCCCGATCTCTGGCTCAGCCTCATTTCATCTGGAAGGGCGTCGCTCAACAGACGGGATAGACTTGTGGGCCAGGCGTCAGGATGGCGCGCTGGCCATGTCCGCAACGGTTCAATTTTAGGCCAACACGATGGAATCCCCATTACAAAGTTTTTCTGACACAGTCGCCGACTGGGCCAGCCAACCGGTTCTGACAACCACGCCGGAGGCCTATGAGGCCGCGCGCATCAGCCTGATCGATACACTGGCCTGTATGATCGTAGGCGCGCGCGAGCAACAACCCACTGCGGCGCGAGAGGCGCTGCTCTTTGGCCAGGAACACGGCCCCGTCCTTGCCATTGGGGGCAATGAAAAACTGTCCCTGTTGGGTGCAACATTTTTGAATGGTGTGCGGGCCCATGCCATCGATTTTGATGATTATGAATTCCCTGCCTCCACCCATCCCAGCGCGGCGCTCTTTGCGGCCCTGTTCAGTCTGGCGCAGGTCCTGCCGCTTTCCCTCAATCAGATTTGTAACGCCTGGATTGTTGGCTATGAAACCATTGTCTGGATGGGCCGAGCCCTTGGATTTGGGCATTATGACAAGGGCTGGCATGCCAGTGCGACATTGGACCCGATTGGCACAGCGGCAGCAGCCTCCCGTGCTTTGGGTCTGACGCAGCAGCAAATGTCCAACGCCATGGCTCTGGCAACCAGTTCCTCCTCTGGCCTTAAGCGTCAATTCGGGTCCGATACCAAGGCGTTTCATATCGGACTGGCCGCGGAGAATGGGCTGCGCGCCGCCCTATTGGCGCAAGCAGATGCCACAGCCAACACACAGATTTGGGACGCCCCTCAGGGCTTTATGGATCTCTATGGGGCAGCGGGGTCGGTTCCCTTTGCTGAGATGATGCAGACTATGGCGTTGGGTCACGCCGTGCGCATTTTTCCCGTGGCGCGAAAACTTTGGCCCAGTTGCTCCTACACGCATCGGGCCATCCTGGGTGCGGAGCGGCTGCATCGCGACGTGCCGAACGATGACCCAATTATCGGCATTCAAGTGCGCCTGCCCGAACCCTTTTATCGCGTCGCCTGTTTTGACGTACCGCAAAATGAGGCGGAGGCGCGGTTTTCGGTCAGCTACTGTACGGTCGTTGGCCTGTTGACGGGCCATGTCACGCCTGAGGATTTCCATCCCCATCGCTTTAACCAGCCTGACCGCCAGAGGCTGGCGCAGCTGGTTGAAATTGATGCCTATGATCTGCCCCCCGGCGATCCAGGTGAATTTGGGCCAACCACGGTTGAAACCATCACAGTAACACTGCGCTCTGGTCGGACCTTACAGACTGAAACATGCGATGTGCCCGCCGTAACTCTGCCCATCACCCGCGAAGAACTGGGGCGGAAAGTAACAGATTGCGGGGCATCCTGTGATCTGGTCGACACCTGTTTGGCTCTGGACGGGGAAACCATACTGTCGGAAACAGGCCTGTTGGATGCCAGACAAGCCGTCTAGAGAATTGCTTCTGCGACACTATATCCTTTTGGTGTCTGCGGTCTTTATGCTAGGGCTTTTTGCCGCAACGAAGAGTGATCGATGACATCAATATCCCGCCCTATAGACAGAGTGCTGCGCATTTTTTGCGTGCTGTCGCTGTTGGTCGTGTCGATTGTTCATCATCCCGCTGTCTTTGCACAGAACACATTTGCACTGACCGCGGCAAACGGGTCTGTCGACCTTGGGGGCTATGTCGCGCCGGATGGTTCCATTCCTGTCCTGTGTATCGCAGGCGGGGACACGCAAGGCCCGGTCAAGATCAACAAGGGGCAATGTGATTTCTGTCGCAATGTTTCCGTCGCGGCGCTGCCACAGCCATCTGACCTGTTTGAAGCCTGCGCGCTTTCCGTTACCGCGCGCATTTTCTTTGCCGCACCGGACGATATGTCCTGGCAGGCGGTTTATACCAATGCCTCCCCACGGGGTCCTCCACCGCGCAATCAAACACTGTAAATCGGGCCCGATTTCGGCCCATCCCGTTTGATTGTCCGGCCCGCGCGTTTTCAGGCGCAGGCTGGATTTTGATGGAGACTTCCGATGAACTTCCTAAACACATTGCGTGGCTGGGCCGCGTTGCTCGTTGTTATGCTTATCCCCCTTTCCGCCGCACAGGCACAGGTCAGCACCGTTGATGTGCTGGGGCGCACCGTCACATTGCCCGAACCGGCCAAGCGCGTCGTACTGGGTTTCTATTATGAAGATTTCCTGGCGATCACCGGCCCAGGGGCCATCGATAAGGTGGTCGGTCTGTCCCGAAGCCCCTGGAAAGACTGGCGCCCAAAGCAATATGAAGCCTATTTGAAAGCAATGCCCCAAATTGCGGAGATTCCCGATATCGGCGACACGGAAACCGGAGATTTTTCGGTTGAGAAAGTCATATCCCTGAAACCCGATCTGCTGATCCTTTCGGCATGGTCCTGGAAAGCCCTGGGACAGAATGTGGATCAGTTTGACCAGGCGGGAATTCCAGTTGTCGTGATCGACTATAACGCCCAGACACTGGAGAAGCATCTGGCATCCACCCATGCATTAGGGGCCTTGATGGGCACGAAAGACCGGTCCGACGCCCTGGCTGCCCTGTATGAGACTGCCTATCAGGATACAATGGCCCGTGTTTCGAAAGCAGGCCCGTCCGATAAAAAAGTCTATGTCGAACTGGCACAAAAGGGACCGCAGACGATCGGCAACAGCTATGGCAATGGCATGTGGGGCGGCGTTATCGAAGGGCTGGGCGGGAACAACATCGCCAAGGGGCAAATCGAAAACTGGGGTCCCCTGAACCCGGAATATGTCCTGGCCCAGCAACCTGACATCATTCTGCTGGCCGGGTCCGAATGGATCAATCAGGACCAATCCGTCCAGGTGGGATTTTCTGCTGATCCGGCCTTAGCCCGTCAGCGGATGCAGGCCTATCTGACCCGCCCCGGCTGGACCGATCTGCCGGCTGCAAAATCCGGCAATGTCTATGCCATTTACCATGGGGGAGCACGCACCCTGTCAGATTTCATCTATGGCCGTTATATCGCCAAGGCACTGTATCCAGACGCCTTTGCGGATGTCGATCCGGATGCGGAAATCAAGGCCTATTATAAGGCATGGCTGCCGATTGAAGCCCAGGGCGTCTATGTCCTGGCCCTGGATCCGGCGAAGAAATAGGGCGAAACGACATGTCCGACACCAGCATTCGCACGCGCTATGCCCGTGCGGAGGGTCGCAGGATCGTGCTGATCCTGATGGCGATCCTCGTTCTGGCCGCACTAGTCCTGTTGGATCTGTTGACGGGTCCGTCGGGCATGTCATTGGCTGATCTGTCACAGGCCTTTATGGCGGGACCAGCGGGGGAAGACCGCACCGCCGCAACCATCCTGTGGCAGATCAGAATGCCCCAGACCGTGATGGGGGTCATTGTGGGGGCCTGCCTTGGGATTGCCGGGCTGCAGATGCAGACCATATTGGCCAATCCCCTGGCCAGCCCTTTCACATTAGGATTCTCAGCCTCCGCTGGATTTGGGGCGGCGCTGGCCATTATGTATGGCGGCTGGATACCGCTGCCTTCCTTTCTGGTCATCCCGATCAGCGCCTTTATCATGACACTGGTTGCTTGTGCGATCATCTATGTCATAGCCATCTGGCGCGGGGCGACACCGGAAATGCTGGTCCTGTCTGGCATAGCCGTCCTGTTTTTCTTCCAATCGCTGCAATCGCTGCTGCAATTCATGGCGTCGCCGGAGGTCTTACAGCAGATCGTTTTCTGGCTGTTTGGGACCTTGCTGAAGGCCAACTGGACCAGTGTATCGGTCAGTGGCCTGATCCTGGTGATCTGCCTTCCCTTTGTCCTGCGGGATATCTGGAACCTGACCGCGATGCGGCTGGGCGATGCAAATGCCGCCAGCCTGGGATTGAACCTGCAGGCTATGCGCCAGCGCACATTTATCATTGTCGCCTTGTTGACCTCCGCTGCGGTTTGTTTCGTTGGGACCATCGGTTTTGTCGGTTTGATCGCCCCCCATGTCAGCCGCGCCGTGATTGGGGAGGATCATCGCTATGCCATCCCCCTATCGGCAATTACCGGCAGCATCATCCTAATCAGCGCATCGGTGTTGGGCAAAATGCTGTCGCCCGGCACGGCCATTCCGGTTGGCATTATCACCGCCATTGCCGGCATACCGATGCTGATGGCCGTCATCCTGAGCCATAAGGGAGCAGGCAAATGACCCATCTAGCGCTTCAGGCCTTAACCGTTGCACGGGCGGGGCGGTGCATTATATCCCCCCTTGATCTGACCCTGTATGGCGGCACGATGACCGCCCTGGTCGGACCCAATGGCACGGGTAAGACAACCCTGCTGGCCGCGATTGCCGGGCAATTGCCCTATGGGGGTGCGATCCGGCTGGACGATGCACCCCTGGATACCGCATCAGTAAGCTATCTTCCCCAGACTCATGGCGTTTCGTCACGTCTGACCGTGCTGGAAGTACTGCTGCTGGGGCGTCGGGAAACACTGGGTTGGCGCATTTCCGACCAAGACCTGAACGCCGCGACACAAGTGATGGCACATTTCATGATTTCGGATTTTGCGGACCGTTCCATCGCGACGCTGTCGGGCGGGCAACAGCAGATCGTGCTGTTGGCGCAGCGGCTGATGCGCAGACCGCGTGTGGTTATCCTGGATGAACCGACCAGTGCGTTGGATCTGCACCACCAGCTGTCCGTCCTGGCGGTTTTGCGATCCTATGCACAGGATAATGACGCGATCATTCTGGCTGCGATCCATGATCTGAACCTGGCGTCACGGCAATGCGACTCTATCGCCCTGCTGATGGAGGGGGCGCTGCACTGTCATGGTGACCCGCAAGAGGTGCTGACGGCACAGACAATCAAAACCGTGTATCGGGTGGAAATCGACGCCTATCAGAACCAGTCCGGCCATGTTCTGAATATCCCGATTTCCCCGGAAGATGTGTTCGCGCGGTGATAGATAGGCAACCCGGCTGGCGGATGAGTATCAGCGCCGCGTAACCAGAATCGTCGCGCCATCCGGCCCGGCCAGTTCGGTGTGTTCCAGCCCGGCCGCGACGGTGATGGTGTTGCCAGGCGTCGCGACCACTGGACCCTCGGGTTTGTCCACTGTCAACTGACCGGCCTGAATGAACAGAAACAATGTCTCGTCATGGCTGTGGGGCGCGTTGAATCGATCCGCCTCCACCATTTTCTGTATCGGATCACAAAATCCATCCTGCTGCGCCTTAGCGCGAAACGCTGCTTCCGAAGCGGATATATCACCTTGCATTTGATCAATGTCCTCCCTCAACACATCTTCGTGCACAGTTTATCGGAAACAGATATATCACGGCAATGCGCCTTGGTAAGGGGGTATAGGTACGGGCGGGACAGGATACTAACCCTGAATGACATCCAATCCCTTTCAATTAGGGCCCAAGGGCTGATACGCTAAACGGTCGAAATATCCAAAACCATGACACAGATAGGCTTACCATGGCACGGTCGCGCAAATCCGCAGAACAAGAACTACAGCGTCTGCAAATGATGCTGCGCGCCATGAAGGATCAGAAAGACGATGCGGCGCAAAAAATCCGTGACCGGATCGCGGCAATTGAACTGGAACTGGGCGGCGGCAATTCCGCTGGTTCTGGTAAATCCGGCCCCAATATTCTGGTTATTGTCGCCCTGGTGCTGCTGGTCGGTATCCTGGCCTTCATCGCCATGTATTTCGGTATTCGCATCAGCCAAACATGATTTATATTCTTTATGTTCTTTTTATAACTTGACAAAAAATATAGTATAGGTTTATAGAAATAATAAGAGCAACCAAAAGGATTATCTTCACAAACTGAGGGTATTCTTGAAACAGGCGGAATTCCGCCTTTTTTACGTAATCACAAAGGAACAAAAAGGGAATAAATAGCATGGCCTCCTTCAAAAACTCACTCCCACGTGCGTCCGTCGATGATCTGGTCGCCCGGGTCAAACCTGTATACGGCTACCGATATGTGCCAAGCTTGGGACGCTTTGTACGTCGTGAAGAAATCCCCGACGATATACTGAATGGTCGGGCGAAAATTGCGATCCCGGAGCCGAACCCACCCGTCATTCAATATGCGAGCACCGGAAAAGCCCCGACCCAGGGTCCCAAGACCATCGACACGACGCAACACCCGCCATCGACCGCCGAAGACCCGATCCAGGCCTCAATTGAGCGCATTCGCGCGCGTCAAAAACCGTCACCCCAACCCGGTGCGTCCGCTCAGGCCCAAATTGATGATTTCATGAAGGACACGATGCAGGACCGACGCTATTGGCATCCGGAACACAAGGATGATGCCTATCGCGATGGCGTCATGAAACTGTGGCAGATTAGCTATCCCGGTCGCTATCAGCCTGGCAGTTGGGGTCGCAACGATCATCCGGCTGTCGACCTGAAAACGCTGCAAGTAGAAAAAGAGCGCGTGCTGCCGCCCGGCCCGCATAAGGCGCCAGGCCCGATGCAGGCCACCCCGCTTTCCGCCAAGGCCAGCGCGCCTTCAGGACGGGCAGACCAGGCTGGAAACGCTGCGTCGCCCAGCCAGGCATCAGCAGGCCGGACAGCGGGAAACAACTCCACCCTGCCGCAAAACCCGAATACCAGCGCGCCCTCCACACCAGAGGCCCGCAATGCCTTTGCCAAAGGCGTCGCCGAACACCTCGGCCTGATCCCGAAATCTTCAGAGACTGGGGGGCAAGTTGCGCAGGCAGCGGTTCCAGTTCCAGGACTCCCAGGTGCTGCTGCCGGAATCGCGGCTTATGAAATTGGCCAACAACTCGGCGATAAATATGGCAGAGCTGGCGACCGCGCCATAAAAGACGCCTGGGATGCCATTACCGGCGGCCAGACCAGCGTTACGCCGGCAGACCCGCTGCCCAATCAAACCCAATCACCCGCCGACGCGCCAGATCTGGATCAAATCCCCAAAGGCCGCCCCGACCAGTCAGAGGAAACACTGGGTGGCTATACGCTGACCTTCCCGGATGGCAGCAAGCACAAGGATATGGGCACCCTGCCCCCATCCGAAGACCAATCCGACACCCTGCCGCAGGGCACCATCCTGAATATGAAGGATGATGATGGAAATCCGTATAATCTTGATGTATCCGGCGCCCCTAAAAAAGTAGTGGACCGCTATACAAAATTCGTCCGAAAACTACCCCCGGAATCACACCGTGCAATTGGGAGAATGATTTCAGAAGATGCAAACCTCTCCACGGAATCGGGTTCACATCGGACAACAAACAATGTAACGAAAAGTGTAAAAAACAATCCGACGACAGAAATGTACGCAGACATGCGGGACTTTGTGCTGGATCACGGCGGCCACTTGGACGAAATTGTAGACGGCACAGATAAGGAAACCGGGCAGCCTTTGAAGCGATTTGAGGCCAGCAATGGCATAAAAATTACGGCGCGGGAATTCTCTGGCGACGGCAGACCCACCAACGAGATTCAAATCTCCTGGAATGGTCGCACCACCCATCATTTGAAATTTCGATATGAAAGGGCACAGAAATGAAAGTTGGCTTTCAGGATGATCGTTACTTTCGCGCCTATACTGTGGAAGAGGCGGATGGGCTGTTTCGGGCGGCCAAAGAGCGGATATTCGTGCCGCAGCATCAATCGCGGCTGTTCACCAAGAATGATGCCCTACTGCCCTTCTTTAACAATCCAGACTGGAAATGCATTGCGATCAGCAGCTGTGCCTACGAATCTATGCTAAGCGAATCCCCGCCAGGCGTGCCAAGTGAT
>NZSA01000049.1 GCA_002696645.1 Rhodospirillales bacterium | reverse complement strand
ATCCGCCTGGCAAAGGACCTGGGGCCGGGCCATACCATCGTCACGGTCTTATGTGATTGGGGCCATCGCTATATGGGTAAGGTCTGGAACCCGACTTTCCTGAGCGAAAAAGGTCTCCCCGCGCCGGACTGGCTGTAAGGAAAGGTTGCTCGCCTGACGCCTCTGTGACCCGTCTCTAGCGCGGGGTATCGATCCAACTACCGGCACTCTCACCCTGAGGAGCGAAGCGTCTCGAAGGGTGTGCCCGCTGAAAGCATCTGATTTACAGCCCCTCCTTCGAGACGGCGCGGTGCGCCTCCTCAGGATGAGGGTGGTGCGCAATTGCATACACCCGTCCCGATCTCTTCGCATCCTATGCACCCTCTGCGGTTGATCTTCACCAGTCACCTCAGTCATACTCGTGCCGATGGGTTATCCAGTGCGGGGTAACGCTTCATTTCCGAAATCATCCGCTTTCACGAAAATCAGGGTGGCATTCTCTGGCCCCATGACTAGGCTTGGGAAACAGGTTGATAATATCGGGTGGAAACCATGACGGACCGGACGGAAGAACTTTATCGCGACGATTCCTATCTGAAATCCTGCGACGCCACGGTCGTGGAAATCACGGATCGCGGCGCGCTGGTTCTGGATCGCACGGTCTTTTACTATACAGGCGGCGGACAACCCGGCGACAGCGGCACCTTAACCTTTGACGGCGGGGCCATTCGCATCGGGACAACCATTCAGGCCGATGGGGATATTCTGCATATCCCGGAAGAAGGCCAGACTCTGCCCCCTATTGGCACAAAAGTCGTTGCCGAGATCGATTGGGACCGACGCTATCGGTTGATGAAAATGCACACGGCAATGCATCTGCTATGCGCGCTTGTCCCCTGTGGCGTGACCGGCGGTCAGGTTGGGGAAGACAAAAGCCGCCTGGATTTCGATGTCGGCGAACACACGCTGGACAAGGACGCGCTGACCGCGCAGTTGAATGACCTGATTGCACAGGATCATCCTCTGCAAACACTATGGATCAGCGATACGGAACTGGACGCCAACCCCGAACTGGTGCGCACCATGTCCGTAAAGCCGCCCCGCAATGCCGGACGCATTCGTCTGGTCAAGGTCGGGGAAGCGGTCGATCTGCAACCCTGTGGCGGCACCCATATCGCCCATACCGGGGAAATTGGGCCCCTGCGCATTGGGAAGATTGAGAATAAAGGGGCGAAAAACCGCCGCGTGAACATTCATCTTGAAGCATAAATACGCTAGGACTGTTGCTGCCTTGATGATCCCTAACCATTGAAAGCCATAAATCATGTCACATTTTCCGCTCGTTTCCGCCCAATGGTTGAAGGGTGCCCTGTCCGACCCTGATGTGATTGTTGTGGATGCAACCTATCATCTGCCCACGGTTCAGCGGGATGCGAAGGCAGAGTATCTGGAGCGCCGAATTCCAGGGGCGCGGTTCTTTGATGTTGATGGCGTGTCTGATGCATCGGATCCCCTGCCCCATATGGTTCCCAGCCCGGAGGCCTTTGGCGACATGATGGGGGCACTTGGCATTTCCAATGACAGCCATGTCGTTTGCTATGACAGCTATGGCATATTCTCATCTGCCCGCCCCTGGTGGCTGTTTCGATTGTTCGGCCATGATAAAGTTTCTGTCCTGGATGGCGGTTTGCCTGCCTGGATGGCAATGGGATACGCAACCGAATCCGGCCCTGCCCCAGTCGCTCAGCCAACCCAGTTTACAGCGGACTTCCGCCCGAACCTGTTGCGGCGCGTGGCAGAGGTTCAAGCCAATCTGGACGGCGGGACAGAAGTGGTTTTGGATGCACGGGCTGCCAATCGCTTTAATGGCAGCGCACCAGAACCCAGGCCCGGTACACGATCAGGTCATATTCCGGGTTCGCTGAATCTTCCCTTCTCCAACTTGGTGGATGCCGATACAAAGAAAATGATCAGTGTTCACGGATTGCAATCCGCCTTTGACAAGGCCGGGATCAAGCTGGGGCGCGACAAGGTTGTGACAAGCTGTGGATCGGGTGTGTCCGCCTGTGTTCTGGCACTGGGACTGCATCTTCTGGGTGATGATAGCGCTGCCGTCTATGATGGATCCTGGTCCGAATGGGGCACGCGCAGCGATACCCCCATCACCAATCCATCCGACTCCTGAAGAAGTATCATGAAAACACGACCCTGTACGCTTGCGGATATTCCCCATGTTGTGAACCTGTGGAAGGCCTGTGGCCTGACGCGCCCTTGGAATGATCCCGCGCAGGATATGGAAATGGCGCTGAAACACAGCGCATCGACCGTCCTGATTGGTGAATTCAATGGCGCCATTATCGCCAGTGTTATGGCCGGGTTCGATGGCCATCGGGGCTGGCTGTATTATGTCGCGGTTCGCCCCGACCTTCAGGGCAATGGTTATGGTCGCCAGATCATTACAGAGGGTGAAGACTGGTTGCGCCAGAAGGGCTGTCCAAAAATCCTGCTGATCATCCGGGCAGACAATAAAAAGGTTATCGATCTCTATGCCTCCCTGGATTACGTCCAGGAACCACGCGCGATGATGTCGAAATGGCTGATTGAGCCCCCCGCCCAGAATCCGGAGGCTGCCCCGTCGCGCAAGCTGGATGTGACAATCACTTATCTGGAAATGACTCAGGCACCGCAACGCCCGCCTCGGCCAGCCCCGGTAACCCCCAAGCCACTGTCATTACAGCGCGTGCACAATCCAACCGTATCCTTCTATCGCTATTTACAGCACACGGTGGGCGATCCATGGCTGTGGTGGGAACGCCGCGTGATGCCTGATGAAGCCATCGCCGAGATTGTCCAGGACCCAAAGGTTGAACTGTATGTGTTGACCATGGGCGGAGTTCCGGCCGGCTTTGTCGAATTGGACTTTCGCGCCATGCCAGACAAGGCAGAAGTTGCTTATTTCGGGCTCCTGCCCGAGTTTATCGGCCACGGGCTGGGGCCTTACCTGTTGGAATGGGGCATTGATTGCGCCTGGAACCGCAATCCCGCGCCAAAGCGCCTGACGGTCAATACCTGCACGCTGGATCATCCAAAAGCACTCAGCGGGTATCAGCGCGCCGGGTTTGAGGTGGTGGATCAAATTCATATACAAACCTCAGATCCGGTCGCCAAAGGCCACATCCCCAAATCCGTCCGCATCCTAAGCCCTGGATACCCACCTTCGCGGGAATAACGGGGGTGATTGCCTTTGCAACACCTGCGTTTCTCCGCGCCTTTTGGGTTCCCTTTCCATCGTCACCCCGGTCCTGATCCGGGGTCCAGGGCGGCAGGCGCTACTGCCTGAATAGCCGCCTTCGCGGTTCACAAATCGTCAAATTCTCATCCTGAGGAGGCGCGACAGCGCCGTCTCGAAGGATGCTCTGTAAGTACGGTGCTTACAGTGGGCGCCCCCTTCGAGACGCTACGCTCCTCAGGGTGAGGGTGCAGTTATAGACGACAGGCGCAATTGGTCCTGGACGGTGCCCTCTATTTCGTTACTAGAATCTGCCGCCTGATTTGCTTATAGTGATGGCATGATAACAATTGATGTCTTTTCCGACCCAATCTGTCCCTGGTGCTATATCGGAAAGAAGCGCCTGGATCAGGCTTTGGCTGCGCGGCCGGACCTGCCCATTGCTGTACGCTGGCGCGCGTTTCAGCTTAATCCGGATATGCCGCGTGACGGAATGGATCGACAATCCTATCTGTCTGCTAAATTTGGCGGTGCGGATCGCGCATCCGAAGTCTATGGGCAAATTCAGCGCGTTGGCGCCCAGGTTGGTATCGATTTTCAATTCGATAAGATCCCGCGCACGCCCAGCACCCTGAATGCCCATCGGCTGATTCGTTATGCTCAACGCCCCGGCGTGGAGAAGGCTGATGGCCTGATGCCTGCCCTGTTTCAGGCCTATTTCATAGATGGCAAGGATATCGGGGATGTTGCCGTCCTGTTGGATATCGCCCAAGCCGTCGGCCTGGACCGACCTGCCGTGCAGGAATATCTGAACAGCCGGGAAGACGAGGATGAAGTTCAGGCCGAAGACGTGTTCGCCCGACGCCTTGGCATTGGCGGCGTGCCCTGCTTTATCATCGACGGAAAATACGCCCTGTCCGGCGCTCAGGAACCCGAAGCCTTCCTGCCCCTGCTGGACATGGCGGTTCAGGAACAAACCGCCGGTCAGAGTTCAGTTGAGGGTTGAGCCACAATAATTTGATATTATTAAAAATATCTATTTACAAATCCTGTACATCAACAATGCCTGCGATGGATTTGATCGCCTGGCGGAAGGCAGCATTTACCTGATAGGGCTTGTCCAGGGTGAAATCGACATCGCCTTCTTCTGTGTTTAAGGCGCGGATTTCGATGCGGCCACGACCGGGCTTGGCATGCCCCTCAAACACTTTGCGCAGGGCCTCAATCGGATCGGGCGTATCCAGTACAATGCGCATGCCTTTGGCGGCCTGGGCTGCTTCCTCGTCCAGGGATTTGACGGAACTGGCGGTCAGGCGCAATTCAGCATCCGCGCCCTCCCCCTTTTTATCGATATTCACCGTGACCATCAGGGGCTGGCCAGAATCCAGCAACTCCCGCGCTGTGCCCAAGGTTTCCTGGAACATCGTGACTTCAAAGTTACCGCTGGCGTCAGACATGCTGACAAAAGCCATTTTGGAGCCGCGCTTGGTCGTCATAATCCGTTTCGCACCCACCAAACCTGCCAGCTTCACCCCTTGAGAAACACGCACCCGGCCAGCCTGAACATCCGCCCATTGGCTGATCCCCAGTTTACCAAATGTCGCAGCATAGGCTTCCAAAGGGTGGGACGACATGTAAAAGCCAATCGCGTCCAGTTCAAAGGCCAGCTTCTCTGTAGGACCCCATTCCGGCACGTTGGATAGTTTCGGGCGGTTTATGGTGGTCATTTCACCGCCAAACAATCCCGCCTGGGCGCTGACTTTATCGGCCTGCACCGCCGATCCATGACCCAATACACTCTCCAAGCTCTCGACGAGCCGACGGCGATTGCCATCCAGACTGTCAAAAGCCCCCGCCTTGATCAGGTTTTCAACGGACCGCTTGTTCAGCGCCTTGGGTTCTACCCGTTCCGCGAAATCAAAGACATCCTTGAACGGCCCGCCCTCTTCCCGGGCGCGAATGACCCCTTCCATTGCGCCAGCCCCAACGTTTTTCAACGCCGCCAGGGCATAACGCACGCAACGCACCCCCTCCTCTGTTGTTTCCACAGAGAAATCGACGGCTGATTTGTTCACATCTGGCGGCAACAGACCGATTTCCAGTCGCGCGATCTCTTCCCGGAAGACATTCAGCTTATCGGTATTGTGCATATCCAGCGTCATGGACGCGGCCATAAACTCAACCGGATAATTCGCCTTCAACCAGGCCGTCTGATAGGCGACCAGCGCATAGGCGGCGGCGTGGGACTTGTTGAACCCGTATCCAGCGAAAGCATTGATCAAGTCAAAGATTTCATTGGCTTTCGGGGCATCAACATCGGAATGCTCCTTCGCGCCGGAAACAAATAAGGCGCGCTGTTCGTCCATTTCCGACTGAATCTTCTTCCCCATCGCCCGGCGCAGCAAATCAGCGCCGCCCAGCGTATAGCCAGACAGAACCTGGGCCATCTGCATGACCTGTTCCTGATAGATCGGAATACCAAAGGTTTCGGCCAGAACCGGTTCCAGCTTCGGATGCGGATATTTCGGTTTCTCCTGACCATGCTTGCGGCGGATATAGGTGGGGATATTCTCCATCGGGCCCGGTCGATACAGGGCCACAACGGCGATCAGATCTTCCAGCCTATCAGGCTTCAGGGTTTTCAGGACATCGCGCATGCCAGAACTTTCCAACTGGAACACGCCCGTTGAGATGCCCTTGCACAGCATTTCATAGCTTTTCGGGTCATCCAGCGGGATTTTAGCGATATCCAAAGGCTCAGTGCGGTCTGGGCGCTGATCAATCAACTTGCGGGCCTTGTCGATGACCGTCAGGGTTTTCAGGCCCAAAAAGTCAAACTTCACCAATCCAGCCTGTTCAACATATTTCATGTTGAACTGCGTGACGGGGATTTCCGACCGGGGATCACGATACAGCGCGACCAACTCATCCAGGGGACGATCCCCAATCACCACCCCAGCAGCATGGGTTGAGGCATGGCGATACAGGCCTTCCAGGGCCTTTGCCATCTTCACCAGCCGCGCGACGGCCTCATCCTCATAGATCTGGGCCTGCAACAGGGGTTCCCCCTCGATTGCCTGACTCAGGGTGACTGGATTGGCCGGATTGTTCGGCACCAACTTACAGATGCGGTCGACCTGACCATAGGGCATTTGCAGCACCCGCCCGACATCGCGCAGCACAGCGCGGGCCTGCAATTTACCGAAGGTTATGATCTGCGCGACCTTGTCCGCGCCATATTCCTTTTGAACATACGAGATCACTTCGTCGCGGCGGTCCTGACAGAAATCGATATCAAAGTCAGGCATGGAGACACGTTCGGGATTCAAGAACCGTTCGAACAGCAGATTATAGCGCAGCGGGTCCAAATCCGTGATGGTCAGCGCCCAGGCAACGACCGACCCCGCCCCGGACCCACGGCCCGGCCCAACCGGTATTTCCTGTGCCTTGGTCCATTGGATAAAATCCGCAACGATCAGGAAGTAGCCAGGGAATCCCATCTGGCCAATCACGCCCAGTTCGAAATCCAGGCGCTCTTCATAAGGTTTGGCTGTAGCGATGCGCGAAGCCTCATCCATGTCCAGTGTAAAGACTTCCTCTTCCAGCCGGACCTTAAGGCCTGCGACAGAAAGGTCCCGCAATGCCTCTTCCGCCGTGCGATCGCCGCGCTTGGTATATTCCGGCAGCAGTGGCTTGATCTTTTCAGGCATATAGGCGCAACGCTGAGCAATAATGACCGTGTTATCAACCGCTTCCGGCAGATCTGAAAACAGGGCGCGCATTTCGTCCGCACTTTTCAGACGGTGATGGGCGGTCAGTTTGCGGCGGTTCGGGTCGGTGATGACGGTCCCTTGGGCAATGCATAATAAGGCGTCATGGGCCTCGAACATTTCCTCTTTCGGGAAATAACAGTCATTTGTGGCAACCAGCGGCAAATCATGACGATAGGCCAGATCAATCAGTTCCGGTTCGATCCTGTCTTCTTCGACCAGATGATGGCGCATGATTTCAACATACAGACGTCCTGGAAAGATTGCCGCCAATCTAATCAGGCATTCCTCAGCCGCCGCCGATTGCCCATCCCCCAGCAAACGACCAACCGGCCCATCCGGCCCCCCAGTCAGAAAGATTAACCCCTGAGAATGGGCTTCCAGGTCGGGGATGCCAATTTGGGGCGTCTCGCCAGGCGTGGTTTTCAGATACGCTGCGCTGACCAGCTTCATCAGGTTCAGATAGCCACTCTCATCCTGTGCCAGCAGCACGATCTTGTCAGGGGGTGGGCGAATGCCCCCTTGCAGGCCGGTTCCGGCACCTTCCCGCTCTTCCTGTCTCAGGCTCAACTGCACGCCTGCAATCGGCTGTACGCCCGCAGCGGAGGCTGCCTGGGCAAATTCCAGGCCGCCGAACATATTGTTGGTATCGGTGATCGCCACGGCAGGCATTTTCTGCTCCGCACACAGCTTCACCAAATCTTTAACACGGATTGCCCCCTCCGCCAGAGAATAGGCGGAATGGACACGCAAATGAACGAATTGAGCATGATCTGTCATACCCACAGTGTAGAAATGATTCTCCCCCTGTCATGAGGAACCGTCGTGAACGAAGCGGATTTATTGGGGGTAAGCCGGGGGATAACTTCAGGTTTGGGTCGAAATGATCGACGTCACGACTCCTCAGAGGTCAATGCGGTGAAAACCTTCATGACCCGATCAACCTGTTGTTTGCCGGAAAACATCTCTTCCCCTTTGCGGGTCGCGCAATCGGATATTTCCTGCCACTTTTCCGCATTGGTGGCCAAATCAATCATGGTTGATGCGATCTGTGAGGCATCGAAGTCCGCGAACAAATATCCCGTTTTCTGATGCTCAATCACAGCATTCGTAGTCCCCGTCGCCAGGGCAGGAATGCCAGAGCGTGTCGCCTCAATAACATCGCGGCCCCAGGGGTCATTCCACCGTGATACGCGCAAAAGACACAGAGCAGACTGAAGCTCCCGTTCGGGGTGCGGTGTGTGTCCCTTAAACTCAATTCTATCGGTCAATCCACGCGCCTTGACCTGGTCTCTTAGATCTTCCAGAAAATTGGTTCCACTTCGGGCCGATCCGAAGACAGCAATGCGAAGCTGCGGCATAGCCTTTTGATTTTCCAGTTCCGCTGCCACATCGATCAGCCGATCTGCCCCTTTTTCATAATCTATATTGCCAAGGTAGACGGCTACAGGGTCTTTCGGGAATGTTGGCTTTTGGGGTGGGGCTGCCGCGATATTCCAAATGACGTCCCCTGAGACGTGCGCATGACGCAAAAATGCGTCGCGTTCTTCTGGAGAAATATAAAACATGTGGGAGACCAAACCGGCCAAAGTTCGTGCCTCCCAACGGCCCCATAGATTCGATGGAATTCTGGTTCTGGAATGCCCAACAATTGGAAGATCCAGCTGTCGCCGCAACTGGGTGCCCAGCAAGAACAGACCCTCATAGTTCAAATGGACGATCTGTGCCCGATGCTCGACCGTTGCCTGGACTATTTTCTGAACGGCCTTGCGCAGCTTCAGTAGTCGTGGCGCCGTGACCGCGAATATCTTCCAGTTGTTTCGATCCCGTGGCGCGAATGAATAGATCTCAGGGACATGAATTGCCTTGATCCCGATATCTTCATAGCGCTGCTGGATTGGCCCCTTTGTACGACAGATGACCAGGGGACAAACCTTGTCACGATCAAGGCGACTGACCAATTCAAAAAGGCTGCGAGAGGAGCCACCAAAACCGCCTTCGATATCAATATGAACGGAACGTATCGGTGCCGTCACTGTATCTCTCCCCTCCAGGAGAGTCCCTTTTTGTTCAGGTACTTCTCCGTATGCCATGACACCATGTGACGTGCACCCCGACGATCTTTTGCCACTGTTGAATACGGTACAACAGCTTGTGCTTGGAGCGGTTCCATCCAATAGGTAAGATACCGTTTCTCAAATTTATGCCACTGTTTCGCGCCGACCGGTGCATGGGCCACTTTAAGAAGAAAGCGCGGTACTCTGATCCATGAAGGCGCCGTTTTTTGAGGGAAATGATAGGATGGGTCGCCCCACACATTGCCCCAATTATTCTTCAACAGCATTGCCTTATACAGTGATTGGTTTGCCTTGAACCGGTAGGGCATTCCCTGCCAGAAATTAAGATACTCCGTATCCCATAGAGGCAGTCGCCAATCATACCCCGCATAGTCATATATCCGCTGTCCAGAAATCACATATTTGCTTTGCCGGTTTACCAGTTCAAGAAACTCATAAACACCATGCAATCCTCTGGTTTCTAGGGGAAGACCTTGCGCCTGATCTTGAAGGCGCGTCCGGATTTGCGCGTTGAAACCGTCCTGATCCAAATCTTCCCACAACCGATAATGCTTTTGGATCTGCGACTGTATAACGAGGTCGAGATTCTGGTCTTTGGTGGCGTCTGGGGCGAGATGACCAAATACTTTGGGAATATGCCCACCGGAGATGAAATCTCCAGAATTGCCATTCACGATCACCCCGTCTTTTGAAAGATACCCCTGCTCTTCCAACGCGCGAATGGCTGGGAGGTCCTGCTCAAAAGGGACATTAGTGCCAGTATCGGCATGCTGCAGATAGTTTGCGTGATCTTCAGAGGCAAAAAATGCGCGCATTTTAGGGATGGTGTAAGGAACAAACCGCCAGGAATAGCCAAGATCACGGGAAATCTTCTCCCCCGCCTGGGCTTCATGATTGCCCGGTATCCCATAGGAAAAGCACTTAACATTCTCAACGCCCAGATGCCGCAATCCAGATACGATCAATCGCGAGTCCAGGCCAGCGCTAAGAGGAACGAAAATTGGGCGCCCATCGACGGAGCGTGCAAGCTTTTCCAGAATGGAAAGCGTGGTCCGGGTTAATGTCTCTAAAGCATCCTCTTGGGAGACTTCGACAACATCCCACGCAGAATATCTGTTATATTGGATGATATGGTCCTGGCCGTCAGGCTTAAGGATCACGGCTTGCCCTGGGGTTAATGTCTTAAGCGGCTGATACAAGGTATCGCTTCCGATCGTGTATCCAGACATTGCAAGCGCCCGCGCGGCATCCGGATTACGATCCTCATTCCCCCATTTGAATCGGTCAATTAAGGCATTGGCGTTGTCTGAAATGACCCATCGATGACCGTCCCACGCGTAAAACATCGGAATTGATCGAACGCGGTCTACCGCGACAAACGCGGTCTCATCAGAAATTGAAACAAGCGCAAAATGACCGTCTATGGATTGAACGAGATCGCCAAAAGACTTTTCGGTCAGGGAGCCAATCCGGGCCACCTGATTTCTTACCATTGCTTTATTAAATAGATAGCCGCGTACCTGCATCGGCAACGCTGATCCGAATTCGTTAGAGCGCCACAAATCCGGGGCGCACAAGCATAGATCAGGAGCTTTCATAGAGCGACCTTATCCATTAGAAACCTCTAATGCTGGCAAGAGTTTGGACATGCAAAAAGTTAGAGAGGGGTACAACACAAAGCGCGTCTAGTAAATGCCAATTAGATTTCGACATCGATAACCCGCAGACCAAAAAATATTTAAATTCAATTACATAAACTGGTCAAGTTTGAGGTCGTATTAAGGCTCCTCACATTCCGCCATCAAGCTGCGGATGTAACCCGGCATTTCGTGGGCTTGTACCTTGGCCGCACGAACCAGGGAGTCGAAGTGGTCGGACAGGGTTCGGATATGTTCGCGTGTATTGAACACGAAATACATCTGGCCCAAAAAGATTGCCGCACGTCGGGGGCCGAACACCGTATAGGGGACCGCGTACACCTTGCGCCCGTCGAACAGGAACAGACGTACACGGGGATACAGCTCACTGAGCAAGGACGCCATATACTCCAATTGCTCCAACCGAACGCTTTTCGGAAATTCGTCCCAGACCCCCTGTCCCCGCGCAAAAGTGCGCAAAACCTGCCAGGACAGACAAATTTCCATCTCCATTTCCGGGATGCGCGATAGGGCCAATCGGTTCTGGATAGACGACTTCGCTTCCTCCGTCGATTTCGCCTGATAGGTGGCGTATTCCAGGGCCAGAACCGCATCCGTTTTAACCAGATCCGGCAGCGAGGACGGCACATAGCGCACCTTATATCCCACCGCATCGGTATGCCATTGTTCCAGCAATTTATCTGATCCGGCAAAGGTGTCGGGCCGCGCGATTTCAATGGATTCCCGCAGGATTGCCGCCCCCTGTCCCGGTTCTTCCGCCAGCCCCAGCAGCCAGTCCGTGCTGACCTGCAGGGCAACTGCCATGGCAGCCACCGTATCGGCGCGCGGCAGGCGGTCCGCGCTGCGCGACAGCAATTGCGACAGGGTGGATCGATCCACCCCGATCGCGCGGGCCAGACCCGACTGATTAATCCCGACATCCGCCATCGCGCTTTCCAGACGCTTGCGGAAAGAAGACACCGTTTCTCGCCGATCCAGGTTACGCCCGGTCAGATAATCGGTTGCTTTATACATATATACCTTTGTTTATAAAAATCACCATTAACCAGTAAATATAAACATACGCTCTATATTGATGACAAGTATATCGTTTTCAAAACATGAAAATCACGAGACTGTGTTCCCGCACTGCACAATTCCTTTCGGCTTCAACAACACGCACAAGTTCAACAACACGCACAAGGATGTATATGGCCTCCCTGGCAGGAACCCCTCCAAATCTCGCCCCCAGCCCGGTTCAATCCCGTGGTCGCTCAACCCTGGCAGAATGGCCAACATGGTTGGTCTGGGGTGGCGTTTATGGTGGTTTCTTTGCGGTAACAGCCTTCTGGACTCAAATCAGCCCGTGGATCACAATTCCAGCCTTGGCCTATCTGATCTGTTGGAATGGTCATTTGATGCATGAAGTGCTGCACGGTCACCCGACCCGCAGCAACCTTATCAACCGTTTGTTGATTCTGCCCAATCTGATCGCATGGATGCCCTATGAAATCTATCGCGACAGCCATATTGCGCATCATGAGACGGATCATCTGAGCCACCCGAATTTGGATCCGGAAAGCTATTACATCGCGCCGGAACAATGGGCGCGGACGCCCGGTTTCATGCAGGCCTTATTGCGCGCCAATAACAGCCTGATCGGGCGCATGGTGATTGGTCCCATCGTTATGGTCAGCCGTTTCTGGTTGTCGGAAATCCGCCGCTTTGCCTCTGGGGATACCCGCTATATCGGGGCATGGATCATCCTGATAATCAACAATCTGGCCCTGGCCTATTGGCTGTTTGATATCTGTGCCCTGCCGGTCTGGCAGGTGGCGCTTGGCCTTTATGGTGGTTTGGCCCTGGGTACAGTGCGATCCTTCACGGAACACCGGCCAGCCGACAATCAGGATGCGCGCTGTGCCATCGTAGAATCCGGCCCGATGATGCAGTTGTTATTCCTGAACAATAATTTCCATATCGTTCACCACACGCACCCATCCCTGCCCTGGTACGAGATCCCTGGCACCTATTATCGCAATCGGGACTATTGGATTGCCAAGACACAGGGTCATTGGTTCAGCACCTATTGGGATGTCCTGCGCCGCTGTGCCTTCACCGCGAAAGACAGCCCGCAGTTTCCAGACTAGGGCTAGGCGACGACGCGGGCCAACGCTTCCGCAATCTTGCGCACACCTGACAGACGCCTTTCAGAATCACTCCACGCCCGCATGATCACCATTTTATGGTCCGGCCGCAATTTCGCTACCCCCGCCATCTTCTGAATAAAGCCGATCAGGCCACCGGGATTGGCAAAATCATCATTGCGGAACGAAATCAGTGCGCCTTTTGGCCCGGCATCCACCTTTGAAATTCCCGCCGCCTTACACGCCTGCTTTATCGCCACAATCTGCAACAGATTGGCAACTTCCTCCGGCATGGGACCAAAGCGGTCCACCATCTCGACAGCAAAGCGATCAATTTCCCGCGAATCCTTCAAATCGGACAGTCGGCGATACAGGCCCAGGCGCACCGACAGGTCCGGCACATATTTCTCTGGGATCAGCACGGCGATTCCGACATTGATGGTCGGTGTCCAGGTTTCTTCAATCTCTTCTGCAGCGACATGATCGCGGGCGGCGGCGACGGCCTCTTCCAGCATCCGCTGGTACAGTTCCACCCCGACTTCCTTGATATGGCCGGATTGTTCTTCGCCCACCAGATTACCGGCGCCACGAATATCCAGGTCATGACTGGCCAATGTGAAGCCCGCCCCCAGACTGTCCAGCGTTTGCATAACATCCAGGCGCTTGCGGGCGGTTTCGGTCAGGACCTTGCCCGGCGGCAGGGTCAGATAGCAATAAGCCCGCTGTTTGCCGCGCCCGATGCGCCCGCGCAATTGATACAACTGAGCCAATCCAAACATATCGGCCCGGTGAATGATCATCGTGTTGGCATTGGGAATGTCCAGGCCGCTTTCCACGATATTGGTGGACAGCAGGATATCATATTTCCCGCCAACGAAGTCTGTCATGACCTCTTCCAATTCGCGCGCGGCCATGCGGCCATGAGCCATAGCGACATTGGAATCAGGTGATAATTCGCGAATACGCTCCCGCACACGGTCCATATCGGCCAGCCTTGGGCAGACATGGAATATCTGACCGCCGCGATATCGTTCTCTGCGGATGGCTTCCCTCAGGACAACGGGATCATAGGGCAGAACGAAGGTTCGAACCGCCAGGCGATCCACCGGTGGGCTGGCGATGATCGACATCTCGCGCACCCCGGCCAGGGCCATCTGCAAGGTCCGCGGGATTGGCGTCGCGGTCAGTGTCAGCACATGAACATTGGCGCGCAATTGCTTCATGCGTTCCTTCTGCTGAACGCCGAAATGCTGTTCCTCATCAACGATCAACAGGCCCAGATCACGGATTTTGATGGATTTCGCCAACAGGGCATGGGTGCCAACGACAATATCGATTGTGCCATCGGCCAGACCTTCCTTTACGCCCTCCGCCTCTTTTCCCGTCACAAGGCGGGACAATTGGCGCACCCGTACCGGCAATCCTTCAAAGCGTTCTTTGAAATTGCGGAAATGCTGACGGGCCAAAAGGGTCGTGGGGACGACGACAGCGACCTGTTTGCCGGACAGGGCGACCAGGAAGGCGGCACGCAGCCCGACCTCTGTTTTGCCAAACCCGACATCCCCACAGACCAGCCGATCCATTGGCTTGCCGGACCCCAGATCCTCAAACACATCCTGAATGGCGCGCAACTGGTCTTCGGTTTCGGTGAAGGGGAAGCGCGCACAGAACTCATCATACGCCCCTTCCTGCGGGACAACAGGATCGCCCTTGCGCAAGGCCCGCTCCGCCGCGATCTTCATCAGCGACTCGGCGATTTCCCGAACCCGTTCCTTCAGCCGCGCCTTGCGGGCCTGCCAGGCGGCCCCGCCCAGCTTGTCCAATTGAACACCTGAATCCTCTGAGCCATAGCGCGACAGCACTTCCAGATTCTCGACCGGCAGGAACAGACGATCATCGCCCGCATACAGAATGCGCAGGCAATCATGGGGCGCGCCATCAACACGCAGCGTCTCCAGCCCGTCATAACGCCCGATGCCATGTTCGACATGGACGACCAGATCCCCGGCCTCAATGGCCGACAGCTCGGAGATGAATTCCTCCCCCTTACGGCGGCGGCGGGCCGGACGGGCCAGACGTTCCCCCAGAATATCAGGTTCGCTGAGCACCTGAACCGTATCCGTTTCAAAGCCCGCATCCAGTGGCATCAAGCCAATCGCGGCCTTTCCAGGGGACAGAGTTTCTAAATCCGACCAGCTTTTCGCATCACTCAGGTCGGCAACGCCCCCTTCGCGGATCAACAGTTTCAGGCGTTCCCGCGCGCCCTCCCCCGATGCTGCAATCAGGGTGCGCTTTGTTGTCGCCTCGGCAATACGTTGGGCGACAGCCTCAAACAAATCGATATCGGGCGATTTTCGGGCAACGGCAAAATCCGGCACCCTTTTGCCAGCGGCATCCAGCGTTGCCTCCTGCCCGGTATCCGGTTTCGGGTAGGGATTGAAGGTAAAAACCTGTGCCAGACCCAACCGCTCCCCCCAGCCATGCTGTGTGAAATACAGCATATCTGGCGGGATCGGCTTATAGGGGGCCGCCCCCTCCTCATCCGGGCTGCGGCGCTTGGATCGGATGGATTCCTCTTCCTTGCGCGCGGCATAGTGATCGCGAATCGTCTCAATCCGCGCCTCGATTGCCTCTTCCCCCTGGGCATCCAGAAATATCGGGGAATCGGGCAGCCAGTCCGGAATGGTCTCCATATGATCGTGGAACAGTGGCAGCCAATGTTCGACGCCGGGGGACCTGCGCCCTTCGCTCACTGCATCGAACATCAGATCGCCACTGGCATCGCCGCCAAACAACATGCGATAGGCCTGGCGAAAGCGATCAATATGCTCCCGGTCCAGCATGATTTCGCTGACCGGGCGCAGAATCATCTGGGTCGCCTCGCCCAATGTGCGTTGATTCATGGCATCGAACCGACGGATCGTCTCTAACTCATCCCCAAAGAAATCAAGGCGCAGCGGATCAGCCTCTCCCGGTGGGAAGACATCCACAATCCCGCCCCGGATCGCATATTCACCGGGTTCGCGAACCGTCGTTGCGCGGCGATAGCCGTTGCGTTCGTAAAAGGCCTGCATCGTCTCAACCGGAAATCGGGTGCCCGGTTTTGCCACCAGGGTGGCGTCCCGGAAGGATTTTGCAGGCGGGACCTTCTGTAAGACAGACGCAATTGTGGTCAGAACAACCGTTGCCCCCTGTCTCCCTGCCGCCAGAGCGGACAGGGCCTCCAGCCGCCCCGCAACGCTTTGTGCATTGGGCGATACCCGATCATATGGCAGGCAATCCCAGGCAGGCAGCAGAATTTGCGGCAGGTCCGGTGCAATAAAGCTCAGTCGATCCGCAGCCGCCCGCATACGGGTCTCATCCCGCATCACAACCAGGATCGGCTTTTCAAATTCAGTGGCGGCCTGGGCCAGGATCAGCGTATCGACACCTTCCGGCGCGCCCGCAATCTCCGTCTTGCCCAGCCCCTCCAGGAAGGGACGAAATGATATCAAGGGGACCCCAATGGATCTTTGGCGAATTGAAAAATATCCTGGAAAATAGGACCATTAACCTGTGGCGGAATTTCAGCCCCATGCACCAGCATGGAATAGAAGACCTGATCGGGGATGTGCAGCAGCGCTTCGAACACATCCAATTGCTCATCCTGATATTGATCCAGGCGTTTATCCGCAAAGTTTCCCAGGATGATATCCATTTCCTTCATCCCGCGATGCCAGGCGCGAAACCGCAATTTCTTGCGGCGGATATCAGCGGGAATTTTGTTATCATTCATGGAAAGCATGGCAAGGTCCCAACTCTTGGACAACGGTTTGGCTGCGGTCAGCCCGATAGGACTTAGCGCATGGCTGAGGCTTTTACAGCCCTAATGCGATCACGGCAAACCCCGGCACAGAAATTTTGTTCCTCAGCGCTGTTTTCGCGGGGCGACTAAGGCGATAGACTGCATGGATAAAGTCCGTTTCTAAAGTTGATCGGTATGCGCCCGGAAATTCTATTCCCCCTTTTTGCGACGCTAAACAGCCTGAAAGGCGTTGGCCCGCGCATCGCCCTGCTGTTGGAAAAAGCGGCGGGACCGCATGTCGTGGACCTGTTATGGCATCTGCCCCGCGAAGTAATCGACCGGCGCGACCGGCCCTCCGTCGCAGACGCACAACCGGGAAAAATTGTTACCTTGCAGGTGCATGTCGGCAAACACGAAGCCCCGTCCGACAAGCGCCGCCCCTATCGCATTCACTGTTCGGATGTGACCGGGCCCCTGATCCTGACCTTCTTTCGCGGTGATAAGAAATATCTGGAACAAATCCTGCCACAGGGAGAGGAACGCCTGATTTCCGGGCGGTTGGACCTGTATCAGGGGATCAAACAAATGGCCCATCCCGATCATATCCAACCGCTGGATAAGGCCGATGAAATCCCAGACATTGAACCTGTCTATCCGCTGACCGCCGGAATCACGCCAAAGGTACTTTCCAAAGCAATAGCAGCAGCACTCAGCCGCGCGCCGGACCTGCCCGAATGGCTGAATGCGGAACATCGCAAACGTGAAGGCTGGCTGTCCTGGCGCGACGCCCTGATGCAGGCGCATATGCCCGGCAGCAGCGGCGATCTGTCCCCGCTTGCCAAGATGCGTCAACGGCTGGCCTATGATGAATTACTGGCGAATCAATTGGCCCTGACGGTCGTACGGCGCAATGCAAAACGTCAGGGTGGTCAATCTCTAAAAGGCGATGGAACCCTGCGAGAGGCCGCCCGAAAGGCCCTGCCCTTCACCCTGACTTTAAGCCAGGAAACCGCCCTGTCAGAAATTTTTGCGGATATGGAATCACCCCAACGCATGCTGCGCCTGTTGCAAGGGGATGTTGGCAGCGGCAAGACCGTCGTCGCCTTGATGGCAATGTTGAACGCCGTGGAATGCGGTGGTCAGGCCGCCCTGATGGCCCCCACTGAAATCCTGGCGCGACAGCATTTTGAAACGATTGCGACGATTGTTGCCAAGCTGGGCCTGAAATGCTTCGTCTTGACCGGGCGGGATAAGGGCGCTGTCCGGAAAGAGATTCTGGCGGCCATTGCAGAGGGACGCGCCGCTCTGGCAATCGGCACCCATGCGCTGTTTCAGGACGAAGTTGCCTTTCGCGACCTGAAACTGGCGGTGATCGATGAACAGCATCGCTTCGGCGTGCATCAACGCCTGACATTGGGGGGTAAGGGAATTCGGACCGACATGCTGGTGATGACGGCAACCCCAATCCCCCGCACCCTGACCATGACCGCCTATGGCGACCTGGATTCGTCGCGCCTGACCGATAAGCCGCCAGGGCGCATTCCCATCAAAACCGTTGTCATTGCAAACAATCGTCTGCCCGATGTCGTCGACGGGTTGCGCCGGAAACTGGCGGAAGGGGCCAAGGTCTATTGGGTCTGCCCCCTGGTCGAAGAATCCGAAACCAGTGATTTGGCCAATGCCGAAGGGCGCTATGCCGATCTGTGCCACAGTTTTGGGGAAACCCGCGTATCGCTGGTGCATGGCCGTATGAAAGGCAAAGAGAAAGACGCCGCCATGGCGCGGTTTATTGAGGGGCCCGCTGATATTCTGGTGGCAACCACAGTGATTGAAGTCGGCGTAAACGTACCTGCCGCCTCTGTCATGATCATCGAGCAGGCGGAACGCTTCGGCCTGGCACAATTACATCAATTACGCGGGCGCATCGGGCGGGGTGATGCGGCCTCCACCTGTATTTTATTGCGCGCAGAACACATGACCGAAACCGCGAAAGAGCGCCTGCGCACCCTGTCCGAAACCGACGATGGCTTTGTGATCGCTGAAAAAGACCTGGAATTGCGCGGGGCCGGCGAAATCCTGGGCACCAAGCAAAGCGGCCTGCCAGAATTCCGCTTGGCCGATATCGCCCTGCATGGCGACCTGATGCGCGTCGCCCATGACGATGCCCGCCTGATCCTGGAAACAGACCCCGACCTCAACGGCCCGCGCGGCAAGAATTTGCGGCTGTTGCTGTACCTCTTTGAACGAGACGCCGCGATTGGGAATTTGAAGTCGGGTTGACGGATAAGACTCCGCAAACCCCGTTTGCTGTTCCTGGGCGGTTGATCTTTAAAAAATGGTAATGCTGAGGAGCGCAGCGCCTCGAAGGGTGCCTTTCTGCAAGCACCCCCCGCCATATCCTCGCAGGCGGGTATCCAGGGCCACACGCATCAATCGCGCCTGCCGCCCTGGACCCCGGATCACGTCCGGGGTGACGATGTATCACACAAACGCGCCCTCACCCTGAGGAGCGTAGCGTCTCGAAGAGGGAGCCCGCTGGAAGCACCGGACTTACAGCCCCTCCTTCGAGACGGCGCTATCGCGCCTCCTCAGGATGAGGGTGAAACCTCACGCCCCGTCATATTCGCGCAGGCGGTTATCCAGGGCCACAAGCACCAATCGTGCGTGCCGCTCTGGACCCCGGATCAAGTCCGGGGTGACGAAGGTGGCGACATGTGCGCACCTCAGGATGAGAATGGGACCCTGCATCCCCGTCATACTCGCGCAGGCGGGTATCCAGGGCCACAAGCACAAATCGAGCCTGCCGCCCTAGACCCC
>NZSA01000048.1 GCA_002696645.1 Rhodospirillales bacterium | reverse complement strand
GGCCATGCTGGCCAATACAGCCGCCCGCCATGACCCTGTGGGAGCGCTGGAAACCCTTCTGCATTTATGTTCTGCCCCTGTCTGGCATTTTCTGTGTGGTAATCGGCAGTCTGTTGATCGGCATTGCCTCCCCCACCGATGCGGCGGCCCTGGGATGTCTGGCGGCTGTATTGGCCAGCATGGCCTATCGGGCCCTAAGCCTGGCCAATCTGGGGGCCGCCTTGATGGAAACAGTAAAGCTGACGGTTATGATCATGTTCATCATCGCCGCCAGCCAGACCTTCAGTCAGATCCTGTCCTTCAGCGGGGCAACAAGCGGCCTGATCAATTTGATCAATGGCTGGGACTTAACGGCATTGCAGGTGCTGATTGGCATGATTCTGCTGCTGTTGTTCCTGGGCTGCTTTATCGATCAGGTTAGCATGCTGATGGTGACGATCCCTATTTTCGTCCCGCTGGCCCGCGCGATGGGCATTGATGAATTGGTGCTGGGGGTTGTCTATCTGCTGACCATGGAAATCGCATTGCTGACACCGCCTTTTGGTCTGCTGTTGTTTGTCATGCGGGGTGTGGCACCCAGCACTGTCCGCATGAAACAGATCTATGCGGCTGTCGCCCCATTTCTGGTCATCAAGCTGTTCGTTCTCACACTGGTCGTCGCAATCCCCGCATTGGGAACATGGTTGCCAGCATTGATCAGTAAATAGACGTCTGTCGAAGGAGTTCACGCCATGGCCGAAAGATCATTCAAGAAAGAAGTCCAACAGCTGAAGATCGGCGCTGGTGAAGAATTTCGGGGTGAAGGCATTCTGGCAATCACCAAGGCGCTGTTGGAATCCGGTGTCGGCTATGTTGGCGGCTATCAGGGCGCACCGATTTCACACCTGATGGACGTTCTGGCCGACGCGCAGGAAATCCTGGGGGAATTGGGCGTCCGGTATGAAGCGAATGCGACTGAAGCCTCCGCTGCGGCAATGCTTGCGGCGTCTGTCCATTATCCCATTCGCGGCGCGGTTGCCTTCAAATCCACCGTTGGCACCAATGTCGCGTCTGACGCGCTGGCCAATCTGGCCTCCGGTGGGGTGACAGGCGGTGCGCTGGTCATCGTTGGGGAAGACTATGGTGAAGGTTCCTCCATCATGCAGGAACGCAGCCACGCCTTTGCCATGAAGTCCCAGATATGGCTGCTGGATCCGCGCCCAAATCTTCCCAGCCTGGTCAAGGCCGTGCAGGATGGCTTTGAATTGTCAGAGGCCAGCAACACCCCTGTCATGCTGGAAGTGCGCATTCGCGCCTGTCATGTGCATGGCGTCTTCACAGCGAAAGACAACAAGGCACCCCCGCTGACCGTCCGCGATGCCTTAAAGAACCCACAGCGCAAGACGGACCGCATCGTTCTGCCACCCGCCGCCTTTACCCACGAGCAGGAAAAAGTAAAGACACGCTGGCCTGCCGCCGTGAATTTCATCCGTGATCGCAAAATGAATGAAATATTCGGCCCCAAGACCGGCAAGACGGGGATCATCCTGCAGGGCGGTATGTATAATACCGTCATTCGGGCCTTGCAGCGTCTGGGCCTGGCCAATGTGCATGGCGACAGCGCGATTCCGTTATATGTGCTGAATGTTACCTATCCCCTAATAGATTCAGAATTCCTGGAATTCTGTCAGGGGAAGGAATCGGTTCTGCTGGTTGAAGAAGGTCAGCCGAATTATATCGAACAGGCCTTTGGCGCAATGCTGTACAAGGCACGCCACAAGGTCTCGCTGTCCGGCAAAGATTATCTGCCCCCTGCTGGCGAATATACCGGCGCAGTAATGGTGGATGGCATCACGAATTTCCTGCGCGATGCTGATCCCGCCCTGTTGCCCGCGCGCCATCGTGCACCGAACAAACCTGTCGAAGATAAGACCTTTGATGATTTGGTGAAAACGGTTCCCGCGCGGCCCCCTGGATTTTGCACGGGTTGCCCGGAGCGCCCGATTTTTGCCGCGATGAAACTGGTCGAACAGGAAACCGGCCCGCACCAGATCGCTGCTGATATCGGGTGTCACCTGTTTTCCATCATGCCCCCATTTGAAATTGGCGGCACAACAATGGGCTTTGGTCTGGGACCAGCCTCTAACGGGGCCTTTGATGGGGGGGGCGACAAGCGCGCGATTTCGATCATCGGCGATGGCGGATTCTGGCATAATGGGCTGACGTCCAGCATTGGCAATGCGGTCTATAACAAATCCGACAACGTTATCATGATCGTTGATAACTATTACTCTGCCGCAACTGGTGGGCAGGACATTCTGTCGTCGCGCGCCGATAATCCCACCAAATCGACGCAGCATCCCATTGCAGACGCGCTGAAAGGCGTTGGGGTGAAATGGGTGCGCCAGATCGACCGGACCTATGATGTCACGAAAGTCCGCGACACCCTGAAAGAGGCCCTGACAACGACGGAGACCGGACCCAAGGTTATCGTTGCATCGTCTGAATGCATGCTGAACAAACAGCGCCGCGAACGCCCCATCCAGGCGAAAGCCATAGGGGATGGCAAACGGGTTGTGAAACCACGCTTTGGGGTGGATGAGGATGTGTGCACGGGCGACCATGCCTGCATGCGCCTGTCCGGTTGTCCGTCCCTTGGCATGAAAAGCCTGGAGGATCCGTTACGGGATGATCCAGTCGCCAGCATCGATGAATCCTGTGTGGGATGCGGGAATTGCGGGGAAGTGGCCGATGCTGCCGTCCTGTGCCCATCCTTCTATCGCGCCGATATTGTTCATAATTCAGGGCGCTTTGAACGGGCCATGGCGCGGTTCAGTCAACGGATCATTGGGGCATTGCAAAACCGGCGCGCGAAGAACCGACTGACCTTTGGAGAGGCCGCGTGATGAGCACTTCTGAAAACACCTTTCAAGCCGTCGCCGGTCAGGATCAGACAAAGAATATCATTAAGCTGGCGATCCTGGCGGTTGGCGGTCAGGGCGGGGGCGTGCTGTCTGACTGGATTGTTGATGTGGCGGAGCGGAATGGCTATCGCGCCCAGGCGACCTCCGTTCCTGGCGTGGCTCAGCGCACCGGCGCAACCATTTACTATGTGGAAATGATGGCGGCATCGGACCGCGATCCGGTCTTTGCCCTGATGCCTGCCCCCGGCGATGTCGATATCCTGATTGCCGCAGAAATCATGGAAGCCGGCCGCGCCATCAATCGGGGCCTGGTGACGGCGGACCGCACCACACTGATTTCGTCCAGCCACCGCATGTTCGCTGTTTCTGAGAAAATCGTCCCCGGTGACGGCCGCGCCGATAGTGCTGTTGTTCTGGCTGCAGGGCAGGAAGCTGCCAAGGCCTTTATCTGCTTTGCCATGGATAAGATCGCGACAGAAACGAAAAGCCATATTTCGTCCTGCCTGCTGGGCGCATTGGCGGGGTCCGGGGCCCTGCCCTTTCCCGCAGAGAGCTATCGCGAAACCATCCGCGCCTCTGGCCGTGGCGTTTCTGCCAGTCTGAAAGCCTTTGACCGTGCCCTGGATCAGGCCAAAACCCAGGAACCCGCCCAAAATACCGACCAGATCGCCCCGACAGACAGCATCACCGTGCCCACGGACCTTGCCGGTCCAAAGGTTCTAGTCGATAAATACAATTTACTGGTAAAACGTATTCAATCCCTACCGCAACCGGCCCAGGAAATTGCCGCGCGGGGACTGAATAAGGTCATTGATTTTCAGGATCTGGCCTATGGCGGAGAATATCTGGATCACCTGGAACAGGCGGCAATCGCAGATCGCCAAGCGGGAGGAGAGACCCGGCACTTCCGCTATACAAAAGAACTGGCGAAATATCTGGCCAATGCAATGGCCTATGACGATGTTATCCGGGTCGCCGATTTAAAAACCCGTGGAACCCGGTTTCAGCGGGTCCGCCGGGAAATGGATGTCGATGCAGAAACAGTAATGCAAATCACTGAATTCATGCATCCCCGCGCAACGGAATTCTGTGGTCTGATGCCGCACAGGATCGGTCGCTTTGTCGAATCACGCCCCAAGCTGGTCAGGCTGTTGGACCGCATGGTCAATCGGGGACGGCGGGTGCGCACCGATGCCATTCTGCCGTTTCTAAGCCTGTATCTGGTATCCGGTTTGCGTCGCTGGCGGCGTTCGCTGCTGCGCCACCATATCGAACAAGCCCATTGGCTGGAATGGCAAGCCCGCGCGCAGAAGACCCTGACCACAGATTACGCCCTGGCGGTAGAAATCGTTCTATGCCGACGGCTGGTCAAAGGATACAGCGATACCCACATCCGTGGCCTGTCCAAATTTGACCGTGTCCTGGCAGGGGGCGACCTTGTCGCAGGGCGGTCAGATGCCGCAGATTGGCTGCGTCGCCTGCGGGAAGCGGCCCTATTGGATGAAAAGGGGGAGGCCCTGGACGGGGCTCTGGCAACAATCCATTCCTTCATCGATGATACGCCGAAAGCGGCGAGTGCCTAGAAAAGTATGATTGTCCATCCGCCTTGCAAATGAAAGCCAAAGGCGGTGTGATTGACACCACCGCATTCAGTCAGGATTGCTTGCCCTATGACCATTAAGACAGAGTCGGATATATCCCTGCCAGGTACCATACCGCAAAAGCCCGACATCGTTCTGGAGCGGATTCTCCCCTATTTGATGAATTGTCTGACATTCCGTCTCAATCAATTGCTGAATCAGGATTTGCGCAAGCTTGGCCTGACGATTTCCAACTGGCGCATCCTGGCGGTGCTGGATGTGAATGAGACCGCCTCAATCAATGAATTGGTTGAATATGCCATGATCGAACAATCCACTGTCAGCCGCCTGATCTCGCGGATGGAGGAAGATGGTCTGGTGCGACGTGATCGCATCGACGAAGACGGCCGCGTGCGTTCCATTTCCATGACGGAGGAAGGCCGGGAGAAATATGATATTGTGCAAAAAATCACTCTTTCCCATTCGGAACGCGCCTTGATCGGTCTGTCCGGCTCGGAAAAGGCCCTTCTGGAAAGCCTGATTGCCAAAATGCGCTATAATATAGAAACTTACCCTTTGCCCAAAAACACGGCCTAGATCCCTTTGGTTCAGCCTGGGCAATCCCCCCTAAGCGCCGCGAATAAGGATGTCCTGCTCTATCAGGGTTTCAATCTCCTCTTCCGAAACACCCCAACTGCGCAAGGCGACAGGATCACTGATGCTGGCTGCTGCCGGGCTTATAGAAATCGCGCCTGGCGTTTGATCAAAGCGGGGGGCCGGTGAGGATTGGACAACACCATCTACTTCGCAAAAAACCTTGCGGGCTGCGTTATGTGCCTGTGACGGGGCTTCATCCAGGGTCAGAACCGGTGTCACACAGCCATCGCTTCCATCAAACAGATCGATCCAATAGGCCCTGTTCTGACTGGCAAATCGGGCAGACAGGATGGCGGTACAATACGCTTCGTCATCAGCGGTGCCGGACAAAAATCTGGGGTCTTGGGCAAGATCCAGTCGCTCCAGCAGGATTTTACGGAAGGCCGGTTCGATAGCCCCCACCGCAAGGGGGGCACCATCGGCACAGATATAGGTCCGGTAATAATGCCGACCGCCATCCAGCACATTTCCCCCCGCCTGGATATCATGCAGTCCCATCGCCGCCAGGGCCGACAGCAACGTAAACAGATTGGCCGATCCATCGACAATATTGACGTCCACGACCTGACCCTGCCCCGTGCTGCGGGCATGCAGAACCGCCGACAGACAGCCAATCACCGCAAACAGCGCCCCACCGGCCATATCCCCGATCAGGGGTGGAATGCCCTGTACCGGCGCACCATCGCGCGCAAACAGGGATAGCGCGCCAGACACGCCGATATAGTTCATGTCATGCCCGGCCATCCGGGCCATTGGGCCCGATTGCCCCCAACCCGTCACACGGATATAGGCCAGCGCCGGATTCAGCGCATGGCACGGTTCCGGGCCCAGCCCCAGACGCTCCATCGTTCCGGGACGGTATCCCTCTATCACCGCATCGGCTGTACCGATCAGGCGCATCACAAGATCCTTGCCGGCCTGACTTTTCAAATCCACCCGGATCATGGGCCGCGAGCGATAAAAAATTGATGCCCGATCCATGGCGGCAAAATCCAGGGAGGGGTCTGGGGCAGGATACCCTCCCGGTCGATCAATGCGGATAACCTCGGCCCCCAAATCCGCCATAATCATCGCGGCATAGGGGACCGGACCAATGCCTGTCAGTTCGACAATCTTAACGCCACTTAACGGGCCTGCGCGATCAGGCATTCAAGTGCATCCAATTCAAAGGGGTACGGTGAGGCAGCATCACATCTCCTGATCATATTGGGCGGCTTCCCGACCATTCTTCACGCGGATGGACCCTTATGCAACATGGCCGGTCCATAAGCGGCAGCCCGTCACCAGAAGCAGCACAAAATGGACAGCCTTGTCTATTTTAGGCATATATAATGTCCAATACGGGCGTAGCAGCAATCCGCATCCTGCAGGACGCTCAGCCTCGAATTAGAATCATAATGCCATCCATCCCCTCTATCCTTCAGCCATGGAGACGTTCCTTGGACGCCAATCAGGATCCGCTGCTGCAGCCCTTTCAGTTAAAGCAGCTTGTTTTTCGCAATCGCATCATGAGCACCAGCCACGCAATCGGGTATGGCAAGGACGGCATGCCCGCCGATGCTTATCAGGCCTATCACGAAGAAAAGGCCCGCGGCGGTATCGGGCTGACGATGTTTGGCGGATCTTCCAACGTATCGCCGGATTCCGGATCGGTTTTTAACCAGTTGAATCTGGGCACGGATGCGGTCATTCCATTCTTGGAGGGTATGGCCACGCGGGTCCATAGGCACGGCGCAGCAGTCATGTGTCAATTAACGCATCTGGGGGGGCGCAGCCACTGGCGCGCCGATCGCTGGCTGCCAACAATCGCCCCGTCCCGCTTTCGCGAACCGTCCCACCGGGGCTTCACCCGCGCGATGGACCATGCGGATATCCAGCGNGTGGTNCATGACTTTGGTCAGGCCGCCCGACGCTGTAAAGAGGGCGGGCTGGATGGTCTGGAGCTGCATGTGCACAACCATCTGATCGGCCAATTCTGGTCGCCGGAAATCAACAAGCGGGAAGATGAGTTCGGCGGATCGCTGGAGAACCGATGCCGCTTTGGCATTATGGCCCTGGAAGAAGTACGCCGACAGGTTGGCGATGATTATCCCGTCGGCCTGCGCATGGCGGTTGGTGAAGGTCGGGAAGAGGGAATGACATCTGCCGATTACGCTGAAATTGCGCAATTATATGACCGCAGTGGATTGGTGGACTTCTTTAACCTGACCTTCGGGCGGATTGATACACATTTAGGATTGGCAAACTATATGCCGGGCATGCATGTCGGACTGGCGCCGCAATTGCGCCATGTGGCCGCGATGAAGGGCATGCTGTCCAAGCCAATCTTCCATGCCGCGCGGATCAACGATATGGCAACCGCCCGCTATGCCATCACAGACGGGTTGCTGGATATGGTTGGCATGACCCGGGCCCATATCGCCGACCCCCAGATTGGCAAAAAACTGGCTGCAGGGCAGGAAGACCGCATTCGCCCCTGTGTCGGGGCGACCTATTGCTCCTGGCATCGGCGGTGCATCCACAATCCCTCTATTGGCAATGAAACCATCATGCCAATCGACCTGACGCCAACGGAAACGCCCCGTCGCGTGACCGTAATCGGCGCAGGCCCAGGCGGCCTGGAAGCCGCCCGCGTCGCCGCCGCACGGGGCCATAGGGTGACGGTGTTCGAAGCAGGCGCGAAAGCGGGGGGACAATTACTGTTGGCGACACGCGCACCGCGCCGTCGCGACCTGATCGGCATCATCGACTGGCGCGTTTCGGAATTGGAAAAGCTGGGCGTTGAAATTCACTACAACACCTTCGCAGAAGCCGAAGATATCCGCGCAACGGATCCTGATGTCGTGATTGTGGCCACAGGCGGCATACCAGATGCCATGGAAGATGCTGTCAAAGCGGGCGTACCGCCTGAAACCGTTTGGGACCTGTTGGAAGATACACGAGAGGGATCAGGCGATATCCTGTTATATGATGCCCTGGGCACCATTACCGGGGCCAGCGTCGCGGAAATGCTGGCTGAATCAGGACAACGGTTGACGGTCGTGACCCCCGACGAGCAATTGGGCAAAGAGATGAGCTATCTGGAACGCCCCCATATCATGAAAAGCCTGTATACCGCCGGTGTGAAAATCATTCCCGATCAGCGGCTGATCGCAACGGAAAAGCGCGGTAATCGCATTGCAGCGACTTTCCAGAATGAGCTGACAGAGGCTGAAAGTGTCATAGAATGTGATCGCCTTATCCTGGACCATGGCACCATCCCGGTTGATTCCGTATTCCAGGATTTGCGCGACGAATCCAGAAATTCCGGGGTGCATGACCCGGAAGACCTTGCCGCTGTCCGAATGCCAAATCCCCAAAGNGACGCGGCGGGGTTTGATTTGTTCCGCATCGGGGACGCCGTATCATCGCGGGATATCTATGCCGCAATCCTGGAAGCGAACCGGATCAGCCGGGCTATCTGATGCCAACAGGCCAACCATTGAAGGTAAAAGAATGAAACTGACAAAAGCGCGTATCTGGCAATTCAACAGTGGTGGGCTGAGCCCGGTTCTATTGGAACTGACAACTGATTCCGGCATCACCGGATTGGGTGAGGCAGGCGTTGCCTATGGCCTGGGAAGCGCCACAGCGGCCCCAATGATCCAGGAGATGGTTCAGAAACACCTGTCAGGCGGCATTGACCCAATGCCGACAGAGCGCATCTGGACAGAAATTTACGATACCAGCTTCTGGGCAAAAGGCGGCGGTCCGTTCTTTTTCGCAGGTCTAAGCGCTGTGGAACAGGCGCTTATAGACATCAAGGCGCGGGCGCTGAATGTGCCAGTCTATGAGCTGTTGGGCGGGCGTGTTCGCGATATGCTGCGCTGTTATTCCAATGGCTGGTATTTTGGCGCGAAAAGTGATGATGACCTACCTGGAATGGCCGAAGCCACGGTTCGGGATGGGTACAACGCGATCAAATTCTATCCCTTTGTTACCATCTTGCCGACCGGTCGGCTAAAACATCCGGTTCGGCGCGGGACCGATGCCCCCGATATCGTGCCACGCGCCCTTAAGAATTTGGCCGCCGTGCGATCCGCCGTCGGCGATGATGTGGAAATCATGGTCGATCTGGCATCTGCCCTGGCACCGGATGACACGATCCGCTTCTGCCGGGAGGCAGATCGCTACGGCCTGTCATTCGTCGAAGAACCCTGCGAGCCAGGGGACATTCAGACCTTACGGAAGATTGCCGATGCCATTCCCCAGCGCCTGGCAGTTGGGGAAAGACTGTACACCCGCTACGGATTCCGAAATCTGCTGGAAAGCCGGTGTGTTGACATTCTGCAGCCCGATATCGGCAATACAGGCGGCATTCTGGAAGCCCGTAAAATCGCTGCCATGGGGGAAGCCTATAGCCTGAAGGTGCAACCCCATATCTGCGCAAGCCCGCTGTCCACTGCAATCGGCATGCATTTCAGCGCCTCCATTCCGAACTTTTACTTCCAGGAACACTTCCCCTATTGGGACCGCATTGACGGATACCGCCAAGTCCTTAAAAATCCTGTGGAAGCCACGGTCACAAATGGCACAATGCCCGTCAGCGACGCGCCGGGTTATGGCGTGGAACTGGACCATGCCGCCTTAAGCGACTGCCTGTTTCAGGAAATCAACCTTTAGGGAGACCGGCTTGTACAAAATCGCCTTTCTGCTGTTTCCAGAATTCCAGCTTTTGGGGTTCACAAATGCGATTGAGGCCTTGCGGGTTGCCAATTCCCTGTTCACCGAACCGAAATTCGACGTTCGTATCGTTCATGATGATCAGGAAACCGTGCTTTCTTCAGGGGGCATGCCGGTTGTGGCAACCCACGGTCATGTCGCAACACAGCACGACGCCGACAGCCTGGTGGTGTGCTGTAGCTTTCACCATGACCAGTATTTCCGCGACAGCACGCAACATCTGATCCGTCGTTTTGACCGACATGGTATGCGCCTGGGGTCAATCGAAAGTGGGGTTTATCATCTGGCCCGCGCCGGCGTTCTGAATGGCCATTCCGTCACGGCGCATTTCAACAATCTCCCGCTTTTTGCCCAGCTGTTTCCTGATGTCAGTTTCATCCGCCAGGTCTTCACCTTCAGTCCGACCCGCATGACCGCCGCCGGGGGAACCGCCTGTCTGGACATGATGCTGGCCCTTATTCGGGAACAATTAGGACCGGATGTTGAGGCCCGCGTCGCCAATATGCTGATCCACCCCTATCGCCGTGAAAGTGCGACATTCCTGGACGATATGTTTACGTCAAGCCATAGCGGCCTGCCTTTGGCGGTGCGGAATTGCTGCAAGATAATGGAACAGCATTTAGATCCCCCTCTGCAGGTGGAAGATATCGCAAAGAAGGTGAGCCTGTCCCGGCGGCAATTGGATCGGATTTTTCTGCAGTCGATGCACTGTACAGCGGCGGAACATTATCGCCTGATCCGCCTGGCCCGCGCCCGCAAGCTGATCAAGGCGACCAGAATTGATTTAGCTACAATTTCAACACGATGTGGCTTTGGATCTTATTCTCATTTTCTGCGCCGCTATCGTGAAACCTTTGGCTCCACACCCAGCCATGACCGGACCAAAGCAGATATCAAAGGGCTAAACACAACCTTCACGCCGCTGCAGGACCTTCATCCCCATCAGCAACAGATGGACCCAATTCGTCTGATTTGACAGCAAAAATTTCATTCAGGCATATCGTGCCATCAGCGCGCGGGCCGTGAATAGATCCAGATGCGATGCCCCGGCATTCTTAAACAGGGTAACGCCATCCAGGTTCGCCAGACATCCATATCCGGCGGTTGATGGCGCTAGTTTAACAATATCAAACAGGTCACCCAACAAATCATCTTGCGATATCAACCCGCTTTCCAGCGCCGTTTTGAATTCACCATTTTGCGCCGCCCGTGCACGGTGATCGATATACAAATCAGCACGGGTTAACAGCGCATCATCGCCTTCCCGCATAGCGGCTGTGAATGCGCCGATCAAATTGACATGCGCGCCATTCCGAACGGCGGCACCAGAGATTATCGGCGTTTCAGACATGGTTGCAGCGACAACAATATCTGCCCACCCAAAGCCAGTCTCTCGATCCTGCACCGCTGTGATTTTACATTGCGGGCTGTCCATGCGCTGCGCCAGGCGCTGTGCTTTTTCAGGGGAGCGATTCCAAATACGCACCTCTTCCAGCCCTGGCCGCACCGTGCGCATGGCCTGAATGACAAACGGGGCCAGGGCCCCTGCACCGACCATCATCATGTATTTTGCGTTAGGGGAAGCCAGATAATTCGCCGCCAGGGCGGACGTTGCGGCTGTTTTGCGGAAAATCATTGCCTCGCCATCCAGAATGGCGCGGGGTTGGCCCGTCTGTGGATCAAACACGGCATAGATGGAGTTAACTGTCGGCACACCATGCCGGACACTGTTTTCCGGAAAGGATGTGATCAGCTTACAGCCCAGGTCCTGACCGGGAATCCAGGCCGGGGCGGCGATCAACACGTCTGACTGACGATCAGGATGGGGGCTTTCCAATGCCAAACGACCGATCATTGGCGGGGCCTCCCGATGGGCCTGACGCATTGATTCGATCAGGTAAGGCCAATCCAGCAGATTGTGAATTGCGGCGGCATCGATAAAATCTAACTTCATAATCCAACGATCTTTTTAAAAACACCCAAGGCGCACCCCTATTCAGGCGCATCAGTCCCCCGATTGTCGGGGCTCAAAATTATCCAGGCATTGGGCACGATAAGCTTCGCATTCCTGCTTTTGCCGCGCAGGGCTCCAATTCAGTTCAGGGGCGGCAATGGCACAGATACGCTCTGCCTCATCAAGCCCCATATCAGGCTCCCACCCGGTAGGCAGCCGCCGCATGATCAAATCCGTCAAGGTCACGACATGTTCGGTGCGAACAGCATGCAGAATCTCGGCTTCCGACACCCCGGACTCGGTTCGAATCTCTGCGGGCATAAGCCGTGCAGTATAGCTCAACGCCTGAGGGGCACCTGTCGGGCGCAGCCGCTTCTTCACGCGTTTGGCGATTTCTCTACCCGCATGACGATGGACCATAATCGGGGTGCCTGTTACTGCCAGCATATTGGGCAAGCCATCCTCTGCCAGATCATGGACCGTCAAGGCCTTAGACCCGGAAAGATTGCCTGAATTGGTACGTGGGCGCACCCCGGACCAGCGATAGACAACGTCCTTTTCCGTCAGGTTAAGGCTGGGGAACAATCTGTTTGCTTCTCCCAGAAGATACGCCACCTCATCCGGTTTAACGCGCACGGTATCGGGATCATCCTCAAACACCGTATCCGTCGGACCAAAATAGTGATGATCACCCCATGGGAACATATAGAATGGATGCTTCAGGGAACTGATCGTCTCAAGACCATGCCCTTTGAAGACATCCGGCAGACGCACCAACAGGTTGACGCCCTTTAGGCCCGTCAGGCGTCGGCGCGCCTGATTGCTGACCCGCCCGATTATTCGATCAATCCATGGACCGGCAGCGTTGATCACCATCTGGCATTGGACCTGGGCCGTGCCGCTTTCCCCCGGTGCGGATTCCTCCAGATCCAGGGTCCAACCCGTATCCTTGTCATGCCGTAAATTCTTAACCGCACAATAGGTGCGCAGCGTCGCACCCAGGCGTTCCGCATCCAACGCGGTATCCGATAGAATGCGTTCCGNCCAGAAATNGGAATATTCTCGAAATACCGCCGTAGAGGTCAGGCGGGAGCGGTCCATATAATCGATCATCGGAAATTCTTCAGCCGCCTTTTCCGCCGATAAACGGCGATAGGCCAGCGGGGCGTCACGACTGCCAAACAGGCCAAGAGCGCGATATCCCAGATCAACCTTCCATCCCGGAAACGCCCCCCCGCGAAACACTGGAAAGAAGAATGTGGCATGCCGCAGTCTTTCCGGCATGGTTTTCACCAGTTCGGTGCGGCATCGCATCGCCAGCCGCGCGGTCTTAACCCGCTGAAA
>NZSA01000047.1 GCA_002696645.1 Rhodospirillales bacterium | reverse complement strand
TCCATGAGGTCCTCCGCAAATGGAAAACCTCCTTAGAATCCTGTTCGCCGCCTATGGCAAATCTGCCATATGCGATTCCCCTGCCCCTTGAGGGGGGAGCCTCATCTTTAACTCCTCCCCCCTTGAGGGGGGGAGGTTGGGAGGGGGGTGTTCTCTCCTCCGTAATCCAGTCTGATGCAGGGAAAGGCCTTGCGGCCTATCACCCCCACCCCAACCCTCCCCCCTCAAGGGGGAGGGAGTAGATAAGGCCGTCCTCCCCCTTCAAGGGGGAGGGAGTAAACAAAGCCGTCCTCCCCTCTCAAGGGGGTGGGAGTATATCGAGCCGTCCCCTCAGAAAAATCGGACCAACCTGCCCTAAGACTTATCCAGCCGGAAAGTGCCGCCGTCTTCGGCGGTGGCATAGATGCCGTCAGCTTTTTGGCGCAGCAGGCGGTCTGAATCGGCGCGGCGGAATTCTTCCAGCAGATGGGCGATTTCTTCTTTATTGATATCCAGGCGATTGAGCCCCTCTTCTGCCAATTTGACAGAGCTTTCGAAGGTATCGCGGATCAGGAAGTCCGCCCCGCTGTCCAGTAATTCCAGCGCATGCACCCGGTCATGGGCGCGCGCCATGATGCGAACCGTCGGGAAGCGTTTGGCGATCACTGCAATCGACCGGGTGCAGGCGGCGGCATTGTCAATCGTGACATAGACCAGATCGGCCCGCCCGACGCCCGCTGCTGTCAGCACATCAATGCGCGTGGCATCGCCGAAATAAACCTTGGCGCCAAACCGTTTCGCCGCCTCTATGCGCTTCGGGTCCGCGTCAATGGCCGTAACCGAAATGCCCTTCATGCGAAAGATCTGACTGACAATCTGGCCCACGCGCCCAAAGCCCAGAATAACCACACTGTTGGTTTCTGTCTCATCGGGGCGCGGCAGGTGATCTGTGGAGGCCGGAGCGCGGCGCTTCATGGCCTCTTCAAAAGAAAGCCGCAGCAAGGGCGTAAAAGCCATAGACAGCGTAATCAGAGCGGAAACAAGGTCCGATTGACCATGTGACATCAGCCCAAGGGATAGGCCTTGCGCTACAATGACGAAGCCAAACTCCCCACCCTGGGGCAAAGTCACAGCGATGCGCCCGGCATCTTCCCAAGAGGATTTGAACAAGCGACATAGGATCAGAATGATCGTCCCTTTCAAGGCCATCAGCAGGATCGCCCCGCCTAGCACCAGCGGCCATTGCGCCAGGACCACGGTCCAATCAATCGTCATTCCAATGGCGATGAAGAACAATCCCAGCAACAGGCCCCGAAATGGCTGAATATCCGCTTCTATCTGATGGCGATATTCACTTTCCGCCAGCATGACTCCGGCCATAAAGGCACCCAACGCCATAGATAGCCCGCACCATTCCATCAACAGTGCCGATCCAATGACAATCAACAGCGCCGCTGCAACGAAGATTTCACTGGATTTGGTTTGGGCAATCACCCCGAAAACCGGGTTCAGCAGGAACCGCCCAGCAAGCACCAGCCCAAGAATGGCCCCAATCGCCTGAGCGGCTGGTACCCAGGACAGGTCCTCTCCAGAGGCGACATATATCCCCAAGGCCAGCAAGGGCGACAGAGCCAGAATTGGCGCGATGGCGAGGTCCTGCAACAGCAGGATGGAGAATGCGCGGGTGCCATATTGCGTGTTCAGCTCTTTGCGTTCCTGCATCAACTGTAAGGCAAAGGCCGTCGACGAAAGAGACAGACCAAGCCCAATCAGAACCGCTGTCTGCCAGGAAACGCCGATCACCATCACGCCAAACACGCCGATCAGAAAGGCGGTCAGGCAGACCTGAGCCGTCCCCAGGCCGAATATATCCGCCTTCAGCGCCCACAATCTGGCCGGTTTCAATTCCAAGCCGATCAGAAATAACAGCAGAACGACGCCGAATTCAGAAAAGGCCAAAACGCTTTCTGCATTGCCGACAATCGCAAAAACATGGGGGCCGATAATTGCCCCGGCGGCCAGATAGCCCAGAACAGAGCCGAGCTTCAAACGCTTGAAAATAGGGACTGCAACTACAGCGGCGGCAAGATACAGCGCGGCATCTTGAAAAATTGTCAATTCACCGCCAGCCGCCATCGCCCCGTATGCTCACCCTTTTTGAAACCAAACCCTGTTGCCTTTTAGATGTAGCACGGTTCAATTTCACCACAAAGGTAATGTTGCACCGCGAAAAGTAAGCTATGCGCTAAGGGCGGTCGAACAAACCGTTCAACCCTGCCTGACTGGCCGTGCAAACCCCGCGTTCTGTAATCAATCCGGTGACCAATCGGGCCGGCGTGACATCAAAGGCATCATTGCGGGCGACAACATCCTGCGGCGCGATATCGACGGTCACGATCTCCCCCGCCTCCGTGCGTCCGGTAATACGGGTCAGTTCTGCGCCGCTGCGCTGCTCTATCGGGATTTCCGCAACGCCATCCTGAACGGTCCAGTCAATCGTGGTCGACGGCAAGGCGACATAGAAAGGCACCCCGTTATCCTGGGCCGCCAGAGCCTTCAAATAGGTACCGATCTTGTTACAGACATCACCCCGCGCCGTGGTGCGATCGGTCCCGACGATGCACAGATCAACAAGTCCATGCTGCATCAGATGCCCACCAACATTATCGGCAATCAGCGTATGGGCAACGCCATGGCGCCCCAACTCCCACGCTGTCAGGCTGGCCCCCTGATTGCGTGGGCGGGTTTCATCGACCCAGACATGTACCTTTATGCCCTTCTCATAGGCCATATAGATCGGGGCCGTCGCGGTGCCCCAATCGACCGTGGCCAGCCATCCGGCATTGCAATGGGTTAGAACATTGACAGCCTCGCCCGCCGGTTTCTTGGCCGCGATGTCTTCGATCAGGCGCAAACCGTGCTGACCAATGGATTTACATATCTCGACATCCGCATCACAGATCTCCGCCGCGCGCTCCCAGGCCAGCGCCGCGCGCTCTGCCGGCGCACGATTGTCCAACAGGGCGCGCATCTCGTCCAGCGCCCAGCGCAGATTAACCGCCGTGGGGCGGGTGCGATACAGCCGCGCATAAATCGCCTCAACCGCCATGTCACTGGCATCTTGTTCCAGGCCCAAACAGAACCCATAAGCCGCCGTCGCCCCGATCAAGGGCGCACCCCGCACGATCATATCCTCAATAGCGAGTGCCGCCTCTTCCAGGCTGGTCAAACGTAAGGTCTCAAAACTGTGGGGCAGTTTGGTCTGGTCAATCACCGCAACAGATTTGCGCGATTCCTCAACCCAAATGGTGCGATACGGCGTGCCGTTAATTTCCATAATGCCTCAGGTCCTATCTGATTTGAATAATGCGCATGCCGACAGGGGATTTCATCTGCAAAGCCTGATACTTGGTCCAGTCCAACGTATCACTCCACATCCTATCGGCTGTTAAAACCGGTACATTCAGCCGAAATCCAAGTGTAATACAGGCACGATCCCCTAAGGAAAGCCTAACATTCCGCGTGAACAGGGTCATGCGACCAATCTCAACCGCATCAATTGGCGCAAGATCCTGTAACTGTATTCCCAGGGCAACGGCATATCGTAATGGTTCATCCGCTTCAAAACCATTTCGCACGAACCATGCTGATGCTTCTGCCAAATTCACTAATGATAGATGCAATGGCACTTGATCGACAGTGTAAGCATGGACAATTTCAGCCCCCGCTTCGCCTTTGAAATACGCCAACAATGCGGAAGTGTCGATCACCACTCCTGTCATGATCCCGATTTCTTCCGACCTTCTGGCGCCGCCATCCCCCGTTCTTCTGTTAAATAATCTTCGCGACGCTGTTTCAGGAAATCATCAACGACCGACTGGTCCGCGCGATTTCCCAGAACAGCCCGCATCCGGGCGCGGATATCCAACAGGGAAATTTCGGCCGTCGGCGCGCCTTCAATCAATTTCGTCAAATGGTTCCGCAAGTATGATTCCATACTTTCATTCGACTGTGCCGCCCGAACACGCAGCGCCTTGTACACGTCATCTGGTACATTTCGAATATTGATTGTCGCCATGGCATCCTCCAATTCTGATAGCAATGATATCATCGCCCTCAAAAAAGGTGAAGTCTCAATCGCGGGGCTGCCTGCCATAGCTTTTAAATTTTTCCAGCACGTCAGTCATCTGTTCATCATCCAGAATGACGGGTGTGCCGCCTTGGCGGGCATGGTGATATTGTCGGGCCAGGCTTTCAACTTCAATGGCCAGCGCCAGAGCGCGGTCTAGATCTCCATCAAAACAGATCATGCCGTGATTGGCCAACAGGCAGGCTTTTCGCCCGTCCAGCGCGGTAATCATGGTTCTGGATAAGTCTTCAGTGCCGAAGGTTGCATAGTCAGAACAGCGGATATCCACGCCCCCGGCCACAGCGACCATGTAATGGAAGGCGGGGATGCTTTCACGCCTGCAGGACAGGGCTGTGCAGAATGTTGGATGGGCATGGACGATGGCTTGAGCCTCCGATCGATTCCGATAAATATCGGCATGCATGCGCCATTCGCTGGAAGGCAGCAGTTGACCAGGCGCGCATACCCCATCCAATTCCTGCAGAACAATATCCATCGGCTTTAGGGCGTCATAGGCAACACCGCTGGGCGTGATCAGCATGGCATCGCCAAACCGGGCGGAGACATTGCCCGACTTGCCCTGATTAATGCCAGACGCATTCATCGCCTTGCAGGTATCAATGATCCTGCGGGACAGGGCCTGTCGTGCATTGCCTCCTGAAAGTGTCATGTAATTCCATCCCGTACCAGCTTGTACGCATACGCATCATACAGCGCGATGACGGAAGCATCGATGATGTTGGCGGAAACACCAACCGTCGACCAGCGCGCACCCTCTTCGTCTTCGCTTTCAATTGTCACGCGCGTGACGGCATCGGTTCCCGTTGATCCTTTGGGCGGCGGCAGGATGCGCACCTTGTAATCCACCAATTGCATCCCGGCGAGGTCTGGATAGATTTGAATGACAGCCTCCCGCAGAGCCGTATCAAGGGCATTGACGGGCCCATTGCCCATCGCAACCCGCATGATCTGGGTGCCCTTCAACTCCACCTGCACGGTTGCCTCAGACTCAGTGATCAGGTTTCCGACGGCATTATGGCGACGCTCGTCCATGACCCGAAAGCGGCTGATATCAAAATAATTCGGGACTTCTCCCTTTGCCGCCCGGGCCAGCAGTTCAAAACTGGCCTCCGCCCCATCATAGGCATAGCCCTGGAACTCCCGTTCCTTAACTTTCTCCAGCAGGCGGCGCAGGGCTTCTTCCCCAATCTCAACCTCAATTTCTTCCAGACGGGCCAGGATGTTGGAGCGTCCGGCCTGATCAGAAACCACGATATGGCGTTTGTTGCCGACCGTTTCCGGTGGGATATGCTCATAGGTCCGCGGATCCTTGGCAATGGCCGATACATGCAGCCCCCCTTTATGAGAAAAGGCCGCTGGCCCGACATAGGCCGCATGACGGTTCGGTGAACGATCCAATCGCCCATCCAGCAACCGGGACAGACCCGTAATCTCTGCAAGAGCATTGGGTTTAAGGCCGGTTTCTAAGCCCATTTTGAGAATCAGGCTGGGGATCAGGGAACACATATTCGCGTTCCCGCAACGCTCTCCCAATCCATTGATGGTGCCCTGTACCTGCCGTACGCCTGCCCGCACCGCCGCCAGCGAATTGGCTACGGCATTTTCCGTATCATTATGTGCGTGTATCCCAAGATGGTCGCCCGGAATATGCTGTGTCACTTCGCGAACGATGGCGTCAACTTCGTGGGGCAGCGTGCCACCATTGGTATCGCACAGCACGATCCACCGCGCCCCGGCTTCATAAGCTGCCGTAACACAGGCCAAGGCAAAATCCTTGTTGGCCTTCCAGCCATCAAAGAAATGTTCGGCGTCATACATCGCCTCCCCTTTCTTTTCCGCGGCCAGCCGGATCGAATCGGAAATCATGCGGATGTTTTCTTCCTTCTCAATCTCCAGTGCGACATCGACATGGAAGTCCCAGCTTTTCCCGACCAGGCACAATCCCGCCACATCGGCTTGCAATAACGGGGCAAGCCCGGGGTCATTTTCAGCAGACCGACCGGGACGCCGGGTCATGCCAAAGGCAATCAACTTACTGTTGCTCAGGCTTGGCGGGTCCGCAAAAAAAGCATCATCTGTGGGATTGGCGCCGGGCCATCCCCCTTCAATATAATCAATACCCAGCCGATCCAACGCCTGCGCAATCGCCACCTTATCAGCGACAGAAAAGTCCACACCCTGAGTCTGCGCCCCATCGCGCAACGTCGTATCAAACAGGTATATCCGGTCAGTCATTTGCTTCTTTCATCCGTTCCAAAAATCAACAATCTCATCTGCCGCCCCTCAGATACCCGCTTGCGCGGGTAGGGCTCAATATCGTCACCCCGGACTTGATCCGGGGCAGAGCAACACGCACCTCTCTCACCCACTGCCCTGGATACCCGCCTTCGCGGGTATGACGCGGTACTTTCACCGCCACCCCTCAAAGTCTCGCCTTTGCGGGTATGGCTCAGTATCGTCACCCCGGACTTGATCCGGGGTCCAGAGCAACACGCACNCCNCTCACCNGCCGCCCCTGGATACCCGCCTTCGCGGGTATGACGCAGTATTGTCACCGCCACCCCTCAAAGTCTCGCCTTTGCGGGTAGGGCTCAATATTGTCACCCCGGACCTGATCCGGGGTCCAGAGCAACACGCACCCCTCTCACCCGCCGCCCCTGGATACCCGCCTTCGCGGGTATGACGGGATGAGTGCAAAAAACCCGACTATTCAAACAGATCGTTGTATAGATCTCTCCAATATGGGTTCTTCTCTTCTATCAGTTTTAACTTCCACTCTCGTCGCCACTTTTTTAACGCCTTTTCCCGCTGGATTGCGGATTCCATATCTGGACACGCTTCAAAATACACCAGTAAATGAACAGCATATTTCTTAGTGAAACCATCAAGGAGCTCTTCCCGGTGTTGCGCTACACGCTGCGGCAGATTGGATGTTACGCCGACATACAAGGTTCCATTCCGGTCCGATGCCATGATGTAGACAAACCCGCCCTGTGCCGCAGAAATCTTCATCCTATACTCCTTCATCCGTCACCCCGGACCTGATCCGGGGCCCAGAGCAACACGCACTCCCCTCACCCGCCGCCCCTGGATACCCGCCTGCGCGGGGATGACACTGTTTGATCAAGCCCGGCGCCATTCGGTGATGCCGCCTGGCTTGTCTTCCAGAATGACGCCCTGTGCCTGAAGGTCATCCCGGATCTGATCCGCTTTAGCGAAATCCTTTGAGGCCTTGGCTTCCTTTCGGGCCTCGATCTGGACCTCTATTTCTGCTTCGGTCGGGCCGTCTGTTGGGGTGCCGGCCTTGAACCAGGCTTGCGGATCTTGTTCCAGCAGGCCCAGAGCATTGCCCAGTTGCAGCAATCGCGCCCGATCTTCAGAGATTGAGCGTTCACCGATATGGGCTTTTGCGTCCCGCTTCATGGATTTGTGCACAGCAACACTGAGCTGCCGGGCACTGGCAAAGAAATGTTTCAGGGCTTCTGCCGTGTTCAAATCATCGGACAGGGCCGCGACCAATCCCTGCCATTCCGGATCGTCGTCTGAAATATAGACGAACGGTTCAGACTGGGTATCGCGCAGTAATGTATAGAGACGATCCAGTTCCGCCTTAGCCTCCCGGCATTTATCCTTAGAGAAATCGAGGGGGGAGCGGTAATGAGTCTTCAACAGGACAAGGCGCAGGACCTCCCCTGGAAATTCCTCCAGCAATTCCGCGACGGTGTAGAAATTGCCCAGGCTTTTGGACATTTTCTCGCCCTCACTCATCAGATACCCATTGTGCATCCAATAGCGCGCAAAGCGGTCCTGACGGTCCGTTGGCGCATGGGCGCAGTAGCTTTGGGCGATTTCGTTCTGGTGATGGGGGAAAACCAGGTCGATGCCCCCAGCATGAATATCAAAATCGGGGCCCAGGAACTTTTCCGACATGGCAGAGCATTCAATGTGCCAGCCGGGCCGACCCTTTTCGCACCACGGATTGGGCCAGCCAGGCGTATCGCCATCACTGGGCTTCCACAGTACGAAGTCCGCCGGATCGCGCTTGTAACTGGCAACCTCTACGCGGGCGCCCGATATCTGTTCATCCCGGTCCTTATTGGCAAATTTGCCATACTCTTCCCAGGACGGCACATCGAACAGCACATGACCATCGTCCAGCGCATAGGCATGCCCCTGGTCGATCAGTCTTTCAATCAGCGCAACCATCTCTGGAATGGTCTCTGTCGCGCGCGGTTCATGATCCGGGGGCAGGCAGTTCAGGGCTTCGCAATCCTCCCGAAAGCGTGCGACTGTGGTTTCCGTCAATTCGCGAATATCAATGCCCCGCTCCTTCGCACGCGCATTGATCTTATCGTCGATATCCGTGATGTTCCGAACATAGGTGACGGTCGGATAGAGTGTGCGCAGTAACCGGGACAGGACATCGAACACGACCAGCGGGCGCGCATTGCCGATATGGATGCGGTCATAGACCGTCGGACCACAGGCATACAGGCCAACCTTGCCCGCTTCACGAGGCTCGAAAATGACCTTGGCGCGTCGGCTTGTATCGTAAATCTTTAAATCCATTGTGTTCTTCAATCCTGTTTTGTCATGACGAGGTGCCGCGGAAGGGGAGATCCTGCCGCGGGGTCTATCGTTTCACTGCCACCATTTCAAAGAGAAATCAGGTCAGCATCACCGACGACCGCCGCGCAATGCGACAGCCGCAAATAATAATGTCGATGATGATGCAAAAGACGGTCATTGTATTACAATCAATCGCTGGATTTCCTGACGCGACGCACTATACGCCCGAATGACCGGTTTGCAAGAGGCCAAGCCTATTGCGCGCGCGAGAACAGGTCGCGCATCAGTGTCTCCAGGGACGCGATATCCTCTACATCGAACGCATCGGGTTGATCGCTGTCGATATCCAAGACGGCAATCAATTCCCCTTTCGCGTTCCAAACCGGCAGAACCAATTCAGACCGTGTGGAAGACGCACAGGCGATATGATCCGGAAAAGCGTCTACATCGGGTACCATCTGAACCTGCCCTGTAGTGGCACAGGCGCCACAGACCCCCCTGGAGAAAGGAATCACCAGACAGCCATGTCCACCCTGATAGGGACCGATCTTCAGCATGTTATCGCCAACATTGCGATAGAATCCAACCCAGTCAAAACGATCATCGGCGTGGTATAATTCGCACACGGTCGTCGCCATCAATGAGATCAGATCCGTTTCCCCATCTGCAATGGCAAGGACCCGTGCATTCAAATCCTTGTAACGCCCTTCAACAGCCATAATTCACCCCAAACTGCCTTGAAAATCGATGCTGAAATCAACCGCTGTCAGATCCGCAACCAGACGCCCTGTCGCATCTGTGTCCAACCCCACCAATGGCGGCCTGACAACGCTCCATATATCGTTATGGGAATAATGGGCAACGGCTGCTTTAACACCCGTGATCAATCCATGATTCTGAAAGACTTTGCGAACCTTGCGCATTTTATCATTTGCGGTGTCCAGCGTGTCCTTGTCCCCGGCGTGATAGGCGTCGATCACGGTTCGAATGCCAGTCGGATTCACATTGGCGGTCGCACTGATGCACCCTGCCGCCCCATTGTCGAATCCATCCAACAGGAACAGTTCCGATCCCGGAAAAACATCAAAGTCAGGCACATTGTCCAGGATCGCCTTGGTGTTTTTCCAATCACCGGAGCTATCTTTCAAGCCTACCACACTATTGGGAAATGCCTGAACCAATCGTTGGATCAACGGCACCGACCAGCCCACCATCGCGAAAGGCGGAATATGATACAGATAGATTTTCAGTCGATCATCGGCGACCAGACGGATCACTTCGGACACATAGGCAAAAAGCCCGTCATCGGTCGCCGCGCGATAGAAAAACGGGGGCAGCAACAATACACCCCCTGCCCCCAATTCCACCGCTTGTTTGGTCAGGGCAACAGTATCCATCAGGGAACAGGTTCCGGTTCCCGGCATCAATTTTTCAGCAGGAACGCCAACTTTCACCAAAGCCTCGGTCTGTTTCATTCGCTCTTTTAAGGCGATGCTGTTGGCCTCACTGGTCGTGCCAAAAATCGCCAACCCGTCCAGCCCATTGGCCAATTGCCATTTGCACAAGGCCTGAAAACGGATGGTATCAACACTGCCATCTGCAGCAACAGGGGAAATCGTTGGCGATAAAACACCAGAAAACGGTCCGCGAGGCATAGCAAACTCCTAAAGGCAGGAACAAAATGAACAGATATCGCAGCGGTACAGCGATCATATGGCTTGATCAAGCATCCTGTCTAAAGACACCAGCCGAAAGTGACCGGCGCATCGCCTTGCGCCGCAATTTATCATTCATGCGACCCCATGCCCACTGCACCCTTCCGACCCGTATTCGTCATTCAACAGCATTCGGCAGGGGCGGCGATTTGCGGACAATCCGACGCAGCGCCATATTGGACTGAATGCGCGTGACATGCGGCAGCCTGGACAGATGCGCCTTATGAATCCGCTCGAAATCCCGCATATCGCGCACGACAAGCCGCACCAGATAATCAGACTCCCCTGCCATCAAATGGCATTCCACCACTTCCGGGATTTCCACCACGGCGCATTCAAAGGCATTCAATGCAGTCTCGCTTTGGCTATCCAGCGCGATCTGCACCACCACGCCCGCTTCATAACCCAATGCGTCTTCATTCAACAGCGCGGTATATTGCTGAATGACCCCGTTCTCCTCTAACCGGGTCAATCGACGCTGACAGGTTGAGGCAACGACATGCAGCCGATCCGCCAGGTCGGAAATGGTGATACGGGCATTTTCCTGCATCGCGGCCAGAATGGCGATATCTACGGCGTCCAGCTTCATTCTCGAATAATCCTGCATTTTAATTCATTATTCTGCATAAATTATGCAAAAGCATCGTAAAATTCCAACGTGTTCGCAAGTACATTTCCATCGAACAAGCGTAGGATCACGCATCAAAATCAGCGGGACCTGCCACAATCCCGATAAGCCACAATCCCGATAAGACCGAAGGGGAAACAATCATGCGCATTGGTGTGCCAAAGGAAATCAAGAATAACGAGTTTCGCGTTGGGCTGGTCCCGTTTGCGGTTCGGGAATTGTGTCACAACGGACATGACGTCGTTGTGGAAACCCAAGCCGGAGAAGGCATCGGGGTCAGCGACAAGGACTATCAGGCAGCCGGCGCGAAAATCCTTGGCAGCGCAGAGGACGTCTTCAAATCAGCCGAAATGATTGTGAAGGTCAAAGAACCCCAAGCCACCGAATGCAAGATGCTGCGGGAAGATCAATTGCTGTTCACCTATTTGCATCTGGCCCCCGATCTGCCGCAAACCAAGGGATTGATGGAGTCCGGCTGTATCGCGATCGCCTATGAAACCGTGACCAGCCCGCGCGGCGGCCTCCCCCTTTTGGCCCCGATGAGCGAAGTCGCCGGGCGCATGGCCGCCCAGGCTGGCGCGCATTGCCTGGAAAAGGCGCAAGGCGGGCGCGGTGTTCTGATGGGCGGCGTGCCGGGCGTTCTGCCAGCCAAAGTTCTGGTCATTGGCGGCGGTGTTTCTGGAACCAATGCGGCGCGGGTCGCGCTTGGCATGGGGGCAGAGGTGACAATCCTGGAGCGGAACATTGCCCGCATCACACAACTGGATGATGAGTTTCGAGGAACCGGCCTGAAGACCTTATATTCAACCGTCGATGCCATTGAACGCAGCGTGCAGGATTCTGACTTGGTCATCGGCGCGGTTCTGGTGCCCGGCGCGGCTGCACCAAAATTGATCACCCGCGCGATGCTGCAAACCATGCTGGACGGATCTGTCGTCGTCGATATCGCCATTGATCAGGGCGGTTGCCTGGAAACATCCCGCCCCACCACTCATGCCGACCCGATCTTTATCGAAGAAGGTGTCGTGCATTATTGTGTGGCTAATATGCCAGGCGCCGTGGCGCGGACATCCACTTTTGCCCTGAACAATGCAACCCTGCCCTTCACGCTGGCGCTGGCCAATCATGGCTATCGCAGTGCCCTGGCCCATGACACGCATCTGCGCCAGGGTCTGAATGTTCATAAGGGTCAAATCACCTATAAGGCGGTTGCCGAGGCCCATGATCTGCCCTTCACTGCGCCCGAAGAAGCGCTGGGTATTCCGTACTGAGGATAGACCTGAACAAGACCTGTGAAAAAGTTGCGGTTGTGAACCGGGCGGGCGTCCAACAGGATTGACGCCATGATGGATGATATAAACCTGCCTTTGATACTGGGTGCAGCCCTACTGGCGGCTGGCAGTCCAGGTCCTGCGACCCTGGCGATTGCCGGGACGTCTATGGCGTCCGGCCGGGGGCTGGGCCTTGCTGTTGCCTCTGGCATTACAGCAGGGTCGTGGATGTGGTCCATCATGGCAGCGGCCGGGCTGGGCGCAATCATGCAAGCCAATGCCTGGGCCTTTGAGGTGCTGCGATATTTCGGGGCGGGCTATCTTTTGTTTCTGTCCGCGAAATCCGGAATCTCAGCCTGGCGTGGGGCAAAGACCCAGACAACCGCAATGACGATTACATCAAAGCGTGCGGCCTTCGGGAAGGGTTTGGCCCTTCACCTGACCAATCCAAAGGCAATATTATTCTTCGGGTCACTGTTTGCCATCGGTGTGCCCGCCAATGCCACCCCCAGTTCTCTGGCCGTTATCATCGTCGCCGTTGGACTGCAAAGCATGATCATCTTTCATGGCTATGCCCTGCTCTTCTCCCGCCCCGCACTGGTCGCGGTCTATACGAAGATGCGGCGCTGGTTTGAAGCTGGATTTGCACTGGCATTCGGGGCTGCGGGTCTGAAGATTCTAACGACCAGACTAGGCTAAAAGTTGAACTGCCGACAGGTCGCTACTCCGCCGTTTTTTCGCCCTGCCCGACGGTTTGCGTCATGATGATGGATTGCAGGGGTTCAAAATGTTCCGGCTTCACCTTAATGAAGGCAACACACAGAACCATCCCTTCTTGATCTCCCCCAACAATTCGACAGGGGATTTCAATTTCCGGCAGATTATCAGGCGCGAGCACCGCCATCAGTTCATCACCAATTTCCAGCCCTTCAGCATCCGGATAAAAGCCGAATCCCCCCAGGCTTAAATCAGTCAAACGGCCGCCAATGCCCCCCAATTCAGCAGGCAGGCGCACTTTGACACGCCGCTCCTTACGGCGATCGCCGGGTTTAATGATACTCATCAATCGGCTGAACATAACGGTTTCCTTGCATCTTCCTGCCTGAAGAATTCTGTGCAGGAATCGTGCCGGAACACCTTACGCCAAAGCATCCTTGATGCGATACCAAAACATTCCCAATGTCAGCAGTGGGGTGCGGAATTTACCACCGGGAAAGATTGGATGTTTGAATCTGCTCATGACATCAAATTGTTCCGCCTGACCACGGATCGCCTGCGCCAATATCTTGCCACACATATTGCTCAATGCCAGCCCGTGTCCGGAATATCCCTGACTGAAATAGGTGCGCGACCCAATGCGACCAACATGCGGCATCCGGTCTACGGTAATCCCAATATAGCCGCCCCAGACATGCTCGATCTTAACATCTTCCAACTGCGGAAAGACATGCAGCATACGCGGGCGGACAAATCCCCCCAGGTCATTGGGCTCAAGCCCCGAATAGGTCGCGCGCCCGCCAAACAGCATACGCTTGTCACCGCTCAATCGAAAATAATCGACGATAAAGCTGCAATTGGTGACGGCTTCATCGCCCGAAATCAGGCCCTTCGCGCGATTTTCCCCCAAAGGTTCCGTTGCGATGATGTAACTGCCCACCGGCATCAGGCGTCGAAACAGATAGGGCTGTGTTTCGCGCAGATAGGCATTTCCTGCCAGGACCATGTAATCGGCGCGAACAACGCCCTTTTCTGTGTGAATGGCCGGGTTATCGTCCGTATCCAAACGGATAGCGCGGCTGTGTTCATAGATTTTCACCCCAGCCTTCAGGGCAGCCTGTGCCAATCCCAGACAGTAATTCAGCGGATGTACATGTCCGCCGCCAGGCTCCCACAACGCGGCCTTGTATCGCTCTGAACCGATTTTATCGCGCAGGTCAGCGCCTTCCAGAAGTTTGGACCCGGTATAGCCATACTGGTCCCATTCCGCCTGGGTTTCTTTTAAATCTTCTACATGGCTGGCTTTTTCACCGGCATGCATATATCCCCATTTCAAATCACAATCGATGCCGTATTTCTTGATCCGCTCCCCAACCAGTTTCGGGGCGGCATCGGCGATATCCCACGCGGCACGCGCCGTTTCTTCGCCAAACCGGTTGCGGATCGTCGCCATGGATTTGTTATAAGCCGTACAGATCTGTCCGCCGTTGCGCCCGGATGCGCCAAAGCCGACGGTTTCAGCCTCCACGATCACAACGGACAAGCCCGCCTCGGCCAGTTCCAATGCGGCGGACAATCCCGTATAGCCCGCCCCCAGAACGGCAACATCGGCTTTAATCTCCCCCTCTAATTGCGGGTGAGATGGCGCGGCATGGGCTGTCGCGCGATAATAGGACCGGGTATCGTCAAATTTTGCCATGTGCTTAGACCTAACTATTAAACAGTGCGAAGGTACCACTCGTAATCCAGTGGGGGAATTTGCGCCTGAAACGCATCATTTTCAAAGCTTCGGGCGGCGGCGAACATTTCACAGTAATGGGCACCCAGATATTTCGGCAGCACCTTGCTTTCCGAGAATGTCTGCAACGCCTGCCACCAGCGTAACGGCAAATCCGTTACCGGCTTGTCATAGGCATTGTTGCGCTCAATCGGGCCCGGATCGATCTTATTGGTCAGCCCGTGATGGATACCTGCCAGAACGGTCGCCATCGTCAAATAGGGATTGGCGTCTGCCCCGGCAATACGGTGTTCCACCCGCATCCCCTTTGCATCCGCGCGGGGAATGCGCAGTGATACCGTGCGATTATCAACCCCCCAGGCGGTATTGATGGGGGCATAGGAATTTGCCTGAAAGCGCCGATACGAGTTTGCATTCGGGGCAAAGACCGCCATGCCATCAGCCGTCGTCTTCGCCAGTCCCCCGATTGCATGGCGCAACGCCTTAGACGCTGGAAGGCCGATTTCAGGATCCATGGGACCCGCAAAAATGTTGTTACCGTTCTTGTCCAGCAGGCTGATATGGATGTGCATGCCACATCCCGCCAATTCCGAAAACGGCTTGGCCATGAAGGTCGCGATCATACCATGCTTGCGCGCAACGCCCTTGATGATGCGTTTTAATAATACAGCATCGTCACAGGCCTTAATCGGATCATCCACATGGTGCAGATTGATTTCATACTGCCCCGGCCCGTATTCTGCCGTTGCGGTATCGGCCGGCACATCCTGCGCCACACAGGCGTCTTCCACATCGGTCAGGAAGTCTTCGAATTCATATAATTCATCAATGCCATAGACCTGAGTGGTGGTCTGACGCTGGCCCGTGGTTGGCGATGTCGCCATTTCCGGACAGCCCTTAGCGTCCAGTTTTCCATCCAACAGATAAAATTCCAATTCGATAGCGGTCACGGGCGTATACCCCATATCCACCAAAGGCTGGGCTGCACGCGCCAGAATGTAGCGCGGATCTGCAAAGTACGGATCGCCGTCCTGCGTGACCATCGACGCGATCACCTGTCCGGTTGGCGCATTGGCCCAGGGCACGGGTTTCAACGTGCCCGCCACGCCCAGACAGTTACAATCGGGGTCCCCATCCCGTGTGCCATATTCAATGGTTTCGCAATTGCGCCCGGTGGAATCCAGCAGATAAGTAGATCCAGGAAGAGCAATCCCACCCTCATACAATTTGTCGATCGCTTCCACGCCGATGCGTTTGCCGCGCAGGATACCACACATATCCGGCACGATCATATCGACCCCTTTCAAGCCGGGATTCGCTTCGACAAAGGCGTCCACTTCCTGTTTGCTGAGCCAACTGGTCATTTTAATATCTGCTTTCATATATCGCTTGGTTACGCGTGAAACCTTGTGGATAAGAATTGATTAGCGCTTGCGGATAGCCAGAAGTATAAGGCATAAAAAATGTGATCACAATCGCAGCGCCATGCTTTTTTCATCCAGTAAGGCGTGTGATTCACACCGAATCAGGGACGGATGTGTTTTTGTGGTAACTATTAATCTCTAGAAAACTGATCCGTATGGATAGTGAGGCTAACGTGACCAATTTAAGTGAATGGCTAAAATCGCGAAATGTGGACGAGGTTGAATGTCTTCTGCCCGACATGTCCGGCATCGCGCGGGGCAAAATTCTGCCCTCAAACAAGTTTCTGAAAAGCCTGGAAGACCGCAGCCTGCGTGTTCCAGAATGTCTTTTCATTCAGACTGTCACCGGTGAATTTGTGCTGGATACCGAAGCCGTTGCAGACACCAATCGTGACATTGCAATGGTCCCCGATAACAACACCATTCGCATCGTGCCCTGGTATCCTGACCCTGTCGCCCAAGTGATTTGCGACGCCTATCATCTGGATGGCTCACCGGTCAGTTTCTCACCGCGTTTTGTGCTAAAGAATATCCTGGAACTTTTTGCCAAAAAGGGCCTTCAGCCAATCGTTGCGCCGGAGTTAGAATTCTATTTTGTGAAAAAGAACCTGGATCCTGACTATCCCCTGGAACCCCCCATTGGGGCGTCGGGCCGCCAGGAATCTGGTCGCCAAGCCTATGGTATCGAAGCCGCCAACGAGTTCGATCCCATCGTCGAAGACATTTATGATTTCTGCGAGGCTGCGGAACTGGATGTCGACACCATGGCGCATGAGGCTGGGGCCGCGCAGATGGAAATCAACTTCAATCACGGCAATCCATTGGAATTGGCGGATCAGGTCTTTCTGTTCAAACGCCTGGTCCGACAAGCCGCCCTGCGTCACGACATCTACGCGACCTTCATGGCAAAGCCGCACCAGAATCAGCCCGGTTCCTCCATGCATATCCACCAGTCATTGGTCGATATGTATACGGGCAAAAATGTCTTCTCCACAAAGACCGGAAAAGATTCGAAAACACTGCTGCATTACATTGGGGGGCTCCAGCGCTATCTGCCGGCCGCAATGCCCTTGATGGCACCCAATGTGAACAGCTATCGCCGTATCGCGCGCTATTCCGATGCGCCGATCAATGTGCATTGGGGGCATGACAACCGCACCTGCGGCCTGCGCATTCCGGACTCTTCGCCCGAATCACGACGGATCGAAAATCGGCTGGCTGGGTCCGATGCAAATCCCTATCTGGCCATGGCGGCGACCCTGGCCTGCGGATATTTGGGAATTAAGGAGAAGATTGAGCCATCCAATCCGGTGGAAGGCGATGCCTATCGTTTTGCTTTTGCGCTGCCGCGCCATCAGGGGGATGCCCTGCAAAAGCTGAACTACTCAAAGCCTTTGAAAGAAACCCTTGGCGAGCATTTCGCCCGCGCCTATATGGACGTTAAAAACCATGAATACGATTTGTATCAACGGGTTATCAGCTCGTGGGAACGCGAAAACCTGTTACTGAACGTCTGATCATCACCCCCGCCCTTTAGTAACCCCACCCCCGCGCAATCCCCTGCGGGGGTGGCAATTTTGTAATCAGGTCCCAATGCGAGGAGGCCCCCCCTGGGAAGCCTGACTGGGGCCAAAGGCCTTATCTAAGATATGTGTCGAAGATTCAGCCAGTTTGATCGCCTCTGACAGATGCTCCAGCACTTTGATATTGTTGGAAAGAACCAGCTGAGCTTCCGGGCGGGTATCATCTGTGATCTTCGTGCATCGGAGCAAAACATCCTTGCGAACAATCCGCAGCAAATCTTCCAACCGATGGCCGTCGGGCTTTTCTTCGGAAACAAGGAAATGCGTCATGACTCCTACTCCTTTAGCAAAATGTGACAAGCGGTTGCCGCCTCCCCACGACAGTCTAGCGCCGAACCGCAGACCGCGTCGATGGGCAATTCGACAGAAATCATTTGCATTGCCGGGAGTCGAAGGGTAAAAGCCGCGCCTGATACGAACTTTTTTCAGAGGGTTTTCGCGCCGTGGCGCGTCCTCAACGGCTTTGGAGCTTACGCGCGATGAAACAGGATATCCATCCAGACTACCACACCATCACCGTCATCATGACCGATGGAACGACCTATAAGACGCGCTCTACCTGGGGCAAGGAAGGCGACGAAATGCGCCTGGACATCGACCCGACCGGCCACCCGGCCTGGACTGGCGGTACCGGCAAGCTGATGGCGTCGGGTCAGTTGGATCGCTTCAACAAGCGCTTTGCGAATTTCGGCCTGAAATCCTAATCAGGTTTTCTTTGGGTCAGACGATATTGGGGCGATCTTCGGGTCGCCCCAATTTTTTTAACCCTCCCCCTCTTGAACGCCTAAAATCGTCACCCCAAATTTAACCTGTCGAGAGGCAGTCCTGTCGAACGCCCGATTGGGGTTCACAAACAGGCGCAGCCTTAAGACGGCATAGCGGACCGTCGCCTGATCTGGGGCGGTTCTAACATCACTCTCGCTCTAACTTGAGGAGACTTAGACATGCGTGCATTCGATATGACCCCGCTGTTGCGGACCACTGTTGGTTTTGACCGTCTGGCCCGGACGATGGATTCCCTGGCCAGCGAACAGGTTCCAACCTATCCCCCTTACAACATCGAAAAGCTGGACGACGACGCCTATGCCATTTCCATGGCCGTGGCAGGCTTTTCGGAAGACGACCTGGACATCACCGTTCAGGAAAACACGCTGACCGTGACCGGCAAGATCGCCCAGAGCGATGAAACCGTGGAGCGTCACTTCCTGCATCGCGGCATAGCAGAGCGTGCGTTTGAGCGTCGCTTCAGCCTTGCCGACCATATCAAAGTGGCCGAAGCGAAACTGGAACACGGCCTGCTGCACATCGCCCTGAAACGCGAAGTGCCGGAAGAAGCAAAGCCGCGCACGGTGAGCATCACCACGACGGCAAAACCCAAGCAAAAGGCGCTGGAAAAGAAAGCCGCCTAACGCTTGATCGCACAGCGTAATCGTTGACGTGAGCAGAGGCGCATCGGGGAAAGCCCCGATGCGCTTTCGTCTGTATGCAGCGTAAGAAATTCTTGCCCAAAGGCCGCGCAAATCGCGCTTGCCCAATAGACGGGGTTTGGCAAACTGCCGGTCCATCAACCATGGGAGACTGCGATATGGACGGCCTGACCCTGTATGATCATCCCGAAAGTGGGAACGGCCATAAGGTTCGACTGTTGTTGAGCCTGCTGAATATCGACTACACACTGGTGTTCAAAGACATCCATAAGGGCGAGACGCGCACCCCGGAGTTTCTGGCGTTGAACCCGGCTGGGCGCATCCCTGTCTTACAATTGGCTGATAATCGGACCTTGCCGGAATCGAATGCCATTCTTTGGTATCTGGCGGAAGGAACGGGTTTTATTCCCACAGATCGATGGGAACGCGCGCGGGTGCTGGCTTGGATGATGTTTGAGCAATATCAGCATGAACCCACCGTCGCCGTGGCACGATTCTGGTGTCATCATCTGGAAATGACACAAGAGCGAAAGGCTCAACTGGCAGAGAAACATGTCAAAGGATATGAAGCTTTAGCAGCCCTGGACACCCAGCTTCTAAGATCCGACTGGCTTGTTGGATCCAACCCTTCCATCGCCGATATCGCGCTGTATTCCTATACCAGCGTCGCACAGGAAGGCGGGTTTGATCTGTCAAAGTTCACCAATATCCAACTATGGCTCGACCGCATCGCCGCCCTACCCGGCTTCATCCCCATGGAGCCATGGACCGAGTAAATAGGCGCAATGTCTGGCCCACACCCGCCATACCCGCGCAAGGGGGGTATCCAGGGCCACACGCACCAATCGCGCCTGCCGCCCTGGACCCCGGACCACGTCCGGGGTGACGATGTATCAAAAAATGTACCCTCACCCTGAGGAGCGCAGCGTCTCGAAGGGGGTGCCCGCTGGAAGCACCCCCCTTACAGCGCATCCTTCGAGACGGCGCTATCGCGCCTCCTCAGGATGAGAATGGGACCTCCCATCCCCGTCATACCCGCGCAGGCGGGTATCCAGAGCCACAAGCACCAGTCGCACCCGCCGCCCTGGACCCCGGATCACGTCCGGGCTGACGAAGTATCAGACAAATGCTCACTCACCCTGAGGAGCGCAGCGTCTCGAAGGGGGAGCCCTCTGTAAGCACCCCCCTTACAGCCCCTCCTTCGAGACGGCGCTACCGCGCCTCCTCAGGATGAGAATGGGGCCTCCCATCCCCGTCACACCCGCGCAGGCGGGTATCCAGAGCCACAAGCACCAATCGCACCTGCCGCCCTGGACCCCGGATCAGGTCCGGGATGACGCTGTAGTATTACCGAATACCCCCTCACCCTGAGGAGCGCAGCGTCTCGAAGGGTGGCCTTCCTGTAAGCACCGGACTTACAGCNCNTCCTTCGAGACGGNGCTNTCGCGCCTCCTCAGGATGAGAATGGCGCGGAAGGTCAGACCTGGAACGCCACAACGCACCATCCCCTCAGCGTCCCTCGCGCCTTCTCTGCGCGCCCTGCGGTTAATCTTTACCTTCTCGTCATACCCGCACAGGCGGGTATCCAGGGCCACACGCACAAATCGCGCCTGCCGCCCTGGACCCCGGATCAGGTCCGGGGTGACGATGTAGTATTACCGAATACCCCCTCACCCTGAGGAGCGCAGCGTCTCGAAGGGTGGCCTTCCTGTAAGCACCGGACTTACAGCGCATCCTTCGAGACGGCGCTATCGCGCCTCCTCAGGATGAGAATGAAGCGGAAGGTCAGACGTGCAACCCCACAACGCACCACCCCCTCAGCGTCCTTCGCGCCTTCTCTGCGCTCTTTGCGGTTAATCTTTACCATCCCCGTCACACCCGCGCAGGCTGGTATCCAGGGCCACAAGCACCAATCGCGCCTGCCGCCCTGGACCCCGGATCACGTCCGGGGTGAGGAAACATGCCCCTGCTGAACCTAAACCGACAAGAGTCTCACAGGGGACAGTTTTGTCCGCTTTACCATACGCCGGGTAAGGAATAAGACGTCAGTGTAGATATTCGTTCTTAGACGTCACAGAACCCGTTGGTCATATGAGCCCGATCCTCGCCGTAGGCGCGATCATCAATGCCGTTGTTCTGCTGCAATGCGGAATGGGATTATTAAGCGCCCTGCTGCCGTTGCGCATGCAGGAGGCTGGTTTCTCTTCCTCTGAAATCGGGGTCATGTCTGCCGGGTTTTCAGGCGGTTTCCTGTTGGGCTGTATCCTGGCCCCCACCTTAATCCGCCGGATCGGTCATATCCGTGCCTTTTCAGCCCTGGCAACCGTCCTGTCCACGCTGACCCTGGCCCTGGCAATCGACACAGACCTGTATCTGTGGACCGGTGCACGCCTGCTGTCTGGCATCTGTTACGCCGGCTTGCTGACCACGTCGGATAGCTGGATATCGGGGGAGACGGATCGATCCGTGCGCGGGCGGGTGATGAGCGTCTATATGATCTGTTACAAGGTCGCCCAGGCTGGCGGTCCTTTAATGCTGACCGTCGCCACCATTTCGGGCAATTGGCATTTCATGCTGGTCAGTGCCTTCTTCTCGTTATCACTGTTACCGGTCGCCCTGCGTCATGGTGGCAACCCGACACCGCCCAGTGATGATCGTATGGGGATCGTGCAGGTCTACAGGAAGACCCCCCTGGCGATTGTCGGCTGTCTGTGTATCGCCACATCCAACAGCGCCCTTGGGAACCTGATCGGCCTGTATGGCCTGGCGGAAGGCCTGGATGTCAACGGGGCCGTTGTCTTAAGTTCCGTGCTGCAATTCGGTGCGCTGTTCCTGCAATGGCCCTTGGGATGGACGTCGGATCGGATNGACCGNCGNCTGGTGATGATNTTNGGCATCGCCACCATGGCGGTGGTCTCTGCNGTNNTGATNGCCCTGCCCGCTCTTCCGCTGTGGGGATACGCCTTCTTTGTGCTGTTGATCGGGGGGCTGGGCTTTTCGATCTATCCCATCATCGTCGCCCATGCGGGAGACTTTGTGGAGCAGAAGCAGATGGTGCCGCTGTGTGCGACCCTGATGCTGTCTTTCGCCTTTGGCATGACATTGGGCCCCCTGACGGGCAGTACGGCGATGGAATGGCTGGGGCCGGACGGATTGCTGTATCACACCATCCTGTTCAACGGCATTTTCGTAGGCTTTGCGATCTATCGCATGACCCAGCGCAGTGCTCCCGCGCCGACCGGTGCCTATGTCAACGTCCCGGCCAGCTCTGTCGCAATCTCCCAGCTAAACCCCCGCTCCGCCGGGCCGGAGATCGAAGAAAGCCTGGAAGCCGTCTTCGGCCACGATGATGAGGCGGACGGCGAAGAGATCCCGCACTATAAGCCCAGCGGGAAGTAACTCACTAGGACCACTCAAGACATACAGAAAAAGGCCCCGCCAGTTGGCAGGGCCTTTCTGAAATCTTGCAGTCCAAACGCGGGTTAACGTGAGNAGAACTCGACGACCAGGTTTGGTTCCATCTTCGCCGGATAGGGAATTTCTTCCAGTTTCGGCGTGCGGATGATGTTGGCAGTCAGTTTGTTGTGGTCGACTTCCAGATATTCTGGAATGTCACGCTCGGCGCTCTGAATGGCTTCCAGGACCAGCGGCATTTCGCGGGATTTCTGGCGGACTTCGATCTTGTCGCCAATCTTCACGGTATAGGAAGAAACCGTCATGCGGCGACCGTTGACCAGAACGTGGCCATGGCTGACGAACTGACGCGCGGCAAATACGGTGGGTACGAATTTCGCGCGATAGACGATGGCATCCAGGCGGTGTTCCAACAGACCCACCAGGTTTTCACCGGTGTCGCCTTTCACACGCTGGGCTTCTTCGTAATATTTCCGGAAGCGCTTCTCGCCGATATTGCCGTAATAGCCTTTCAGCTTCTGTTTCGCCATCAACTGGATACCGAAATCAGAGGGCTTGCGGCGGCGCTGGCCGTGCTGACCCGGAGGGGTCTCGCGCTTGTTGAACGGGCTCTTGGGGCGACCCCAGAGGTTGACGCCAAGGCGTCGGTCAATCTTGTGTTTCGCATTAATACGCTTAGACATAATTTACTCTCCCGTTGGTTCACGGTGTTGTTCCAAATTGTTCCGGTAGTCCATCCCGGCCTGATGCCCAAAAGCCTCAGTCGGGTGGCGGGATCGTCCATGTGCGGAAACTTTGTTCCAACACCACGGGCCATCCACATTCCCAGAAAGCGAGCGGACTTATAAGGATTTATGACGCCCTGTCAAACCCCAGGGCAAACCCCAGGACAGATTTCTCTAGGCGGCCGCCTCGATCGCGTCAGAAATATGAGCAATCACACTGTCGATCAGGCCCGGATCATCGGCTTCCGCCATCACACGGATCACCGGTTCTGTGCCAGACGGGCGGATTACCAGACGGCCAGACCCGTTCAATTGCGCCTCCCCTAAGGCAATCGCCTTCTTCACTGCAGCCGATTCCAACGGTTTTCCACCGGAATAGCGGACATTGTGCAGACGTTGGGGAACAGGGGTAAAGACCTTGCCAACCTGGCTCATGGGCGCACCGTCACGCACAGCGACGGCCAGCACCTGCAGCGCGGCGATAAGACCATCGCCGGTGGTCGCATAATCGCTCATGACGATATGGCCGGACTGTTCCCCGCCCAGGTTACAGCCCCGATTGCGCATCGCATCGACGACATAGCGATCCCCAACCTTGGTGCGAACCAGCCCGATTCCCTGATCGGCCAGATACCGCTCCATCCCCAGATTGGACATGACCGTCGCGACAACATCGCCCCGCAGATGACCCGCCTTGGCCCAGGAATTGGCAATCAGCGCCATCAACTGGTCGCCATCGACAACATACCCTGTCTCATCACAGACGATCAGGCGGTCGGCATCGCCATCCAGCGCCAGACCGATATCGGCCCCATGGGCGCTGACGGCCTCGCACATGGCGGCCGGATCGGTGGCACCACAGAAGGCATTGATATTCTTGCCATTGGGGGCAACCGCGATGGGCACAACCGTCGCCCCCAATTCACGCAGCACGATGGGGGCAACCTTATAGGCAGCACCATGGGCGCAATCGACCACGATCTTCAGGGATTCCAGGCTCAAATCTTCCGGGAAGGTGCGCTTCACCGCCTCGATATAGCGGCCCGGCGCATCATCGATCCGGGTTGCACGGCCAATGTCTTCCGGTGCCGCACGCTCAGACACGCCCTCATCCATCAGACGCTCTATTTCCAGTTCGGTCTCATCCGACAGCTTGTATCCGTCCGGCCCGAACAGTTTGATGCCATTATCGCGATAGGGATTGTGAGAGGCGGAGATCATCACCCCGACATCGGCCCGCATGGAGCGTGTCAGCATCGCCACGGCCGGTGTTGGTAGTGGCCCGAACAGCATGACATCCATGCCCATGGCACTAAACCCGGCAACCAGCGCGCTTTCCAGCATATAGCCAGACAGGCGCGTATCCTTACCGATCACCACCCGGTGGCGATGCCCGCCACGATGAAAATGAGCTCCTGCAGCCAGGGCAAGGCGCAGAACGGTATCGACCTCAATCGGGGCCTGATTGGCGGTTCCGCGAATCCCATCCGTGCCAAAATAACGCCGCGTCATAGTCCCTCGCATATAAAAGAATGTCCGTATTTATGCGGCGGAGTCGCCCAATAGACAAGGATTGCGGCTGACGGCCCTATCCCGCCTTCAACTGCTGTTTGAATTGGACGCTGGCTTTTGTGAAGCCGCCATCGCCGCCATCGATGAAATGCAGATGTTCGCTCTGTTCCAGGTTGAACACCAGGCAGGTCATCAGAGCGGTGTCTGATTTATGCAGGCCATAGGCGATGGCGCCGGCCTGACGTTCCTTCGTCAGCAGATCCTCAATCGCCTGTATCTGCGTCTGGCTACAGTCCAAAACAAATCGCAGGACATCGTCAAACCGCCGATAGTCGGAATTTGCCCGTACTTCCTCACGATAGGTCGGCGCATTATAATCGCCGACCGCCAGATTACACCGTTCCAGAATGTATTGAATAAAGCTCTGATACAGCAGAAACATCAAACGACGGGCAAAGGATTGGGCCCCCCGGGTCAATTGGGCCTCCATCCGCAGACCTTGCGGAATCCATTTGAACCGCATTGTATCTGCAGTCACCGGGCTGGCGGATTTCAAATCCCCCCCCAGAATTTCACTTATTTTCGCCAAAACCCGATCATATATCTTTCGGCGCTGCGCCCCGCTTTCGGAAGTCGCATAAAGCATCAGGCTTAATACCTGTCCATTGCGGGATTTCAGGGGCTCCCAACGACAGGACAATCCTGTCATATCTGCTTCCCCCTCATCTCCATCGGACACAAAGAGATACCCGTTTTCTCCAAGATCATCACTTTTGATCAGAGAATCAGCCAAAAAAATGCCGCCGCCGCCAAACAAGGCCAGTTCATTGCCCGGGCTGAGACGCAGTTTGGACACAGTGACATCGCGGCCCTGGGCACGAATTTCCTTTACGGAAACAGACCCGATGCGCAAATCAAAGCCAAACTCCCTTTGTGCCATCAAGGCGGAAGCCATCAGCGCCTTGCGCACGCAAGAAAGCAAGATATCCGGTACCAGGAGGGTCGCGCCATCCCCACCGAAACTATAGGGAATTTCCGTGGTCTCGCCCGCAGCTTTCCGAACCGCATTCAAAGATGCCGTTATACAAGCCGTGCCAACAATATTGACATGCTTATAGCGACCTTCCGCCACGGCACGGGTTGAATTCCGAATATCGGCAATGATGACATGCCAATCCTCCGGCACGGATCGAAACAATGTCTCGTCCGTGAAGGCGCCAAATTCTTCGAAATATGGTAGGTCTGGATAGAATGTATCGTCAGATTGGTTCGGCATGGTCAAACCAAGATCAATGTAGGGACCATACCCACATTGATCAGGCTCCAACTATTCCGCAGGACCCGGCTCTGGATCCGCAGATGCGGATGGCGAGAGAGGTTTACCCGTGGTCGGCACAGAGGCACGCCCCCCACTTTTCGGGCTTGGCTCATCATCTTCCGGACGTTCAATCGACTCGCCGCGCAACAGCTTGTGGACATCCGCCCCAGACAGGGTTTCATATTCCAACAGGGCCTTTGCGATCGTGTGCAATTCATCCTGATTTTTACGCAGAACATCGTAACACAGGGTTTCCGCTTCTTCGCAGATGCGACGCACTTCTTCGTCAATCAGTTGAGCGGTTTTCTCTGAGATATTCTGGGTCTTCGCAACGGAATGCCCCAGGAAGACTTCTTCCTGATTATCTGAATAGCGCAGACGCCCCAGCTTGTCCGACATGCCAAATTCGGTGACCATGCGCCGTGCCAGACCGGTTGCCTGTTGCAGATCGTTGGACGCCCCGGTGGTAACATTTTCCGGGCCGAAGATGATATCTTCTGCCGCGCGCCCGCCATACATCATGGCCAGCTTGGCATGCATTTCCAGCTTCTTATAGCCCAGGCGGTCCCGCTCTGGCAGGTTCATCGTCACGCCCAGCGCCCGGCCACGCGGGATGATGGTGACCTTGTGCAGCGGATCATTACCCGCGACATGAATGCCAACCAGGGCATGGCCGGCCTCGTGATAGGCCGTCAGCGTTTTTTCTTCCTCAGACATCACCATAGACCGGCGTTCAGAGCCCATCATGACCTTGTCCTTGGCGTCTTCCAATTCCTGCATCGACACAACGCGACGATTGCGACGCGNGGCCAGCAGGGCCGCCTCGTTCACCAGATTGGCCAGATCAGCACCAGAGAAACCGGGCGTACCACGTGCAATAACCTTAGCATCAACATCGGGTGCCATCGGCACCTTGCGCAGATGCACTTTAAGAATCTTCTCCCGACCCAGAATATCCGGGTTCGGGACCACAACCTGACGGTCAAACCGACCAGGGCGCAGCAAAGCGGGGTCCAACACATCTGGACGGTTCGTTGCGGCGATCAGGATCACACCTTCATTGGCCTCAAAGCCGTCCATCTCAACCAGCAACTGGTTAAGGGTCTGTTCGCGCTCGTCATTACCGCCACCCAGGCCGGCACCACGATGGCGACCCACCGCATCAATTTCATCGATGAAGATGATGCAGGGTGCGTTTTTCTTGCCCTGTTCGAACATGTCCCGGACGCGGCTGGCGCCAACGCCGACGAACATCTCAACGAAATCAGAACCAGAAATGGTGAAGAACGGCACATTGGCCTCACCCGCGACAGCCCGCGCCGTCAGTGTCTTACCCGTGCCGGGAGGACCGACCAGCAGCACGCCTTTAGGAATTTTACCCCCAAGGCGCTGAAATTTCTGGGGATCGCGCAGGAACTCGACAACTTCCTGCAATTCCTGCTTTGCTTCATCAATACCGGCGACGTCCTCAAACAGGACCCGACCGTGCTTTTCGGTCAGCAGCTTCGCCTTGGACTTACCAAAGCCCATAGCCTTGCCACCACCGCCCTGCATCTGGCGGAAGATGAAGAACCAGAACCCGATCAGTAGCAGGATTGGCAGTGCATTCAACAGGATCGAAGTCAGAGAAATGCTGTTATCCGGGGGAATGGCTTCAACACGCACACCGCGGCTGGTCAGCGTAGAGACCAGGTTTGGATCATCCGGCGCATAGGTTTTAAAATCCTGACCGGAGGTGTATTTACCCGTGATTTCCTGACCATTCATCCGCACGCTTTGCACGGAACCGGAATCGACCTGCTTCAAGAATTCAGAATATGCGGTGCTTTCCGCCTGAACCTGATTGCGTCCGCTATCAAACTGATTGATCAGGAACAGCAATAAAACAATGATGACAATCCAGAGCGCCAGATTCTTGCCGAAAAAGTTCACGGTTGCAGTCGTCCTTCCGTCGAGGCTGCCAAACAGCGGCCCCTTTTGCCATAAATGCGGGATTGAGCACCGCGTATTTCCTCATTAAAGCGAGAAAACACCGTTCCGTCCAGCAGAGTTGCTCCCAGACACGCGCTCAATTGTCATTGTGATGTTACATAGGACGTCACGCAGCATTTGAAAAGGGCGGGCCCGGTCTAAATCGCCCAATCAGTGTGAAAAGCTGAACCGCTGCCTAAATGCCTCACCCCAGGCCGGCGATACCGACCGATAGCCAATCGTACCAATGGGATAGTCTTGGGGCGCAGACTCACCTGTCGTCAGCCCCAGATGGGGAATGGCGGCCAGGTCTGCGCTATGCCGAAGCGCCGGCAGGGTCACCCGGACGGCGCCGGGCAAGGCCGCCAAAGCCTGTGGCGCACGCTCCCGCGCCCAGGCCAGACCATCCCGCCCAAGCGGACCAATGGTGAAACCAGGGTCGGCAACAGCCTGCGGCGCGAACCGGCAGTCGTAGCGATTATCCCACAAAGTCCGGTTGGCAATTGCCCGATCACCAGTCATGCCCGCAGATTCACGACAAAACAGCACATGGTCTCGCCATGGCATAATCCGGACGCCAGAGACGGTGCGCCCCCCTTGCAACCCCGTCAAAGCCATGGGGTCCTGAGCCAATGCGCGGTGCAGGGCAATGACATGTTCTTCCCGGGGTGGATAGTCATTGCCCCCCAGAATGCGCAGCTTATGGGACAGACAGCGCAAGGCAATCTCTTCGGGAAGGTCGCATAAGGTTGCCGCATTGCATGTCGCGAATCCCGCAGGATCACAGACCACATGATCGTTCAAAAACCGATCCCGGGCCTCGGTCAGCGCCGCGCCTGCCCTGGCCATACGCTCCGCCGTTTTTCCCAATCGCTCAGGCGTCAGACCTTCCGCAGCCAGACTTTCCTGCATTTGGCGCATTCGAACACGGGCGAACGCCCGATCGCCATTGGATGGATCTGTCACGATGGGCAGGCCCGATGCCTGTGCGGTCGCCAGCAATCGTGCCTTGGGAAAGGACAACAGCGGACGCAGCAATGTCATGCCATCGCGCTGAGTTACCGGTGCCATCGCCGCAAGCCCATCAACGCCGCTGCCCCGCGCCAATCGCAACAGGACCGTTTCCGCCTGATCATCCTGATGATGCGCCAGAAAAATATGCTTGTATGCCTGGTCGCTCGCCTGAACCCAATCGGTCAGCAACCGAAACCGAATCTGCCGCGCCGCCGCCTGAATATCGCGAACCGGTTTGCGTCCTTCATGACGTAAGACAGTGGTTACAACACCATATTCGTTCAGGGCGCGCGCAACCCCCTGCGCTTCCGCGCCAGCCTCAGCCCGTAAGCCATGATCGACACAGACTGCCCGGGCGCGCATCCCCTGAGTCTGAGCCCATTGATCCGCCAGAAAAACCAGCGCGATGCTGTCTGGCCCGCCCGAGCAGGCCACCAGCGGCGGTGCTGTTCCCGGATAGGCCAAACTGATCAATTGATTCGAAAATTCTTGATTTGTCATCGGTGTTACAGGCATCGGGATCCTTCCCCGCAGCAAACCTGTCTGCTGCTGTTCCAGTAATCCTGGATCAGCACCCATATTGCGCGGAACGGTCTTCCGCCAGTTTCAGAACTGCGCGCCGCGCATCCGGATAATCAGACTTCAAGGTCTGGAAGGCGGTGCAGGCTTCAGACTTATTGCCCAGGGCAAACAGGGACATACCCAGTTTCAACAAGCTGTCGGGCGCTTTGTTGCTTTTTGGGTGTTTGGAATAGACATCCACAAAGGAAAAGGCTGCATCACGATAGTTATCGCGCACGTAATAGGTTTCGCCCAACCAATAAATCGCGGAACTGACCAGCGGTGAGTCCGAATGTTTGTCCAGGAAGACCTTCAGCGCAGACTCCGCCCCCGCATAATCTCCCTGCCGCATCAGACCCAGGCTGTAATCATACAGGGCTTGCGGTTCCGTTGGCAGCGACGCGGTATCCGCCTGGCTGACGGTGGAAAGATCGCTGCCCGCAACCGGCCCGGAACTGGGGGCGGCTTGCGGGACACTGGGCGTTGTTGTGTTGGATCCCGATGCAGACATCGGGCTGGACCCTTGGGTCGCGGAGGCAGAGGCTTGCCCCCCGATCACATTACCCTGCCCGTCTACAATCAATGTGCCCAATGTGCCTGGTTTGCCCGCAGTCGCGTTTCCAGAGGTCGAGCCGGGGCCTTGTGACCCTTCCGAAGAGATTACGGTTGTCGATGACTGCCCCGGTACGGGAATAATTTGTTGCGGTTGATTTGACGACGCAGCCGCATTGCCGCTCAAGGAACCGGTCTGTTGGGGTGCATTGGGATTGCCCCCTTCCAGCTTTGTAAGGCGATAGTCGATATCCGCCAGGGCGGTATCAAGACGCTGATCCAATTGGCGCAGTTTAAACTCGGTTTCCTCCAGCTTGCCGGTGGATACGCGCAACTGCCGCTCCATTTCCTGTAGCTTGATCTGGATCTGCGCCGCTGCGTCAGAGGGCAAACCCGCCCCCGCACTGGACGCGGTATCCTCGCTGAGTGTCGGAACCGGCCCGGACTTGCCATTGTAGACATAGCGCTGAAGTGTCGCCAAATCCCGCTTCAGGTTCTGCAATTCACGCGCGACATCCTGGGCCTGAGCCGGCACGGAGGCCAAGCCAGCAACAGCCAGAACAAGGCCCACAACAACGGCCAGCGCCTGACGGGTTACGGACAACGGCAGAATACGAAGATTTGTCTTTTTCATGATCTAACTCTTGCGCTTACATCGTGGCAAAATTTTGGCAGCACCAAAAAAATAGGCGGCCGTCAGGGATTTCCAGACGACCGCCTAAAACACTTCTACGCGATGGGTTAGCTGTTATAGCCACCCGTCAAAACAGTCACTGCACGGCGGTTCTGAGCCCAAGCGGCCTCATTCGAACCGGTAGCAACCGGGCGGCTTTCGCCAAACGCCAAGGTCTGAATGCGGCTGGCTGAAACACCCTTTGCGATCAAATAATCGCGGGCAGCAGCAGCGCGGCGTGCGCTCAGAGCCAAGTTGTAATCATCCGTCCCACGCTCATCAGCATGACCTTCGATCGTCACGACCACAGCCGGGAACGCGGCAAGCCATTTGGCCTGTGCATCCAAAGCTGCCTGTGCTTGATCAGAAAGATCCGAGCGGTCTGTTGCGAAGAACACGCGGTCGCCAGCAACCTGCATGAACTGCTCAATAGAACCTGCAACCGGACCAGCAGGTGCCGGAGGAGGAGGTGGTGGCGCGACGGCCTGTGTTTGTGTTCCAGTGTTCTCGGTCATCGCAGCTTCGTCGCCGGATGAAGAGCATGCCGACACCAAGGCAACGGCTGCCAGCAAGGCAATAACTTGTAAGCGCATTGAGGTACCCCCTACGCAGTCGCCTCAAAATAGGGCGACGTGTAAATCTCGTGTCACTCCGACGCGGGACGAGGATGCGAACCACCCTAATCCTTCGGCGGTGCAATAATAAACATGCCTTTACACGCTTTTCAACTGAATCTGCGCCGATACGGGACATCTACCTCAATATTTATCAATTATTTGACCCGAGTAGTGGCAGATATGCGATATCACAGCCCCAACTTTACCGATTAAGGGGGGACCACGCCGGATCAGCGGCGTAGCCTGGAGTTGGAATTCGTCTTTCGTTATAGCCGGTTATGTCGATGGAATAGAGATAGGATTCACCCTTGTCCCCACGCGTCTCGCGATAAAACATCAGAACACGGCCATTCGGGGACCAGGTTGGACCCTCATTGTGATAGCCATTGACCAACAGGCGCTCGCCGGTTCCATCGGGTCGCATGACGCCGATATAGAACTCTCCCTTATAGATTTTCGTAAAGGCGATCAAATCGCCGCGTGGCGACCATACCGGTGTCGCATAGTGACCATCCCCGAAACTGATACGCTGGACGTCAGACCCGTCTGCATTCATCACATAAATCTGTTGCACACCACCACGATCCGATTCAAAAACCACCCGCGAGCCATCGGGAGAATAGCTGGGAGAGGTGTCGATCCCTGGTTCATTGGTCAAGCGGGATGATTGCCTTGTCCGCAGATCCATCGAATAAATCTCAGAATTTCCGTTCTGTTCGAACGTCATCACGACCCGGTTTCCATCGGGCGAGAAACGCGGCGAAAATGTCATGCCATCGAAAGAGCCCAAAAGTTCGCGACGGGCTGTTTCCAGATTGAATAAATACACACGGCGCATGTTGTTAAAGAAATCCAGATAAACGATTTCCTTACGCGCAGGCGAAAACCGGGGCTTTTCAACAATGCTGCTGCCATCGGTCAGATAGCGATGGTTGGCGCTGTCCTGATCCATGATCGCCAATCGGTACGTCCGATTGTCCTTTGGCCCGCTTTTGGCGACATAGACGATCTGGCTGTCAAAGTACCCATCTTCCCCGGTAATCCGCTTATAGATCGCGTCCGCAACCACATGGGCAACACGGCGCCAGGTATTTGAATCCGCAGAATAGCGACGCCCCAGCATATGTTCTGCCGCAAAGACGTCCCATAACCGGAATTCCACCGTGACACGGCCATCCTGTTCAACGGAAATCTTACCGCTGACCAGGGCCTGGGCGTCAATCTTGCGCCAGGATTCAAACCGGGGGCGCACAGCCAGGCTTTGAGAATCCTGATTGAATGCCGCGCGATCCACAGCGCGGAAAAGCCCGGAATTTACCAGGTCATTCTGAATCACATCGGCAATATTTCGGCCCAATTCTGATTCAGCGGCGCTGAGACCAAAGAATTCAGGAATGGCAATGGGCAAAGGCTCAACATTGCCCCGTGTAATGTCGATGCGAACCTCAGCCCGGGCGCCCGGAGACGCCGCACCAAGGGTTACAACACAGAGCAACAGGATCGTCGAAAATGCGATAACGCGTTTCATCTTAAGCCTCGCTTGCATTCAGTCGGTTTGGTCCTAATGACCGGTTCATTCCCAAAATCCTAAAACACCATGTCTCTTGGCGAGAAGGTCAGGATGATCTTATTCCATTCGGCATATTTGCCGTCAGGTAACTTCAGCGGCGAACACAATTGCACGGCCCGCAAGACGCTTTCACCATATTGTTGCGTCGCAGAGGATGACAGTTCCGTCACCCGCGCACTGTTCACAGACTTGTTCTGATTCATCTCTATTTCCACCACGGCCAGCATATCTTTCACATTCGCGGCCCCAACCGGAGGATTCCAGCAGCGCACGATCTGATCCCGCACGATGGCCAATTCAGAATCCGTCATGCCTTGTGAGGATAACCGACTGGACGCCTGAGCACTGGGCTGTGGGCGTTGCCCCAGGGCAGCGGCAACGGCTTCGTTCAGCGTCGTGACTTCTTTCTTTTCTTCCGGCTTGGGCGGTGGCGGTGGCGCATCCTTCACATCCGCCAAGGTATTCAGCACGGAAGAGGCAAAATCCTTCTTAGGCTCCTCGGGCTTTTTAGGCTCCTTGGGCTTTTTGGGCGGCTGAAACACGGGGGGCGCGGTCGCAGCCTTTGGCGGCTCCGGCTTCGGTTCCGGCGGCTTAGGCTCTGGCGGCGGCTCCAGCTTTGGCTCGGGCACAGGTTCCGGCTTGGGCTCAGGCGGTGGCTCCTGCGGCGGGGGTTCCGGCGCTGGTTCAGGCACAGGTTCTGGCGGCGCAGGAACCGGCTCTGGCGGAGGTGGGGGGGGCGGCGGCGGCGGCGTTGGCTCCGGCGGTGGTGGCGGCGGAGCAGGCGCAGGATCCGGCTTGGGTTCCTCTGGCTTGGGCTCTTCCGGTTTTTCTTCCGGTTTCGGCGTTTCCGCTGGCGTCTGTAATTGCGCCAATTCCTCTTCAGAGACGACCTCGAAGCTTTGCTGTCCGCCCAATTCAACCAACTCGCGACTGCTATCGGGCCAATCAATCAAGGCCGCGACGACAATCGCGATATGAAACAGTATTGAAAAGATGAAGGGGCCGCGCATAGGTCTCTACTTGGGTCCTCTAACCGCGTTCACGCCGTTGGGTCATTTGGGGGATGCCGCCGGGGGTGCATCCCCCGTTTGTGAAGGCAGACGCGCCAGAAGGGCGACCTTCTTAAATCCAGCCGCGCTGATCTTGCCCATCACTTCCAAGACACGGCCATAGGCGATCTGCTCATCCCCGCGCACGAAAATCCGAATATCCGGATTGGCCCCATGACTGGCGACCAGTGTCGCCACCAGACGGGGCAGATCTGTAGGTTCTTCATCCAGGAACACATCGCCATCGCGATTGACCGTGACAACAAGCGGCTCATCGCTGTCATTCAGACTAGCCGCCTCAGTCTTGGGCAGATCAACCGGAACCCCGACTGACAGCAATGGGGCTGTGACCATAAACACAATCAACAGCACCAGCATGACATCGACAAATGGAGTCACATTGATTTCCGACACAGGCTTATAGCGCTTGCTGCGCAAACCCGGTCGAATGCCGTCGGATCCTAGCTGCATTCCCATGATTCAGGTCCTGTCATCCAATTGCCGTGAGATGATGGCGCCAAACTCACCGGCAAAGCTTTCCAGCCGCCCGGCATAGCGTCCAAGATCCGCAGACAATTTGTTGTATGCCAATGTCGCTGGTATGGCCGCGACAAGCCCCAATGCCGTGGCAAACAGGGCCTCTGCGATCCCAGGCGCAACGACGGCCAGGCTTGTCTGGTTCGTTGCGGCGATGGAGGCAAAGGAATTCATGATTCCCCATACCGTCCCGAAAAGCCCCACAAAGGGTGCCGCTGATCCGACAGAAGCCAGGAACGGCAAATATCGCTCCAGCTTGTCGATCTCCCGGTTCATGGATAGCTGCATCACCCGTTCAATGCGTTGTTGCAGACCCAATGACGCCCCTGATGTGGCGCGCCCGGCAGAGCGTTCCCATTCCCGCATCGCAGAGGAAAAGACCGACGACATCGGATCGGCCGGATATTGACCGATGCGCCCATAAAGTTCCTCCAGCGATCCACCGGACCAGAAGGCATCTTCAAAGCGCGACGCCAGACGACGCATCTTGCGCAGGCGCATCGACTTTTCAAAGATGATGGCCCAGGTCCAGACCGAGGCAAGGATCAACAGTACCATCACGATTTTCACGACAATATCCGCCTGAAGAAACAGGGAGATAATTGATAATTCCCCACCATGCGCCATCATCTGACCGGAAATCACTGTATCCATGAGGCCGGTTGTCAGGCCGTCCCCCGTTTGCTGTTCCATAGTCTGCCCTTTTCTCTTCCTAATCAGGTCCGATTACCGGACCAACCGCCCCAAATCTTTGATTTGATTTACCAAACACACAGTAACAATTCCTGCCGACACGTATCACGTTGGCATCAAACCCCAACCATCCAAGGCCACCCGGACCGATTGAGGCAGGCGCACGGGCCGACCGGATCCATCCACGCATCCCAAGGTGACGGTTAAATCACACAAGATCGTGGCATTTCTAAGGACACGTTGTGCCATTTCAAAGCGCGCACCAGACACGGCAAGCAAATCAGATTCGACGCTTAATGCATCATCCAACTTTGCGGGTTTTCGATAATCCACAACACAGCGCCGCACCACAAAACCCACGCCATCACTTGCCTGCAAATCGCGATGACCAAATCCCAAATCCCGCAGGAATTCGGTACGCCCCCGCTCTGCAAATTTCAGATAGTTTGCGTAATAGACGATCCCGCCAGCATCCGTATCTTCATAATAGACGCGAATGTCTGTGACATGGGGCGCATTAAGACGGGTCATCATCCCCCCCGGGCGGTGCCGTCGCCTTTTGCAGAAGATCCAGTTGCGCAGCCGTTGTCGCTGGCATGTCCAGACCGATATAGGACCAGCCCTGGCGGGCAAGCATACGACCGCGCGGCGTGCGCTGAACCAATCCTTGTTGGATAAGGAAAGGTTCCACCACTTCCTCCAACACGTCGCGTTCATTGCCCAAAGCCGCCGCCAGGGTTTCCGCCCCGACAGGCCCGCCGCCATAGTTTTCCGCGATACAGGTCAAATACCGGCGGTCCATCGCGTCCAACCCGCGCGCATCCACCTCCAGCCGCAATAGGGCGGCATCTGCGGATTTCGCGGTGATCGCGGAATTTCCATCGACAGAGGCAAAATCCCGCACCCGACGCAGCAACCGATTGGCAACCCGCGGCGTGCCCCGACTGCGGCGGGCGACTTCGCGCGCACCATCATCCGTGACATGCATCGACAGAACCCGCGCCGCACGGCGCACAATTTCGGTCAATTCATCTTCAGTATAGAAATTCATATGCAGCGGAATGCCAAACCGTTCCCGCAACGGCGTTGTGATCAATCCGGCCCTTGTCGTTGCGGCAACCAGCGTAAATGGCTGCAGATCAATTCGAACGGAGCGCGCCGACGGGCCATCCCCAATGATCAGATCCAGTTGAAAATCCTCCATCGCGGGATACAGGATTTCCTCAACCGCGGGGGACAGACGATGAATCTCGTCAATGAACAGGACATCGCGGGGCTGTAGATTGGTCAACAACGCCGCCAGATCGCCTGCTTTGGCGATCACAGGACCAGATGTCGCACGGAAACCAACCCCCAATTCACGGCTGACGATCTGGGCCAGCGTTGTCTTGCCCAAACCGGGCGGGCCATAAAACAGGACATGGTCCATTGCCTCGCCCCGTCCCCGCGCCGCCTCCACGAAGATGCTCAAATTCTGCTTCACCGCGCCCTGCCCGACAAATTCGGACAAGGTTAAGGGGCGCACCGTGCTGTCGCGCTGATCTTCGGTCCCCGCCTCGGGGCTGACAACACGGTCAGGCGAATAGTGTGTGGGATCACTCATTTACTGAGCTCCCTCAATGCCAGTCGGATCAGGCCGCCAACGTCATTGGCCTCCCCATTGCGGGTGGCCTTGGCAACGGCGGTGAAGGCGTCGCTGCGGCCATAGCCCAGATTGACCAGGGCAGAAACCGCATCTTCCGCTATGCCCGCATCGGCGTTGTGCGACTCTCCGGCTTTGCCGCCTTGTGCTGCTGTGTTGGGGCCCAGTGCCATACCGCCGACCTTGTCTTTCAGTTCAGAAACGATGCGCTGGGCCAGTTTCGGACCAACGCCATTGGCACGCACGACAGCAGCCTTATCCTGGGCCGCAACCGCCTGGGTCAGCAATTCCGGTGTCAGTACACTTAATATGGCCAGGGCGACGCGCGCCCCCACCCCTTGCACTGTGGTCAACAGACGGAACCAGTCCCGTTCTGATTTTTCCAGGAACCCATAAAGATGAATGTGGTCTTCCCGCACATGGGTTTCGATCTCAAACCGCAATGCCTCGCCCCGCCCAGGCAAGGCACTCAGCGTGCGCCCCGAGCAATAGATCAAATAGCCTACGCCACCGACATCCAGAATAACGGTATCCTCGCCCACTTCGTCTAATGTGCCTGTTAAGCGTGCGAACACCGATTATCCCCTTATCCAACGCGCCCGGCGGCCCATTGCCGCCCGGTATCGGCATGATGTCCATGACAGATCGCCACAGCCAGGGCATCTGCTGCATCTTCGCCGGACGGATCACAGCCCGGCAACAGCATGCGCACCATGACACCGATCTGATCCTTGCTGGCCCCACCCGTGCCTACGACCGCCTGTTTCACAGTCTTGGCAGCGTATTCAGCAACGGGTAACCCAAACAAGGCTGGGACCAATAGTACAACGCCCCTTGCATGCCCCAGCTTCAGGGTTGTACCCGGATTCTTGTTCAGGAAAGTTTCTTCAACTCCTGCCTCATCGGGCGTCCATTCCCGAATGACCTGGCCGATGCCGTCATGCAAGGCCTTAAGCCGTTGAGCCATTGAAACATCAGCAGGCGGATGGATTGTGCCACAGGCCACAAACTGCAAATGCCCGGCCTTGCTGTCCACAATGCCCCAGCCCGTATGCCGAAGCCCCGGATCGAGGCCTAGAATGCGCATTGCGTTAATCGCTCCTACCAAACTGCTGTTCGGACGGTCATCCTATGCCTTCGGCCAATCACCCCCATCAATCGGACAGGGACGCCATCGTCTCGTCAGAGACATCATAATTGGCATAGACATTCTGAACGTCGTCATTGTCATCCAAGTTGTCCAGCAGTTTAAACAGTGATTCTGCTGTGTCGCCTTCAACAAAAATCAATGTCTGTGGCTTCCAGATCATTTTTGATTCTTCAGGCTCTCCAAACCGCGCCTCCAGCGCCTTGGATACCTCATTTAAATCTTCAATCTCACAGACAATCTCGTGACCGCTATCGGAACTGACAACATCCTGTGCACCGGCTTCCAGCGCAGCCTCAAAAACCGTATCGGCATCTCCGGCATCTGCGCTCAAAACCACTTGGCCCACGCGATCAAACATGAAGGACACCGCCCCGGTTTCCCCCAGATTACCGCCACTCTTGTTGAAGATGGAGCGGATATCGGCCGCAGAGCGATTGCGGTTGTCGGTCAGCACATCAACAATGACCGCCACCCCGCCAGGACCATAGCCTTCATAGCGGATTTCTTCGTAATCGGTGCCTTCACCGCCGCCCAAACCCTTTGTAATCGCGCGTTCTATGTTATCTTTGGGCATAGACTGCGTCTTGGCGGTCTGGATCGCCAGGCGCAGGCGTGAATTTGTATCCGGGTCGCCATTGCCGCCCATTTTGGCCGCGACCATGATTTCCTTGCCCAATTTCGCGAAAAGCTGAGCACGTTTGCGATCCTGCGCGCCTTTGCGATACATAATGTTTTTAAATTTTGAATGACCGGCCATGCTTCCACCATACTATACAATGGGTCACCTTCGATGAGGAGGCAGAACCCTGTTTATCCAAGGATGCGCAGTTCCAGATAATCGCCGTCACAGGCGACCCGGAACTTTGCGCCTGTGATTAGGCGTTTCCAACGGATTTTGCAATCCCGGCCACACGGGACGCAGTGCCCGACCCCAATCTTCATCGTCCACGCGATGTTCCCATAGGCCAACCGAAAGCAATTATTTAAGTCTATTTGAAATATTCAAATTGTGTATAATGATAACGGAAAGTTAATTCTGTGAATGGAAAATTATGCCGTTAAATCTTAGTCGACTGAAAGTCCTGATCGCCGAAGACAATTCCCATATGCGGGTGATGGTTCGGGAGATTCTGATCCAATTCGGGGTCAGCACAATACAGGAATGCAAGGATGGTTCCGACGCCCTGGCCCTTTTAAAGAATTGGCAACCAGACATTATCTTCATGGATTGGATGATGGAGCCAATGGATGGTCTGGAATTCACCCGTGCGGTTCGAATGGATCCCACCAGCCCCAATCCCTTTATCCCGATTATCATGTTGACCGGCCACACGGAAATGCACCGTATTGTCGAAGCCAGAGATGCTGGGGTTACCGAGTTTCTGGCGAAACCCGTTACCGCGAACGGCGTATATGCCCGCATCAAGTCGGTTGTTGAAAACCCCAGGCCGTTTATCAAGACAGATCGGTATCTGGGGCCCAGTCGACGGCGGCGTCAGCAAGATATTGGCGGTGCGAATCGACGCAAGGGATCGCCACAGGATAGCACCCTGGCGATCTAGGGCGCATTCCTCGAAAACCAAAGAATTTACGGTAAGCTGGTTGCAGAATCCCGCGAAATAGTCACATTTAGACGTGTTCAAGAATATTGGAGAATGGGTTTCGTATGACCACCAGTGACAAGTCAGGCGATGATAATGATGATAAAGATGCAGTCGAAATCATAAAACCACCGCATCCGATCAAAGATAAAGTGTCTGGCAGCGGCGGTCCCACCCCGGAAATGTTGGCCAAGGCACAGGCCGCGATAGCTAAAATGTCTGATGACTATCCAGGCTGGGCAATGGAAGATGTTCAGAACCTGGAAAAGCTGATCCTGGATGCCAAACCAGGGGTCGGGAATGGACGCGAGCAGATGAGCGATGCGTTTAAGCTGGCCCACGACATGCGGGGCCAGGGCGGCAGCTTCGGCTTTCCGTTGATGACCCGGATTGCCAATTCCTTCTGCCGATTTGTTGAAGGCCTGACATCAGTCGATCAGGGCGCCCTTGATATCTGTATGGCCCATGTGAATGCCATGCGCGCCATTCTGCAAAACAATGTCCGGGGCACAGGCGGCCCCCTTGGCGCACAAATCGCCGACAGTTTGGAACTGGCTGTGCAAAAATACATGGACAAGCATAAATAGAAATTTAAAAAATTTATTCTAATAATTTAATCCGCGTGCCATAAGCTTTAAGCAGCGTCGCCCTGCATGTGCCAAAGGTGTTTAACATGAAAAATTTTGTGATTTTCGTTTTGTCGCTGATCATTCTCGTTGGCGGCGCAGCCGCAGCCTACCCGCTGTACACAAACTATGTCGAAGACCAGATCGCCAATTGGGTCACGGTGGAAAATGCGCGACATCCAGATGCGACATTCTCGTATCAGACTTTGGAAGCAAGACCGCTGACATCTGAAATCATCATACATGGCCTATCCTTCGATACCAAAGATGAAACCACCACGATACAGCGCGCTGAGGTTACAGTTGACAGTTTCCTGCTGCTCACACGGGTCAATTCTGTAAAACAGGCACAGTTTCTGAACATTTCATCGATCTCGAAGACCGAGACGATCACAACATCGGCAGGCATTATTACCCTATCCAATTTGACTGGAAATTTGACCGATTTCGCTTTCAGCACACCAGACGATATCGACATTTTTAATCAGGTTTCAGCCGACACCCTGTTGATGGAAGCGGTGACACTAAAAGATACAGAGGAAGGCATTGATATTCCCATTGCTCAGATTCAGCTTTCGGACATTCACAACGGCATGATTGGAGAGACCGCACTCAGGGATCTCTCAATAGCGGTTGACGGCGCCACAGTGACGATCGGCGAAATCCTATTGAATGGCCTGAATGCTGGTGAAACCATGAAACTGACGCAACGAATGGAACAGGACGAGCGTTGGGAGCCATCCGCCAGGGACGTCATCAAAGCCCTGCATCTGCAGCGTATTGAAGTGTCTGACCTGATCGCCACACCTGACGGACAGCCACAAATGGGTCTCGGCGGTTTTACGATTTCTGATATCGTCTATAGCGACGGCATACCAACCGCCTTGACCGCCACGTATGACAATCTAAACACACCGATTACGGACGATATCCGGCGGGATCTGTTAAACAGCGTCGGATCGCAAATTCATGTGGACCTGCCAGACAACGTCATAAGCAAAGGCAGCTTTTCATATGCTTTGGATACACAACAGGATCGCCTGAGCCTGTTAAATTCGTCCTATGATTCATGGCTTGAAACACAGATTGATGTGGAATTCGATATCCGCAACGTTGTCAGTGTCTTTAATGCACTGAAAGAGGATCAGACCCCAAATGAGAATGATACCATGCGGGTTGAGATTGGGGGCATGTCGATCCGGGCAGAAAACAAGACGCCATGGGAGGCCCCAAAGATTTTGGATGGTAAGCCAACGCTGAGGCTGTTTCTGGTGAATATTCTACAGTCTTTTAACCTGTCGCCAAATTGGGATGCTGCGATTGGTCAACCGCTTCAGAAATTCCTCAATCAGGGGGGTGTTCTAGAGATTTCGACCAACCCGACGCGACGGCTCACTTTGCTGGAATTCATGTTCATGCATTCTGCAACCCCAGAGCAGATTGTGGACTCTATTGGTTTTTCAGCAACCCATAACCCGAATTAACGGATCCTACGAAACGGCGCTTCAGCCTGGCCAGGTGGGACTGAGTTTGCCGCCGATGCGTATTGGCTGAACGCGTTTGGCAAGGCCGGTCTTTGGATCGGTTTCGATGACCGTTCCGCACAGGGTGGCCTCCCCCTCGGCGGGTTGCATACGGGGTTTGGGCAGGCGGTTCAGGAAACGGTCCAGCGACCCTTCCTTCTGCATGCCAATGACGCTGTCGTAATCGCCGCACATGCCCGCATCGGTCTGATAGCCGGTGCCATGTTCCAGAATATGCGCATCGCCGGTTGGAACATGGGTATGGGTGCCCACAACCAGACTGGCGCGTCCATCACAGAAATGGCCAATGCCATATTTCTCTGACGTTGCCTCCCCATGCATATCGACCAGGACGCAATCAAAACCTGCGGCCGCCGGGTCGCCTTCGGGCAAGGCTTTTTCCAGGGCATCGAAGGGATTGTCCAACAGTTCCATGAACAGACGGCACATCACATTGATGACCAGCACGCGATGTTTTCCATCGCGACTGTCAAACAGGCTGACCCCCTTGCCCGGCGTGCCGGAGGGAAAATTTGCCGGGCGCAGCAGGCGCGGTTCTTCATCGATATAGGAGAGGATTTCGGGACGATCCCAACTGTGATTGCCCCCTGTAATCACATCGACGCCCGCATCGAATAAATCTTCACAGATTTTTGGCGAAATGCCAAAGCCGTGGGCGGCGTTTTCCCCATTGGCGACAACGAAATCCAGCCCCAATTGTTCGCGCAGGCGCGGCACTTCTGCCACGACAACATCACGCCCCGCCTTGCCGACAATATCGCCCAGAAACATCAATTTCATCAGACAGCACCTTCTCTATCGGGCTGAAATCCGCCTGATTCAGTAAGTATCCAATCCAGCGGCTGGTCATAGGGGCCGCGCAGCACGGCATCAACCTGTTGCCCGGAATAGGCAACACCAACCGCCAGGACAGGCTTGGTCTTGCGCAGCATCTCCAGCGTGCGATCATAAAATCCACCGCCATAGCCCAGGCGATATCCNGCGCGGTCAAACGACAGCAAGGGCACGATCAGAATATCGGGCTGTACCTCTGCCGCGGTCGCGGCCGGGGCGCGGGTGCCAAAAGATTCTTCGATCAACGCATCCCCCTGCTTCCATAAGCGAAAGACCAAAGGGGTCCTGGGCGCAATGACACAGGGCAGGCAGATCTGACATCCGCGCCCAGCCATCGCACTCAAAGTGGGCGCGACATCAACTTCGCTGCCAATTGACAGAAAGCCAGAGATAATCGTGCCCGCAGGTGGAGAGATTAAAGTTTGAAAATGGTCCGCCAGTTTTTGGCCCGCATCCGACCCGGCATCGGCTTTTGCCACTTTCCGGGCGGCCATGGCCTGCTTGCGCGCCAGAACTTTTGCCGCGACCAGTTCTTCCGTCTCAACAAGTGCCGGTCGGGCCATAAGAATGCCAATCCAATTCCAAAAAATGCGGCAGTCAAGCAATCCGCGATAGATACAGGTAAACCGAAACAGGTGGGCGCGTCCGCGGCCGCCGTGGCCGACTCTTTGTTCCTCTGGAGCCTACAAGTGTAGGTGGGCGCCGCAATACTGAGACCAAGATCCCAGCAGAGGCAGCTCCCAAGAGGAGATTATAGCCCCCGGGACACAATATCGACTCCACGCGCGGTACAGAGCGCGCCCGAGTGATATTTAGGCTTCTTGCAGCCGCGCGGCAATAGCGTCGATACGTTTTGTTGCCGCCATCGCCTGGGCTTCAAGCGCTTGGGCCAACTCAGCCGCGCGGGCTTCGGCGGCTTTGGCGCGTTCTTCTGCCGCATTTGCGCGTTCTTCTGCCTGGGCCAGATCGGCTGAAAGATCGGGGAACGGGGTGGGCGATGCCGTCTCAGACTGTGGTGCAGGCGTGTCAGTTTTCGCCTTTGCCAGTTCCGATTCAACATCATTCAGGCGATCCACTAGGGACAGGCCGGAAATAACCAACAATCTGGAATCGCCAATCTGTCCCATCGCGCCTGCAATACCGCGCACCTCTTTGTCCAATTGTGTCGCCAATTCCATCAGGCGCGGCTCTTGACCATCCTCACATCCAACAACATGGGGGCGGCCATTAATCGTGATCGTTACCTGTGCCATTTTCGCCTATCCTGCCTTTGGCTCAATACCAGCCAACAGATCATCCACCTGCCCGACCGCATGATCGACTTTTTTCAACGCCGCCGCCCGTCTGGCATTCGCCTGGTTCAAGGCCCCGCGCAAATGTTCAATTTCCGCCTGGGCATCCGCCAGTTCTGCGCGCAAGGCTGCGACCTGTGCGTCATCCCCAGTCTCACCCATTGGACCGGCTGGGCGAGATTCCAAAGCCTTTTCAAGGCGCTGCAAGGCAGATTCCAGGGACGCTGGAAGACTTTTATCACTCATAAAAATAACCTTTGTTCAAACCTGCACGGTCGCTGTTGGACCCTAGGCTATCTCTTAGCAGACCGTCAACTGCGCCGCAAAGGCGGTTTGATGCAGATTTCCGCCACGAATCGGTTGACCCGATGGGCCGGTCTGGGCATGTTGCCGCCGCTTCCCGCCCCTCATGCTAGGACACGAGCACGCGATATGCCAACAGCACAAAACACGACCACCGCCCAGAAAGCCAAACAGACCCCGACAATCTCCCCCATGGCCAATGCCATCCGGGCGCTTGCGATGGACAGTGTAGAGCGCGCAAATTCCGGCCATCCCGGAATGCCGATGGGCATGGCAGATGTTGCGACGGTGTTGTTCAGCAAATTCCTGAAATTTGATCCCAAGGCACCCAACTGGCCCGACCGGGATCGTTTCGTCCTGTCGGCCGGGCATGGATCCATGCTGCTGTATGCGCTGCTGTATCTGACCGGCTATGAGGATATGAGCCTGGATGATCTGAAGAACTTCCGCCAATTGGGGGCAAAGACCGCTGGTCACCCGGAATATGGTCACGCATCTGGCATTGAAACCACCACCGGGCCCCTGGGCCAGGGTCTGGCCAATGCCGTTGGTATGGCCATGGCGGAAAAGCTGACCGCAGCACAATATGGGTCAGACCTGGTAGATCATTACACCTATGCCATCGCGGGCGATGGATGCCTGATGGAAGGGATCAGCCACGAAGCAATCTCTCTTGCCGGTCATCTGAAACTGTCCAAGCTGATCGTCCTGTTCGATGACAATGGCATTTCCATCGATGGTCCGACATCCCTGTCGGTTTCTGACGATCAGGCCGCGCGCTTCAAGGCCAGCGGATGGGATGTGCGCAGCGTCGATGGTCATGACGCCGCCGCGGTTGAAAAGGCCATCCGCGCTGCCAGGCGATCCAACAAACCCTCCCTGATCGCCTGTAAAACGACGATTGGTTATGGTGCACCGAAGAAGGCCGGCACGGCGGGCAGTCATGGCGCGCCCCTGGGCAAGGATGAAATCACCGGAACCCGCGCCGCGCTGGGCTGGGACCATGCCCCCTATGACATTCCAGACGATATTCTGAAGGAATGGCGCAAGATTGGCGCACGGGGCGCAAAGGCCCGCAAAGCTTGGGATGCGACCCTTGGAAAGACCGATGCTGCCAAACGCAAGACCTTCCTGCGGGCCATGGCAGGCGACCTGCCCGATGGCTGGGAAGTCGCCCTGACCAAATACAAAAAGAAACTGTCCGAAGACGCGCCAAAACTGGCAACCCGTACCTCCTCTCAAAAGGCACTGGAAGTTTTGACCGCCAGCATTCCTGAAATGGTCGGTGGGTCTGCGGATCTGACCGGGTCAAACAATACAAAGACCCCGGCGACGACACCGGTTTCGGCGGAGGATTTCTCCGGTCGCTATATCTATTATGGTGTGCGCGAACATGCCATGGCGGCCATCATGAATGGAATGGCGCTGCATGGGGGTATTATTCCCTATGGTGGCACCTTCATGGTGTTTACTGATTATTGCCGCCCGTCAATCCGCCTGTCCGCCTTGATGGGCCTGCGGGTTGCCTATGTCATGACCCATGATTCCATCGGCCTGGGTGAAGATGGACCAACGCATCAGCCAGTCGAACATCTGGCCGCCCTGCGCGCCATTCCCAATCTGAATGTCTTCCGCCCGTGCGATGCGGTGGAAACAGCCGAATGCTGGGCCCTGGCGCTGAATACCAAGAAAACACCGTCCATTCTGGCGCTGACCCGTCAGGGACTGCCGACGATCCGCACCTTGCCGCAGGATGAAAATCTGTGTGCCCGTGGCGGATATGTCATGTTCGAAGCCGCCTGTGGCCCGCGTCAGGTGACCCTGATCGCCACCGGATCCGAAGTGGAAATCGCGATTGCCGCCCGGGATGCGCTGGAAGCCAAAGGGGTTGGGACCGCGGTTGTCTCAATGCCGTGCTTTGAACTGTTCGATGCACAGGACCGAAGCTATCGCGACAGCGTGCTGGGCTATGGCGCGATCCGCATCGGCATCGAAGCAGCCATCCGCCAGGGCTGGGACAAATATCTTGGCATCGATGGTGAATTCATCGGCATGACAGGCTTTGGGGCTTCCGGCCCGGCAGAAGAGTTGTATCAGCATTTTGGGATAACCGCAGATGCGGTGGTAACAGCGGCGTTAAAGCGGCTGTAAGGAAACGCACATCAAAAAGAAGGAGTTTCAGTATGGCTGTTCGGGTTGCGATTAACGGGTTCGGTCGGATTGGCCGTTTGGTTCTGCGGGCGGCGATGGAAGCCGGGCGCAAGGATATCGAATTTGTTGCCATCAACGATTTAGGCTCGGTCAAAGCCAACGCACAATTGCTGAAATATGACAGCGTTCATGGCCCCTTCCCCGGCACAATCACCACCGGGGATGACTGGATGGATTTGGGCATGGGCAAGATCAAGGTAACGTCGATCCGCAATCCGGCTGAATTGCCCTGGAAAGAATTAAACATCGATGTCGCCCTGGAATGTACCGGGATTTTCACCTCCAAAGACACCGCATCCGCCCATCTGACTGCGGGCGCAAAGCGTGTTCTGGTTTCCGCCCCCTGCACCGATGCGGATGCGACCATCGTCTATGGCGTGAATGACGGGACCCTGAAGGCCTCTGACACGGTAATCTCGAACGCATCCTGCACGACAAACTGCCTGGTGCCGGTGGCCGCCGTGTTGAATAAGGCGGTTGGGATCGAACGGGGCTTTATGTCAACCATCCACGCCTTCACGGGTGATCAGCGCACGGTTGATACCCTGCACAGCGACCCGCGTCGGGCCCGCGCCGCCAGCCTGTCCATGATCCCGACCTCCACCGGCGCGGCAAAGGCTGTCGGCCTGGTACTGCCGGAATTGAAGGGCAAACTGGATGGGACCTCCATCCGCGTGCCAACCGCCAATGTCTCGCTGATCGACCTGAAATTCGATGCGACGAACAAGACGGATGCGGAAAGCATCAATGCTGCCATCATCGCTGCCGCATCAGAAGGCCCGCTGAAAGGCATTCTGGCCACCAATGATGAGCCGCTGGTATCCACAGACTTCAACCACAACAAGGCCAGTTCCATTTTCGACCTGACGCAAACCCAGGTCGTTGATGGGACCCTGGTTCGTATCTTGAGCTGGTACGACAATGAATGGGGCTTTTCCAACCGCATGTCCGACACGGCAGTTGCGATTGGCAAACTGGGTTAAGACCCAATTCTTGAATGGATATAAAGCAGCCTCGCCCCTGGCGGGGCTGTTTTTTTATTGATCCATGGGGGACTTCAATCGCAAGAAACGGGTGGTGCCGTGCCCTCTTCCACGAAAGTATCGAGGCCCCACACTAAGGAGTAACCAATGCCCCCTGCACCGCAACGCGCCACCATGACATTGATGGAATGGTTGATGATCATCACGCTTTCCATCATCTGGGGCGGGGCGTTCTTCTTTGGTGAAGTCGCCGTGCGGGAATTGCCGACCTTCACCGTTGTCGTATGTCGCGTCGGATTGGCCGCTGTCATCCTGTATATGGTGATGACCGTTTGGGGCCTTCGCATGCCAACCAGTCCAGCCCTGTGGGGCGCGTTCTTTCTGATGGGCCTGCTGAACAACGCGATCCCCTTTTCCCTGATCGTATGGGGCCAAAGCCATATCGCCTCTGGCCTGGCATCGATCTTGAATGCAACGACACCGCTGTTTTCCGTGATTGTCGCGCATTTATTTACTCAGGACGAACGGATCACCCCGGCCCGGCTGGGGGGTGTTATCATTGGGTTTCTGGGGGTGATCCTGATGATCGGAGGCGACGTCCTGGACCAGATTGGTGTTGATATCGCAGCCCAACTGGCCTGTCTGGGCGCGGCGCTGTCCTATGCCTTTGCAGGCGTGTTTGGGCGACGGTTTCGGCGCATGGGGATATCCCCGCTTGCCACGGCCACAGGACAGGTCACGGCATCCAGTTGCATCCTGATCCCATTGATGATGATGATCGACAAGCCCTGGACGCTGGCAATGCCGTCGGCAGGCGTTGTCTTCTCGCTGATCGGTCTTGCGGCCCTGTGCACGGCGGTCGCCTATATTCTATATTTTCGTGTGCTGGCCACAGCCGGGGCGACCAACCTGATGTTGGTGACGTTTCTGATCCCCGTGACCGCGATCCTGCTGGGCATTCTGTTCCTGGGGGAACGGCTGGAGGGCGCACATATCATAGGCATGGCGATGATCAGCCTGGGCCTGGCTGCCATTGACGGCCGGGTGCTGCGATGGCGCAGAATACCCCGCCCTGCGGCATAGGCCTTGCATGACCAGATTTAAATCCAGATGACAGTTCCGACTCGCCGTGCTATTATCATGCTATCTGGATCAGTAGAATACTGACTTCGATACGGGCATCGCCTGCCCACAGAAAGTAAAGAGGCCACCGGAATGAGTATCTTTGACGTATTAAGATCATCTATCAGCGGGACGTTCTCTGGAGCGTCTGGCGCGTCAATGATTCTGGCTGGCAGTTCTGGAAAAAAAGCTGGCACCGGTGGTGATCCCGCCCAAAAAATTCAACAAATCCTGGATTCTGCAAAATTGGACGCCAACCGCCAGCAGATCATGTCTGCTGCGTCGCTGCGCATTCGCGGTATCGCACAAGGCCTGGTGGAGCCTAAAGAAATCTGGGAAAAGACCGCCGGGTTCCTGACCCTGACGGGCCAACCCTTTACCTATTCCGTGGACCAGTCCGGCCAGGTAGAGGTTCAGCCTCAATCAACCGACGACCTGTCCTTCGTGACACCAGGCCAGCGCACCTTCATGCGAAAAGCACTTGAACGCCTGGACGAGGTTCGGATAGCGGTCGATACGGTGAATACAAAGGCAAATCTGCGCAATGAGCTTTCTGGTGCGGTCAGTCGTATCAAGGAGTTGCAACAGTTTTCGCCCCCTCAGGAACAGTGGGAACGCGACTACAATCTGTACAGAAAGCTGGGGCAGCCTGTAATGATTGGATTGACCGCAGGCGGGGAATTAAAAGCCATCGATCAGTTGAATTCAAATTTCGACTATGTGGAAGATCCGACCAAGCGCGAGATCCTGCAAAATGCCAGCCGTGACTTGAAAAACATCCTGTCTGGCGCAAAAAGCGCCACGGAAAACTGGCATTATGCTGCGCTGGGCAACAAAGTGGAAGGCGACGATTATTATCTGGACGTCGACCAAAACAACGAAGTCGTGGTGCGCCGCAACACAGATCGTCGCAGCGTATCGACAACCCAGCCGGCCTATCAGCAAAGCGGGGCGGCCGATTATCACATCATCCCGGAATTCCTGAAGGCCACGCGCGAAGATCAGAATATCTTTAAGGCGGATTGGGAACGTCAGGCGGCTGAACACATTCAGAATAAAACGCCATTCCATCTGGAAATTGTTGGTGGCTTTGTGACGGTGCGCGCCACGGACTACACCTCTGCCCGTCGCCAGGATTTGCTCGATTTCACCAGTGGCCGCACAAAAGTCGCCCAGGCGACAATCAATCTCCTAACGTAACGCCAACGGTATGAGAAACCGTATATCTGCGTTAGTGCGTGATATTTTCAAGTTCTAAAAAAATCGATCACTGCCAATTCGTTGGCAGCGAGAACTGTGGGCGGGCACCAATATCTGCCGCATGCAGTTCCGTAATTTTAACATTCCGACAAGAATGTCCTGTAATCCTGACTACGACCTTGTCGGATTTTTGGAGGGTATCATATGTCTTTGGGTACGATTCTAATCATCCTGCTTATAATTTTCCTGCTTGGCGGTTTCAGTGGACGCTTTGGTGGCTATGGCTATGGTTTTGGTCATGGCGGCATCGGCGTTTTGGGCGTCGTTCTGATTGTCCTTGTTGTCTTGATGTTAACGGGCCGACTCTAGATTCCCTGATAAGATGACATGTCCAAGGCATCCCTTAAGGATTGGGGTGCCTTGGATGTGCCTTCACATACAGCACGATTGCTGCGCCCAGAAGGATCAATGCCATTCCGGCAAAACTTTGCATCGTCGGTATCTCGGCAAAGAAGAAATAGCCGATCAATCCCGAGAATATCAGTCCTGCATAGTGAATCGGTGCCAAAAAGCTTGCCTCTTGCAAGGCATAGGCGCGGACATTGGCCAATTGACCCAACGCCCCCAGTGGTCCCATGAACAGGATCGGCCAATAATCCCCGATAGACAGTGGAAACTCAAAATTCAGGGCAACGATAAAGGCGATCAGGGCTGAAATGCCATTAAGATGCAACACAATCGACAGGGCGGACTCACGGGTTGCCAGATACCGATACGTGATGCTTTCAAATGCAATGAATACTGCAGCGGCCAGGGCCGCCAAGGCCCCCAGTGTCCCGGCAGAGGCTGTTATCGCTCCAACGGATGGATCAATAATCACAATCGCGCCCGCCAGGGACACAGCGACCGCCACGGCGCGACGCGGGCCGATCTTTTCTTTCAAGATCAGTGACGCCAATACCAGACAAATCGCCCCATCGGTCATAGACACACTGATCGCGGTCGCCATCGGAACCACCTGCACCGCGTAGAACAGAAAGAAGGCGGCCCCCAGCCCTGCCCCGGCGCGCGCCAAATGCCCCACCAGCCCGGATTGTCGAATTCTACCATGCTGCCTGCGATAGCAAATTCCCACCGGCAGAATCATCAGGAAGCCCCCAAAATACCGGATAAACACAATCCAGGCGATGGCAGGGGCCGACTCCGCCAACCTGGGAAAGGCAAAGACCAGAGAAAACAATACGCCACTGAGCAACGCCCACAAATATGCCCGTATATGAGGCGGCAGCATCCAGCCCGGTGCCCCCTGATTTACCTGTACCATCCATCATGATCCTTTCGCCTTTTCGATGGCGCACTATGGACATTCAGAAATGTCTTGGGATCCTCATGATTGAATGAATGATATTCAAAAATGAATGGTGCGGTCGCCGTGGTCTTTGATAGAATGACGTCATGGTGGCGATGTATAAAATGTCATGGGATGACATCCGCGTTTTTCTGGCTGTGGCGAGAGAAGGGTCTTTGTCCCAAGCCGCGCGCAGTCTTGCCATCAGCCAGCCCACCGCTGGGCGTCGTATAAAAGCCCTGGAATCTGCCCTGAATACCCGTCTGTTTGACCGCCTGCCGGAAGGTTTTTTTCTTACGCGGGCGGGTACGGACCTGTTGCCGGTTGCAGAATCAACAGAGCGGGAGGCCAGAGCCTTTCTGCGCCAAAGCGCGGCGCTGGATACAGGAATGACCGGGCGCGTGCGGATTTCCTGTGATCTGTCGATCGGTCATGTGCTGGCCCGTCGCATGCCAGATTTGCAGTCAGCGTTACCCCATGCAGAATTTTCCCTGGATGCCTCACAAAACTCCGCAGATCTTATGCGAATGGAGGCAGACCTGTTGATCAGGCAATGCCTGCCCGACAGTGCAAATCTGTTGTCCAAGGGACTGGGCACAGCCACTTATGCTGTATACAGCACGGCGCAATATGAGGCGGACCTGTCTAAAGGAAATGGTCCCATTCGCTGGATTGCCCCCGATGCGGGCCAAACAAATTTCAGCCTGAATCGGCGCTGGATTGAGGACAAAAGCAAATCTGTGCCACATTATCTGGCGGGCAATGAACTTTCTGCCATGACGATATGTGAAGCGGGGAGTGGACGAACGGTGCTGCCAGATTTTCTGGGGTATCAAAATCCGAATCTGGTCAGACTTGAGGACTCACTTCCAGACCTTGCCCAGAAACATTGGCTGTTGATGCATCGCGATATGGCGAAAACACCGCTGATCCGCGCCGCGATTGAGGCCATAACGCAGATTTTCAAATCTGCACCTGGCTTCAGATAATCAAAAGGCGCTCAATTCCGGGTCCTCGGTGCCAGAAGCGTTGCATATCAGGCCTCTTGCGTGTATTTGCCTATCCCGACTTCTAAGCACAACCCGCGCCAGCTTATTTGCCAATCTGCGCCAAAGATCAAAAGGGTCGGAACCATGAAAATCACCCCAAAAGTTAAGAAAATCCTGTCCTATTACGAAAGCGACACGCCGGGCACGAAGCGCAATATCGCCTCGATCCTGATGCAGGGTCGGTTGGCCGGGACCGGCAAGATGGTGATCCTGCCTGTTGATCAGGGGTTTGAGCATGGCCCGGCGCGATCCTTTGCGCCAAATCCGGCGGCTTATGACCCGCACTATCATTACCAGTTGGCGATTGATGCGGGCCTGAACGCCTATGCCGCGCCCCTGGGACAGTTGGAAGCTGGTGCTGATACCTTTGCCGGCCAAATCCCAACCATCCTGAAGGTCAACAGCTCTAACAGCTGGGCAACGACCAAGGATCAGGCGATTACTGCATCGGTGGGCGATGCCCTGAAGCTGGGCTGCGCCGCCATCGGCTTTACGATTTATCCCTGCTCTGACTATGCCAATGAGCTGATCGAAGAGATTCGCGAAATGGCGGAAGAAGCCAAATCCGTTGGCCTGGCCGTTGTGATCTGGTCCTATCCGCGCGGCGGGGATTTGTCGAAAGAGGGCGAGACTGCGATGGATGTCTGTGCCTATGCCGCCCATCTGGCCGCACAACTGGGTGCTCATATCATCAAGGTGAAACCGCCCACGGCACATCTGGAACAGGCCGACGCCAAGAAGGTTTATGAAGCCCAGAAGATTGACATTTCCACCCTGGCGAAACGGGTTGAACATGTGATGCAATCGTCCTTCAATGGCCGACGCATTGTCGTCTTCTCCGGCGGGGCCGCGAAGGGTCTGGATGGGCTGTACGAAGAAATCCGCGGTCTGCGCGACGGGGGGGCCAATGGCTCCATCATCGGGCGCAATACGTTCCAGCGCCCCCGCGCAGAAGCTCTGGCGATGCTGGACCAGATCATCAAGATCTATCAAGGCAAAGCATGACCGACCCGGTTGCGCCTCAGCTGTATCTGGTCAGCCCGCCCCGATTCGAACCGGAAGCGTTTGCCGCCCAGGTTCGGGCGGCATTGCAGGGCGGGCCGGTGGCCTGTCTTCAGTTGTGGATGCCTGATGCGACAGAGGATGAAATCCGCACTGCAGCGACTCTGGTCCTGGCGGAGGTCAAATCTCATGACACGGCCTTTCTGTTAAATGGGAATGCCAAACTGGCAGCGTATCTGGGATGCGATGGTGTGCATCTGGACACGCCCGATGTGAAATCCGTCAAGGCGGCGAAAAAGATCCTGGGCGATGATGCCATTGTCGGGGTTAGTTGCGGAACGTCGCGCCATACCAGTATGGATGTGGCCGAAGCGGGCGCGGATTATGTGTCCTTCGGGCCAATCTTTGACACTGGCACGAAGGATCTGCCAGCCGCTGCTGGTGCCTTGGACACCTTGACCTGGTGGGCAGAGATGATGGAAGTTCCTTGCGTGGCGGTTGGTGGCCTGACGCCCCAGAATCTGGCATCTGTTTTGGAAACGCGTTGTGAATTTATCTGTGCTGTATCGGCCGTCTGGTCCCATCCCAATGGTCCGGATGCCGCCGTCAAAGCCTTCCATAAAGCCCTTGAAGCATCGGAGTTGTAAGGCGAAATGCAGGGTCTGTTTCCGAACTGGAAAACCGCATTCGACGGAGTAAAGGCCGAACTGTCGAATGAACAATGCATCCTTTTACTCTCCCATTGGGGCAGCCTGTGGCAGGACGAGACTCCGAGGATTCCAGACCGCAGAGCGGTCGATCCTATCGCCTTTACCACGGCCCTGCCGCATGTGTTCCTGATTGAAGCAGAGCCGGCAACAGACCGCCTGCGCTATCGACTGGCAGGCGAAGAAATTAACAGCCGCTATCAAAATGGGATCATCGGAAGGTATCTGGACGAGATAACGCCCGCAGAAGCACTCCCGCGGGTAAATGTCTATTTCCGGGCTTGTATCGAGCGTCCGTCTCTGGTGCTGTTGAAAGGCATTCTGTTTGGCGAACGCCCTCAGCCTGCGATGGGCGAGCGGCTTCTAATGCCGCTGCAGGATCACAGCAACAATCGGCTGGGTCTTATCGGCATAACACTTCAGAAATTCAGCTTCCCTGATATTCAGACCGCGCGCCGCCAAACGCCGCGCATGCTTCATGTCTATCCCCTGGACGGCAGCCCTGCTGAAATCACGGAATATTAAAAGAGGCCCCGTGATTTCTAATCGGTGACATCAGCGCCCCCCGATAGATATCAAGACTCATCGCATTCATATATTCTTATCTTGTTCTGATTTTCTCTTGATGCTACAAAAGATCATTAAGAGAACAAATAATGGTATTTAATCGAACAAATGAGTGTGTAATGGGCCGTATCAAAGAAAACGATCTGCGCCGACAAGAATCTCACCGTGTCCAAACCGTTCTCGGGGATCTGACCCAAGACGCGATTGATATCTTCTGTTGGTGCAATCGTTGTGGCCACAATGCGGTTGTCGCAACGGCGGTTCTGGTTGCGCGGTTTGGCCCAACCATTCCGGTGCCGGAGATCGGGGCCCGGCTTCGCTGCTCCGGCTGTGGCAGCAAAGATATCGCCACACGACCAAACTGGCCTTCTCTGGGACAGGTTGCCCGTCATAGTTGAGTTGATAGGAACACAAGATATTGTGTCCTCAATTTCGACCCGATTCGCTGCGGAAACGTGAAAATAACGGCGATTCTAACCGACATGAGTCCACGATTCTGAGCATAATTGACCAAATTTTCGCCCCGTGAAGACTTGACCTTCCCATAGAATCGCCACGCTCCGCAGAGAATCTCACTCGAATCGTTTTTTCTTCTTGAGACTCAAAAAATAGCCGTATATTGTGCTGGCAAGCAAATAGACCACAATATCTATTGGTTTAGCGGACGGGGGAAGATTCCGTGCGCGCGGGAGAGCTACGCCGAATTCGGCCAGCATCACGACCAACGGCCAGGCGAGACGCCCTACGGGGGGAGGTCCGGCGAAAACACGAAGAGGTGCACCATGGAATGGACAGATGATCGCGTCACCCTCCTCAAGGGAATGTGGACGAATGGATACACCGCACGCCAAATCGCTGAGAAACTTGGCGGTGTTACGCGCAATGCGGTAATCGGAAAAGCGCACCGTCTGGGTCTGTCATCCAGGCCGCAACAGGTGAAACGACACACCCCGCTGCCGATTCCCAATGTTGTAGAGCGTCACTGCCAATGGCCGATTGGTCATCCAGGCACAGACGAATTCCACTTCTGTGGCAAAAGCGCAGTGCCGGGCAAGCCATATTGCCAGGCGCATTGCGGGGTCGCGTATCGCCGCAAGGATGATGGCGCATCGAGCAACAATTCTGCGGCCACAACGTCCGCGTAACAGACACCCTGGTCGACCGGATGCACAGAGTTGATCCGTGTATCCGGTCCCACAGGGAGCGCGCCATGCGCGCGCATATGCTAGTCAGATGACTTAGTGTTTCGTTTAAACCAAACTGTACCGTCGAAAATGAGTCTGTTTACGTAAAATTTGCTCTAGGAAAAGGCTGCGATGTCGGAAGAGCCCCCTGCCCCAAGCGGACCCCGGACAAATTTCAGGGTCATCACTGTTTTCGCGGCCTTTTCCATTGTCGCCCTATTCATTTATCTGATGGTCGTTGCAGAAGCGATCCTGCTTCCCTTTGTCATCGCAGTTTTCGTCGTAATCTTATTGGATTCCCTTGCGATCCGGTTGACCAAAACATCCTTTTTCGGTCGCCATCTTCCGACCTGGGCAGGCATGACGATTTCCATTCTTGTTTTCATCGCCGGTTTCATCTTCCTGGCGAATTTGATTCGCAGCAATATTGCCGACGTCACCGCAGCCCTGCCGGGTTATGAAGAAAATATCCGATCAATGCTGGATAACAGCCTCGCCTTTTTTGGTGTGCGGGAGCTTCCCAGCGTGCAGGAACTTATCAAACAGATCGATGTTGGGAAAACCTTGGGCAGCACCGTCAGTGCTGTCGCCGCAATCACCGGCAACATGATGACGGTATTATTCTATATCATCTTCATTCTGTTGGAACAGGTGACATTCGGGAAGAAGGTAAAAGCCCTGTTCCAAAAGACAGATGATCGCAAGCGCGCACAAGAAATGATCGAAGAGATCACAAAGGACATCCAAACCTATATCGGACTGAAAACCTTTGTAAGCGCGATCACCGGCATATTCAGCTATGGCGTCATGGCGGCGGTCGGGGTGGATTTTGCCGGCTTTTGGGCCGTGCTGATCTTCATCCTGAACTTTATTCCTTATATTGGCTCATTGGTGGGCGTTGCCTTCCCAGCACTTTTAACCCTGGTCCAGTTCGACTCGCTGATTCCTTTTGTTGTCACGGGAACAGTGCTGACCAGCGTTCAATTGGCTGTCGGCAATTTGATCGAGCCGCGCCTGATGGGCAGGTCCTTGAATCTCAGCCCTCTAGTCATTCTGTTGTCCTTGGCGATATTCGGCCAGATCTGGGGCGTTGTGGGTATGGTTTTATCAATGCCCTTCATGGTTATTGCCATGATCGTTTGCGCCAATTTCGCTGCGACCCGCCCCGTTGCCATCATCCTGTCGGCATCGGGCGATGTGAACAAGCGTCATCCCTTTCTTTAGCCGCCTGTCTTCCAAATAGAATCACAATAACTTCCCCCGCTTTAACTTCCCCCGCTTTCCGATGTAGAACGCATGAGCCTCAATTGAGTCTCAAACTTGTCATTTTTGCCTTTGACACGGACTCGCGGTTCGCTATATCTTGTGTCTCGCAGCAAAGAAGGTCGATATCTTGTGGGTAATATCGTTAATATCCACAGGAATTCAGTCCACAGCCTGTGAATAACGGGAGCAAAAGCGTCCTGCAGTTTGGCCTAACCCTATGCTATTTAGCGGGTTCAGGCAGACCCTTTGGGGGGACGACAAGCTGGGGATAACAGATTGAACCGAGATGGTCGCATCGGACCGAATGACTTGGGGGTAAGACACGTGCCAGACGGATCCATGAAAGCGTCACAAGACGACGCTCTGTTCGAAGACCTCGACGCCAAGCTGAAGAAGGCCGCGCAGAATACGCGCGCCCCCTCCCCACAGCAGGAAGCCCCGCAGCAGGAAGCCCAAGAGCAGGAAGAAGGCGATCTGGGTATCCAGATGCGCGATCTTAAGCAGAACGAGCGCGGCATCCAGGTTCATGTGGATCGCAGCCGTGATGCCTTGCTGACCGAATTTGGCAAGGCGACCCTTAAAGACCGCTATCTGATGCAGGACGAAAGCTATCAGGACATGTTCGCCCGTGTCGCGATGCATTATGCGGATGACTCCGCCCATGCCCAGCGTCTGTATGATTATATCTCCAAACTTTGGTTCATGCCCGCCACCCCGATCCTGTCCAATGGCGGGACCAAACGCGGCCTGCCGATCAGCTGTTTTCTGAATGAAAGCAATGACAGCCTGGAAGGCATTGTCAGCCTGTGGAACGAAAATGTCTGGCTGGCGGCCCGTGGCGGCGGCATTGGCAGCTATTGGGGCAATCTGCGCTCTATCGGTGAAACCGTCGGCGGCAATGGTAAGACATCCGGTGTCGTGCCCTTCATCCGCGTCATGGATTCCCTGACGCTGGCGATCAGCCAGGGTTCTCTGCGTCGGGGCTCTGCGGCCGTCTATCTGCCGATCTGGCACCCCGAAGTCGAAGAATTCATCGAAATTCGCCGCCCGACCGGTGGCGATCCCAACCGCAAGGCACAGAACCTGCACCACGGAATCGTCATTACCGACGACTTCATGCGCGCGGTTGAGAATGATGAAGAATGGAAGCTGGTTTCGCCTAAGGATCAGAAGATGGTCCGCATGGTGCGCGCCCGCGACCTTTGGATCCGCATCCTGACGGCACGCATCGAAACCGGCGAACCCTATATCGTCTATGGCGATCACGTGAACCGGAACCTGCCCGAACAGCAAAAGCTGGCAGGATTGACGGTCAAAACCTCAAATCTGTGTTCAGAAATCACCCTGCCGACCGGCATCGACCATCATGGCAAGGATCGCACCGCTGTCTGCTGCCTCTCCTCTCTCAATCTGGAAACATTCCTGGATTGGCAGGATGAAGAGATGCTGATCCCCGACGTGATGCGCTTCCTGGACAATGTGATGCAGGATTTCATCAACAATGCCGGATCCGAGTTTGAAAAGGCGAAATATTCCGCGATGCGTGAACGCTCTGTCGGGTTGGGCACGATGGGCTTCCATTCCTTCCTACAGGCGATGAAAATCCCGATGGAAGGCGTTATGGCCAAGGTATGGAACACCCGCATGTTCAAACATATCCGCATTCAGGCCGATGCAGCCTCCAAGCAATTGGCAGAAGAACGCGGAGCCTGCCCCGATGCCGCCGAATTTGGCATTATGGAACGGTTCTCCAACAAGATGGCGATTGCGCCCACGGCGTCGATCTCCATCATCTGTGGCGGCACATCGCCCGGAATCGAGCCGATTGCGGCGAACAGCTTCACCCATAAAACGCTCAGCGGCTCCTTCACCGTTCGCAACCGGCACTTGAAGGCCCTGTTGGCGGAAAAGGGCAAGGATGACGACGATACCTGGTCTTCCATCTCCATCAATGAAGGCTCTGTCCAGCATCTGGACTTCCTGACCGACGAAGAAAAGGATGTTTATAAGACAGCCTTTGAAATTGATCAGCGCTGGCTGGTGGATCACGCGGGTGATCGGTCCCAGTATATCTGTCAGGCACAATCGCTGAATCTGTTCCTGCCGGCGGACATCCATAAGCGCGACCTGCATCAATTGCACATGCGGGCCTGGAAACAAGGTGTCAAAAGCCTGTATTACTGTCGCTCCAAATCAATCCAGCGGGCAGAGGCGGATGATACGGTGCGTATCAAGGCATCTGGCACCGTCTCCCTCCCCTTCGCCGGATTTGTGAATGCTGGCGATATGCCAAAGGCCGTCCAGCCGGATTACGAGGAATGCCTGAGCTGCCAGTAATCAGCTTGCGCTCTCTTTAAGAAAAACCCTCCCCAATCGGGAGGGTTTTTTCTTTGCGGCATATCAAAAACAGACCCTACTGATGTTAGAGCAATATCAGGTCATTCATGGTCACTCTGATGTCTTTCGGCGAGGACGATGCGAGGCACCCGCC
>NZSA01000046.1 GCA_002696645.1 Rhodospirillales bacterium | reverse complement strand
CCCCCGCCAGGCCACTTAAAGCGGCTGTTGGATCGCTTCCACCAGCGGCCCCCGCCAGTGGCCCCAGCATCTTGCCCAGCCCAGCCAAAGGATCTGCCCCTGCATTCGCCTCCTTATCTTGCGCTATGGTCATTTCTTCCGGTGTGCGCAGCAACGTGTCAGGAATACGGAAGGATTTGGCCAGCCATCGCGCGGCTTCCTGTGGTTTGACGATCTGGGCGGCTTCCGGGCCAAACAGACCGATCATCTCAAACCATTGCATGGCTGATTGCGCTTCTGCCCGACGACGGTGCAGGGCGATGGGGGACACGATCTGCAAGTCAACCTCGTGACCATCCAGCACGATATCTGGAATTTCGCCCCGTCGACGCAAAATGGAGACAGCGCGCCGAACAAGAGGGAACATCAATTCTGCCTGTAACCGACCATAGGTTGCCCCCAATTGACGCGCCATTTCTGCGGATCGTTCCAACACTTCCGTCGCGGTCATTTTGGGTGCGTTCACCTGGCCCAGCTTATCAGCCAGCAGGCTGGCGCGAATGCGTCCGCGCATATCGTCCAGCATCAATGTCGATACATCGAAATTACCCGGCGCAGAGAGTGGGGTCAGACCACTGGATCCAACCGCTTTTGGTATGATCGTCCCTGGCAATAATTTTACCGTTGCAGGGTTCAACACGCCGTCATCATCGGCCTGCCAGATGCCCGTCACGGCGATGGTGGCATTCTTCAGTACCAGTTCAACGACCTTATTGGCGGTTTTTATATCCGGCAGGGCTTTCATTACGGGAGAGCGCCCATAGATCTCACCAGGCGCTTTCATCCAGCGAAAATTGATAAACGGTGATGCCGGGAAACTCCCTTGAGCCAGTTCAGTGGCCCGATCCGCCGTGTGGGATCCTTCTGTCAAAAGTGCACGATACGTATAGCCGTGATCCGGATCGGGAATAACCGCCTCCAGCACGGCATATTTCTTATCCCCCTGATCTGTTTCGCCAACTGCCTGATCGGTGATCACATCTGCTTTGGGAAACCGCGCCTTCAGTGCTTCTTCCGTAAACTCGCTGCGCCGGAAACTGATATCCAGCAGCCCGGTTGGCCCTTCCTCCAACACCGCCTCCCCCAAGGGAACAGCCGTGAAACGAAAGGCTGTCGACTCTCCCAGCGCGGCCTCTTCAAACAGCAGGCAAGCTGTGCCCACCGTCACGAGGTCCAGATAGCATTGGTGAATTTCAACGGCGAAGTTGGACCGGTCGAAATGACGCTGCAACGTTGCCGACGCTTCTTCCAATGGACCCGCAATCCGCATGGCGTCCTGCGCAGGAACGTCAGGACCGGGTACCAGATCAAACCAGCGGCTCCAGGGCGGCGTCAATTCCGCCATTAGACTGGCTGCTAACTGATCCACCGCATCCGGGGCCGTGCCATCAAACAACTTGTCCGTCTTTTTCTGGCCCGGAACAGTCTCCGACAGAGCCCCATCCCGCTGAGGCATGGCATAGTCGTAACATTCGCGCCAGTGACCTTCCCAGGCCGAGCGGCGGGCTTTCGCCCGTTCGAACCGGCCCAGGATGGAGTCAGCCGGCATCGTTTCAAGCGATGTGACTGTCATATCTATTCCCCAAGGTAAGTTTTGCCGGGCTTGGTCGCACCCGATGTTGAAGCAGGCGTCAGAACGCCCCGAAATCCAGTTTCAACGGTGCCGCTGCGGCCACGACGACGGCGCTCCAGTTCCTCCACCCGACGATCCCGTTCTTCCAGGGTCGGGTCCTTTTCCGGTAACGGTTCAGCAGGAACAACCGGTGGCGGTGTTGGTGCACTTGATGAAAAACCCATTTTAGACTCCTTTTGTTCTTTTTCAGTGTTACGCGCAACCGCCTAATAAATATCGCCCCGGTCACGCGATAGGGCATATGCAGATCATTCAGATTTACTCTTGCGGGTTAAAATATTGCATTGCTATCTTATGTTGTCAATATGTTTTTCTTAAGGTGTACAAAAAGCTGATACGGTGTCCAGATTCGATAGCTGATCAGGCCTAAGGTTCGCTTGACAGATTCGGTGCAGGTGTAGGGCATGACACTGATCTCAGCGTTGGGGCTGCGGTTTGTATGGGTCAATTGACACCGATATCCATTCTGATGAAGCGTCACCAAGTAATCGGCCAACCCTTTAAGATCCAACACAGAATGTGAGAGTTTATTTGATATTGGATCAACAAGAACCCAATAAGGCGGGGCGGCAGAGATCGCTATGCAATGGCGAAACCCTGGCCGCAACCATCGCAGAAACGAAAAACTGGTCCGGTTCGTATAGGCAATGATCACGGCCCGTCTCAAGGGGATTTGTCCCGTCGGTTTATTCACTATATGTTCCTTTCATAACAAGAAAAATCAGACCTCATTCCGATACCCTGTTTAAACCCGGTATGGGTTTTGCCGGTCGCCGAGTTCGCCCAGGGGGATATCTTCACAATTCCTTTTTCCTGCAGGGGGCCAGTCAGCTTTCCCAATGCCTGTGACCAATAGCGCTCATCCTGAACTTCCTCCTGGATGCGCGGATCCGGCGGGCATTCCGCCGCCCCATATCGACACAAGGCACCAAATTCATAGCCACTCAATACACCCGCGCGACGCAGGCGGCAGGCCACAGAAATCACATCCCGTGGCTCACATGGTTTTGGGATATCTGATTCATGTGCGGTAAGGCTGCCCCCGCCGACCCCATGGCGTGTGATAAAGGCGGCCCATAGCCACGCCTCCTGCGCTGTATCAAATGCCACACCCTGTGAAACAACAGTCGGGCGCGGGATGAGTCGCATTCGCGTCATCCAATCCTCCATTACAAATTTTATGGACTTTGCAGTTCCAGACAGGCACCAGATCGTATTACTAGAAATTTTTATGGTCAACCACAAAAAGGGGCAATTTAGTCGATTTTCTTATTTTAACTAACTTATGTTCTTTATATAATTAAAAAAATTAAATTTTATGAGATCTTTCTATGTGTAATTTAACCTGATTTCGACCATTACAGCATTGGCCGTGCGACCAAACTGTATGTACCCTCGCCATTCGTTCGAAAATTGTTTTTCTTGAGGTTTAGAATAATCCCGATTAAATGGATTTAATAGATCGCAAGTTTGAAAACAATTAATTTGCCCGTTTAGGAAGGACATATGAAGCAAAAAGACATTTGGCTGGGGATTGATCACCTTGCGGATCAGGTTGGGGTGTCGCCCGCCCGTCTTGCGCGCATGGCTGGGCTGGATCAGGCCGTATTCAGTGCAGGTCGCCGTCGGAAACCAAATGGGGAGCTTCGCTGGCCTTCCATGGACAGCCTGGCAAAAGTTCTGGATGTGGCCGGCGTTTCCCTAGGCGATTTCGTGAATTACATGCATGGCGATCCCGCGACCAGATCAGGGTTCAAACTGCCCACGCTGCCCTTGGATAAGGCTGCCGATGACCAGAATTATGATGATGATGGATTTCCTACAGGGGCCGGTTGGGATCTTGTCGAATTCCCGGACGTACAAGACCCCCATTGTTTTGGCCTGCACATAAAGTCCGATCACTTTGAACCCGTCTATCGTGCGGGTGACCTGCTGGTTTGCGCACCGGGAATCAGTGTTCGGCGGGGGGACCGTGTGGTCTATCGCTTTAAGAACAGCCTGACAGGTCACGCCGGGCTTTTCATCGGAACGTTGCTGCGGCAAACTCCTTACACCATTGATATCGCACCTCTGAATGGGGGGGATATTGAAACCATCCAGGCACAGCATGTTCTGTGGCTTACGCGCATCGCCTGGGCCCGTCAGTAATGGATTTTGGCCCTTTGCGCCGAATTCCTCATCACAGTGAAGGACCAATAGAATGACAACAACCACCGCGATCACCTATGTCGATGGCAAATGGGTCGATGCCAATGCCCCTTTGTGGAATTCCATGTCCCACGGTGTTTGGCTGTCTTCTATGATTTTTGATGGCGCGCGTGCCTTTGAAGGCGTCACGCCCGATCTGGACCTGCATTGCCAGCGTGCAGTGCGATCTGCGGGAGCCCTGGGTCTACGCGCCACGATGGATGCGAAGAAGATTGAAGAAATCGCACGCGAAGGCGTTGCCCAGTTTTCATCCGATACTGCCCTGTACATCCGCCCGATGTTCTGGGCAGAGGTTGGCTTTGTCGCACCAGACCCGGACTCGACGAAATTTGCACTGACGGTCAACCCTCTGCCGATGCCGGGCACACAGGGCTTTTCCGCCTGCCTGTCAACGCGGCGTCGGCCAATGCCCGATGCTGCACCTACAGACGCAAAGGCGTCCTGCCTGTATCCCAATGCGGGGCGCGCGCTATTGGAATGCCGCGCCAAGGGTTTTGATAACTGTGTCATGCTGGACCCGCTGGGCAATGTCGCGGAATTTGCCACGGCCAACCTTTTCATGGCGAAGGATGGTGTTGTGAAGACGCCCGTTGTGAATGGCACCTTCCTGAACGGCATCACCCGCCAGCGCGTTATCAAATTATTGCGGGACCGGGGGGAAACCGTGCTGGAAACCCGCCTGACCGCCCAGGATCTGATTGAGGCGGATGAGATTTTCAACTCAGGCAATTATGGCAAGGTCATGCCGGTCATTCGCTATGAGGATCGCGACCTACAGCCCGGGCCGAAATTCAAACTGGCCCATGACCTGTACTGGGAGTTTTCCCACAAAAAGGCATAGTCGGTATCTAGACAACCGCCCAAGGCAGCGTTTCCCCGGCGTGATAGGGCAGGATCGGGTCACCGCCAGTCGTCACGACATCTGGCACGGTCCAGCCGGTCTTGCGCAGGGTTACCTTTTCCTCGTTGACTGGCAGACCATAGAATTTAGGACCATTCAGGCTGGCAAATCCTTCCAGCTTGTCCAGGGCCCCGTCGGCCTCGAACATTCCGGCATAGACCGACAATGCGCCCGGCGCGTTGTAGATGCCCGCACATCCGCAGGCGGCTTCTTTCGCATGAACCGGATGCGGTGCTGAATCCGTTCCCAGGAAAAACCGGGGATTGCCACTGACTGCCGCGGCCCGAACCGCCTGGCGATGCTCCTCCCGCTTGGCGATGGGCAGGCAATACAGATGCGGGCGAATGCCCCCCCGGAAAATATCCGTGCGATTGATTTCCATATGATGGGGCGTGATCGTGGCGGCCAGATGGTCCCCGGCGGTGGCAACATAGTCGACCGCCTGGCGCGTGGTGATATGTTCCAGTACGATCTTCAAATCCGGCAGACGATCCATCAAGGGTTTCAGCACCCGTTCGATGAAAACGGCTTCCCGGTCAAAAATATCAATTGCGGGATCTGTCACTTCCCCATGGACCAGCAGCGGCATACCAATTTCTGCCATCCGTTTCAGTGTCGCATCCACCTTGCGGATATCGCGCACACCGGCATCTGAATTCGTTGTTGCGCCCGCTGGATACAGTTTCACCGCCGTTAAGTCGCCTGCCGCATGCCCTGCTGCCAGATCATCCGGGTCCAGCGTTTCTGTCAGATAGGCTGTCATCAAGGGTTGGAAATTAGAACCCGGCGGACAGGCATCCAGAATACGCTGACGATAGGCGCGTGCCGCCGCAGCGGTGGTTACAGGCGGCACCAGGTTTGGCATTACAATGGCACGGCGAAACACGGATGCGGTGGCCGGAACCACGGTCTTCAGCATATCCCCATCGCGGAAATGAATATGCCAGTCGTCCGGTCGGATCAGATTGAGTGTGTCTTGTGTCATGTCGCCTCCAACGCCTCAAGAATTGTCGCCGAATGTGTGTCGACCCGCTGTATCCAAGCCTTATGCCACAGAGCATAAAATAACAGAACCCAGGCCGCCTGCCCCTCACGCTTTTTACCCGCCGCCTTGAACAGGGCAATCACGCGATCAGGGTGGGCGATTTCTGCAATGCAGTCCTGGCGGGCGACGGCTGCGCCCAACCGGGCGGCATCTGACTTAATCCAGGCGCCGACCGGNACCGTGAACCCGCGCTTGCGGGCAAAGGCATCAGCTTCCGGCAAATGCTGATCCAACCATTGTCGCAATATCCACTTGCCGCGTCCTTCACGAATTTTCAAAACATCGGGCAGGCGAAACGCCGCCTGTGCCACAACAGGGTCCAGGAATGGGGTGCGCCCCTCCAGCCCATGGGCCATCAAACAGCGGTCCAGCTTAACCAGCAGATCATTGGGCAGCCAATCCTGACAATCCGTCGCCTGGGCGGCCTGCAGCCGGTTCAGCCCATCCATGCTGTCGGTTGCTTCCCGCCCTGCAATGCTGTCACGCCAGGTAGAGGAGACGTCGCGCAAAACGCCCAAACGATCAAACACACCCTTACCTCGGATGGATTTTCCCCCCATCCACCAGGGGCGCAGAACCGATCTATAGCGACCATATCCGCCGAAAAGCTCGTCGCCCCCCTCCCCGCACAACACGACCTTTAAATCCTGCGCTGCGCGCTCTGCCAGGGCCCAACTGGGCAATATCGCATAATCCGCAGTCGGGTCATCAATGGCCGCCGCGATGCGTGGCAGCAATTGATTGAAATCCTTCTGTCCGAATGAAACTTCTTCATGCTGTGCGCCCAGGCGTTTGGCTAGCATGCGGGCATGGCTGCGCTCATCCTGCACGGTGGTTCCATCGAACCCTGCGGTGAATGCCACAACGGGGGCATCATTCAAATCCGCCATGATCCGCAGAATGGCGCTGGAATCGATCCCGCCGGACAAAAACATGCCATAGGGCACGTCAGATCGTTGATGAACCCGAACGCTGTCTCTCAATGCATCATCCAACCGGGCCAGCGCTTCCGCTTCGGTAATCGGTTCCGGCCCGCCCTGGGGGAGTGCTGGCAGTCTGTGGCGTTCAACAATCCGGCCCTGGCGCACGATCAATGTCTCGCCCGGCAGGACGCGTTTTATGCCTTTCAAGGGGAGATCCCGTCCACAGGAAAACTGTAACTGCAAAAAGGTATCTCGGGCTTCATCATCCAGCATTGGATTAATCAATCCCGCTTTGATCAGCGCGCCCGGTTCAGACGCGAAGGCAAAGGCGCTGGGCGTCTCAATATAATACAGGGGTTTGATACCAAACGGATCCCGGCTGAGAACCAGGCTGCCCCCCGCTGTCGGGTCATGGATCGCAATGGAATACATGCCACGCAGCGCCTTGGCATATTGCACCCCGTCCCGGCGATACAGGAACAGGGCGGCCTCGCAATCCGACGCGGTGCGAAACGGCGTATCTGGCATCGCCGCTTTTAATTCGATGTAATTGTAGATTTCGCCATTGGCAACCAGGGCCGCACCGCCCGGCTCATACAGCGGCTGATCCCCGGTGGTCAGATCGATAATTGCCAGCCTGGTCTGCAACAATGCCGTATCGCCAGCAATATGACGGCCACTGCCATCCGGGCCACGATGCCCCAAGGCCGTGATCAAACGATCCAGGACCGCATCTTTGGGCGCGGACCCATCCCGCATCATAAGGCCAGCAATGCCGCACATATACTTCTATCATGCTCCAGGGATCGCCATTCCGTTCACGAGGATTGGCGGATCTTTTCAAAAAATTCCTGATAGGCGGCGACAACCGGGCCTTCAGAGTATTTGTCGGTGAATTCCGCATGCGCATGCCCGACAAGTTCCTGACCAAGGCTGCGATCGTCCAACAGTCGCGCAATGGTGCGCGACAGTTCTTTAGCATTGTCGACAGGTGCCAACAGGCCGGTCTTGCCGTCTTCTATCAACTGACTGGGCCCTTGGGACGCTGCGGCAACGACCGGCACACCCTGTGCCCAGGCTTCCAGAACGATATTGCCCAAAGGCTCATGCCGCGACGAACAGAAGAAAATATCTGCCGCAGAAAGCAAGGCTGGTGTGTCTTCTCGCCAGCCCAGGAAACGCACCCGATTGCTGATGCCCAATTGCGCCGCCTGCTGCTTCAAGGCCTGCTCTTCCTTGCCATCGCCTGCGATCCACAAATACGCCTTTGGCAATTGCGCCAATGTTTCCAACGCCGTATCGAACCCTTTGTTGGGATGCAATCGCCCCAGGCACAACAGCAGCGGCGCGCCCTGGGGCGTATCGAATTCTGCGCGATCAACAGGTGGCATGCGGCGATCATCGACAAAGTTGGGCAGATACCACGCCCGCTCCTCCGGCCAGCCCTCCCGGATCAGATAGTCCCTGATATCATGGGTGTTGGCGACCAGATGATCACAGCGCTTATAGTTCTTCAGCTTGTAATAGCCGCCCAATCGACCGACCACCGTCCAATCCCCTTTTGGGGCAATCTTGGCAGCGCGATTCATCCAAACCAGCACTACATCCGGATTGAAGCTTTTCGCCAGGCGCTTAACGCTGCCCTTGGTAATCATGTCGAATTTCCCGGAAAAGGCCAGCTCCGTAACCGGGACGCCTGCCTCTATCAGGGTCTTGCGACGACCATCATGATGCCGAATGGCCGCTTGTTGCGGTGTCCCTGCGCGCGCCAGGGCACAGACCAACCGAACGAAAAAGGCCTCAGCCCCACCGGTTTGCGCCCCGGCCATCACTTGCAGAACGGATACAGACACTTGCTACTCTTTACCTCCGCTTGTCGGGATCCGAGGGATCGACATCAATTTGCCATTCCTCCTCATCCTCCGACGTCTCAGTGCTTGAATGCGAATCTTCCAATGCGTGGGATCTCTGTCGGGACAAATCGGGATCCCGCTCGTCAGAATCACCCTCATCATAGTCGTCGTCGTCTTCAGGTTCGTATTCGTCGTCACCCGGATCATCATCCTCATAAAGATCATTGTCGAAATGATAGAGGGTCGGGTCATTCCTGGCGCTGTCAAAAATGGACCCCAAAGATGCCCCTTTCGACTCAATGGGACGACATCCCGCCACAGCAAGGCCGGACAGGACGAACGCTGCCAAGACCCAACCCTGCCAAAACCCAAGGCCGGAAACAGCTATTGCCAGACCGGTTCCAATAACTGCAGCAGCAGCCGGCAGCCGCCATCCCTCCCGCGGGCCTTGAACACAGCGCAAAATCAGAAAGCAAACGCCCAGAATAGCCAGCATCAGGCCGACTATGCCTGTCCCCAACATCAGTTCCAGAAAAGCACTGGTCTGCACCGACGCGGTTGAAAAGGACTGTGCCCCATCCGCCGAGACAATTCCGGCGCCCCAGCCAAGCAAGGGCGATTCAGCCCAGGATGCCAGGCCGGCGCGCCACGCATCCACCTTGTTGGTGAGATAGGGAAAATTCGTGCCATTCTCCAGGATCCAGCCGTTCATGCGGTCCCCGTACAGCGTGACGGCAACGGCTGGACCAAAGCTCCACGCCAACAGGGCCAATAACAGCATCAGACGTGTCAGAACAATGGAGATAAAACACAACAAGAAACACACCAGACCAACAACCGACACAATCCGGGCTATCGGGCCGGCCGCGATCAACAGCACAGCAAGACAGATCACCAGCCACAGTGCCGCTTCTTTCCATCCATAGGCGCGCTGCACCAATGCCGCGACAGGCCACATAAAAATGCTCAGGAGGACATAGAGAATACTGAATTGTGGCCCATTGATTCGCAGAATACCACGCAAGGCACCATCGGATGCGGCTTCGAAAACCAGAATCGCAACAATCGCAAAGGCACCATACAATGTGGGAACAACCACCGCCGAATCCGATGTCAGATGACCGGCCAGAAAAATCGCAGGCACGCCTAATAAAACCGCCCCGCATAGCACAATCACGATTGGCGTTGTGATGTCCGGCTGGACAGACCAGAAAATACTGGCTGCCCCCCACAGCGCCAGGGCCAACGCGACCCAGCCCACGGTTCCCATCGCCCTGGGCAAGGTCAACAGATGCGTATATCCGCGAAAAATCGTAACAATACAGGCGCAAATCATAACCAGGATAACGCCATACCCTGCCCATCCTGGTGCCAGAACCAACCCGATCCAGGCCGCAACCAGCGCTGCGGCAAGAAACATGCGGCCATCCATGAATTGATCTGGGGGGCGAAGACTGCTTGGCTCTGTCATCAGCACGCGGACACTGGATCATCCGATTTTAAGGAGCGTCTGGGTCAGCCAGACGCGCGGGTTTCAGCGGGAGACTACAGATGCTCGTTTCCAGAGGCAAATTAATCCTTCCTTTTCGGGGTTGGAAATCTCGGATATACGCAAGGTTATGAGCGAAAACAGCACCACCAAGCGCAAGACACTCTCCTGCCTTATCGTCGCCCGGAATGAACAGGCGATGTTGCCGGACTGTTTGAAATCATTACGTTTTGCAGATCAGATCGTTGTTGTCCTGGACCGCACGACCGATGACAGCAAAGCGATCGCACACCAGGCCGGGGCCTTGATCATCGAAGGCAGTTGGCCGTCCGAAGGGGAACGACGCAATACCGGTATCGCGGCCTGCACCAGCGACTGGATCCTGGAAGTGGACGCGGATGAACGCGCAACCGAGTCGGTGGCCCAGGAAGTGACAGGTCTGATCCAGAGCAGCCCCGATGGATTATACCTGATCCCCATCCGTAACATGATTGGCGACCGCGAGGTTCGATATGGCTGGGGAGCCTATAATGGCGCGGCCTCTGCACCCCGTCTGTTTTCCAAGGGGGCCAAAATCTGGGGCCCAGAGCGAGTGCATCCGTCCCTGCAAACCGGGGCGCGGTTGGGATCGCTGAGCCATGGCTTGATCCATCTGGTGGATAAGGATCTGGCGGATATGTTCGACCGGATGAACCGCTACACGACCCTGATGGCCCAGGATGCGGTGGATAAGAACACCGTCCCGTCCCTCAGTTCCGCGCTGCGCCGAGTTCTGACGCGCGGCTGGAAATCCTATATTGCCCGCAAGGGATATCGCGAAGGGATCTATGGCCTTGCCCTGGCCTTTTTTGCGGCGGGCTATAGCCTGCAAATTCATTTAAAGGCGCGTGAGATCCTGGAACGCCAGAATCGCCAATAACCGCACCGTTATCCCAGCAGATCGGTGGCGCCAGCGATAACCTGATCGGTGGACAGACTTCCCATCAAACTGCCAACTGTATGCCGGTCGTAGCCTGAAAAGCCAATAAGTTCCGCCATGGTTTCCGGCGTTCGCAGAAAAGCAGCGCGCGGGCCGCGGGGCGCATACAGGGCCTCTTGCGACGGTCCAAACAGCCCCAAAGTCGGGGTGCCAACCGCGGCGGACATATGCATCAGCCCGGAATCATTACCAACATAAAGGGCCATTCGCGACATTGCCGCCGCAGCGGTCAGCAGGTCCACTGTTCCAACCAGATCAATGCGCCTGTCTTCCGGAACGGATTGCAGGACCGGCATTGCCTGTTGCCGCTCCCCCGGCCCACCGAAGACCGCCACTTTCGCCCTGGGCAACGGACCAGAAGGGCCGGTCAAAGCGTCAATCAAGGATACGAATCTGTCGGCTGGCCATATCTTTCCCTGCCAGTTGGCGGTCGGGCCTATTGCCAGTATTTTCCCATTTCCTGATCCAATCTTTGCCGCAGCCCGCTCTTCATGGTCAGGCGACCACCACATTTTTGGCAAGGGTGGATTATCTGCGCGCCCGACCATGCTGCCCAGAACATCGACGCGATGAATCGGCTGCACAGGCTTTGGCACGCGCAATTTTTCTTCCGCCCGCAATGCATTTAAAATGGCGGATCGGCGCAGGTCTACGGCAACATCCCATTTTCGCAGACCAACCGCCCGCCACAGACGCCACCAATGGCCATGAAACCGGGCTTTGTTCAGGACAATCAAACGTTCCAGCCCCGGCACGGCCTCAAACAAAGGCGCAGAGGCCGGGCCCGCCGCAATAGTCACGCGGATGCCTGGATCCCGATCGATCAAATGCGACAACAGACCGGTCGATAAAACCGCATCCCCAATTCGATTGGAGGTTATGAAAAGAAGGCGCATAGAGCTGTAACAGGCCTTTCCAGTGTCTGGATCCGGTGTCGGGAGGACCCTATACCCGCCTTGTCGCCGCTTGCCAACAGAACCGGTCATGCTTACCTGTGTAAAATAGCCGTTTCGCGTCAAGGAGAATGCGTCATGACAAATTTTGCCGAACTGACGGGCCGGGGTGTCATCACATTGTCCGGGACCGACAGGATCGCGTTCTTGCAAGGGCTGGTGTCCAACGATGTTGCCAAGCTGGACTCCGGGCGCGCCCTATGGTCGGCCTTGCTGACGGCGCAGGGAAAATTTCGCCATGACTTTTTCCTGATCGCCGATGGTGACAGGATCCTGATCGACTGTGAAGGCGGTGACCGTCTGATGGATTTGGGGCAGACGTTGCGACGCTATGTCCTTCGGGCCGATGCCAAATTGGGCGTAGAGCCAGCGCTGCACTGCTTTGCGATCTGGGGGGACGGATCAGACGCCCTATCACCGGATGGAACGGCAGAACCCGTTGCCGGGGGCATTTTGTTTGCGGACCCCCGCCTGCCCGCCATGGGATACAGATTGATCGCCCCGGCAGATATGGCGCGCCCGTGGTTGTTGCAGCACGGCGCGACAGAGCGCAGTCGCACGGATTGGGACGCGCACCGCATCCCACTGGGCATTCCTGACGGGGCACGGGATATTCAGCCCGATAAGGCAATCCTGTTGGAGCATGGATTTGATGAACTGAACGGCCTGGACTGGAAAAAAGGCTGTTACATGGGCCAGGAACTGACGGCCCGAACGAAGTATCGCGGCCTGACCAAAAAGCGTCTTTTGCCGGTCCGACTGTCAGGCGGCATACCCGAGGAAGGCAGTCAGGTCCTGACGCCAGAAGGAAAGGATGCAGGGACACTGTTCAGCATTGCGGGCGATTGGGGATTGGCCCTTCTGCGCCTGGATGCGGTCAGAAAAAAGGCGGCGCTGACTTCCGGCAGCACCGCCCTTCATCCACAGATTCCAGACTGGATAACCCTGTCGGATTAACCGGCCTTCAGCACGTCTTCCAAGGCTGCATTCAATTCTTTCACCGCATTGACGGAATGGTCGAACATGGCGCGTTCGTCCTTGTCCATGTTGATTTCGACAACACGTTCCACGCCATTTTCACCGATCACGACCGGCACGCCGACATACAAGCCATCCAGGCCATAAACGCCATCACAATAGGCGGCGCAGGGCAGAACCCGCTTCTTATCCAGCAGATAGCTTTCCGNCATGGAAATTGCGGAAGACGCCGGTGCATAAAAGGCCGAACCGGTTTTCAGCAGGGCAACAATTTCGCCGCCGCCGCCACGGGTCCGCTTGACGATGGCATCGATCTTTTCCTGGGTTGACCAGCCCATTTCGATCAGGTCCGGCACGGGAATGCCTGCAACCGTTGAATATCGAATCAGCGGCACCATTGTGTCGCCATGACCGCCCAGAACGAAGGCGGTGACGTCTTCCACAGACACATCAAATTCTTCAGCCAGGAAACAACGGAACCGCGCGCTGTCCAGCACGCCCGCCATACCAACGACCTTGTTCTCCGGCAGACCGCTTTCACGCTGCAGCAGGCCGACCATGACGTCCAGCGGATTGGTGATGCAGATAACAAAGGCGTCCGGGCAATGGGTTTTAATGCCCTCACCCACCGATTTCATGACCTTCGCATTGATGCCGATCAGATCGTCGCGGCTCATGCCAGGTTTGCGCGCAACACCGGCGGTAACGATAACCACATCAGACCCTTTCAGATCCGCATAGTCATTGGTACCTGACATTTTTGCATCAAACCCTTCAACCGGGGCAGCCTGCGCGATATCCAACGCCTTGCCCTGCGGCATGCCGTCGACAATGTCGAAGACGACGACGTCACCCAGTTGCTTCAGACCAGCCAAAAGCGCCAGCGTCCCACCAATATTCCCAGCGCCAACCAGCGCAATCTTGTTCCGTGCCATTATTTTACAGCCCTTTCGTTGCGACCCATGCCGCACTGCGTTTCATACTTGCAGTGTCCGCATGGTGTCATTTTTGGACGAAAAAATACTGCCTTGTTCCCTATCCGACACGGCAAGTCCGCGCAAGGCACAGCACAAGAAAAACCACACCCGACCGATCAATCCACCCAAAGGGACCCTAAAAGTTGATCATATGGCTATCTTAAATAGCAATATTTAATTTCATGTACTTATGAATGATTTTTTAATTGATTGTAAAATTTATCCTTCATATCGTCACGATTGAATAGTTCGCTAAATCGCTTTGGGGGGGTCCCAGATGGATAGATTCATAGCGGCTGAAACTCTGGCCTATTACCAGAATTTCAGCAGCAGAGACGCGCGCCTTGATCGGCAACGGGGGGCTGAAGACGGCTACCGGGAATTGCCAGCGGTAGAGGATACCGATTTCTCGCCGCATGAGGCATATCGCATTGCTGAAGCCCGGACTGCCTTGAACGAATACATCCGACGCATGCGCACCGAAATCGACAAAATCGATCTGCGCATCCGCGAATTCGTTTCGTTGCGCGATGATGATTACAGTTCACGGAAAAGCTCGCTGTATGTGGAAAAGCAATCCCGCCTGCAACGGGTGAATGATTTGGTTGGCAAGGGATCGCATCGCTATACGGAGTTGGTGCGGCAACGGGACGAGGCGAACCGAACTTATCGGGAGCGGGAACATGAATTTGGGCGCGCGCCCAGTTTGCGCATGCACGAGCCCATCATCGATCGCCCTTGGTTTTCATGGCTGTCTATCTACATTCTGGTATTGCTGTTTCTGGCGCTTCTGGAAGTGCCAGTCAATCAATTGGCGGTTCAGTTGTCCTTCGAATTTTCCGCCTGGATATCTTACATCATCGCCTTCCTGATCGGTGTCACCTTTATCCTGCAGGCCCATTTCCTTGGGGTGCAAATGCTGCGGTTTATCGCTGTATCTGGCTGGCGGAAGTTGTGGCATTTGGTCCTTATCCTGCTAACCCTGCTGCTGATGGCCACGATGATTCTGGTATTGTTCCAAATGCGCGGGGAAGTCACAGCAACGGTTGCCGCGCAATCTGCAATCATTCAGGTCCCAGGGGCAACACCCCCGCCCGAAATCGCCCAGGTGGGTGCAAGCAACTTCTTCTCAAACCTATTTGGAAATCTGTCCAACGCCCTGTTTGGCGACCCGACAGAAAGCAACTTTGCCCAGGTGGGTCTGCTGCTCTTGAACGGATTGGTTTTGTTAATCGGAACAGTTTTGTCCTGCCTGCGCCACGACAGAGAACCAGAGTTGGAACAAGCCTATTTGAAAAAGCGCCAGACGGAACGTGCCGTTGATTACTATATGCGCGATTTCAACCGCGATGCGTCCGACATAGAAAACGAGATGTCCAAACGGATATCGTCTGCAGAACGCCTGGCCGATCAGATCGATCAGGATATTCAGAAACTCGAAGAAGAGCGGATGCAACTGAAGCGCCAGATCGAAAACGATATCCGCACCGTCCTGAACATCTTGTCCCAACAGTTGACCGCCTATCAGGAGAGCAATGCCCAATCGCGCAAATCACAGCGGCCCGTCTATTTTGGTAATTTCGGATTGAGACTTCTGGGCGAGGAGGTATTGGTCGAATGACAATGTTACGCTCGTCCTTATTGGGCTTTCTGGCCCTTCTGGCTGGCATCAGCACCCCTGACACCGCACAGGCACAGGCGTTTTCCACCTATTGCGGTCCTGCCAGCCCGCCATCCCACACCCTGATGCTGATCGATCAAACCGAAAACTTTGACACCATTGATATGACGCGCTTTGCCGAAGGGTTTAACCGCATATTCCAGGAGTTGATTCCAGGCAACCAACTGGATATTTATCTGATCGCCGGTCAGCCCGGCGCTTTAACGCGTGCCTTTTCATCCTGCATTCCGGGCTGCCCCGACGAGATCGAATCCGGCAATTCCAACTGGCAACATATCTGTTCGAATGTTCTGATTCAGCGCGACAAACGCCTGTTTGTCGCCGCGTTTACAAAATTTATGAACGACCTGAACGCGGCGTCGGCGGTTTCTGATGCCACCCATCTGATCAACACTCTTGAGAATCTGGCCTATCAATATTCCGACAGCTCTATTAGCGACTTCTATATTTTCTCGGACATGCTGGAATATTCGCCGCTGAATTACAAAATCAACGCGTTTGATTTCACCGCGCGGCAAGCGCTGGAGCGCAAAGCACGGGGGGTTATTCCCGAAAATCACTTTCTGGCAAATGCGACTGTTACTGCCTTTGGTTTTGGCAAACGGTTGGGACAGCAGAGTCTGATCGAAGAAAAAGGATATGCCGCGGCCTTGCTGCCGTCCGGCACGGCGACCCAGTTTCGCGCCTTCTGGACCGATTTCTTCAAGACAACCATGCCAACAAAGGCATTCCGACTTTCCCTGGAATATTAAGAAGGGCAAACACAATGACGACCAAAGATCCAAATTTGTGCTTCGTGCTGGAACCCACACCGGTGAAACAGCGCGATGATGCGCATCCAGACGCCCTGACCCACGGAGACCTGAATACGATCTTCAATCAGATCATAGAGCCATCCATCACCGGGCGGGGCTTCAGGATTGTACGATCCTCACATATCACGCGGTCAGGCTATATGACGCGCGAACACAAGGATCATACGACAAAGGCTGCCCTGGTGATCGCCAATATCACCACCGCCGACCCGATTGTCATGTTCTGCCTGGCCCTGCGCTACAGCATGACAACCGCGAAGCCGAATCATTCCGTTATCGGTCTGCTGGATCGGGAACAGTTCAACATCTTTGACCTGCCCAGTGTCATCGTTGGGCCCATTCCCTATGGCCTGACCCCAGAACCCCATCTGGATGCCACGGCCAGCCAAGAGACCGATGTCGCCGACGCCATTCAAAGCGCGCGCAATGACCTGATCCATTCCGTCGGGCAGTTTATCGATTGGAGCAAGCCTGCGGGTGATCCCATCGGCCAGGACAGCGCCTATACCGCCGCGCATACCAAAGCCGAAAACACCGCAAAATACCCAGAAAGCGACAACTCTGACGATACCGACGCCTTCGACCGCTTCCTGAAAGCCCGCATCCGCGCCCTTCTGAATGAAGACAATACCGACTATGCCGCGCGAAAATTGCAACAACGCCTTTTCGATCATCGTTGAGGGTGAGAACGAGACTGTTAGTTATAAAGGATTGTGGTTATGGCAGAAACTGCGTCTGATCCAGCTTCAACATTTTATAAAAATCTGAGACTCAAAATCATGATCGTTGATCTGATCGGCTACGGGGCTCCAGTATTTTTCGCAATATACCTGACATTAAATTTTCATGAAAAAATATTAGAAATAATTCAAAATAATAATATAAATAGTTTATTGAATTTTGTAAGTGTAGATAATTCTATTCAGATGATAATTCATTCTATGTTTGGTGGAATATTTTTTGTTTTGTTATATTTATTAATTTTTTTGCTTTTGTATTATACAAATATAAAGCCAACTGCCGCCCTCGAAGATATAGATCCAAAACAGGCTTTATTTAATTGCGGCTGGTCTACAGATAAATTTTATTTCATTGGGTTTATATGCACTTTGGCTAGTTTGGCCTATGGATTCCTTCAAACAGGAATCGCAACATCACTGCTCATTAATCTGGCTGGCCAGAACGCTATACTAGGCAACAGCAACAGCACGGACGTTCGGTTAGCTTTTGGGGTAAAAATTGTTCCAATAGCGGGGGCGGCGATCATTTCAACGATCTTTGGCCTGATAACACGCAGCTTAATGGACAATATTGGATTCAACAATAATGACAAACATAGTTCAAATATATTGGACTGGAGTAATTTTTCTAAAACCAACTGGGCAAAGAATATCATAACTTTACTAAATCAGATAAAGGATTGTACGTGCAGAATGCATCCAGACGGAAGTCGTCCAAAACTTGTTCCACCAGAACAAAATTTATTACAAGCAACAAGAATTTCCAAAACAACACCTCATTTAAATTTATACGATCTAAATACACATAATGAGATATCAGATTTTGCATACTATGTAGTTCGCAAATGGGGCCACCGCAAAAACAAGGGTGACTTGTAAATGTCACGAATTGTAGAAAGCACTCTATCCGAACTTTCAATACTCCTTCTTTTTGTATTTGGAATTATTTCACTTTCCGGCACTGATTTTTTTACATCTTTCCCAAATAGTGCCACGGTTAACGGTAAATCCGCCCCATCTACTTTGCCGGTGAACCCGTCCGAAATTGACCTTGAAATAGAAAAATTAAGAGACAAAAGCATCCCAAAATCTTGCTTATACATAACGTTACAGCAAAGACCTTTCACCCGTAACTTTGGGGTAAATGACCCTAACACCAACAAAACATCATATTGGGTAGTCTTAAAGCCACGATCTGCATTTGTGATCGTTTGGAAGCGCGGAAATCTCTATTCAGTCGAAGACAATACCCAAACTTTTGGTCCCAGCGGAAACCCTAGCACTCATCACACAGTCGGTTCATTTCTTAAAATAGCGCCCGACTTTACTAATAAGATTAGAATGCTTCAGGCATTGCCAGCAATGCCTTGGCCCGACCTGCTGGGTAAACTAAATGAAATACATCAGACAACTATTGGACCAAATCAACAGGGCTTAGACTGTGCCATCCGATTTGATTTCCGAAATAAAATCAATCCTGTGTGCACAAACAATACATACTATAATTGTGAACCAGCACACTTCTACGCTGGATCATCGGCAGACATAGCCATCAGGAATAAAAACTTGGAACATCAGCAGATTATAATTGATATGATGCGCCTTAAATCTTCCCCCTTTTATCTAAATTCCGACATTCCAATCGGTCATCAAATAGCTGTGAACAATGGCATGTTTTAACAAACTGATTGTCTCTTTGTAACTACAGGTCTGGTTATTTTGTGGACGATAATGGTCGTATGGGCTAACAGCAGGAAACCGTTAAGAAAATGGACCCCCATGCTCCTGCTGCATCGCCTGTATGATTGGACGCTGTCTCTTGCCGCGCATCGACATGCGGTTTGGTGGTTGGCGGTGGTCTCATTTATCGAAAGTTCGGTCTTTCCGATCCCGCCCGATGTGCTGTTGATCCCCATGATCCTGGCGCGCCCGCATTTGGCGTTTCGGTTTGCATTGATTTGTACCATTGCCTCTGTGCTGGGGGGGATGGCCGGGTATGGGATCGGGCATTTCCTGTTCGAATCCATCGGGCGGCCGCTGGTCGCCCTGTATGGCGCGACAGAGGCGCTGCAGGGCATTCAGGGGGACTTTGCAGAAAACGGCTGGTGGATCGTCCTGGGCGGCGGTATGACCCCGTTTCCGTATAAGGTCGTCACCATCGCGTCTGGCGCATTGGGGCTGGATCCGTTGGCCTTTATGGCGTCTTCTATCGTGGGACGCGGGGCGCGGTTCTTCCTGGTCGCAGCCCTGTTATGGAAATTTGGGGCCCCCATCCGCGACTTTATCGAAACCCGACTGGGCTGGGTTGTCGCAGGGGCATTTGTACTCTTGATCGGTGGCTTCCTTGTGATCAAAGTGATCGTATGACAACGCTTCTGACCCGACTGCTGCCGCCGCAGCGTATCCCGATCGCCCTTGCCGTGTGTTCGGCACTGGTGCTGATAACGGTCAATATCTTCGAATATGGATTTGGCTATCTGCCCTGCCATTTGTGCCTGTATCAACGATTGCCTTGGTGGATCGCATTGGGGTTGTCATGTGTCGCCATCATGCTGTTGAAGCGCAGAGGCGTTCTGTCGCTGTTGATTTCGATCCTGGCACTGGTTGCAATTTTAATTGGTGCGGGACTGGGCGCCTATCACGCCGGTGTTGAATATCAGTTCTGGCCCGGACCATCTGGTTGCACGGGCGCACAGGCCTTATCCACCGGGCTGGCCGGAGCCATTCAGAATATTCAATCCGGCCCGCCGGCCCCGTCTTGTGGCGATCCCGCATGGACCTTGTTTGGCATTTCCATGGCGGGGTATAATTTTCTACTGTCGCTGTTTGTCGTCCTGGTGGGCGGTCTGGCGATTTGGAAAGGATTGAAACGCCCATGGCCCTTGAAAAACCCATGACCCGTGGCCCGAAATATCTACCCGGTGACAGCCGCAAGCGCGACGATGTGCATTCCATGTTGCGCGTAAATCTGGCGGGTGAATTTGGCGCCAAACGGATTTACGAGGGTCAGTTATCGGTTCTGGGAAAAGGACCCAAGGGCGATATCCTGCGTCATATGGCAGACCAGGAAGCCCATCACCTGGAAACCTTTGAAACAATGGTAGCACAGCGTCGCGTGCGCCCAACGGCCCTGCGCCCCGTTTGGCATGTTGCGGGCTATGCCCTGGGGGCAGGCACCGCCCTGTTGGGGGAAAAGGCCGCTATGGCCTGCACAGTCGCCGTTGAAGAAGTCATTGATGCCCACTATCAGGAACAGCTATCAGCATTAGGTCAGGACGAGCCGGACCTGAGCGCAAAAATTGAAGAGTTTCGTCTGGAAGAACTGGAACACAGGGACATTGGGTTGGACCATGGCGCGGCCCAGGCCCCGGCCTATTCTATTCTGACCGGTCTGATACAACGTGGCTCCCGCCTTGCAATCTGGTTGAGTGAGAGATTTTAACGCAGGTTGCACTTTACAATACATGTTTTTGAATTTGGTATGATAGAATACTTAAAATTCTTTGCATGCGGGGCAGAATGCAAACAAAAATCCGACTTTCAAACCTTAGATTCTCGCTACAGGTTCACCTAAGTACGATTTTTCTATTTGTTGTTATCTCCGTATGTTTGTTGATTGGCGCTATTTCCTACAATTACGCGCTGAAGCTTACCGACACTTCGACAAACTCGCTGTTGGATCAGGTGAACCGTGTCTCTGTGGCAGAGACACGCGCGCTGTTTCTTCCTGCAGAAAGTGTTGCCAATCTTCTTTCATCCAACGGCAATCTTGGCACAACAGCGCTGAAGAACCGGATGCAAAGCATTCCCGCTCTTTTGCGGGGCTTGAACAGGTCGGAAAACATAACCGCTGTCTTTGTGGGTAATCAGCAGGGTGACTTCATGTTGGTCAGAAGATTACCTGCTGATCCAAATCTGGCTGCTCGGTTTAACGCGCCAGAGGGTACGGCCTATATCGTCCAGGTGTTGGAGCGCAACAAACAACAGGTTGCCCGCGGATACTATATTTATGTGAATGCCGCGATGCAGACCCTTCGTTTCCAGCCACGGGAAGATTACACGACCTATGACCCCCGAACCCGTCCCTGGTATCAATCCGCCACACAAAGCGACGAGACGATTTCCACGCCCCCCTATGTTTTCTTCACCACACAGGAAATAGGGATGACCGTTGCCCGCAAGGGATCATCAGAGTCACCGGAAGAGCAGTTCGTGATTGGTGTTGATATCACGCTTGGAACGCTGGGCAATGCGATGGAACAAAACCGTGTGACTCCCCGCACGGAAAGCATTCTCATGACCACCGATGGACTGATCGTTGCGCATCCCGACCCTGCTAGTGTCACGCGAATGGGGGAGGATGGAAAACTCAGGCAAACCAGCCTGTCTGATGTTGGAAGCCCTGTCTTGTCTCTGGGATTTGAACGGTTCCGCAACGGCGGCAACAGCCGCCTCCAACTGACTCAGAATGGATCTGTATGGGATGTATCCTATTCATCGGTGCCCATTCTGGGCGACCAGTCCCTGATCCTGGCCCTGGCAATTCCGCGCGCGGAAATGATGGGGGGACTGACAGCGGTTATGCAGGAAGGGATGATTTGGGCGCTGGGTCTGATGCTGGCGTCCATACTGCTGGTGCTGTGGGTCAGTCGCATGATCACGAACCCGCTGCGGGCCTTGCAACAACAGGCCGACGATGTAAGCCGGTTTGATTTTACACATCAGGAGTCACCGACAACGCGAATTTCAGATATCCAGAATTTATCCAATGCAATCTTTATGATGAAAGAAACCATCCGGCGGTTCCTGGATATCTCGCAAGCTGTCGCGGCAGAGGAAGACTTTGATGCGTTGATGAGGCGGTTGCTGGACGAAATTATTGGTGTAACGAAAACCGAGGCGGGCATTCTGTACCTGACCGATAAGGACGGCACCCGACTGGTCCCCCATGCGGGGCGGTTGGATGCCAATCGGCCTTTGGACTATCCCCTTTCCGATGTCTTGTTATCGCGCAAAAAGACCCTGCTGGCACGCAGCATCGTTGACGAAAATGCGGAAGGGACCCCCGCAACCGCCACCGAACTGGAAATGCTGGGCCTGGGCGGCATTGCAAAAGCGATGGATGCGGCACCAAAGAACCTGATCGCTGCCCCCCTGTTCAACCGCCAGAAAGAACTGGTTGGGGTCCTGTTGCTGCTGGAAACCGATACGACGATGGATCAAACCTTAATCCGGTTTACCGAAGCCCTGTCAGGTTCTGCTGCGATTTCCCTTGAAGCGCGACAATTGATTGTTGCCCAGAAAGAATTGTTTGAAAGCTTCATTCAGATGATCGCAGGCGCAATTGACGCGAAAAGTCCCTATACGGGGGGCCATTGTGCACGGGTTCCAGAGCTGACTAAAATGCTGGCCTCTGCGGCGCATTCAGCCACCAGCGGCACTTTTGCCGACTTCACGCTTTCCAACGAAGATTGGGAGGCCATTCACGTCGCCGCCTGGCTGCATGATTGTGGAAAAGTGACAACGCCTGAATTCGTCGTCGACAAAGCGACAAAGCTGGAAACCATCTATGATCGAATTCACGAAATCCGCATGCGTGTAGAGGTCATGAAACGTGAAGCCGAAATCGCCTATCTGCGCGATGTTTTGCGCGATGGCGATGCCCCCGAACGCAAAGCCGCCTTTCAGGCCGACCTGGACCAATTGGATGACGACTTTGCCTTCCTTGCGAAATGCAACCAGGGGGGTGAATTTACAACAGATGCAGATATTCAACGCATAAAGGAAATTGCGGCAAAGACCTGGACCCGAACCATCAGCGATCGAATGGGGGTCTCGCATGAAGAACTCAGCCGTTTGGAAAACCGTGAAGAGCGTCCCGTGCCTGTTGAAGAACCTCTTCTCGCGGACCGGATTGAACATCAAATCAAACGCCCCGCCTCAGAACGGTTTGATGCCGACAACCCCTGGGGCTTTAAAATGGACGTGCCAGAACTTCTGTACAATCGTGGTGAAATTCACAATCTGACCGTTCGTCGGGGCACGTTGACCGAGGAAGATCGTTACAAGATCAATGAGCATATCGTCCAAACCATCAAAATGTTGGAGCGTCTGCCTTTCCCGAAACATCTCAGCACGGTGCCGGAGCTGGCCGGGGGCCATCATGAGAAAATGGACGGGACGGGATATCCCAAACGACTGAGCAAGGAGGATATGTCTCCTGTCGCCCGTATGATGGCAATCGCCGATATCTTTGAAGCCCTCACGGCCGTTGACCGCCCCTATAAGAAAGGAAAAACCCTGTCGGAAGCGCTGAAGATCATGGGATTCATGGCTAAGGAATCCCATGTGGATCCAGAGCTATTCAACCTTTTCCTGACAGAAAGAATTTATGAAGCCTATGCGAATAAATTCTTACAACCAGAACAAATTGATGCCGTCGATCCTGACGATTTTCGCATTGTAACACCGTCCTGATGATCGGTACTGCCATCCTCTTACGCGCGTCTACTCAAGACTCCGCTTGATGATAGATACCCCATCAATGGGCAGGAAACATCCTCAACCATCGCTGACCAGAACCCTGACAGCGCTTGCAGGCCATGCGCGAATGCGCCCGGATGCTGCTGCCATTCTGGATAACAGTATCTCCATATCCTACCAGACCCTTTGGCAGGATATCTGCCGCACAATTTCAATGCTGGAACCAATTGTGCCAGAACCGGAGGCCCTGGCGGCGGTGGAATGGACATCCCCTTATCGACACGTTGTGCTGTTGCTGGCGCTTGAGCATTTTGGAGTGGTGACGGCCACATATCGCGCACAGGAAATTGGTGATGAGTATCAACGCCTGTTCAGCCATTCGGACCTGATCGCGGCGGCGACAATCAGGCCGCATAGGACCTGTCTGACGATCCTGTGCGATGACCTGTGGTGGGAAAAGACATTATCCAAACCAGTCAATACAGTCGCATTGCGGGACAGCAAGCCGGCAAAGAATCATCGCATCGCTTGCAGTTCTGGCACGACCGGGGCACCGAAATTCATGATGCGCACAAGCGCCCAATCAGAATTCCGCTTCAGTCAAAATCAAAAGCGCCTTGTATTGACGCAGAACTCACGCCTGGTTTTGCCTGCCACTTTCGCCTTCCAAGCCAACTATTTATCTTTCATCTCCTGCATGCGCGTCGGGGGACTGTGTATTTTCGCAGGGGATGCGCCTCTTTTCCAAACCCTGAAAGAGCAAAGCGCAACACATAGTATTGTTATCCCTATGGAATTCATTGCGCTTAAAAGTATGGACCACCGCAATGCATTGCCACCCGGCCTGAAAATACTGATTGTTGGCGGCAGCTTAACCCCGGCGGACAGGGCTGCCTGGCGCGAGGTCTGTCCCACAGGCACATTGATTGAGCTTTATGGGACCAATGAAAGCGGCACGATTGCAGAAATACAGTCCGATACGCGCGGTAAAATCATCCCGGAACTGGAGGTTCAGGTCGTTGACGACAACGACATCCCACTTCCGTATGGGAAAGAAGGGACAATCAGACTGCGCGGGGAACCCTGCGCAACCCATTATCTGTTTGAAGAACACCCCAGGCCAGAGCGATTTCGCGAGGGTTGGTTCTATCCAGGGGATAAGGCGATCCTGGAAGATGCAAGCCATTTGCAATTACTGGGGCGTGATGACGACCTGCTGAACGTCCGTGGCTACAAGATCCCGGCCGCAGCCATCGAAGAGATCGTGAAAGGATTTCCCGAGGTGATAGACTGCTGTGCAACGACCATTCAAGACCCGCTGGATGATGGGGCAATCTGGTTGGGCGTTCGGTTTTCCCCAAATGCCGACTTTTCCGATATTCAGCAAAAACTGAAATCACATTTGCCGATTAAAGCTGACATACATCTCTATACTGTCGATACGATACCGCGTGGCCCGTCTGGAAAGATCCAACGCCACACAGTCGCCACCAGGTTGCGCCACCACATTCGTTCAGCCGCACAGAAGAAAACCCAGAGCATGATCTGATCCGTGCCAGACGTCGTGTTTACTTGGCCTTCTTGCTGGTCGCCCCCAAAACAGGCTTTCCTGCATTCGAATTAGCTGTTGCCAGAACCTTCGGCTGCTCTTTCTTGGGCTTCTTCGTTTCCTTGTTGCCGCGTTGATTATTGCCCTTACCCATTTGATGATATCCTTACGGTGTGGCGAGGCTTGCACGAAATGTGCTGCATCCCGCAGGTCGCATCGACGCGCGCAACTTCCGGCCGGATCATACACAAGACCCGCACCGCTCAGGCGCACTGCTATACGACAAATCGGGTGTTCCCTGGACCATATTCGGTCCAGAGACACCTTTCAGAAACTATAGGGGGATTGATGCAAACCGAAAAGCTGATTTACAGGCCGCGTCATCGACTGGCTAAGAATTGTGTGATCAAACGACGCCAATCTGGATGGGGGCTGTGATAAGTGACCACCATGTCTGTGCCTTTACGCCGCAGCACATGCCCCGTTGCTTGAACTTTTTTCATGCCTTTGCGCACGGGGATCAATAAATCAAAATACAGACCCTGTCCGGCGACAACCCATCCAGGGGCATGACGGACCTGAATTCCGGTGGCGGAGATATCGACCACATCCAATTCTCGACCATCCATCAAAAAGCGAATTTTCTTTGAGTTAAATCGTGGATCCCGTCGAAAATCCGACCCCGTATCTGCGTTTCCTCGATTGCCTCCGAACATCCTGCACCCCAGCCCGCAATGTCCAACAGCAAAAGTGTGCCCGGAGTAGATTTTCAAGACAAGCGTTCAACATGGTTAACGCTGCACAAATAGTAGGCACTGCGCCAACTGCGATTTCAAATTACCAATACGGACCAGCTTGCGTCAGCATCATTCACGGCCTAACTCTTTTAAGAAGAACGATTTTATTCGTAACCACCCCTGCACGTGAGAAACGAGCTATGATGCGACGCTGGTTAAAAATATTTTTGCTTGTTGTGCCGTTGACTGGGTGCAGCGCACAACAGAATATTCAGGAAGACGCCGAGACGGTGGTGATTCTACCCGCCAACCAAAAAACAGCCTATGTCACGACACCTGTCGACGGTCGGGATGGAGCAAAAATCTATTTCCGCTCGGGCGTTTTAACCGCGATGATCGTGGCAGACGCATTCGCCCCCTACTTCATCAATTTGACGCTTGGCTCCAGTCAGGAAACCCGGGATGAGGCCTTGGCTTCCGCCCGATCCCAGCAGGCAGACTATCTGATAGAACCAAAAATATTGCGGTGGCGTGATGTTGACACTGCGTGGACAGGGGTCGTGGATCAGGCCACCGTCACGGTGTCGATCATTGAAACCAATTCGGGTACAATGATCAAATCAGGCACCATCGACGCAAAAGGAAGTTTCATGGGAATTGCCGCGGGTCACCCCGAAGACTTCCTGGAAAAGCCCATTCGTCAATATGCCGAGTCCCTTTTCAGCCAGTAGTGACCGGAATTTTCCAGCTTTCCCGTTGGATAAATTTGCCAAGAACAACTTCCGTTTCTATTGTATCCACACGAATGAATATATGGGGTGCACAAGGGTATGCGGGGGGCCATATCAAGAATTGCAACAGGCTGCTTTGGCCTGTCGACCCCTGTTACTGGCATTCTTCTCTGTCTGGTGCTGACATTCGCTACCTTATCTCTGCTTAAGCCAAAATATGCCTGGGACTCTACCCATTACATAGGATGTATCCTTTCCGCCCTGCACGGCGGCACCTGGGACGAGAAGCGGGAGAGAACGTATTCCTATCTATCCCAGCATTATCCGGAAAATGTTTATAGGGACCTGACCACGGCGGGCCCAGGGATCAGCACGTATCGTGAATACATGAGCCAATCGGCGAAGGCTTTTGAGCTCACTCAGCCCGTTTACTGTTACAAGATAGGGTTCGTTTGGCCCGCCATTGCGCTGACATGGATGGGGGTTGATCCGCATTGGGCGCTCAGATTGCTCTCTGCACTTCCTGCTGCAGTCCTTTTTGGTATGACAGCGGTTTGGCTGTGTCGTCGGGTAGACGCCAGGATTGCCATTCCACTCAGCCTATTGGGCATGGGCTTTATGCTGTATCAAACCGCCCGGTACGAATATCCCGACAGCCTGACGGCGCTGGCCTTGGGCGCAGCGATGATTACCCATGCCAAAGCAATGCCGCGCGCAACCGGCTTGCTGCTGCTTGCCGCAATCACTGTGCGCGCCGATGCGATCATCTTTGTCGGCGCGTATCTGGGGGTCGCGACTTTTTTCTGTCAGGGACCCCGCCGAATGCCATTCTGGCAGGCGTCTGTGCCCTGGGGGATCGCTTCCCTGCTGCTGTATGCCGGAATCGTGGCGGTCATGAACCCTCCAGGATATAAGGCCGTTTTCAGCCACAGTCTTATTTCCCAGACGCCATATCTACAAATATCAGAACCAATCATAACCTTCGAAATTTACCTAAAAATACTCATCCGCCAATTGGGGTATTTAATGGTTGATGGCATTAAATTTGTGCTGATTGCGCCGCTGGTGCTGGTGGCTTACTGGATCAGTCGTCAGCACAGAAACCTTCAAATCTATGGAGAAATTGGGGCAGTTTCCGTTGCGATGGTCGCGCTGCATTTCATCATCTTCCCCTATTACGATCCGCGCTACTATACAGCACCCTATCTGATGATGGTTGTGGGCGGCGGCACGGTCTGGGCAACCCTGATCGCATGCAGGTTCACCAGTTTCCAGGTTTTGAAACCCTCTACCGGGGGCGCATGAAGACGACATCTATCTGTAGCTGTCGTTTCAGCTTTCGTGAGAAATAGGTTTCCCACATCATGTAAGGTTCAAATCCCCAGCGATGAAGATCCTGGAGGAACCCAAGATATGTCTCTTCCCCCTGATACAGTTCAAACAAGGACAATTCCAATTGAACGCCTTGCAGCTTCTTCAGGGCCTCAGAGGCACCGTTTAAAACCTGACGTTCAAATCCTTGGGTATCGACTTTCAAAAACGCCCGATTGTCGGGGGTCACATACTGATCCCACAGGTTATCCAGACGATAGACGGGGGTGGTGACCTTTTCCTGATTGGCGGTCCGTGGCAATGCCTCCAGCAGCGCGGGATTGGCATCCAGGGCGGAGCTCATGCTGGTCTCTTGCGATACATTCAGGACGATTTCGCCATCCGTGTCGCCAATCGCCGTACGCGGTGCGACGGTCCATTTTGCGTCATTGGCCGCCGCTTCACTCAGCGTGCCATGCGCCTGTGGCCCCGGCTCAAAGGAAACGATTGCACCTGAATAGCCAACCCGGCGCAGACGCTGCCCGGTTTGTCCGACATTCGCCCCGACATCCAAAACAATATCGATGGAAAAATCATTCAGGATGGAAACAAGTTTGCCTTCAGGCGTTTTCTTGAACTTCCGTGCAGGATCAAACAATCGCGAAAACACACCCAAACCCTTATCTGTGTACCAATCACCAAAGATACCAGATCACCACCAGGGCACAAGCAGGAGACGGGCTATTGGACGCCGCGCCGATAGCTTATTCTCGCTATTGCCTTGAGGGACTTTCCAACAGATTGACACGCACTGAATTTCCGCACTGGTTGTTTTTTATAATAATTTGTTAAGTTTTTACCACTCAAACTATCTTTGCCAAAATTGCGTATATAAGTATCAGTTGGTTCTGCCGGTCAGATGACTGTTTAAAAGGATTATCCATGAAGAGACGTTTTGATAGATTTACATTCTCGCCAATGATCAGACTCTACAACAACCCCTGGATCGCTATCCCGACTATTGCGGTCTGTTTTGTCCTGTCCTGGATTATTGTGCATGAATCTGGCGGAACAAAATTTGCTCATCTCCATGTCGTGTATTTTCCAGTTGTGCTGGCCGCCTTCCGCTTTCGAGTATTGGGGGGGATTGTTGCGGGTCTTGTCGGCATGATTGTCATGGGGCCGATCATGCCATTGGATGTTCTGGCAGGGGAGCCGCAAGAACTGGATAACTGGGTTTCCAGGGGGGTGTATCTATGTCTTTTCGGCCTGGTGATTGGTCTTCTGCACGACACGATCCTGAGTCACCAACAGGAACTGTTCCGCATTATGAACTACGACCCTGTGACAAATCTTCCGCTATTCGAGGCATTCCGGCGCAAGATCAGCGCGGCCGCACAAACAATCAATGACCCGAACGATCAACACGTAATTCTGAATTTCGAAATCACAACCGCCGTCGACATCCGCACGTCATTTGGCAATGACGCCTGTGAGGACTTCATAAAGGCCTGTGCCAATCGAATAAAATCCATTCTGCCAGAGGAATCTTATCTGGCCCGTGGTGGGCACGCCACATTCCTGGCATTGATAGAACATGTAACGCCACAGGAGGCCGGTCGGATATCGAACTTAATCGTTTGCTCTCTACAGTATCCGGTAATGATGCGGAGCCTTCCAATGCGGATCGACAGCCGGATTGGCATGGTTGTGTTTCCGGATCATGGAACACAACCCGATGATTTGGTGCGCAAATCATTTGCGGCGATGCTGCAGACGCCATCCAGATTTTCCACGGCTTCGGTCTTTAACGAACACGATGACACAATGCGGCGGGACAATCTGAAACTGCTGGCGGATCTGGGCCAGGCAATCGAACGCAAGGAGATTGTTTTCTATGCCCAGCCCAAGCTGTGCGCCCGGACCGGGCTGGTGCGGGGATGCGAATTGCTGGTGCGGTGGAAACATGGGGAAGAGGGAATGATTCCCCCTGACCGCTTCATCCCTTTGGCAGAAAAGTCACGATTGATCTATGACATCACAAGCGCGTCGATTGAAGCCGCGCGAACCTATATGATGGCAACAGAGGCTGTGCTGCCGGATATCGACTATCATATCGCAATCAATGTATCGGGCTGGGATGTCACAGATTCAGACTTCCCCAACCGATTAAAAGCAGCCTTCAAAGACGATATGAAACGCCTGCCCTATCTTGAACTGGAAATTACAGAGACCTCTGTTATTGAGGATCTGGGCGAGGCAAAGCCTATTCTGGCTGAATTGCGCGACATGGGAGTGCATATCGCCATAGACGATTTTGGGACAGGTTTTTCCTCATTTTCCTATCTGAAAGATTTCCCTGCCGACACTTTGAAAATCGACCAATCCTTTGTGCGGGAGGTTATGCAATCCTCAACCGATGCAATTTTGGTGCGCAGAACCATCGAACTGTCGAAAGATCTGAACCTGAAAAGCATCGCGGAAGGTGTCGAAGACAAAGAGGCTGCGGATTGGTTGACCAAGCAGGGATGCGATATGCTGCAAGGCTATTGGATCGCCAAGCCCATGCCGCTCTCAGAATGGCCGGACTGGTTGAAACAAAATGACCCCCGGGCACAGGCATAACAAAATTCCGGGATGTCCTTAAATTCGGAATGTCCTTAAACACATGCGCGGAACCGGCGCGCCCCTCTCCATCCCGTTAAATCGCTAACGTGTAACAACCATTCTTCACCGGCGTAATCCTGCCCTTCCTTGCAAAGACAACAATGACCATGGAGAAACCCAAAACTCTCATACAGACGCTGGGATTTGACGTGACCTCTCATGTAACTCAGGCAGCTTATATAGCTGCAGTTTGGGTAATCGGACAAAAAACAAAAAAAATGCCCGGATCCGAAGATCCGGGCAAGTTGAACAGGGAGGCTTCACGTCTGGGAGTAGTATCGCCCACGCTGCACCGCGTTTCCTCACTGTGAACTGATGTGAAATCAGATTATCCGAAAACCCTTGGAAACTGCCATAAAATCGCCATATACTATGCACTGTGTTGCATCGAATAGAATGGTAAAGCAATCGAACTTTTAGTAACCATTTAGTAACGGGGCGTTTCGTTACTAATTCTTGGGGGCCGATATGGCAAAGGAACCGACCAAGGCACGACTGACAGACAAGCTTCTGAGAAGTCTAAAGACACCTTCAAAGGGTTACATCTGGTGCACCGACACTCATACAAGCGGTTTGATGATCCGCCTCTATCATACGGGCCGTGCAAGCTGGTTTCTCAGATACACTAATCCGCGCCGAAAGGTGCAATCTGCAAAGCTGTTGGGGGATTACCCAGCCATGACGCTGGCAGATGCCCGTGCAGCCGCAACGCTATTCCGGGCCGATCTACTACAAGGCAAGGTATCCGGCGCAAACAAGATCGAAACAATCAAGGATCTGATTTCGGACTATCACACCCGCCATTCCATCCCCAACACCCGCAAGCCCGAACAGACCCGCGCCCTATATGACCAGCATGTTATCCCGTACATAGGTAAGTTGCGCCTGGACGATTTCCGCCGGGGCGATGCTGTTGGATTGTTGGATAGGCTTTCAGACAAAGGGCTAGGGGCGCAAGTCAACCGCGTACACGCCGCCTTACATGGCGCGTTAAGTTGGGCCGTTAATTCAGGGCTTATTGAAATCAACCCTATGGCTGGATTGAAGCGCCGCGTGAAAGAAAAGCCCCGTGACCGGGTTCTAAGTGATACGGAATTGCGGGCCGTCTGGGAAGCAACCGCCGCCCGGTCTGCACCCTCTAGGGAATTCGTCCAGATGCTCATTTTATCTATGCAGCGCCGCGACGAATGCCGCGCCATGCAATGGGATGAACTGGACCAGGACGCCGGACTATGGACCATCCCAAGCAGCAGAACCAAGGCAGGCAGGGCGCATATCGTGCCCTTACCCACTTTCGCTTGGGAAATACTAGAATCCATTCCCAGACTTGGCCCCTATGTCTTTACCATCGACGGCAAACGCCCCTATGCCGGTCATAGCAAGATTGTTGGCGCGCTCACTAGCGAAAGCGGCGTTTCAGACTGGGTACTGCACGATCTGCGACGAACAGGCCGCACGGGTCTTTCGCGTCTTGGCGTTCCTGTTCTGGTTTCAGAACTAATCCTAAATCATGCCAGAAACGATCTGGAGCGCACATACGACTTGCACGCATTCACAGACGAAAAACGCGACGCGCTGGAAAAGTGGGGGGAACACGTCCGCCGCGTAGTGCTGAATTCCGAAGTCGGGGCAAAGGTTGTCTCAATTCGGTAAATGAACGGTGGGGGCTAGTCTTAGCGGATGAAAAGCGGGGACCGTGCCCGCCTGCCCCCATCGCCCTTATCACGGCGCGCCAGACGGAAGGTGCAGAGCATGACAGAACAGAAACGACTTACGCTAGTTGAAGCCCTGGAGAGTGTCTTAAACGAGACCGAACTTGCAACGCTCAGAGAGAGCGAGGCCCGCCTAGTTGAATTAGGGCACCAGCTAGAACGCTATCAAAAATCACCCCTTAAATATCTTGTCGAGAACAAGGGGGAAAGTGGCGATGATGTGAGGGTGGCTTTGCGGCCCCGTAAAGAGGCTTATGATCGACTCGCTCAGAAACTAGCAAACGGCGTATGCCGTGCGACAGGTTATAGGATTCTTGCACAAGAAATTCAATCAAAGACAGCGGAAACCATATCAGTGTCAGCATGGAAAGAAGGCAATCTTCTAGACCCATCAAATGGCAGTGTTCTAACTTTCTATAGAAACAGCATAAGGTCTGAAGCAATAAAGTTTGACGGTGTAATGATTATTCCTGTTTACGCCGACTGGATAGAAAGCCCGCACCGCTTGCCGTTGTCGCAAGTGTGGCATTGGTCGCAA
>NZSA01000045.1 GCA_002696645.1 Rhodospirillales bacterium | reverse complement strand
CGGGTCCTTTTTCCCGCCTTGGGCAAACTGTGCTGTGTAGCATTGGCGGTGTTCATCGCCGCGACTACGGTTTTTGGGAAACTGCCCGCTGAGGCTCAATACAGCATCGCCCTGACATTAAGCATTGTCGCGGTTTTCCTGTTAAAGCCCGGTGTATTTCACGGAAATGGCGAACTGACCATGCGCATGGCCCTGGTCAATTCAATGTGGATCCTGGCGGCGCTGGGGACCGGCGGCTATTACCTGATGAATTATTACGACATTGCGGCGTTTCGGGAAGGCATCCCCAACACTGCTGATTTGACCTGCTATGCCATTGGTACGCTTGTGGTTGTTGAGGCCGCACGACGGGTCGAGGGTTGGGTTCTGGTTGGTATCGTCATCGCGGCCTTTCTTTACCTTGCCTATGGCCATTGGATGCCAGGCGTGTTGAACCACCGTGCAATGCCATTCTCCAATGCCCTGGAAGTCGCCTATAGTTACAAAGGGATCTATGGCATCGCCCTGGGCGCGGTGGTCGATGTTGTGATGGTCTTTGTCATTCTGGGGGCGGCCATTCGAATTTCAGGGGCTGGCGATTTTTTCAATTTCATCGCCATGCGGGCAACCAGTGGCTTGCGCTCCGGCCCGGCCCAGGCCGCCATCATAGCGTCGACATTGTTTGGATCGGTCAACGGGTCGGCCCCCGCCAATGTGGCGTCGACCGGTGTATTGACGATCCCAATGATGAAACGGGCAGGCTATACCGCCGGTTTTGCGGGTGGGGTAGAAGCGACCGCATCCTGCGTTGGTCAGATCATTCCGCCCATCATGGGCGTTGGCGCCTTCATCATGTCGGAGATAACCGGCATTCCGTATGCGACAATCATGTTGGTCGCCATCGTTCCTGCGTTCCTGTTCATTTTCTCACTGTCAGTCGCAGCCATACTGGAAGCCCAGCGTCTGGGAATCAAAGCCCAGGGAGAAGCCACCACTGACATGTGGACCGGACAACGGGCGTCGCAAGCACTTGTACTGGTATTGGGTTTCGGCACTTTGCTGGGCATGCTGTTTTCTGGCTTTTCCCCAACCTTCAGCGGTCTCAGCGCGGCGGGCGTTACTCTGTTTACCGGATTCGTATTACCGAAAACCCGTTTCGGATGGGAAGCCACCTGGGAATTCCTTGTGGATTCAGGCCGGGATGGCCTGTCTGTGCTGATCGCGTGTGCCGCCATTGGTGTGGTTATCGGCGCGGTAAGTTCCACCGGTCTGGGTGTGAAACTGAATCAGCTGATTGTCTCCATGGGATCGGGAGACCTGCTGCCCGCGCTTATCCTGGCGGCGATCTGTTCGATTGTGTTGGGCATGGGGCTGCCGACCGCAGCGTCTTATTTGATGGTCGTCTTTGTCGCCGGTCCATCGCTGATGGAATTGGGGGTCAGCCAGCTACAGACGCATTTCTTCGTCTTCTATTACGCCGTCCTGTCAGCAATCACGCCCCCCGTGGCATTGGCTGTCTTTGCCGCCGCCGCCATCGCGCGAGAGAAGCCTTTAGTCATTGCGGGCAATTCCCTAAGGCTGTGTGCTGTTGCCTTCGTTTTACCGATTGTCTGGATCTATCACCCGGAAATCTTCCTGGATACTCTCCGCGCCGACATGATTGGGCCGGCTTTGGCCGTATTTGCCGCCCTGACCTGCGCAATCATCGGGTTCAATGCCGCCCATATAGGGTATTTCTTCAGCCCCTTGCGGCTGTGGCATCGATTGGTATTAACACTTGGCGCGGCCGGTGCGGTTTACACAGATCCCTGGATACAAGCGGTCGCATGCGGCATGATCCTGCTGATCCTTGCGGACCGTTATATCGCTCAACGCCGCACCAGACTGGCCTGAAGGACGATCGGATGACCCCAGAAATTCAAATTCTCCAGGCAGAGTTGTGGAGCAGCATGCCAGACGCCCTGCGCCTGCAGGATCGGCCCTCCGGTTGGGTGACAGCAAATAAACCCGGCGCCAAGGTTGACAGCTTTCTGGAGGGACCAACCATGGCACCCGATGGTGCATTATGGGTGGTTGATATCCCGTATGGTCGAATCCTCCGTGTTGCGCCAGACGGTACCTGGACGGTTATGGCCGACTATGATGGCTGGCCCAACGGCATGCGCTATCGACCCGACGGTACGTTATGCATCGCCGACTACAAACGGGGAATTCTGCGCCTGGACCCTCAAACCGGGACCATAACCCCCCTGTTTGAGGGATATCGCAGTGAGGGATTTAAGGGCTGCAACGATCTGTGGTTCGCCCAGGACGGCACGTTGTTTTTCACTGATCAGGGGCAAACAGGGCTGCACGACCCCAGCGGTCGTGTCTATCGCGCCGGACCGGGTCTCAGCGACCTTGAGGTGCTTCTGGATACCGGACCCAGCCCCAATGGCCTGGTCACCAATCATGCTGGCACGGAATTATATGTCGCCATGACCCGCAGTTGTGAAATCTGGCGCATGCCGTTATTTGCCACGGGAACCAGCAAAGTCGGCCTTTTTGCGCGTCTGCCTGCCGGGCGCAGCGGGCCGGATGGATTGGCCCTGGACCGTCTAGGCAACCTGTATGTCTGCCATGCCAGCCGTGGTTCGGTTTTTGTCTATAACCCGCATGGCGACCAAATCGCCCGCATCGATTGTCAGGCCTTTGGGTTGACGACCACGAACCTGACATTTGGGGGGGCTGATTGCGACACCCTGTTCATCACTGTTTCTGATACCGGTATTATCGCAAAAGCGTCGATCAAAACCCTATTGGAATAGGGACCCGTGCCGGGTCATGGCAATCGCATCAAGATATGGTCTTACCGACGCTCCCGCGAAGGCCCCAGTTTTGGCGGATGATAGCCGGTGCCGCGGAAGTCTTCGGTATGGATCGGGCGGCGGACCTCATCTGCGCGGGCAAGGGTATTCAGGCATGCGCCCGCCCGTGTGCCTGGAGTCAGCAGACGGTCGAGCAGGTCAGAGCGATCTTCGATGGTTTGGGCGATGACGTGGATGACAATGCCTTCGCGCTGTAGTTTGCCGGTGACACGCATCAACCGCGCGGTCAAAAGGGGACGGCGGTAGCGCTCGAAGACATCGGTCCAGACAACGATATTGGCGGTGCCGGTTTCATCCTCGATGGTCGCGAAGATAACGCCATGGGCGCTGCCGGGACGTTGCCGAACCAGCACCAGTCCGGCGACAGAAACGGTTGTCCCATCCTTTGCATCAGCGAGATGCAGGGCAGGCAGACAGCCCGCCAGGGGCGCATCGGCCTGATCGCGCACCAGGGTGAGCGGATGCGCCTTCAGGCTGAGGCGTAAACTGGCGTAATCCTCTGCGACCTCCTCGCCCAGTGTTGCCTTCGGCAGGTCGACGGGCAATTCCCGCCCCCGATCGCTTTCATTCGCGGCCTCGAACAGCGGCAGGGGCCTGTCGCCACCAATCCCACGCAGGGCCCAGATCACCTGACGCCGCGAGAGATGCAGTGAGGTAAACGCATCCGCCTCCGCCAATGCTGTCAGGCTGCGCCGCTTCAGGCCCGCGCGTCGCCACAGATCGGCGGGGTGGCGATAGCCGTTGGCGCGGGCGGCGGTAACCCATTCCGCCTCTGTCTGCTTCAACCCCTTCACCTGACGCAGCCCCAAACGCAGCGCAAAGCCCCCTTCCGCCGGTTCCAGCGTACAATCCCAGTCGGAATGATTGATATCAGGCGGGCGCACCGCGACACCATGGTCCTGCGCATCCCGCACGATCTGGGCCGGGGCATAGAAGCCCATCGGCTGGCTGTTCAACAGCGCACAAGCGAAGGCGGCGGGATAATGCCGCTTCATCCAGGCCGAGACATAGACCAGCAGTGCGAAACTGGCGGCATGGCTCTCAGGAAAACCGTATTCCCCGAAGCCTTCGATCTGCCGCCAGCATCGCTCTGCAAAGTCCGGCGGGTAGCCGTTCTGGGCCATTCCGGTAAGGAACTTGCCACGAAAGTTTTCAATCGTACCGACCTTGCGGAAGGTCGCCATCGCACGGCGTAATTGATCGGCCTCCTCCGGGCTGAACCTGGCTCCGACAATGGCGATCTTCATCGCCTGTTCCTGAAACAGTGGCACGCCCAGCGTCTTCTCCAGCACGGCACGCAATTCGGGAGAAGGATAATCCACCACCTCCTCCCCATTGCGGCGACGCAGATAGGGATGAACCATATCACCCTGAATCGGACCGGGGCGAACGATGGCAACCTCGATCACCAGGTCATAGAAATTGCGCGGCTTCATACGCGGCAGGAAGCTCATCTGCGCCCGGCTCTCGACCTGGAAAACACCCAGGGAATCCGCCCGGCACAGCATATCATAAGTCGCCGTGTCCCCCGGTGGCACCCCGGCCAAATCAACACTGCGGCCATGATGCCCACGGATCAGATCGAAACAGCGGCGGATACAGCTCAACATGCCAAGCGCCAGAACATCCACCTTAAGAATGCCCAGCGTATCAAGGTCATCCTTGTCCCACTGGATGACGGTGCGGTTTTCCATCGCGGCATTCTCCACCGGCACGATGCTGTCGAGGCGGCTGTCGGTGATCACGAAACCGCCGACATGCTGGCCCAGATGGCGTGGGAAGCCGGTGATCTGTCCAATCAGGGCCAGGGTCAGGTGCAGGCGTTCGTCACAGGGATCCAGCCCGATCTCCACCAGCCGTTCGGTCATGGCGGACGGATCAGATGAGCCCCAGACCTGAGAGGCCATCAGTGTCACCGTATCCTCACTCAGCCCCATCGCCTTGCCAACGTCGCGGATCGCACCGCGCGCCCGATAGCGGGTGACAGTGGCCGTCATCGAGGCGCGGTCACGACCATATTTTGTATAGATATACTGGATCACCTCCTCCCGGCGTTCGTGTTCAAAATCGACATCAATATCAGGGGGCTCGTTACGAGCGGCGGAGATGAAACGTTCGAACAACAGGTCCAGCCGGTTCGGATCAATAGCGGTGATGCCAAGACAATAGCAGACCGCAGAATTGGCCGCCGAGCCGCGCCCCTGACAAAGAATATCCCGACTGCGGGCGAAACGGACCAGATCCTCCACCGTCAGAAAATAGGGGGCATAGCCCAATTCTCCAATCAACCGCAATTCATGCTCCACGATGCTGCGCACCTTGGCCGGAATGCCGCCCGGATAGCGCTGTGCGGCACCCGCCCAGGTCATCCGCTCCAGCACCGCCTGGGGTGTTTCCTCTGTGCCCAAAACCTCGCTGGGATAATCGCTGGAAAGTTCGTCCAGCGAGAAGCAGCAGCGCTCCAGGATATCAAGCGTTGCCGCACAGGCTTCCTCATAGCCCTGGAACAACCGCGCCATCTCTGCTGCACTCTTCAGATGCCGCTCTCCATTGCGAGCCAACAGGGTGCCTGCGGTATCGATAACCTGCTTCTCTCGGATACAGGTCAGCACATCGGCCAGCGGACGGCGGGCGGGGCTGTGCATCAGGACATCATTCACCGCGACCAGACGCAGACCCAATGCCCGGGCGATTGCCGCATGACGGGCAATGCGCCGGTCATCGTCGCCACGATGCAAGTGTCTGGCGGCGAGATAGAGTTCCTGTGGACCGGCAACGGCTTTCAGGCGCAGAAGCTGTTTGGAAAGGGCGGCCCTGTCCATACTTTCATCGGCCAGCACGATCAGCACAGTATCCTGGGCGGCAGCCAGCACGTCGTCCAGATACAGCAGGCAAGACCCCTTCTCCGCCCGGCGGCGGCCCAGGGTGATCAATTGCGACAGACGGCCATAGGCGGCGCGGTCTCTGGGATAGGCGATCAGAGGGGGGGCATCCTGCAGATCCAGACGGGCACCGATCAGCAGCGGCAGGCCCGCCTGCTTGGCCGCCTTATGGGCCCGCACCACGCCCGCCAAACTGTTGCGGTCTGCAACGCCAAGGCCCGCCAGGCCCAGCGCTTTTGCCTGCACCACCAGTTCATCAGCATGGGAGGCCCCTTCCAGGAAACTGAAATTGGTCATGCAACACAGTTCGGCATAGCGTTGCATCGCAGATCACCACAAACCGTGCAGGAACCAGTGCGACCGGGGCGTATCAGCTTTCCCCGATTCCGCGCCTGATCCTGCATGCGACCCTGCGGTTCCGTCGCGGTAGATCCAGAACCGCTGACCCGCTTCGTCCTCAACCTGCCAATAATCCCGTGCGCCTGCGGCCCAGGCCGCATCCCGCCGCCACCAGTCAGGCGCGATCCGCTCCGGTCCCTGTGCGATCCGAACCCTATGCTCACGCCCCTGCAAGCGAAAGCGCACCAGCGGATCGCCGGGCCTTGGCGCGTGCAGCGGCACCAGCGGGATCGGTTGACCCAGCAGGCGGGTCGGGCGACCGACAGTACGGGGCCAACCGCCTGCCGGGTCTCGTCGCGACGACACTGCGGGGCGCGGCCCCTGGGCGGTATCCGGCAGGCGGCTATCGACCGAGGCGAGGCGGAACAGATTCTCTGCTCCCAGCCGGTTTATCAGCCGGTCACAGACCGACGCCAGCCGGTCGTCTGCAACTGTATCCTCGGTTCCGCTATCCTCAGTCAGGGCCCCGCTGTCGATCTGGTCATGCTCAAAAGGTTCAACAATCGGGGCGGTCAGGATCAGGCAGTCGATCCCAAAGCCGGGATCCAGGCTTTCCAGTTTCTCTGCCAGCAAGCGCATCAGCGGCGGGACGGCCCGGACCGGACGGCTGGTGCCGATGGTGATCTCCTGCACCGTGCCGTCGGCGCGGCAGGCGGTCAGGGTCAGGCGTCGGCAGCCCATGGCCTTCGCCTGTAGCTGTACCGAGAGGTCCGAGAGCAGCTGGGTAAGCGCGGCATCAATATCACTGCGCAGGCCAATCGGATCGGCGAAGGCAAGGCGGAGACGATAGGGCGTGGCTGGACGCCGGGGGGCTATCGGATGCGATGCCTGTCCAAGCAACCGGTCGAGGGCGGAGACCACCACTGGTCCAAAGCGGGTGGCCAGCGCCGCACGGGGCAGTTGATACAGATCCCCCAAATAGTGCAGACCGACCCGGTGCATTCCTGACAGCGCATCACGATCCATCGCCCCTTCTGCCAGCGCAAGAGCTGAGACCGGCAGATCGGCAAGGGCCGTGCTCAGACCACGGCGTTTGCTGACCACACAATCCTGCGGCCCATGGAGCGCCAGCGCGATGGCCGCGGCGGGACTGGCAGCCAGGGCGGCACGTACCGACAGGCCGGTGCGACGCAGCCGATCACGGACATCCTCCAACATCGCCTTCTCCCCCCCGAAAAGATGTGTGCAGCCTGTTGCTTCAATCACCAATCTGTCGCTGCCCGCAACCGCCACAAGCGGCGAATAACGGTCGCACCAGTCCGCCAGACGCTGCACCAGGGCCGCATCGGCAATGGGGTCCAACGGTTCAGCGCGAAGATCGGGATGAATCGCGCGGGCGCTTGCCAGTGTCATGCCGGGGGACAGCCCCTCACGCGCCGCCAGTGCATCGACAGCGGCCAGGAAGACGCCTGATCCTGCGCGGCGCGTTGCAACCAGTGCCCGCTCTGTATTGATCTGCTTCTCCCGGCGTAAGCGGTCCGTCGATAGACAGGGAAACCAGAGCGCAAGATACAGCGGATTCAGACGGGAGATGGGGGCTGTCGTCATGCCGGGACGCTCCAGCACCCTTCTTCGCCAATCCTGTCCGCACTTCCCCCGCGCTGCCGTTGCAGTACCAGGCGCCAATGGGGATCGATCATTGCCCCCTGCCGGATGGAGGGTATCGGGTCGACTTGCCATCGGCTTGCCGCGATGCCAGGGGCCAGCACCGGACCATGTCCCTGCACCTCACGCAGGATCAGGCCCAGCGCGCCCCCGCGCCCGGCCGCCAGATGCAGGCGGCGGCTGGGGATCAAGCCAACCGGGTCGGCGGGCTGCAGCACCACAGCCGTGAAAGCGCCAGAACGCAGGGCTTCTTCAGCGATCCAGCAGCCTTCGCTGCCATTTCGGGCCCGGGCGATGATCAGTCGATCCGGCAGATCGCCCTGGCCGACCTGCACCAGTCCCGGCCCGTAAAGTGTGGTCTTCTGCCCGGCTGGATGGCACCACAGCACTGCCCCCTTCAGCCGCCCCAACAGCCGTATGGCAAACCCTGTTGCCGCCCTACCCCCGACCTCATGCAACGCGCCCAGGCCAAGCCCGCCCCCCAGCGCCGCATCCGGTTCCTCCCAGCCCAGCGCCACAGAGCGATGACACCGGGGGCGATCCCGCGCCTCAATGCGCCGCATCAGCCCCCGCGCCCTATCAAGCGCCGAACGCCGCCGGTCCTCCTGCGCTTCCTCCAACCGCATGGGGTGCATCTCCGATTAGTTTATTCATACTATGTTCTTTAATATAGTCTACTAATGTTCTTATCAAGGGGGGCGAGGAGATAGCGACCCAAGTTGCATAAACGATCTATAAACAGGTCTTTAAAAAGCCTAAAGCCCTTTTTATAGAACAAATCATTGCAAAACTGACTTGAAATATACTATCTTGACCCATAAATAATCTTTTAAGGGCTTTTATGCCCTGTTAATGGAACAGGATTAATCGCAGTGGCAAAGCCGAACACCCGACCTTATTCCCGTTACGGACTGGAAGCTGCTGAACTGCTGGGGCTGTTGATTCACGACGCGCGCACTGAGCGAGGACTGACGGTCGCGGAAGCTGCTGAACGCGCAGGCATATCACGCGGGCTGGTCCACAGGATCGAGAATGGCGAGATGGGCTGCTCCATCGGTGCCGTCTTTGAGCTCGCTGCCATCGTTGGCGTGCCGCTCTTTGAACCAGAGCCCTCCATCCTGACCCGCCATCTTGCAGCGGCACGAAGCAAGCTGACCCTGTTGCCGAAGAAAGTGCGCAAAAGCACAAAGGCGGTGAAGGATGATTTCTAAGCCCCGTCATGATGAAGCGTATGTCTGGGTATGGCTGCCCGACGCAACCCAGCCGGTTGTCGCTGGCCGCCTCGCCCGTGATGGCGATGGCCTGATTTTCAACTATGGCCGTCGCTACCTGGAGCTTGAAGGAGCTATTCCCCTCTATCTGCCTGAGCTGCCCTTACGTACAGGTGCAATCCCCCCTGAGCCGGGCCTGAACATGGCAGGCTGCCTGCGCGATGGCGCACCAGATGCCTGGGGGCGGCGTGTGATCCTGAATAGAACCTTTGGCATCAAGGGCGAGGATGCCGATATCGGCGCAATCGACGAACTGACCTATCTGCTTGAATCCGGCTCCGACCGCATTGGTGCGCTCGACTTTCAGCTATCCCCGACAAGATATGTTCCCCGTTCTGTACAGGCCGCCACTCTGGAGGAATTGCTCACCGCCGCAGAGAAGGTCGAAAGGGGCATTCCCCTCACTCCTGAGCTGGATCAGGCCCTGTTTCATGGCAGTTCGCTGGGCGGCGCACGACCCAAGGCCATGATTGAGGAAGACGAAAAGAAGCTGATCGCCAAGTTCTCCTCGTCCTCGGACACCTACAACGTGGTGAAGGCGGAATTCATCGCCATGCGGCTTGCTGCCAAGGCCGGTCTCAACGTTGCGCCGGTGCGCCTGGCCCATGTCGCGGGGAAGGATGTGCTGCTGGTCGAACGTTTTGACCGCCTGCACATAGGTGACGCCTGGCAGCGGAAAGCCATGGTCTCGGCGCTGACGATATTCGGGCTCGATGAGATGATGGCCCGCTATGCCAGCTATGCCGATCTGACCGAAGTGATCCGGCATCGTTTCAGCCAGCCAAAGGACACATTGCGCGAATTGTTCGGGCGACTGGTGTTCAACATCCTGTGCGGCAACACCGACGACCATGCCCGCAACCATGCCGCCTTCTGGGATGGCAAGTCACTCCACCTGACCCCCGCCTATGATATCTGCCCGCAAAGCAGAACCGGCAACGAGGCCAGCCAGGCCATGCTGATTACCGATAACAATCGGCGCAGCACGCTCGCGACCTGCATCGAGGCGGCTCCCAACTTCCTGCTCGATAAACAAACCGCTGCGGGAGTTATTCAGGACATGCTGGCAATCCTGCGAACGGAATGGGAAGCAACCTGCAATGAGGCCTGTCTCTCAGACGTGGATCGAAACCTGTTCTGGGAGCGGATATTCCTCAACCCCTATATTTTTGAGGGCAACGAGAATCTGTGACGGGGTGCCGCGGCCACACCGATGCATTCCATGGCGACGGAATGGCCATACGAAGCCGGAAATGACCGTATATTACTTGATAAAGGCAGAGGCTCTAAGACCCCGAAAACCGCCGTACGACATTCTCCAACAGGCGGGAGACGGCGTTATCATAATTATTGCAGGGCAGACTGCCGCAAAAGGTGATCGACCCGACAGAAAACACCGCGCCCCCGGATGGCGTGTCGAAATAAATGATATCTGAACGGATCAAGTCCGCGGGAGGGTCACCGGTCGTTGTGCTGACATGGGTCAGCATTTCTTCTGGCGCGACGACATAAGTGTCGGCATGGGCTTCGGATTGGGCGACAATAATTGCATTCTCTGGTGATCCCAGCAGCGGATCATAACGGTCCAGTTCATAACCTGCGGCACCACTGCCAGACAGGCCCTCATTCCCAAAGACATCCCCCTCAACACCCTCAAACATCCATTGCGCCTTGTCGCAATAGGACTGCGCTGTGCGACGATAATAGGATCCATTAAAGGTCCCCTGAGCGGAAAACCCGACACCCGTCAAAATCTGCGGCGGGCGCCCATTGCGTCGCCACAGGCCACCATACTGGCCGTCCAGGGCATTATAATATTCACCGGGCTGTGCCGCCCAGGTTCGGATGCCGCCTTCATTGCGTCGGATTTCCGCAATCCCTGGAATGGTATCAGACACCGCAATCCGCCAGTAAAATCCGTTACCCCCCAGATAACACAGATTCCCCCCCTGATCCGTATATCCCTGAAAGGCATCCAGGGATCGTTCAGTATGGTATTCGGGGTGGGTACAGGTCAGAACCGTCCGATATGGATTTAATGCGTCCGCGCCATCGCGTTCCAGTTGATGATCTGTGACCACATCAAAGTCCAACCCCTTATTCTCCAGCCAGGACCACAGATGGCTGTCCGCCTGATAGTGACGCAATCCTGACCCACAACGCGGCGCCAGCAGGGTCAAATAGCCCGAGCGTAAATTTATCAATGGCCTGCGCCATGAACACAGGCTGATACCGGATCCATCCGGATGCAGATTATAGCTGGATTGGCTGAACTGGCTTTGGCGCTCTGGATTATACGGATAAGCACCCCAGTCTTTCATCCGTTGCTCAATTGCAGGGCCATAATCATAACGCCCATTATTGCCGTACATGACATAGGTATAGGTGGGGATGACGACGCAGATCGACGCACGCGGATGACCCAACGGGGCGGCAACAAAGAACGGAACAAAGTCCGTCTCCTCCCCACAGCGCAAGCGCATGGCATAGTTGCCGCTTTTAAAATCCTTCGGGATTTCAAAAGTGAAATCATCTTCCCATCTACAATCGTGACAATCATCTTCATGAAAATGAATGGCTGCATAGTCCTGCGGCGCATGACGCCAGCACATTTCGTGCCCCCGCCAACTCACGCCAGTCACGCCCCTGGTCGGCATGTTCACCAGAGTTCCGTGAAATCCATTCGGGCCAATATCTGAAATCCTGTCACTACCAATTCCCTTAGAAAAATCCCAGGCGGCGAAACATCCTGTCGGTACATTTTCAGCAAAGGGATCTGCGCCGACTGCGTGGCTTGAATAGAGTCTAGGAGCTTCTAAACGGCCATTGAACAGATTATCGGGCGTCCCGACTATATTCCTGGCCGCAATCGTAACCTGGGACAGATCAGATAGTTTCAATGCATCCTTGGTGGACAGCTGGCCGGAAACGGTCATCACAGTCGTGATTTTCCGGGCATCCTGAAACACCAATTTGGCATTGCCGGTCATGAAGTCGATAGACGCTGTAAGGCGATACCATTGGCGCAGGCGTGGCTGCGTCTGAAGGCACAAGCGATCTGTCTGACCCTCCCGCGCTAGAGAAAGGGCCGGACCATCACGATCAAGGCAAAGCTCCAACACCACCCCAGTCGCAGGGTCCCCGATGGCAATCAGCGTCTGGCGATCACGATCCAACAAGAACGGGCATACCATAACGGCAAGCGTTAGCTGCTGATGTTCGGTTGCACGATTGAGCGGCACCACAGCATAAGAGCCCAATGCATAGTCCTGGAACCGTGAGGGATACTGCCCATTACAGGTGGCATGGACTTCTTCATGGATGATACCTGGACCATCGGGATTCGGATCTGCCGATATAATTCGGACCACTTGAACGTCATAGGGTTGATCGCTGGTGGAACTGACTTTGAAGCCAAGGCTTTCACCTGGGCGGGCGCCAAGCTCATTGGCATAGCCGATTAGCGGGATCATCCTTTCACCGCCCCAGCTGCCAAGCCACGTATGAAGAACCGACTGAGGAAGGTGAACATCACAAACAACGGCAGTGCGATTAATGTCGACCCCGCCATCAATTCCCCCCACCGCAATTCATACAATCCCACCATTGTATCAAGGCCGACTGGCAGGGTTTTGTTGACATCACTGCTGATCATGACCAGTGCGAAGACATAGTCGGTCCAGGATAATAAGAAGGCAAAAATCGCGACGGTTACGATCCCTGGCAAAGTCAGGGGCAGGACCACCAGGATAAAGGCCTTCAACCGGGAACACCCATCCACCATGGCGGCTTCTTCCACATCTGTTGGAATCTGTTTGAAAAAGCCCCACAGCAGCCAAACACCCAGCGGCAGCGCCAGGGTCGTGTGTGAAATGATCAGCGACAGCAATGTGTCTGGAATACCGATCTGGACGAACAATGTTGCCAGCGGGATCGCCAGCAAAAGGGGCGGAAACATATACGCATACAGCATAGTGCCGATTACCAGGCTCTTACCGCGAAACTGAAGCCGGGTAACCGAATAGGCGATCAGCACAGACAACACGATTGTCACCGCCACCGTGCCAGAGGCCACAATGACTGAATTCATGAACCAGGTTGGATAGTCCGTCAGTTCCAACAAGGTCGAAAAGTTTTCCAGCGTAAACGGCACAGGAATGAAATCGATTGAACTGTAAATGGTCCGTGCGTCACGAAAACTGGTATTGATCATCCAGTAAACCGGGAACACGGAATACACGACCATGCACAACAGCAGAAGCCAATAGATTGTTCGAGAAATCGGCTTGGTCATCGTCAATCAATCCTTCTGCTCTAAGGGAAAAAAGTGGAAATACAAAAGGATGATTGCCGACAGAATTAAGAAGGATATGGACGACACTGCGGCCCCAAGGCCCACGTCATACATTTCGAACGCCAGGCGATAAGAGAAGACGGGCAATTGTTCCGTCGCATGCTGTGGCCCGCCCTGGGTCATCAGCCAGATGATGTCGAATTTGTTGAACATCCAGATCGCGCGCAACAGCAACACGACAAGCAGAACGGAGCGAAGCTGTGGCAAGGTTACATGCCAAAACCGCTGCCAGGGACCAGCGCCATCGATGCGCGCAGCCTCATACAACTCCTCTGGAATGGATTGCAGGCCCGCAAGACAGGTCAGCGTCACAAAGGGTGTCCAGATCCAGACACTGATGAGTACGACCGTCAACATTGCCAGGGTCGGGTCTTCACCCCAGGGGATATAGTCGAATCCAAAGACCTTCGCGACCACGGTCAGGATCCCAACCGACCCGTCCAGCATCCAACGAAAAGTTAAGGCAACCACGACTGTGGGCAATAGATAGGGAAGAACCGCAAGGCCCCGAATGACCGGCATGCCGGGAAACTCCCGCGCCAGCAAAAGCGCAAAGCCGATACCCAACACAATTTGAAGAAATATCGTCAGCCCAGCGAAAACAACGCCACGCCCCAGCGCCTGCCAGAATTCAGGCATTGCCAGCACTTTTATATAATTTGCAAACCAGACCCATTCGGGTTCGGAAACCAGAGACTCCCGATGCTGGAAACTCAGTTCCAGGGCATAGAATGCTGGATAAAGCACCAGCACGGCCGTAAAGGCCAAGGCCAGAAATAGAATTACATAAATGACGCGATCACTGGGCATAGGGGTAGGTCCCGTATAGGGGTAGCACAGAGGTGCCGGTTGCATAAGAGCAACCGGCACCTCCCGCTTCCTTAAGAGGCGATGACTTTGCGAATTTTGGCCGCAGCCGCCTTCACGCTGTCTTCACCGGACAATCCGTTCAGAATACGATCCTGCAGCATTTCCGGCAGGGCGTAAGACCGGAAGACCTTACCTGCACGCACATCAGGCTCAGGCCCTTCTGTATCGATCGAACGAATGATGACATCTGGGTCATTCAACACACGCTTTTGCATCGCGATGATATCCGCAAAGGTTTCCAGTGCAGGATGCGCCAGCCATCGGGCATCTTCATAGATGTCCAGACGGGTTGGCTGATAATGCACGGGAGAGCTGTGCAGGAAGTTGATCAGATGTTCGTCGGAGAACCATTCCAGGAACTTCAACGCCTCATCTGTCATCGCTGTGTCCAAGACAACCCAGCCATCATACCCATGATTGACCGCAAACTTCTTGCCATCTTTCGACGGGAACAGGAAGGACGAAACCTGCTGCGCCTTGTCCGGCATGGTCATATTCATCTGGTCAATCAGGCGACCGGTTCCTGGTGTATGGGAAATGATCCCGCCCTGGAAATCCCCGACCAGATTGGCCCAGCCAGCCTGCATTGGCGATGGCGGCATATACTGGGTAAGGTCCGCCATGAAGTCGACATATTCCGCTGCCTTGGGAAGAATTTCCGGCGAATCCAAGATAACATTCCAATTGTCGTCAAACAACTTAACGCCATTTGCCCACATATAACCAAAGGCGGTGTAGTTCGTTGCGCCATTACTGCCAATCGGGTGGACAACACCGCTTGCCAATTGGCCTTCACCAGTTCCTGTCACGCTGGCAAGGTTGCCCATATACTGGTCCCAATTCTGGGGCTCAGACAGGCTTTTTGCGGCATACATATCTTTCCGATAGTTGATCCAGCACAGATTGTAATCGTACGGATACCAGAAGTTGTCCCCATTCACGGGGTAGAGAATCTTCGGACCCCATTCATATTTCTTGATGATGCTGTTCAGCGGCACAATCTTCTTTTCATTGGCCAGCAACAGCACGTCGCCAAAGAAACTTAAGGTCCCAATGTCATAAGGACGACCTGATTGAATTGACGTCTGCAGCTTCTCAAAAGCCTTGCCGCCCGGCACGCTGTCCATCTGAACCTTGATGCCGGTTTCCTTTTCATACTGTGCCGCCGCGAAACGCATGGCCCGGACACTATCAGCGCTGGGTTCTGCATTCAGAAAGCGGATGGTTTTATCCGCCGCCAGAANATTGGGGGCAGACAAAGCAAAAGGTACCATGGACGCCGCGCCCAGCCCCTTTACCACGGACCGTCTTGAAATGCCGTTCCCCATCAGTTTTTTACCGGACCGTGGCAAATTTGTATCATTCGTATCAGCCATGATGCTCCTCCTTCCGACCGTTAGGTCTCCCTTATGAACCTGTCGTCCCAATTGACTTCAGGGTCTTCCCTGTCGCTGAGTCGAAGAAATGACAGCGACCATTGCCCAATTGCATACCAACGTGATCACCGCGTGTGATCTTGTCATTGCGGGCAATCAACACACGAAGCGACGTTTCCCCATCGCGACATAACAACAGAGTCTGGGCGCCCATCGGCTCAACCAGATCGACGCGCATCTTGAAGGGCGCGTCCGTATGCGGCGGGGTCGAGACAATCTCCAAATGCTCGGGGCGAACGCCAAAAATTCCCTTTGTTCCAGGCGTCAGCCCATTCGAGTCACCCTTGGGCACCACAAAGCAGAAACCATCCCCGGCGATACACAACCCGCCATCCTTTTCGATCACCGTCGCAGAAACCTGATTCATTTCTGGTGATCCAATAAAGCCAGCAACGAACAGGTTTGCCGGGTTGTCATAGACCTCCAAGGGGGCTCCGACCTGCTGCATCTCACCGTCCTTCATCACGGCGATCCGGCTGCCAAGCGTCATGGCCTCGACTTGATCATGGGTCACATACAACATGCTTTTGCCCAGTCTGGAATGCAGGCTGCCGATCTCTTCGCGCATTTTAACGCGCAGTTTTGCATCCAGATTGCTCAGCGGCTCGTCCAGTAAAAAAGCGTCTGGATCACGAACCAGTGCCCGCCCCAGGGCCACACGCTGGCGCTGACCACCCGACAAATGCTTGGGCTTCCGATGCAGCAAATCTGTCAGGCCAAGTATTTCGGCGGCCTCCCGGACCCGTCGCTCCGCTTCCTGCTTTGGGACCCCACGCATGCGCAGCCCAAAGTCCAGATTCCCATAAACATTTTTATGGGCATAAAGCGCATAGTTCTGAAACACCATCGCGATATTGCGATCTTTCGGATCAAGCCTGGTGACATCACGACCGCCAATCAGAATCGTGCCGGACGTCGTTGTTTCCAGACCGGCAACCATCCGTAACGTGGTTGATTTTCCGCACCCGGATGGGCCGACAAAGACCATCAACTCACCATCGTCAATCGACAGATTCACCTTGTCGACAACAGTCATGTTGCCAAATTGCTTTGTTACGTCCTGCAGTTCAATGGATGCCATAATGTGCCCTAACCAATCTCGAAGCCGGTGCGACCGATACACAATCTCGTATGCTTACAGGCCCGCATGCTTACAGTATTGCTCATGAAGTATGCTCGCTGATCTTGTACTCAGACCGTGCCAACCAATTCGGCTCAACCTCAAAGCCCCATCCGGGTTCTTCCCCAACGGTCGCCATTCCATCTTCAATCTTGTAGGGATCGTTCCTCAGAACACCATATTGCCAGGGATAGAAATCCGCCTGCTCAATCGAAAATTCCAGATATTTCCCAGCATTGGGAATGGCGCGCANAAGGTGCATGGTAAACAGCGTGACCAGGCCCAGATTGGCCGAATGCGGGGTGACCGACATTCCCGCCTCTGCCGCCATTTTGCAGACCTCCATCGTGCGACACATACCCCCAAGATAGAGGATATCAGGCTGCGCGATATCAACGATTTTGCGTCCAGTTATTTCCTTCCAGACAACAAATTCACAATCCTGTTCGCCGCCAGTTACATTCAGGTCCAGTGTTTGGGTAACTTCTTTGGTTTGCTCCAGTTCCCAGTACAGGCACGGCTCTTCGAAATGTTCGACGCCGTTCTGCTCCAGCATCCGGCCGATCTCAATCGCGCGCTTGGGGGAAAAACCGCTATTAGCATCTGCCAGAAGCGACACTTTATCCCCCAGCGCTTTGCGGATGGTTGGGGCCATGGCTTCGCTGCGGCCTGGATACACATCAACGTCATGGCCGTATTCATTGGCGACCCGAAACTTGAACGCATCAAACCCGAACTCATCGCGCAGTTTAAGGAAACGTTGGGCTTCATCTTCAGGGGAAATGCTGCGTTTCATCGACGACGCATAGGCGCGTAATTTTCCTGGTGTTCCGCCCAGCAGCACCGTGACCGGAACGCCAGCAATCTTACCGCGAAGGTCCCAAATCGCGGTGTCCAACCCTCCCAACGCCCGCTTCAAATAGGCACCAGGAAACTTATGCTCCCGCTCCGGCACAAGGGTTAAAAGCTGTTCCAGGCTATCGGTATCCTGCCCCAAAGCATGCGGCGCAACCTGGCGGTGGAACACTGTCGCGGTGATATCGGAATTATAGGTGGAGAATTGCCCCCAGCCCTGATTACCAGCCTCATCTGTCACAACCAGAAAACCGACAAAACGGTTACAAAATGTCTCTAACTTTACAATTTTCATTTCCATCCCCACCAAAGGTCCTTTTTTAAGACCTCAACCCATACACAGAGCTAATTGCTTTTTTCTTAGGAAAAGTATTTGCCACTTGCTTGCCCAACACAAGTGAAGTTTTATGGCGCTTAGGCATAATTAAAATTGGGTCTCAAATGAGTTATCGGCTTCCCCCACTCAACTGGATTCGGGCTTTTGAAGCCAGTGCGCGGCATAGCAGTTTTGCGGCTGCCGCCCGCGAATTGAACCTGACTGCAACCGCAATCAGTCATCAAATTCGGTCCCTGGAACAGCAGATTGGGCACCCCTTGTTTGAACGCCGTGCTCGGAGTGTGCGGCTGACGGGGATGGGCGCGTCCTACCTGCCAGAAGTCCGTGAAGCCTTGGAACGCCTGTCTGCAACGACCGTAAAGCTGTTTGGACTTGGCACCGGCTCTGTCTTAACCATCAGTGCGCCCCTGTCCTTTGTGGCCCTGTTTCTAGCCCCCCGAATCGCGAACTTTCAGGCGCTCTATCCGCAGATACCAATACAACTCTATTCCCTCGTCTGGGCAGATGCTCTGGCCGACGAAACGACAGATTTGGACATACGGTTTGGATCTGGAAAATGGCCCGGATATTCTGCAGAACGATTGATGCAAGATCACTCCGTGATCGTCATCCAAAAGTCTTTGGCGGAAAAATGTAAGCGGGATGCTTCCAAACTTCGCGAAATTATCGCGAGTTCAGCCTTAATTCACATCGTGGGATATGAGGATCATTGGAAAAAGGCTTTTGAGATTTTGGGATTGGAAGATCCATCGATCCCAAGATCATTGCGGGTCGATAACTCCTTGGCCGCGTTAACCCTGGTCGCCAATGGGGCCGGTGCTGCAATCGTGTTGCGCTCCCATGCGATGGCCGCCGCCGAGACGCTGCCACTTGCCATGCCATTCGATTTCCCGCTGCCCATCGAAGAGGCGCATTATTTGTTAACGCCCCATAAACGGAAAATTGCAAAACCTGAAATGGTTTTGTTCAGATCGTGGTTGATTGATCAAATTCAATCGATTTGATCCAGATGATTGATCTCAACTGGAGGCTAGGCTTCAACCCTTCGAAATGATCTCCGATGCCTGAACTGCCAGCATCATCACCGGCACATTCAAATTCCCACTAACGATATTGGGGAAACTGGAGGCGTCGACGACTCTCAACCCGTCTAGACCGCGCACCCTTAATTCTGAATCCAAAACACTGGCCTTGGGGTCCAGCCCCATCGCACAGGTGCAACTGGGATGGTAGACAGTTCCCGTCCGTTGCCTGATATCTTGCAACAAATCCGAACGCGATTGCACATCAGGGCCCGGCACGATCTCTGACTCCGTAATACCAGAGAAGGCTTTTGTTGCAACCAGTTTCCGTATGAATTCAACGGCCTCCAGCATTTCATCCAAGTCTTCTGATGCACTATAGGCGCGGGCATCAATCATCGGGGGAGCCAAAGGATCGGCGCTGTTGATCTGAATGCTGCCCCGGCTTTTCGNGCGGATGTTGGACAGGCCCAGCGCAAATGCCGGAAACGGATCGGGCGCAAGCAACGGTCGGGCCTGTCCCCGGCCATTCAGTGTGGTGATCAATTGCAAATACAATTGCATGTTTGGCAGGGGCCGGTCTGGTGATGTCTTAAAGAATGCCCCCCCCTGATTAACAGACAGGGAAAGGGGGCCAGACCGTGTCAGCAAATACCGCGCACCATTCCAAAACCGCCGAATGATGGGGGAAAGTTCCTGATTCAAGGTTGGGACCTTGGATCGGAAATAGTAGTTCAGTCCGACATGGTCCTGAAGGTTGGCCCCAACATTGGGGTTATCGACACGCACATTGATGCCCAGTTTTGACAAATGACCTGCATCACCAATTCCTGACAGTTGAAGCAGTTTCGGTGACTCAATGGCGCCCGATGCCAGAAGGACTTCCTTGCGGGCGACCAGATTTACTTGCTCACCATTTCGCTGAACCACAATGCCGGTGCATCGATTTTCAGAGAAGATTAAACGCAGCGCCTGGGTTCGTTTCAGCACTGTCAGATTTGGTCGGCGCATTGCCGGGCGCAAGAAGGCATCAGCGGCGGAAACGCGTTTACCGCCTTGCGTATTAATTTGGTACAACCCGGCGCCTTCCTGACGCTCTCCATTGAAATCCGGGTTACGAGGAACACCAGTTTCCGCACAGGCATCCAGAAAATTCTGGGTAATTGGATGGGAGGCCTCTTTAATGCTGTGAATGGGAAAAACACCGCCAGAATTGCGCCATTCATTCGCGCCCTGATCATTGTCATCCAATGTACGGAAGCACGCTGCCATCGCATCGGGGCCCCATCGGGTATCCCCGGTCGCCGCGGCCCAATCTTCATAATCTTCTGCGCGTCCGCGAATACAGACCAGCGCATTAATCGAACTGGATCCCCCCAGAACTCGCCCTCGGGGCCAATGGCTCGTCCGGCCATCTAAGCTGGGATCAGGCTCTGTTGTGTAACACCAGTTAACAGCCTTATCATAGAACAGACGACCGTAACCGATGGGCGTTGATATCCAGAAAGAACTGTCCGCGCCCCCGGCTTCGACGACGATTACACGGTTGTTCGGATGGGCGCTTAACTTTTCGGCCAGGACACATCCAGCCGACCCTGCCCCAACAATTATGTAATCCGCCTCCATAAAGACACCCCCCCTAAGCCTACACCGAATATCACATCAGGCAGACTTTTATGGCGTCTCCAGGGAAAAGCAAACGAAGGAAAATGGGTGTAAGGGATAAGTTTTTTTGCCTCTTAAGAGGATTAGCAGAGCGTCATCGGACATGTTTCAGATTATCTGGCTGAGACACCGACCTAAGTTTTGTTCTTGCGAATTTGACTTTGGGGATTCATGCCAATCGAGTGATGAGATAATCCGCAAGATGGCCTGCGGGCTCATTTGTTTCGGAAAACTCGTGATACAGGACCAGGTCCACGCTGGGCAGTGCGGGCACCCCATCAAATCCTGAACAGATCCTCAGACCTGCGCCGACGGCGGGCCGGGTGAGAACTGTGATTGCCAAGCCTGCTTGCACCGACGCCAATAGACCGGCGATGCTTTCACTTTCACAGGCAATCCGCCAGGGTCTACCATGTGCTTCAAGAGCAGCGATTGCGTGATCCCTGTATAAATTACCGGGCGGCAACATCGCCAAAGGCAGCGGTGACCTGGAATGAGCCGTGCTGTTCTCGCCCGTTACAAAATGCAGTGGTTCAGCCCTTAGAAATCGACCGGGTATGTTATCTGGCATTTGGGTGGCGAGGACCAGATCCATCCGTCCCGCCGCATAGTCTTTCAACAATGGAACGGTCAGGGCGCATCTCAAATCAATCTGAACTGTCGGATAGGCACGACCAAAATCTGCCAGAATGTCTGGCAGAAAAAAGCTCGCATAAAGATCCGGGCTTCCCAAAACAATGCGACCCGTCACCTCTGGTCGTGCAAACCGGCTCAACGCCTCATCATTCAGGCGAAGGATGGCCCGACAATAGCCAAGAAGAATCTCTCCCTCTGAGGTAAGGTCACTGGGCCTTCTTGTTGCCTTGAACAAGGGCTTTTGCACCAGTTCTTCCAACCGTCGCAACTGTTGGCTAACCGCAGGCTGACTGACATTCAGGCGCCTGGCGCTGGCTGTAACGCTGCCAGACTCCACAACGGTAGAGAAGGTTCGAAGCAAGGACAAATCAAGGTTGCGATAAGACATAATTATAAGAATAGCTTATATTTATATTAAAGAAAAATAATTTCTTTTTATGAAATCCGACTGTTAAGGTTTTTCCAAAGTCAGACATCCCCTCCACCTGAAAGCGGAAAGTTAATCCTTAATGGGTACCGAGAAAGTCACGCGCGGCGAACCAATCAACACAGTCTTAACTGGCCCCCTGGTATGGCGCGCCGCTGACCTGAAAGAGGATGATTGGAAGTTTTGCCTGGACGAGGCATGTCTGAATGAAATCGAGTTGGCCGTTGCCCATCACAAAAGTCATCGTCTGCCAATAGAGCTGCTGGATGCCGGTCGATTTGACATGCCCTGCTGCCAGATTGTGATGTCTAAAGTGCGAGAAGCGCTTGTCGCTGGATGCGGATTTGCCCTGGTAGACCGATTGCCAATGGATCGGCTTCATAGCGAAGACGCAAAATTATCTTATTGGTTACTGTCTTCCATGATCAGTCGTCCGGTGGCTCAAAAGCTGGATGGCACAATGATCTATGATGTCCAGGATACAGGCAAAAAGGCCGTCGCGGGATCAGGTGTTCGACCGGATAAAACGAATATCGACCTTACCTTCCACAATGATAATTCCTACAACAACCCAATGCCTGATTTTGTTGGTCTGTTGTGTTTGAAGCCTGCAAAAAGTGGGGGCGTCAGTCGGGTGATGAGTTTTGAAACGGCCCACAATGCACTGTTGAAGCGTGATCCTGATGTGCTGCCGCGTCTCTATGAGCCGTTCATTTTCGACCGTCAAAGAGAGCATTTGGAGAATGACCCTCCTACGATTTCAGAGCCGGTCTTTATCAACAAGGGAGGCCTCACCGCGCGGCTGGGCATTCATCAGGTCAGGAATGGCTATGAGATGCAAAATGCGGAAATGGACGAGTCCACCCGCAAGGCAATATCGGCGCTGGAAAGGGTGTTTGCGGATCCAGATCTGCAGTTCCATTTTACAATGTCCGCCGGCCAGTTCCAATATGTGAACAACAAGGTCATCGGTCATAGCCGGACAGAGTTCGAAGATTTCGAAGAACCAGAAAACAGGAGACATTTGATACGACTGTGGATGCGTGATGTAGGGGATCGATCCTACACCGGTTAAAACCGTCAGCACCAATGACTGACGGAGCGTCATGGAGAGGCTTCGGCCTTCTGGGATAGAAATTACCAATGCGGGCAATAAACGCTGCGGATCATGGGGTCCGTAAGCCTGGATATTTTCCAGAAAGGATTGCCTGTCTGTGTTGATGGTTGAACAGTTACAAAAGAGTTTTGGTGGTGTCGCGGCACTGGATGGTTGTTCCTTCAAGGCCGCAGAGTCGCATATCACCGCCATTATCGGGCCGAACGGTGCGGGTAAATCCACATTGCTGAATTGTATCAGCGGTGCAACCAAGCCGGATTGCGGTCGGATTACATTGTTCGATAACAATGTCACCGGTGAAAAGCCGCATCGGCTCGCCCGTGCCGGCCTTGCCAGAACGTTCCAGATTTCACGCGAGCTTTCCAGCCTGACGCTTTTAGAAAACGTTCTTCTGGCGCAGCAAAGTCAATCCGATGAACACTTTTTTGCCCCTATTTTTCTGCGCGGTCGAATCCTGAAGGAAGAAAAAGAAGCCACACAGCGCGCGATGCAACTGCTGACCCGTGTCGGCCTGGAACGGCTGGCAGATGAAACCGCCAGCGTCCTGTCAGGGGGGCAGAAGAAGCTTCTGGAACTTGCCCGCGCATTGATGCTGAACCCCAGGGTCGTGCTGTTGGATGAGCCCGCTGCAGGCGTCGCCCCCCCGATGGTTCAGGTCCTGATTGAGGTTATCAAAGGCCTGCAGGGCAAGGGTGTCAGCTTCATCCTGGTCGAACACAACATGGATATGGTTGCCGCGTTGAGTGACCACGTCGTCGTTATGGCTGAAGGAAAAAAACTTGTTGAGGGCACCTTCAAAGATGTGACCAGCGATCGCAGGGTTGCAGATGCGTATCTGGGGGGTGTGCTGTGACGGCGCCCTTGTTGATCGCATCAGATTTGCGCGCAGGATATGGCGGTGATGACATCGTCAACGGCGTCAGCCTGTCGGTGGTTCCAGGAGNAATATTCACCATCATNGGCCCGAANNGTTCNGGAAAATCCACCCTGATCAAGGTGCTGGCCGGGATCGTTCCCATTCGGAAAGGCGCCATCACGCTGTTTGGGAAAGATGTGACGACGTTCAAGGCACCCCAGCGTGTCGGTGAGGGCATGGCCTATGTTCCTCAGGAATTCAATGTATTCCGGAATATGACAATTGCGGAAAACCTGAAGCTGTCGACAGAGTTTCTAGGGCTCAGGGGGCGCGCCGGTTACCTGGAACGAGAGCGCGTTCTGGAACTGTTTCCAGACATAGCAAACCGACAGACTCTTTTGGCTGGAAACTTGAGCGGCGGGCAACGGCAAATGCTGGCTTTTGCCTGCGCGCTTATATCCTCTCCCGATATCCTGCTGCTGGACGAACCTTCCGCAGGTCTTTCACCAAAGCTGGTAATCGAGATTTTCGACAAGGTCAAAGCCGTCAACAATCTGGGCACAACCGTGATTATGGTCGAACAGAATGTGGCCATGGCCCTGCCCTATTCAGATCGCGCGCTGGTCCTGGTCAATGGATCGGTCCGATATCAATCCGATGCAAAAACACTGCGCGAACGAGGTGATCTGCATGAACTATTTCTTCGGGAGTCATAAGACGTGGGTCAGCTGATTATCAATGGTTTGGGAACGGGATTGATCATTGCACTACCAGCAATGGCCCTTTCGCTGACATTCGGGATTTTACGGTTCCCCAATTTTGCGATTGGCGCAATGTTGACCATGGCGGCATATATGGCATGGAGTTTCAACACACTTCTGGGAATGTCCCTGATCCTAGCTGCCGCCCTGACACTCTTGCTGTTCCCGCTGATCGCCCTGATCTGTGACCTGTCCGTTTTTAAACCTTTACGGACCCGGGGCCCCGTCACGTTGTTGGTGGCCAGCATGGGCCTGTCCTTTGTTTTGGAAAATATTTGCAGGCTGTTCTTTGGCAATGATGCACGCAGCTTCGAAATACCGTTGGCGCGCCCCTATCGCGTTATGGGACTGCGGATAAATTATGAGTTGCTGGTGACCGCCGGGGTCAGCATCAGTGCCATGGCAATGGTCTATTTCATTCTTCAGCACACCTCTCTGGGGCGGGCGATGCGGGCCGTGGCAGACAACCCAAACCTGGCCGCAGCCCGTGGCATTGATGCCAATTGGGTTATTGGTGCCACCTGGTGCCTATCTGGAATGCTGATCGCCGCGTCTGGTGTTTTGATCGGCATGGACCGTGCGATCGACCCACAATTGGGGTGGAATTACATCATCGTCTGTTTCGCTGCAGCCATCCTGGGCGGTCTTGGCAGTCCTGTAGGGGCCGTCATTGGTGCCCTGACTTTAGGTATTGTTGGGGAACTGGCGACACTGATCGTCGATCCAAATTATCGCAGCGCCATTGCCTTTATGGTCGTGGCCCTGGTCCTGCTTGTGCGTCCAACAGGCCTTCTGGGGCGGCGGGAGATCGTCAAATGATCGGATATCTGACAACAATCATGACCCTGGTCTCTATCGCAGTCCTGATCGCCATGGCCTTGAATGTCCAATGGGGCATGTGCGGTATGGTCAATTTCGGATTGTCAGGCTTTGTCGCGCTGGGTGCCTATACAACGGCAATTCTGATGCTGAATGGCACAGGCGTTTTCGTGGCAGTTGCCGCCGCGATTGTGATCTGTTCCGTGATGGGCGCGCTGTTATCGCTGATATCCCTCCGATTATCGGATGATTATCTGGCCATCGTCACGCTTGGCTTTGGAGAAGTGATCCGTCTTATCACGCTGAATGAGGCTTGGTTGACCGGCGGCGCACTTGGATTGCCGGGCATTCCCCGCCCTCTGGTGGATGTCATTGGAACCGATCATTACGAGAAATTTTATCTGGCAGTCTGTGTTCTGGTCGTTCTTGTTGTGTTTGCTGGCCTTGAACTGGCAACCCGCGCGCCATTCGGGCGGGCATTGCGCGCCATTCGCGATGATGAGGTAGTCGCCGCAAGCCTAGGCCGGAATGTCCTGCTTATGCGGGTGAAGGCTTTCGCGATCGGGGGCGGAATTACCGGTATTGCGGGATCTCTGCAGGCGTTCCAGTTCAGTTACATTGATCCCAGCCAGTTCAGTGCCATCATGACCGTCTATGCCTTTATGGCTGTTATCGCCGGCGGGCGCGGGTCGCATTCGGGCCTTATTCTGGGTGCCTGTTCCATCATGGTGCTGCTGGAAGCAACCCGCTTCCTAAAGGATGTCATCGACATTCTGGACAACAGTCAGATTGCAGCAATCCGCCTGATATTGATCGGGGGCGGCCTGATCCTGCTGTTGATCTACCGCCCTCAGGGTTTGGTCCGTGAATATCGAGCCACCGCCCCCACGACCCCCACCCATTTGCCAAATGACCGGAAGGATCAACCATGACCCGTATCAGCCCTATGCCTTACGAAAACTTGCCGCCGGATGCAGGGGCCGTGCTGAAAAAATACGGTACGGAATATGGACCATTCAACAATCAGGCCCAGGTTCTGGCCCATGTTCCCCCAACACAGCATCTGGCCGCCATGCTGATGGAATTGAAACAGCGCCAGGGCATTACCTGGCGTTACATTGAACTTGCCGTCGTCTGCGTCTCAAAACTGAATGCCTGCGATTACTGCGTCGCCCATCATTCACCGCATTTGCGGGTAGATGGCATTTCAGAAGCCGGAATCGAGACATTACTGGACTATCAGGAGCATCCGGAGCTGAGCCCTGTCGACAAGCTTGTCGTCGAATACACAATCGCTGTTACCAACACACCTGGGCGTATCCGGGATGCGATGTTTGACCGACTTCGGGCGGAATTCACCGAGGCGGAAATCGTCGAACTGACACTGCGCATCGCCCTGTGTGGCTTCTTCAATCGCTTTAACGATGCCTTGATGCTGGAAATCGAACCAGAACTTACCCAGGCGCCAACCTGATAACCCATTCCATGTACCTTCCCTACACTCAAACAAAGGAATAGCCGATATGAAGACCAAAGATGTTTTCCTTTCCACTCTCAGCCGCCGTCACCTCTTGAAAACGGGCGTGGCAGTTGCCGGTGTCGCGACCCTCTCAACGCCTTTCATCCGACCCTCCTGGGCAGCGGAAGGCCCCATCAAAATCGGTATGGTTATCCCCTTCACGGGATCCACGGGTGCCTATGGGCCCGAAATGGAGAAAGCTGCAAAACTGGCGGTTGATACCATCAACAAAAATGGTGGATTGCTGGGCGGACGGATGATTGAGCTCTTTATCGAGGACTCAGAATCCAACCCGACAGCCGGTGCAGCAGCGACTAAGAAGTTGCTGGAAGTGAATGATGTGAATTGCATCATTGGCTATTGGGGCAGCCCGATTGCCATGGCGTCCAAACAGCTTCTGATTGATGCGAAAAAAGTAATGATGATCAGTTGTGCAGCCAATGCCGTGACAGAGCAGGAACATGGCGGTTTGATCTGGCGCTTCCAGGCCAAATCAACCCAATGGGGCCCGGTTGGTGGCAAAATCCTGCTACAGCGCGGCCATAAGAAAATATCGGTTCTGTCACAGCAGAACCCTTTCATCGATAGCATGATTGACCCGTTTGTTGCGGAAGTAAAAAAGGGCGGCGGCGAGATCGTAGACAATCTCACCTATCTGCCGGAACAACCCTCTTATCGTGCGGAAGTCGAAAAGATTTTCAGCGCGGAACCAGATGCCGTTTTCATCCCCGGCCTGCTGACGGATTTTTCTTCGATCATGAAAGAAGTCTATCGCGGTGGCTTTACCAGCAAGATTTGCTCGCTGTCGATTGCAGCAGATGCAAATGGCCGTTTCCTGGAAAGTGTTGGTGCGGAAGTCGCGGAAGGCATCGATCACTACCAACCGGCGCCACCACTGAAGAGTCCTGTTTACAAGAAGTTTATCAAAGATATGGGGGAACCTGAGGATACGGTATTCCTCTTTGCCGGAAATGCCTTTGATCAGGTGTGGACCGCCGCACTTGCTATCGAGAAGGCGGGAACCGACGAAAGCGCGGTCTGGACAAAATCCGTCCCCGAAATCGCCAATCCTCCTGGGGCACTGGTCAGCGACGGGATCGAAGCATTAAAGATGCTGCGGGCCGGTGAGACGATAGCCTATGTCGGTGCCGGCGCTGATTGTGATTTTGACAGCCAAGGGGATCAGCTGAATCGCCACTTCCTCCACCGCGTCATCAAAGACGGCAAGAACGAGTTCGTGCAGACACTTTCATAAACATGTGATTGTAGAACCAACCTTAAAACAAGAGCCGACGCTTTTCATAAAGCGTCGGCTTTCGTTTACCTGTGGTGTCTCAATCGCTGACTGAGATGCCAGAAAATCTAAACCTTCTTCCACTCTCTTGGACTCGATTCACAGTTTCGTAAATCGGGGGAATGAAGACCGAGGCAAAGCCGTGGAGCGCAGGGAGGGCTTGTCGGGGCCTTGCTATGCAGCAGGCCGTCGCACCGAAAATCGAATGGATCAGTTCGAACAAGTCTTAGGACAGCGCCTCGTAGTATTTTCCGATGGCCGAAGAAAGATCAGTGCTGGCACTGAAACCGAGATCGTGTTGTGCCCGC
>NZSA01000044.1 GCA_002696645.1 Rhodospirillales bacterium | reverse complement strand
TAAGGTCGTCCTGGGGATCAGCGTTTTGCGGGCAGGAATTTATCATAAAATATATCTTCTTTTTCTATCCCTTTGGTGAGCAGAACGTCGATCGCGGCGTCGATCATCGGCGGAGGTCCACAGAGATAAGCCTCGGCTCCGAACACCTCGCTACCGAGTTCGCTGTCGAGTAGGTCCGTTACATTGCCCCGAAAGGCGTCAACACCAGTTTCGATCGGCTCGTCCGATAGAGCCGGAAAGAACTTGAAATCCGGAAGTGTCGACCGCCAACGGTCCGCGTCGTCGGTGCAATAAAGCGAATCCGAAGTACGGGCACCATAGAACAATCGGACGGGGCGGGTGTCTTTTCGACTGACTGCGGCATCCAAGATGGAGCGGATGGGCGCGAACCCAGTTCCTCCAGCCACGAAGATGGCCGGTCTGTGCGCATTGTCGCTTATCTTAAAATGGCCGAATGGACCGGTAATCTCCAAGAAATCGCCAACCCGAAGAACATCGCTGACAAAATTGCTAGCGATGCCATCTGGATGAAGCCGAATATGAAACCAAAGCATCTCGCTGTCTGGCGCGCTAGCTGCCGAAAAAGACCGCTTCACTCCATTGGTTCGGATCGTCCAGTCAAAGTATTGGCCTGGCTGAAATGAAATTGGAGACGGCGGCAATACCGCCACCTCCAGAATTTCGCGACCGTGCCAAGTTATCCCCTCAACTAAGGTATTAATGGTTTCGATGGCCGCGACGTTCTTATTGCTTTTCAGTGGCACGTCGAGTTCCAAGTTCGAGCGCGGGAAACACATGCAGGTCAGGATGTCGCCCTGTTGCCGATCCACATCGTTGAATATGGCCGGATCGGCGCCTGGGATTTCCTCGATTGAACCCGACATCAGCCGGGCCCGACATTCTCCGCATTCACCTGAGCGGCAGTTGTAAGGCACAGGCGCGCCAGTTGAGATGCACGCATCAAGAATAGTGGTGCTGGCGTCGCAGGAAGCGACGACATCGCTTCCCATGAAAGAAACGGAGAATGCGCTCACAATCTGATACCCCCTGTTTAGGCCGCCGCCGTTTCCTGGCGGTTATCGGCGGCCTCCAGGAAAGCGTCGAAGGAATCCGGGATGTCTGTGCCCCAGTCTTTGGTTATAAAAGCCCGTACTTGATCATAATAGGCCTGCTTCATTTCTCGGTTTGTCTGGGTTTTGATACCCCAGTAACGCAAACGGTCGTTGGTCGCCGACTGATCCGAACCAAAAGAGGCAATAGCAACCGGCAGCCATTTCCATACTGTGTGCCGGACAATCTTGGCCCCCTCTTCGCCCCTGGTCAGAAACTCCTTTATTCCGTCCATACCGAAACCGACATGGCCGTATTCCTCATTCAAGGTTTTTTGACTGGCTTCTCGGAATGGCTGATACGGGGATTTAATGAAGTGTCGAAACTGATGCGCGGCAGCCCGGTCGACCAGTGCCAAGAAGGCCATCTGATCTGCCCAAGTATCGATCGACGTATCGAAGGTAGTAAGGTGTGCTTTTTCCGCGCATACTTCGCGCCAATCCAAACCTAGTTCGTCGAGAAGTTCGCGATAGCGGATGTGATGGCCGTATTCCTCCATCACCGTTTTTGCCATGCGCATTTTGTTGTTTGGATCCGGCGCACGGAGGATGCTTTCCTCAAACTTGTCCGCGCCGACTTCCTCGCTGACCACATGGATCGCAATCAAGTTGAGTTGCAATTCCTGAAATTCTTGATCCTGGGATAGAAAGTTGTCCAGAGTCACATTACCAATACCGGCTTCTCCAAAAACTTGATTTTGCATGATACGTCTCCTTCTTTCAGTACAATTTGGTTAATAGAAAGTGCGGTGCTTCCTACTGTTGTCGATGATCACGTTCTTCACCTGGGTAAAGGCGAGTAGGGTTTCGAAAGAATCCTCGCGTCCGAATCCGCTGGCCTTTGTCCCGCCAAATGCGGCACCGGAGGGGAATAGATTGTAGCAGTTCACCCAAACCCGGCCCGCCTCCACCGCCTGCGCCGTCCGGTGTGCTGTTCCGAGATTCTCGGTCCAGATACCGGCCGCGAGGCCGTAGTCAAGATGATTGACGAGGCCGAGCATTTCTTCCTCCTCGTCCCACACATGGGTTGTGGCAACCGGACCGAAGATTTCGCGTGTGGCGAGGGTCGAAGCGTTATCAGTTTCCCCGAAAAGGGTCGGCTGAACGAACAGGCCGTTCGGATAGCCCGATATGTCCTGCACCGCTCCGCCCGTCAAAACTTCCGTCCCTTCAAGACGCCCCTTTTCAATAGCAGCGAGGATGCGGTCCAGATGTTCGCGGTACACGATGCAGCCCACATTGGTGGTTTTTTCGTATGGATCGCCGCAGCGCAGCATCGGAACAAGCTCCAATACTTTCTTCAACAGAGCGTCCTTAACCGAGCGGTGGACGAAGATTCTCGACCCGGAGGTGCAAACCTGCCCCTGATTGAGGAACGCGCCAAGCAGGACTCCCTGCGCTGCATTGTCCAAATCGGCATCGGGGAAGACGATCTGCGCATTCTTGCCGCCGAGTTCAAGCGTGACCTGCTTGGTGGACGTTGCCGCTGCAGCCATCACCCGGCGGCCTGTTTCGACCGAGCCTGTAATCGTGATCTTACGAATGTCCGGGTGGTTAACAAGCGCGTCACCTGTCGTTCTTCCCGGCCCGGTAACAACATTTACCAGACCAGCCGGCAACACCTCGCCCAGCAATCGCGCCAGTTCCAGCGTGGACAGCGGCGTATGTTCGGCGGGTTTGTAGACGACGGCGTTTCCCGCCGCGAGGGCCGGCGCGATCTTGCCGAGGAACATGTTGAGCGGAAAATTCCAAGCGCCGATAATGCCGATGACGCCGAGCGGTTCGCGCATGTTCATGCTCAACACATCGCTGGAAACCTGCTGCAGATTGCCCTCTAAGACACGGATTGCCCCTGCGTAGTAACGAAGACGGTCGACGGCCGTTCGCACATTTGCCAAGCTCTCACGCCAGGGCTTGCCCGTGTTCTGCGTCTCAAGCCAAGCGAAACGCTCCGCTTCCTCAAGGATACGGTCAGCAGCCTGCATCAGCGCAGCCTGCCGCTTGCGAGGGCCGCTCATGAACCAATTTGGCCAGGCCGCCTTTCCGGACATCACAGCGGCGGAGACATCGAATTCGTTCGCCTCGCTGACGCGACAGATCTTTTCCCCTGTAAGTGGGCTGAGTATCTCGCGCGTTTCACCGGAGGCAGACGNTTGCCAGTCGCCACCAATATACAATTGATAGGTATCTTGAATGGGAAACTTCATTTCCAACCCCTAAGTTAAATCTTTTCCAACAAATGAACCGTCGACACCGCCGAATCCGGTCCAAGCAGTCCGCCCGCCATCTGGGCCAAACCAATCCGCGCCCTATGGACCTGTCGCTTTCCGGCCTGCATCAACAACTGTTCGGAAATCTCAACAATCTGCGCAACCCCGGTTGCGCCGACCGGATGCCCGCGTGCGGTAAGCCCGCCGCTGACATTCACCGGTAGACGTCCACCGAGCGTCGTTTCACCCTGTTCAACAAGATCAATCGCCTCGCCTCGACCGCATAAGCCGAGTTCCTCGATATCAAAGAATTCCTGCGGCGCGGTCGGGTCATGTACTTCGGCGAGAGACACATCTTTGGGATTGATGCCGGCTTGCTCGAACGCGAGCTTGGCGGCCCGCGCCGTCGCGCTGCCAACCGCATCGGGGTTCGGCACGGCCGATGTCACTGCGGAGGCCGAAATTCGCACACCGCCATAACCGCGCCGGCGATACAACCGGTCCGATACCAGAACTACCGCCGCCGCACCGTCCACCAAGCCGCCACACATCGCCCGCGTCAGCGGTTCCAGAACGACCTGATCGGCCAGGATAACTTCCCAAGACATCGGCTCGCGCACCGCGGCCTTTTCGTTGAGCGAAGCATGGAACCGGTTTTTAGATGCGCAGAGCGCGAAGTGACGCGGCGTCGCACCGAAAGTTTCCATATAGTCCTGCGCCCGCTTCACATTGACGTCGATAAAGACTGACCGTCCCTCCGATCCAGGCTTATGATCGGTTGCCGTCGCTAGGGTCGTGAAGGGCAGGCGCCGATCCTCGTGTATCAGCTTCTCCGCCCCAAGCACGAGTACGCAATCGTACTGACCGTGGGCTATGGCGCTCCAGGCCAAATGCACCGCATCCGATCCACTGGAACAGGCGTTCTTAACCGTGTGCACCGGGACGCCGTTCAGCGGAAGGTCGCGCATAAGAACTTGGCCCAGTATCGACTCTTGACCTGTCAATGCACCACCGAAGGCGTTGCCGACAAAGACGGCCTGAATGTCGTCAAAGTCGTACCCGCTAGAGGCGATCGCATCACGAACCACAGGCCTGGCGATCATGCCGAGGGACTGCGTCGACTTCCGTCCGAAAGGACCGACACACCCCCCCGCCACCATGACGGGCACGACCGCCGAAGCTGTTGCGAACGCAGTTCTGTCGTTACTGGTCGTTGTTTCGCTCATTTCCATGTCGCGGTACCGACTGCCGTTACTGTGCCGTCGTCCTTTACTGCCGCGAGGGTGCATGTCACCAGACCGTCCGATGCAACGGAATCCACTTTAGCAGTCAGATGAAGATCCTCCTCCGGGAAAACTGGAGCCTTGAACGTAATGTCCAGGCTATTCAGGGGACCTGCCCGCCTCGTCAGGAGGCGCGCGAAATGCGCGGTGGTCATAGGTCCCTGTTGCAGTACATCTGGAAATCCCGCCGATTCCGCAAAAGCCTTGTCGGTGTGAATGGGGTTGGGGTCTTCCGTACCTTGCGAAAACAACGCGATCCGGTCGCGGGTAGCACCTTGAACGACAGTATCCAGAACTATGGCGCCGGTCGAAAAGCGTTCCATCTCATTCCCTCTCTATCAGCCGCGTGATTTCGGTCAGAACCCGCTGGCCGCGGATGTCGTCATAGGCAAACTCGATATCGGCGAACCAAACCCGTCCCGACTTGCCCTGTTTTTCAATGATACTTTTCACGCGGGCGGTTACTTGCAGGGTTTCGTCCCATTTAACCGGGCGCACCCAGTCGTAACGCTGGCCGCCATGCAGTGCCTTCTGCCGGGGAATATCCAGTTCCTCGAACAGATTCGCGCCGATGGACTCGCCACGCAGAAAGATCATGTAGGTGGGCGGCACGCTTTCCGGCACCCCCTCAACGCCGATACCTCGCGCGAACAGCTCCGCTAGGCGCCGGTCCGGCGCGACCGTATAGGGTGGGAACACCATCCCCTGTTTTTCGATATTCATTTAGGGTCTCCTAAAGTGAGATTTAATTAATTTACCATAGCGTAAATTTTGTCAATATAAAATTCTTAAATTTATTGATCTTCACCTATCTCATAAAGGACACGCACTACAGAGCTCAGTCACTTATCGATAGTTTTTTTCGCTTACCATATTGTAATATATAACATAATCAGGACTTATTGAACAGAAGGTGTAAGAAATTCGTATCACAGATAGATCGTAGAACAACCCTCTTGACAAAGTTTTTTACTTATATGTAAGTTTATTCAAGCGTAAAAAAATTAGAATAAGGTGATGGGAATAGGGAGGAGTTCTGATTATGCTCGCCACACTCAAAGGCAATGTTGTCGACTATATTTTCGATGGCCTGGACGACGAGGTCCTTGCCAAGCCCTGTCTAATCGCGGATGGGCGCGCGCACAGCTATGGCGACCTTCTGGAGCATATCGACCGCGCCGGGGATATTCTCCGCAGCCTCGGCGCCCGTCCAGGCGACCGGATTATGCTGTGTATGCGCGACGGGCTGGATTTCCCGGCCTTCTTCTTCGGCGCGATCAAAGAGGGCATCATCCCAGTCCCGCTCAACACCTATCTCACGACGAAGGATTACATCTATTACTTGAACGACAGCGGCTCACGGGTGCTGCTAGTCGAAGCGGATATCTTCGAGACAATGCTCCCCGCCATCGGCGAGTTGCGGAACAACCCGGCCATCATGACCGTCCGGGGCCGGATCGACGGGTATTCCTGTCTCGACGACCGGCGGGCCGATCCCACAGAGCCTCGCGGTACCTTCAATTGCGCACCTGATGACACCGCTTTTTGGCTCTACAGTTCCGGCAGCACCGGCAGCCCGAAGGGGGTCGTGCACACCCATCAGCATATGTTCTCGGCTTGCGAACTCTTCGGGCTGCCGATGCAGGGCATTTGCCAAGACGATGTCATCCTGTGTCCGCCGAAGATGTTCTTCGCCTATGGCTTAGGCAATCAGGTCTATTTCCCGCTGAAGGCTAAGGCGACAACGGTCTGTACTAGCGCACCGATCAAACCAGAAAGTGTTTGGCGGGAATGGATCACGCATCGCCCGACCGTCTTCATGGGTGTCCCAACCCTATTCTCTGGCATGATTGCCTATGCCGAGGAGCATCTGAGCGCGGCCGAGATCGCCGAGGCATGTTCCCGAACGCGGTTTTGCGTCAGTGGTGGCGAAGTCCTTCCGCCGACCCTGCTCAACCGCTGGCGGACACTGACCGGCCTAGACATCTTGGACGGCGTCGGCACGACCGAGATGACGCATATGTTCATCGTCAACCGGCCCGGTGCGGTCGTCCCCGGTTCCTGCGGCAAGCCCGTACCCGGGTTTGAGGCCGTGCTGCTGGGCGAGGACGGCAAACCCGTTTCGCAAGGCGAGATTGGCAGCCTGTTCGCCAAAGGCCCGACCGCGGCGTTGGAGTACTGGAACAAGCCGGAGAAGACGGCGGAGACAATGCGCGACGGCGGCGTCTTCACCGGCGACAAATATTACCAGGATACCGAAGGAAATCTGTTCTACGTCGGGCGCGGCGACGACATGCTGCGGATCGGAGCGATCTGGGTCTCGCCTACGGAAATCGAAAACATTATCACCGAGCATAGCGTCGTACAGGAATGTGCGATCGTCGGCGCACCGAACGCCGACGGTCTCGTTCGTCCCGCCGCCTACGTCGTGCTGCGCAAGACCGGGGAAGGGGTGTGCGCCTCCGCGGCCCTCGCGGAAGAGATCAAGGATTACGTCAAGAGCAAGCTACCCCGCTTCAAATGCCCAGCCCGGTTCGAATTCGTACCTGACCTGCCGAAGACGGCAACAGGCAAGATCCAGCGCTTCCGACTGCGGGAGCTGAGTTCAAAAATCGAGGCCGCGTAGTAGCGCAGATTGACGAATACCGTCTCACAAGAATGAGCCGGAAGTGGTGTCCGACGGATGACCCAAGCGGGTCGACGATGGAAGAGTGCTGACCAAAAACCCAAGGGAGGAAGAAATGTTCACAATCTCAAGACGCGGTTTTCTCGCGGCGGGCTCCGTGGCCGCCGCTGGGAGTATCATTCCGAATGTGTATCCGGCCTGGGCGGCGACGCCGCTCAAGCTAGGCCTGATTTTGCCCTTTTCGTCCGTCTATGCGAAACTGGGTGAAGAGATCGCCCAAGGTCTAGAACTCGCCTTGGCCGAGGAAGGAGGCACGGTTGCCGGTCGCTCCGTAGAAGTGATCAAACAGGACACCGAAGTCAATCCGAAGACGGCGATTCAGGGTGCCAATCGTTTGGTGAAGCAGGAAGCCGTCGACTTTCTCGTCGGTCCGGTTTCCAGCGCCGTCGCGGCAGCCATTCGCAATGTCGCGCATAACGGACGTACGCATCTGATCGTCGCCAATGCTGGCCATGACGGGCTGTCGCAGGGCCTGTGCTCGCCCTTCATTTACCGAACCTCCTTCTCCAATTGGCAGGTCAGCGCGCCGATGGGCACCTGGATGTACAAGCAAGGCATCCGCCGTGTGATGTTGGCGGCGTCGAATTATGCCGGCGGTACACTTATGCTGAAGCATTTCTCCGAGAGTTTCCAGGAGGCGGGCGGCGAGATCGCTGGCGAGGTTCTGCCGGACCTCAAGGAGATCCAATATGCGCCATTCCTGGAGCAGATCCGCAATTCCGGGGCCGAGGCAGTGTTCTGCTTCTTCGCCGGCAACGCTGCGGTGGAATTTGTCAAGCAGTACAGCCAGTTCGGCCTTCACGGTAATATCCCGCTTTACGGATGCGGTTTCCTGACGACCAGTGACGTCCGCCCGGCTCAAGGCGAGGCCTCCGAGGGCATTCGAACCACCCTTCACTATGCGGAAACCCTGGACAATCCGCAGAACACCGCCTTTCGGCAGGCTTTTCAGGACCGTTACGGCTCGGCACCGTCGCTTTATGCGGTTCAAGGCTACGACAGTGGCCGGGCGATCGTCGAGGCGCTTAAGACCACCGACGGCAACACCGAGGACAAAGAAGCTCTGTCCCGTGCTCTGGACGGTATCGCACTGGATAGCCCGCGTGGCCGAATGGCCTTCAGCCGGAACCACGATCCGGTGCAGGACATTTACGTCCTGGAGGTGCAGAACGGCCAGAATGTTGTGATCGACACGGCCGCCAAGAGCCTGACAACCCCGACCACCGACTGCACGCTCTGATACAGGCGGAAACCGGCCGCTCTCCCACTGTGTTAGGAGGGGGAGAGCGGCCGAATGTCTTCAATTCCGGTGAGGGANTTTCCAGATGGATGAGTTTCTCGTTTCGGCCTGTGTCCAGGTCTTGAACGGATTTCAGCTCGGCTTTCTCTATTTCATGTTCGCGATCGGGCTGTCCCTGATCCTGGGCGTTATGGGTGTCGTTAATCTGGCGCATGGCAGCTTCTACATGCTGGGCGCCTATCTCTTCTATGCGGGCCTGCAGGCCCGCATCCCACCAATCCTAAGCGTGCTGGCCGCATTAGCCGCCATCGTCGCGCTGTCGATGGCATCCGAGAAAACGATCTTCCGTTCTCTGCGCGACCGCAGCCATCTGGACCAAGTGCTACTGACCTATGGTCTAATCCTGATCGCCAACGAGGTGATCACCATGGTCTGGGGCCCGACCATCCGTTCTATCGACATCCCCGACGCCCTGTCCGGCAGCGTCTCAATCGGCTTCGACCGCGAATATCCGCTCTACAGGCTACTTGTCTCCGTTGTCGGGATCGTTGTCGGAATCAGCGTTTGGCTGCTGCTGTCCTTTACCCGGATCGGTATCCAGGTCCGCGCTGGCGTCTTCGACCGCGAGATGACCTCGGCGCTGGGCGTCGACGTCAACCTCGTCTCCCTGCTTGTCTTCGGTTTCGGCATCGTGCTGGCGGCCTTCGCGGGCATCGTCGCAGCGCCGATCCTGTCATTGTATCCCGGCATGGGCGAGACTATCCTGATCCCGGCGATCATGGTCGTCATCCTGGGCGGGCTCGGCTCGCTAAAGGGTGCCTTTGTTGCCAGCATCCTCGTCGGCATGGTGGAAACAATTGGTCGGGTAACTCTGCCCGAACTCAGCAATGTCGTGATCTATCTGGTTGTGGCCGCAATCCTGTATCTGCGGCCCGAAGGCCTCTTCGGCGCGAGGATCAGCAAATGAACTCCCCTCGATATCTCATCCCAGGCGGGGCGCTCACCGTCCTGATCGTCCTGCCGTTTCTCGTCTCGCCCTTCCACATGGACTTGGCGATCCGTATTCTGATCTTGGCACTGCTGGCGCTCAGCCTAGATTTACTTGTCGGCCATGCCAAGATGATTAGCCTGGGCCACGCAGCCTTCTTCGGCATCGGCGCCTATACCATGGCGCTTCTCGTCGATAAGGGTGGCATCGCGCCACTCTTCGCCGTGCCGTTATCCGTTCTCGGTGCCATGGTCGCCGCTGCATTGGTCGGCTTTCTGGCGGTGCGAACATGGGGCATCTATTTCGTGCTGATCACTCTCGCCTTCTCGCAGGCTTTTTACTATTTGGTCCACGATAGCACTTTCACAGGCGGCTCAGACGGGGTCGTGCTGATGGAGCGTGGCAGCTACGATCTCTTCGGCATCGCAATTCTGAACCTGGACAACGAGCGGCAGTTCTACTTTTTCGTGCTGGCACTCATCGCCGCGTTCATAGCCTTTCTCTTTGTCCTGATCCGCTCCCCCTTTGGACAGATTGTCAAGGGGATCGGCTTGAACGCGCCCCGGCTGGAATCTGTAGGCTTCGACAGTAAGACCTATGCGCTCACAGCTTTCGTTATCGCGGGCGGTGGCGCCGGNCTTGCTGGATATCTATTCGCCTTGCATCAGATGTTCGCGGATCCGACGCTCCTGTCCTGGCACATGTCGGGGCAGATCCTCATCATGTTGGTGCTCGGCGGCAGCGGTACTCTCGTCGGCCCAGTTCTCGGCGCTGTGCTCATCACGCTGCTGGAAGAGTATCTCGGCACTTACACATCTAATTGGAAGTTCTTCCTTGGTATTATGCTTGTCCTCTTTGTCCTTAGGGTGCGCGGCGGCGCTTGGCCATGGATAGCTGCAAGGGCAGAGAACTTGAAACGACGTGACGGGGAGGCGCGGCCATGAGCGCAGTTCTCGTCGCCGATCGGCTGACCCGTCGCTACGGCGGGTTGACCGCGATCAATTCGGTCTGCTGGACGCTCGAGCAGGGGGAGATCCACGCGGTCATCGGGCCGAATGGGGCAGGTAAAACCACCTTCCTCAACCTCCTGTCCGGCGTTACCCGACCTGACGGCGGAACGATCGAGGTCGTGGGCAAACGGCTAGAGGGGAGACCCGCTCATGTCTTCGCCCGGCACGGCGTCGGTCGGTCCTTCCAGCGCACCAACATCTTCGATTCCATGACTGCACAAGAGAATGTGAAGACCGCCGCTCTCGTGCATCTCGACCATGCCTTCCGTTTCGTGAAGCCCTTCGCCGCCTACCGTCGCTTGGAGGAAGAAGCCGAACGCGCCCTATCCCTGGTCGGACTACAGGAACGTTGTCACGTTCAGGCACGCGCGCTGAGTTACGGCGAACAGCGCATGCTGGAGATCGCTATGGTCCTTGCCACCCGTCCCTCCATCGTGCTGCTCGACGAACCGATGTCGGGTATCGGCTATGACGAGACACGCCGCGTCACCGAATTGATTGCTGGCCTGAAGCACGATCATTCCGTCATCCTTATCGAACACGATCTCAGCGCCGTCTTCTCGCTGGCAGATCGACTAACCGTACTTGTCAACGGGACGGTCGCCGCTTGCGGCTCGGNTGAAGAGGTCCGGGCCGACAAGGCGGTTCAAGAAGCCTATTTGGGAGAATAGCCGGTGACGCTCCACATCGATAACATCCATACCTCTTACGGGCATGTCAAAGTCCTGCATGGCGTGTCCCTGAAGATCGGAGAAGGCCAGATCGTAACCCTGCTCGGCCGCAATGGTATGGGCAAGACGACGACGATCCGCTCGATCATGGGTTTGACCACGACCGCGCAAGGNGAAATCACCTTCCGGGGTACAGCGCTTACCGGCAAGACGCCTTACAGCATCGCGCGGTTAGGTATCGGCCTAGTGCCGGAAGGTCGACGCATTTTCCCGACACTGACGGTTGAGGAGAATCTGTTGCTCGCCCAGCGCAGCCTACCCGATGCCTCACCGAGTAAAGTCTGGAAGTTGGAGGATTGCTACCGACTTTTCCCCCGCCTGAGAGAGAGGCGGAACAATTGGGGCGACCATCTGTCGGGCGGGGAACAGCAGATGCTGGCGATCGCGCGCGCCATGATGCTGAACCCCAGCCTCTTGATTCTCGACGAAGCAACCGAGGGTCTAGCGCCGATCATCCGTCAAGAAGTCTGGAAGGGCATCAAGTCGATCTGCAGCAGAGGAATTTCCGCCCTGGTTGTCGACAAACACTTGTCCGACCTAATGGCTATTGCTTCCTACAATTATATCTTGGAGAATGGGCTCGTTGTCTTTGACGGTACCACCGAGGCGCTACAATCCGACTTGGCAGTCCAATCACGATATCTCGGAGTCTAGGGAGAGCGGGTTGATTTTGATCTTTCGCTAGATATACTCGCGCCCAAACAGTCGCAGATACCCTATATTTGAAAGAATTTGGCAAGCATATGGCACCGAATGCGCCCAAGAAAACAACTCGCAAATCCATGGTGCGCCGAAATCAGATTTTACAATCCGCGATTGTCCTGTTCGATCAGCGCGGATATTCATCCACTTCCCTTGACGACATCGCAAAGGACGTCGGCTTTACGCGCGAGGGCGTCTACTATTATTTCAAGAACCGCTCTGAAATTCTCTACGAAATCATTGAACCTCAAAGTGCATCGCTGCTGTTCGGACTTAAGGAAATTGTAGAGGATGATGCATTGAGCTATGAGGAGAAACTGCGCGGCGCGGTGCGCAATCACCTCGCCCGGTTCGACCGCTACTGCTTGGAAATGACAGTCTGCCTGCGCGACGGTCTGGTTGATGTGGATTCCGACGTGCGTAAAAAGATGATGTTGTTCTGGAAACATTACGAAGCCATGTGGTGCGACCTAATTAAAGCAGGTCAGCATGACGGCAGTTTCCGCGAGATCGGCGACCCTAAACTACTCGCATTCGGCATTCTCGGCATGTGTAACTGGATGGCCCGTTGGTATGATCAAGGCGGTCCATTTACGGTCGAGAAGATCATCGAATGCTTTTGTGAGTTGACTATGGGGGGCATAAAATCCCCATAGCCACGATATGACTTTCCCCTGATGAGAATTTACACCAAAGGTCAAATAGCCCTTTAATTAAGTTCAGTCCGACGGCTTCGTGAAGGGGGGCGCTGTCGAATATTCTCTTGACTTCGTGCGGTTCGACATTCTCACGTGCCTTCGATACTGTTTATCTCTAACTGTGTAACAAGTGTTGTGTAGCAGCAATCTACATACATGTTTCGATCAAGCGGTGAATTGGACTTGGACTTGGACTTGTAACGGTTTGGTTCCGGTCACTTGTCTCGGGGAAACTGGCTCCGTCAGAGGTGCCTCTTCCTGAAGACGAGACGATCAACGCGTTGGTCAGCGCGGCTTCGCTGCCCACTCGGCTTTACGCCGCTTTGCCTTCGGGAATCTGGGAATCGCAGGATGCCGGAGTCGTGTGGTCGCAACGGTCGAGCGCAAGCGCGCTGGCCGTCGCTGTCCATCCCACCAATGCCGATCATGTCGTCGCCGTCACCGGCAACGGCCTTTTTGAGAGCCGCGATGGCGGCGCGAATTGGACCGCGCTCGCACGCGCATAATGGAGAATATCATGAACAAGAACACAATTGCCGTCGCCGTCATCGCCGTGGCTGCCGCTGTCGGTATCGCCTACTGGTCGCTGGGCTCGGCGAACTCGCCTCTGCAAGGTTCCGCCATCGCGGCAGCCTCAGGCAGCAAGGCGATCACCATCTGGCGCGATCCGGGCTGCGGTTGCTGCGATGCCTATGCCGACTATCTGGAAGGCAACGGCTACATGGTGACGCGCGTCGATGATCGCGATTTTGACAAGCGCTCGGTTGACATGGGTGTTCCCGAGAGGGGTATCGGGTGCCACCTTGCCGAGATCGACGGCTACGTCGTGAGCGGCCTCGTACCTGTGGAGATCATCGAGCGGCTGGTCAGTGACCGCCCTGACATCACCGGGATCACACTGCCCGGTATGCCGGGGAACGCTCCCGGTATGGCACGCGAAAAGACCGGCACCTTGAAGACCTACGCGTTCGGCGAGGGCGGGGTCTCCGTTTATTCCGATGAATGAGTTCATGGGCGGAATGGACGGCTTCATGGGTTGGATGATGGTCGGCAGCGGTCTCGTAGTGCTTCTGGTCCTTGCTGTCCTGATCCTCGGCCTCCTGGCGCTGGTGAAATATCTGCGGGGACCGCAATGAGGCGCAACGCGGTCCTCCTTTCCGCTGTCGCTGTTGCGTGCCTGGCGGCCATCGCCTCGTTTGCGCAAGTGCAGGGTGGCAATGTGCGAGCGGAGGACGTGAACAGGTGAATGTTTCGCCAATGAGGCAAATGGTCACGTTCGTAACCGTTCACGATGCTGACGCGTCAATCGAAGCACCGTGGGACGAGGCGAACTGGCGGCTCGTGATCCCATCGGACGACGAGACAACTGCCGTTGCAGCGGATCGATTTGCCGTGCTGAGTGGCCGTAGCCAGGAGTTGCCGATGGCGCATGTCATCGACCGCAACGGACGGCATGCCGGAATCTTTCATGGTTCCGATTTCAGCAAGACAAATCTGACCCTCTACATCAACGGGCTCACCAACAACGCGCATGCGCCAAAGCCGCCTACCGAAAAGGGGTGGTGGGAATGGCTGACGGACTGGTTCTGAAAGGCGGGAGAAAAGAAACATGCACCATCTGAACTTCACGAGCCGACGCCTCGGCTTTCTCCTCCTGCCCCTGCTGCTGATTATCGCGGCGGGCGCCTGGTATCTGCTCGATCCAGGTCGATCCAGGGTTCAGGGCAGGCCGGCAACCCACGACCGCGTCGGCGAACCTGCCGCAGGACACGTTCGAGCGGCGGGTGCGCGACTATCTTGTCGCCAGCCCTGAAGTCATCGTCGAGGCCATGCAGAACCTCGAACGGAAGCAACGGGAGGCGGAACAGACGGAAGCTCAGGCGGCCCTTACTGCGCACCGTGACGAATTGCTCAACAGCCCCGAAAGCCCGGTCGGCGGCAATCCGCAAGGCGACGTGACCCTGGTCGAGTTCTTCGACTACAATTGCCCCTATTGCCGGCAGGTCGCGCCCTCGATGGTGGCGGCCGAAGACGGCGATCCCCAATTGCGGATCGTCTACAAGGAGTTTCCCATTCTGGGGCCGAATTCCGTGTTCGCGGCAAGGGCAGCGCTCGCGGCCCGCAACCAGAACCTCTATCCACAGTTCCACAAGGCGATGATGCAGGCGTCGGGCTCTGCCGACGAAGCGCAGGTCGTCGCTGTCGCCGAAGAGATCGGCCTTGATGTCGACCAACTCCGGACCGACATGCAAGATCCCACGATCGACGCCGAGATCGAGCTCAATCTTGCTCTCGCCCGGGCACTACGGATCAACGGTACGCCGGGCTTCGTCATCGGAGACGAGATCCTGCGCGGCGCTACCGACTTGCAAACCATGCATCGGCTGATCGACCAGGCCCGGAAGGATCAGAATCGATGAAGCCGGAGTCGCCTCTGAAAGTTTATCCAAATGCCTGAACTCTCCAATATCGGGATCCTCAGCGCCTTCCTGGCCGGCATTATCTCGTTCCTGTCGCCCTGCGTGCTGCCGTTGGTGCCGGGATACGTTTCCTATGTCGCCGGCCGATCAACTTTTGCTTCGCCCTCCGGTGAGATCGCTGTCGCCCGAAGCATGACGCTCGGCCTGAGCCTCTGTTTCGTGCTCGGTTTCACCACGGTATTCGTGATCCTCGGAGCCAGTGCCTCGGCGCTTGGCCAGTTGCTGCTCAGTTACCGGTTCGAGTTGAACATCGTCGGGGGCGGGATCGTCACGCTGTTCGGGCTGTTCATGCTCGGAACGATCCGCCCGGCATGGATGATGCGCGAGGCACGCTTCCACATCGATCTGCCCGGCGGACGCACCGTCTCGGCCTATGTCCTCGGCTTGGCCTTCGCGTTTGGCTGGACACCGTGCATTGGCCCGATCCTCGGCGCCATTCTGACGGTCGGCGCCGCGTCGGCGACACTCGCCGATGGTATTGCGCTGCTCACGATCTATTCGCTGGGTCTCGGCGTGCCATTCCTGCTTGCCGCGCTGTTCACCGATACGCTATCCGCCAAGTTGAAGGCATTTGGGCGCCTCGGACGCTGTCTGAGAGTGCTGGCCGGAGTGGTGATGATCGCGATGGGCGTTGCCATGATGACGGGATATCTCTCCACGTTCGCCTTCTGGCTTTTGGAGACCTTTCCGATACTGTCTTCGATCGGCTGAGTTCGACCGGGGGAGAGTTGAAGAAATCGTGATTTGACCTTGCTCTTGCTGGATAGCGCAGGCTTGCATCTAGGCAAGGAGAAGACGGCGATGACCTCGAATGCCGAGCAGTTGGAGTGTGATATCCTGCGCGTCTTCAGGTGTGCCTGCCAGCAAGACCGACCGGACATCGCCGAATTCATGCTCGCAGCGCTCGAGAAACTCGATCGCGATAGGCCGGTATGTGAGCAGGAACATCGCGCCCTGAACGATGCCTACCGGGAGATTGCTGGCATCGGTATGTCGCCGCGGTAGCCACACTACGTCAGCTATTTGTTCTTGTGCCCCTGATTCCGATCAGGGCATTCCCGACTTTCGACCGAACGGATCGTTCGATCGAGTAGGAGCCGAATTCAGGCCGCGGGCGTCGGGAGCACCGTGACGGCGGGGACCATCAGCCGTGCCCGTGCCGATGATGCAGGTCGGGGTAGTGCGGGTGGCGGTGGCGCAAGGGTTGATGCCGATGCCTGTGCGAATGCGGTTCGCTCACCGGTCCATCATGGTCATGTTGATGATGTGCGTCATGAACATGAAGATGATCATGCTCCAGAGTTTCGTGAACGTGCTCGTGGTCGTGCCGTTCTGCCAGATGGAGATAGAGCCCCAAGGTCATCAGCACACCGGCCGCCAGGAGTTGCAGCGTCAGCGGCTCGTGCAGGAAGATGATAGCCAACAGCGCACCGATGAACGGCGCCAGCGAAAAATAGGCCCCGGTCCGGGCGGTGCCGAGATGGCGTAGCCCCAGCATGAACATCACAAGGCTGACGCCGACTCCGAAAAATCCGGTCAGGGCGCCGGATGCAATGATACTCGCGCTCGGAAGGACGGCACCCGAAGCCAGGGCGAGGACGAGGTTCACGGTCCCGGCCACGAGTCCTTTGAGCATGGCGATCTGGACAGGATCCGCCGAGGACAGTTTGCGGGTCAGATTGTTGTCGATGCCCCAACTCAGGCACGCTGCCGTGATGAAGAGGCTTCCGGTGTCGAAGCGCAGGCCGGTTCCGGACCAGGACAGCAGGACGGCTCCGGCAAGGATCGCGCCCGCTCCGAGGATCAGTCGTCGATCGACGTTTTCACGAAAGACGACCCAGGCGATTGCCATCGTGGCCAGCCCCTCGAGATTGAGCAGCAGTGACCCCGATGATGCGGTCGTCTGGGACAGGCCGAGCATCAGAAAAAGTGGTCCGATCATGCCGCCGAAGACGATGACCGCCGCCAGCCACGGCCAGTCCGCTCGGTGGAGCGGTGCCTCGAGATTCTCGATCCCAACGAACGAGCGCCCCCATTGCATGATCGCAAGGCCCGCTCCGGCCCCGAGATAGAGGATGCCTGCGAGCAGCCAGGGATCGATCGATCCCATGAGCAGCTTGGAGAGCGGTGCGGAGGTGCCGAAAAGAACGGCCGAGCCGAGGGCGAGCGGTACGCCCGGCCAAAGATGAGATGCCTTGATCATCCTCGAACATTCGCCGATAGAGGGGTAGTCTGTAACGATCGGTGTTCCGATCGGCAATGTCCGTGGTCGGCCAGCACCTCGATGATCCGGCAATCGCAGACGCGGCCGCGACCGCACTCGCTGATCATGCGCGCCAGCTCGGCCTTCAACGTTGTCAGGCTGGCGATCCGGCGGTCGATTTCGATCAGGTGGCTGTTGGCGATGCTGTCGACCTTGTGACACGAGGACTGTGGCTGCTCTGACATGGCCAGCAATTCCCGGATGTTTTCGATCTCAAAGCCCAACTCGCGGGAATGCCGGATGAAGTTCAGGCGGTCGACCTCGGCTTGCCCATAGAGGCGCCGGTTGCTGTCGGTGCGCGGTGCCGCGGGCAGCAACCCGATCTGCTCATAGTACCGAATAGTCGGCACCTTGACTGCGGTGCGACGCGAGAGTTCGCCAATCGGAAAAGCCATGGAATACCTCTTGATCCTCTAGTGGCTAGAGGGTTTAGCATGGCGCGGTATCGAATGGAAGGACCGAAGATGGCAGAACCGATCAAGACCAAATACCGCGTCGGAGGAATGGACTGCGCGGCATGTGCGAGCAAGATCGAGACTGCGGTAAGCCGGATCCCGGGCGTTTCCGAAGTCGGTGCCAGCTATACCGCCGGCACGTTGAACGTGATCCATGACGCGGTTCAGTTCAGCGCCATCCAAAGCGCCGTCAAATCGCTGGGCTACAGCATCTCGCTGGACGGTCCCGCACCGCGGGCAGGGGTCGATGAGACCCTTGATCATGGCCGCGAGCACGGTGCTGGTCACCTCGATCTCGGCGACGGCCCTTGGTGGAGGACACGCAAGGCGATACTTACCCTGGCCTGCGGCCTTGCGCTGATCGTGGCCTATCTGGCCGGACGGCTTGTGCCCGATACCGGTCATTTCGCATTCCTGGCAGCGCTGCTCGTCGGCTTGATACCGATCGGGCGGCGTGCACTGGCCGGCGCCATGGCTGGTACGCCGTTCTCCATCGAATCCCTGATGACCATTGCCGCCACCGGAGCTGTCATCATCGGCGCGACCGAGGAAGCGGCGACGGTGGTCTTGCTGTTCCTTGTCGGTGAACTGCTCGAAGGTGTGGCCGCGGGCCGCGCCCGCGCCAGCATCAAGGGGCTGGCCGATCTGGTGCCCAAAACGGCGCTCCTCGTCGAAGGCGATCAGACCCGTGAAGTACCGGCAGCAGGCCTCGCAGTGAACGCGATCGTCATGGTGCGTCCCGGAGACCGGATACCTGCCGATGGCGACATCGTCGAAGGGCACAGCGCGATCGACGAATCCCCTGTCACCGGTGAGAGCGTGGCCAAATCCAAGCAGGTGGGCGATCAGGTGTTCGCAGGCACGATCAATACCGATGCCGTCCTCAAGGTGCGGGTCACGGCGAGCGCGAGCGACAATACCATCGCGCGGGTCGTGCGGCTGGTCGAGGAAGCCCAGGAGAGCAAGGCGCCGACAGCCCGTTTCATAGATCGTTTCTCGACCTACTACACACCCGGCGTGCTCGTCGTCAGTGCCCTGGTGGCGATTGTACCTCCTCTCCTGTTCGGGCAGGCGTGGAGCGAATGGGTCTACAAGGGCCTCGCGATCCTGCTGATCGGGTGCCCATGTGCCCTCGTCATCTCGACGCCGGCCGCNATCGCCGCCGCGNTNTCGGCNGGCGCGCGNCAGGGCCTGCTCCTCAAGGGCGGCGCGGTGCTCGAACGCCTGCGTTCGATTTCGACGGTCGCGCTCGACAAGACCGGAACACTCACCGAAGGCAAGCCACAGGTGACAGACATCATTGGGGTCGGCCGTTCGCAGAGCAAAGTGCTGTCGCTTGCGGCTGCGCTCGAGACGGGATCGAGCCATCCGCTGGCAATTGCAATTCTTGCCAGGGCACAAACCGACAAGGCGCCGATTCCACCCGCTGCATCAGCCGGGGCCATCGCCGGCAAGGGGGTCTCGGGTAAGGTCGGCGGCGAGGACGTATTCCTTGCATCGCCCGCGGCTGCAGCGGGACGTGCCATGATCGAGCCGGAACTGCAGGCAGTGATCGACGGGTTCAATGACGACGGCAAGACCGTTTCCGTTCTCGTTGTCGGTTCAGAAGTCGCCGGCATACTGGCGATACGCGATGAACCTCGTACCGACGCTCAGGCCGGCCTTCATGCGCTCAAGGCCGCCGGCGTCGGTGTCGTCATGCTGACCGGCGACAACGCGCGGACCGCTCGGGCAATCGGCGCGAAGCTCGGCATCGAGGTTCGGGCCGGCCTGTTGCCCGAGGACAAACAGCGCATCGTTCGCGAGTTGCAGTCCGAGGGCAAAGTGGTGGCCAAGGTCGGCGACGGTATCAACGACGCTCCGGCGCTGGCGGCGGCAGATATCGGCATCGCCATGGGTGGCGGCGCGGACGTCGCGCTGGAAACCGCCGACGCCGCGGTGCTGCATGCTCGCGTGCTCGACATCGCCGGAATGATCGACCTGTCCAAGGCGACCATGGCCAACATTTGGCAGAACATCGCGGTCTCCCTTGGTCTCAAGGCCGCCTTTTTCGTGACCACCATCGTGGGTATAACCGGGCTCTGGCCGGCCATCCTGGCCGATACCGGTGCAACGGTGCTTGTCACCCTCAACGCGATGCGCCTGTTGGGTTGGGGCGTTCGCCGCCTCCCTACCGCCACTGCTGCGGCAACCTAGGCATGCTGTGACCGCGCTGATCGAGCCAGCGCGGTCCGCCAGGGCTTCAGACTTTGACCAACATGGCCGTGCCGTACATGAAGGTGACACCAAAGGCGAGCCCGGCCATGACCGGCCATGATAGCAGAGCTGCTGCCCCGCGGCCGTCGGATCTTGCCAGATAGGCGCCGGCTCCGATCGCTAGCGCCAGCGCCGACCATTGCGGCGCATAGGCGAGACTTCCGATCCACAGGCCCAGGACGGCCGGGCCGCCGGCAAGCAGGGTCAGCGCCGGGAAGGTCCACAGCGGCGGGCGCTTCTTCAGCATCGGCGCGGCAATGTCGATACCCTCGGTGATGTTGTGAATGGTGAAGCCCAGCACGAGGAAGGTGCCAAGCCCGGCCGCCCCGGCGGCGAAGGCGGCGCCGATCGCCAGTCCTTCGCCGAGGTTATGCAGGCCGATCCCGAGAGCGATGAAGGTTGCAAGCGTCAGCCCGGCCGGCGTGCCGCCACGACGCCCGGCGGCTATGAGCAACAGAAAGCTCGCCGCCGCCGCAAGCGCCACCATGGCTTGCCCCTGGAAGATGGCTGCGGACTCACCGGCAAGGTCGAAGGCCTCGCCCGCCGCGTCGATCATCAGGAAGGCGAGCAGACCGACCGTCATGGCGAGCAGGAAATTCATGCCGTTGCGGCCGACGCCGCGCAACGCCGGATAGAACATCAACCCGATGGCCACCGGCACGATCCCGACGATCACCCCCAGGAGTGCCTGGGCGCTCAACATCGACACGCTGCTGACCGGTGTCGGAACCGCAACGGCGATCTCGTGCTCGAATGTGGCGCCCGTGTTGGTGATGATCTTGAACGCGTGTGCTTCACCGAGAACCCATGGATAGGGCAAACGGATCCAGGCAGTAGCACCACGGGCGAGCGGACCTGACGGTTCCTGCGCGAACTGCCAGTAGGCATCGTCAACGAGAACCTGGGCGATCGTCATCGGCTCTGACCCGCCCGCGCGAACGAGGATCTCGATGCCATCCGACGAAAGGACCGTCCTTTCGAAGGTGAGGTTTTCGACGGGTGGCGCGCCGTTGTCGAAGGTTCGCAAAGGATTGGCGGTGACGAGCCAGGTAATCGCGAGCGCGAGCACGGCGAGCGGGAGGATCAGCCAAGCCAGTGCCACGCGTGAGGGTTGCGGCACGCTGGGAGCCGCTGTGATCGTCTGGGTTGATGACACGTCGTTCATGCGACCTGCTCCACAACTTCGAACATGCTCATCCAGCCGAGCTCGGCGAACTCCGACTGGTGGGCATGGAACATGTAAAGACCCGGCTCATGGTCCTTGAACGAGAATTCCAAGATGCCGCGCTGTCCCTGGCACTGCGTGATCAGATCGACCGTCCTGGAAGTCGGCGTGAGTGTAGTGCCTTGGTCGAAATAGTCGAAAAAGTTCCCGTGCAGATGGAACGAATTGATCGGGTCGAACTCGACCGCGTTGGCGAGATAAATGCGCACCGGTTTGTCGCGCAGGATGCGGATCGGCCGCTTCGTATAGGCATGCGCGACGGTGTTGACGGCATAAACCTCGTTTTCGTCGTCGAAGTTCGTGTCGAAGGCATTCATCACCATGGCGAGTTCCTGCCAGCCGGCATTCTCCGGGGTGCCGAGCAGGCGTGAGCGAGCAACATCGGCATGCTCGGCATGGCGTGCCGGGTCGGGATCGACAACGAAAAGCCCGTAGAGCCCCTTGTGGATATGCCGTTTCAGCGGCAGCGCGTGACAGTGATAGAAATGGCAGCCGAACGGCTTGGCATCGAACTCATAGACGAACTCCTCGCCCGGATTGACCACACCAGCGCCGGGGACACCGTCCATGCGCGCGGAGTGGATGCCGTGAAAATGGATCGAATGGGGCTGCGAGTCGTAATTGCGGAAGACGATCTTTCGCCTTTCACCTTCGGTTGCTCTCAGCGCCGGGCCGGGCACCTTGCCATTGTAGGTCCAGGCCGGAAACATGACGCCGGGCGCGATCTCGATTTCTTTGTCGACGGCTTCCATGACGAAGGTGTGTTGTGTCCGCCCATCGGGAAGATCGGAAACGGTTCCGGTCTCCCACTCTGTCAGCATCTTCGACGTGTCGAACCCGTTCCGCGTCTCATCGACGTCGCCGACCGTCATCATCGCGCCGTGGCTGGATCCGTGACCGGACTGATGGCCCGAACCTGCCATCCCTTGATGCGGCTTGCCGCCGGCATATCCGGGTTAATTGACCTCCTGCGCACTGCCCACCGCGGCGACAGCGGACCCGCCTGCGGCCGCAAGGCCCGCTCCCATAACCATACGCCGGCTCAATCGTGTTCGCAGCCAGTCGGAAATCTCGAGCATTCAACGTTCCTGCAATTGAGAATTATTTGGAATTTTGCAGGAGCTATAATTTGAAGCAACGACTAAGATTATTGAAGCCAAGCCTCGTCGCTGCGCGGACTGCGGACGAAGCTCCGGCTGGCGTGTCGGAGGTGATGGAAAAGCGGCGTACCGAGAGAAGGCTGGCCGTGTGGCCGCGTGCCGTCAGGCGGGACGCGGCCCCCAGATGATGATCGCCGCACCAAGGAGACAAACCGTGGCGCCGGTCACGTCCCAACGATCCGGGCGTTGCGCTTCGACTACCCAGAGCCACAAGAGCGACGCGCCAATATAGAAGCCGCCATAGGCAGCGTAGGCGCGGCCCGCGAAATCGCTGTCGATGCGTGTCAGCAGCCAGGCAAAGAGAGCAAGGCCGGCCATACCGGGAACGAGCCAGAGCGGCGAGCGGTCCAGACGCAGCCAGGCCCAGAAGGCGAAGCAGCCGGCAATTTCCGCCAGTGCCGCTCCTATGTAGATTGCAAGTGTCGCCATCACGATGCCAGCGCCTCCAGTACCGGGCATTCAGGCACCTCCTCGCCGGAGCACTGCGCGGCGGTC
>NZSA01000043.1 GCA_002696645.1 Rhodospirillales bacterium | reverse complement strand
GGTGGAAACTGTCATTGAGGCGCTGGGCGGGGACAAGGATGCGCTGGCCTCGGAAAGTGCTGATCTGCTGTATCATCTTTTGGTCCTATGGGCCGATGCAGGCTTGAAGCCTGACGATGTTTGGGCGAAGCTTGCCGCGCGTCAGGGCACATCCGGCCTGGCGGAGAAAGCCGCAAGGCTGAAGGAATAGCGGTTAGAGATGGGAATAGGATCACGATAATGGCCTATAATGATCAGAATATATTTGCGAAGATTTTGCGGGGCGAGATTCCGTGCAACAAGGTCTATGAAGACGATTATGCACTGGCCTTTCATGACATCGCGCCTCAGGCCCCGGTCCATGTTCTGGTGATCCCGAAAGGGCCTTATATTTCCCATGCGGATTTTTCAGAGAAAGCCAGCGATGCCGAAATCGCTGGTTTCTATCGCGCCGTTGGCACTGTGGCGCGTCAGTTAGACCTGGATGAACCTGGCTATCGCCTGATTGCCAATCATGGCGCCGCAGCCTTCCAGGAAGTCCCGCATCTGCATGTCCATATTTTCGGCGGACGTCCGATGAAGGGCATGGTGCCAAAGGCAAATCAGTAAGGGGTTTATTTGAAGATCCCCTCAAAGACAGGCTTGCAGAAGCTGTCCCTTGGATTCGCAAGGCAATGGGTGACCAGTTTTTCGGTGGTTGCACGTTCAAAGGCTGCGGTCTCTATATTGCGCACAACGGTGCTTCGAATTGCGTTGCCATAAAAGCCCATCCATACGCTGGACAATGACAATGCGATCAGGATCGTGATGCCAAACTTTTTGGTATTCGGATCAGGCGCTGGGGCATTGTCTGAGGCCTTTATCGTATCCTTTCCAATGATATAAGTCACAAAGCCGCCAACCAAGGTAAGCAATGCTGGTAAGACAGCACCCACGACGGGTGATTGGCTTGCGCCGGTAAACAAACCGATGGTCCCACCGACCAGACCAAACGCAATAGCCAGTAGAAAGGCAGTTGAAGCCCCCGTCACGAATTTAAGGAATGGGAGGAGACCGACGACAGAGGAGATCAGGACTGCGACAAGCAAGGGTGCCATTATATCGCCGCCAACAGAAGCCAATGTTTGCCAGGGATCAAAGGCGTTTGGATTTGTTGCCATGGCTGACGAGTCCTACCCGCGGAATTCTTGTCTGTTCAGTTGGTTCGTCATGTCTCTATAGACATCAATCCCCTCCCGATATTTTTCAATTCCTACAAAGTAGTTGCCCAGATTTTCATTGTATTTCTGCAGGTCGATATCGCCGGTGGCAAACAGTTGATCCAGCTTTTCCCGGTAATTTTCAACAACCTCAACACGCAGGGATTCAAGGCCTTCCCGATAGTTTTCCAGTTCCGCCTGAGAAGCCTCTTCGGGAATGTCGATGTTGAAAACCTTAGCCAGAATATTAGGATTTTCGGCTATGGCCGCTGTGACATCGATATCTGTTGTTAAGCCTACAGCCTGCCAAATTTGCGGCAGGGACGCAAAAGCGCCCGGACCGCCCGTCCGTTCACAGCGGGTGACGCAGGGTTCGTCGCTATAACTAAAGGAGCACAGGCATAACGTTAAATCAGTGTCATCGCTTGCATCAACGGCGACGTCGTTCGCGCCGGTGGATTGGGATGAAGTTTCTTGCGCAACTGCGAATTGAAGCGGCATAAACCCGGCGATTAGTGCCGTGAAGACAAGTATTTGCACCGTCTGTTTCATATCTGCGTCTCCCAAAACGATTCGTTGGAAGTATAGCGCAGAGAAATGCAATCAGCAATTGGCAGTTGTGGCGGGATTTCTGTGGCCAGCCCTGGCGGCTGGCTATGCGCACAGCCACAGATACTCCTGGGATGCCTTGTAAAGATAATAGATCGGTCCACTCGATCTGCTGCTATTCCGCTGGTTGCGCTAGGGGGCGAGAGGCAGACAAGGTGGTTTCATTCCCTTCATGCGGATCCCTTGGGATCAGCAGGGCCAGCAGCAGTGAAATCACAGCCATCCCAGCGCCAATGAAAAAGACCATCGATGGATTTCCCAACCAGATAAAGCCAAAGACAGCAGGCAGGCCTACAGCGGCGATATGGTTGATTGTGAAACTGACCCCCGCGGTCGATGCGATGTCCTTGGGCGCGGCGATCTTCTGGAAATAGGTCTTGATGGAGATCGCGAAGGCAAAGAACAGGTGATCTATGACATATAGGGCTGCGGCGATGATATGATCGTCTACGAAAGCATACCCTGTGAAGACGCAAATTAGACCGATATACTCAAAGATCAGTGTGTTGCGCTCCCCAAAACGGCGGATCAGCCGCCCCAAAGTCGGCGCGATGAAAATATTGGCAATCAGGTTAATCATATACAGAAGCGTGATCGCGGTGACGTCATAGCCGAATTTCTCCACCATCAGGAAGGCGGCAAAGACCATGAAGATCTGGCGACGCGCACCGCCCATGAAAGTCAGCGCGTAATACAGCCAGTACCGGCTGCGCAGAAACAGGGTTTTTGTCTGAATCTCCGGCCCTTCATAAAAGGGATAATAGGCCTTGCAGAAAACGGCGACAGCCAACGTGAAAATACCAGCCCCAACATACAGCGGCACATAGCCCAGATTGAACCCGGGAAAGGGGTTTTCGACACCAAAGAAATCCTGCACCAACAGCATAAGCTTTTCATCAAAGCAGATCATGATCACGATGAAGATTGCCAAGGTGCCCAAAGAGGCGGCTTTCAACTGAGTTGCCAGATGAACAGCCGCATTTTTCTTGTCGATTAACTGCAGTGTGAGCGACTGGTTCATGGTTTCGTAATAGTGAAATCCTGTCGACATCAGCAGCGTCGTGGCATACAGCCCAAATTCAGTGGGGAAATAGCCAGTAAGCGCGGTCCCGATGCCCAGCAAGGCCAGTGACAGAAAGGCCAGGTTCTGTTCCCGAATGAAGGGCAGCAGCAGCACGGCTGCAAAGGACAGAAAGCCTGGAATTTCTCGAATAGACTGTAAGAAGCCAATCTCTCGCCCGGTAAAAGCGGCCCGTTCCACCACGAAATTGTTCAGCAGCGCGAACCAGGCATTCATGCTGACCGCCATGGCAAAGGCCATCAGGATTAGCATGCCGCGTGGGCCTTGCAGGAATTTGGGAACGTAACGGGACATAGGGGGCTCCAAAGAAAAGTGTGGAGACAGATATACGCCCCACTGGATCGGCTTGCTTGCGATATAATGACATTCGATATTTAGAAACAGCCAGATGATCTAATTAAATATCCCGAGCAATTCGACGGTCTCTCCCCCCATGCCTTCTTTGAATTTTTTTACGGCACGGGCGGCCCCGTCGCTGACGCCCCCCAGGTCAAAATCTTGTATATTACGATCCTGCAACACTTGCAGGGCATTCCATAACAATAGGTTATGCGCATTGCAGGCGCGGCCTGCGGGTGTTGTCCAGCCGGTCTGATAGGTAGCACTGCGCCCATGACACAGGATCATGATGGCCGCGACGGTTGTCGCCCCTTGCTGGGCCCGCCCGATAAGAAGGTTCTGTTTGACACTGAAATATCGGGCCAGGATTTGCAGCAGCTTTGACGAAGGCCCCTGATACCCCCGGTTTCCTTTATCGGCGACATAGCCGTTTAAAAGCATTGGGAAGGACGTGCCATCACTGTCCCACTGAACCTCCAGATCGGATCGTTCTGCCTTGGATAGAGGGCCGCGCCATTTGCTCTTGAGATTCCCGCGCAATACGTCAAGGCCTGGGCGCAAATCCAGCCAGATGGTTTGATAGCCTGGACCGGCAAGGCGCGTGAATCCCAGCCCCTCCATATCTGCCACTGATGCTTCCCGCATAGTCAATTCCGGAAAAATGCGTCGTTTGCGCCCCAATCGGCGTTTATACAGGCGATCAAATTCCTGCCAGAATGCGACATGGTGGTCCTTTGTACCAAATCCGTCCAGCCACAGCGGCCCCCGATCCACAATGATGGCATGTATCGCATTGTTCAGCACACCGGCCTCCATCAACTGGCATATACCAGCGGGTTGTCCATCAATCTGGATGAAGGCCTGACGCGGCTTCTGACCCATGAACTGGCCATAGGACAGGCCGTATTCGATGCTTTGCAACAGGTTGGCGCGGCGAGTTTGGGCGAAGCATGATTGCCATTTCGCCATATCCCTCAATGTTTTGCAGATCATAATCGATATCATGGGCGCGGCTGAACCTTGTTGTCTTTATGCGGACATGTATCGGACAGTAGCAGCCTGTCGCTGAAAAGAAATATCGCTTTCTGGGCGGTTTTACGATATATAATTGAATTATGACGCAAAAGAGACAAAGCCCACGTTCGCCGGTTCCCACGGCACTGGCCCGCTCCGTAGAAGTCCGTGCCTTTGATATGGCACGAGAGGAACAGTTTAACATCCATGCCCATGACTGGGCGCAATTTACTTATTCTGCCGAAGGGGTTTTGACTGTCGTGACGGATCAGGGGCGGTTTCTGGCCCCACCCGCCATGGCGGTCTGGCTGCCGCCTGGCGTCATGCATACGATTGAAACCGTCAGTTTCGCAAAGTTTCGCAGCCTGTATATTGCAGCGGATCGGATTGGGGGAATGCCGGAAACCTGCACGGTTCTATCCGTTGACCCGCTGCTGAGGAATCTGATCCTGGCGGCGGCGGCGCTGCCCCGTGATTGGGATGAAGAGGGGGCAGATGGTCGTCTGATGGCGTGCCTGTTGGACCGCATTCGCGCAGCACTGCCCGCATTCCTGCATCTGCCATTGCCCAACGATCCCCGGCTTAAGGCGGCAACAGATGCATTGCTTGCCGATCCGTCGGATCGTCGCCCGCTAGAGGAAATAGCCCACAGCGTTGGTGCGGCGGGCCGAACCCTGGCGCGATTGTTTCAGCAGGAAACGGGAATGACCTTCGGGGCGTGGCGCCGACAGCGGGTGTTGTTATCGGCGTTGGAGCGCCTGTCTGCCGGAACGCCTGTGACAACGGTTGCACTGGATTTGGGGTATGAAAGTCCGTCTGCTTTTATCGCCATGTTCCGTCGGACTTTGGGGGACACGCCCACACGCTATTTGCAGGCAGGCTATCATTGAAAATCCGAAACGACCAAAGACGGTTAGCTGCGATGCAGCCACCAGCGTCCGTCGGTGATTGAGAAAATGGGCTTGTAATGTTTGATGCGGGTTGAATCGATGACCTGTGGAATCTGGTTGTCCAGCACAAGGGCCTGATCGTTGATATACACAACCAGGATGGCATGGGCGACATTCAGGTTCTGATCCTGCAAGACGACAATGCGCATATTTTCCTTGGGCCATCCCAGATGAACCAGGGATACATATTTGCTGATGGCATAGTCTTCGCAATCACCGGTGCGATACATGAATTCCTTTGGGGTCGCCCAGTAATCTTTTTTGCCATAGTTGATGGGATCCAGAAGATAGGCGTATTGGTTCAGGTACTTATTGACGTATTCCAATTGATCCAGGGGCGCCAAGCCCTTCAATTTATTCAGGAATATTCGCCATTTGGCGATATGACAGGGTTCCGATGCGGTGATCTGGCATTTTGCCAGTTCATTGGGTTCGTCCTTGGCATAACGTTCCAGCACGCCGGTCCACTTTTCAAACTTTTCCAGTTTTGTGGAACTGAGTTCTTTGCTGCCAAACAAATTAACAGCGGCCGATGCGCCGCTTGTCCAGATAAGCGACAGCGTCAGTTGGGCGACCAGCAACCCTATTATGCACATCCAATTTGATCTGTTTTGTGCCATAGAGGCCTCTTAAAGTCGAACCAACAACGCCGCGACTATAGGATCAATCCGTCGGGCCTGCAAAAATTTTGCATGAAAAATTGCTCGAATGTCAGGGACCTTTTAAATTTTACTGTAAAGGGTGTACGAGCGTTCGGTTTTTGGGCATTATCGGTCCGCGAAAAAACGCGAATTGGTCTGAGCGCCGTTGGTGAGAAACGTTTCAGGCTTTAAGGTATTTGACCGGGGGGAAGGTTTTGTGAGCAGCACGACCAAAGACGATAGTAAAGCAGGCAAGGCAAGCATGAGCGCCGGCCTGAAAATGGCTCTGACGGGGGGCGGCGTTGCGATTTTCATCGCCGTTGGCGTCTTTCTGATGATGCAGTTCGCGACGTCTGAACGGGATCGCGAAATGCGTCAGTGGCAAAGCCGTATGTCTATCGTCATCGACAGCCGTTATACGGACATTAATCGTTGGATTGACCGGCAATTGGCAGATTTGCGCGGGATTGCGGATAATGCGTCTGTGCAGTTGTATCTGACCGTTTTCCATGAATCCGGCACCAGCGCCAGTGCAGATGATGCCCCGCCAGAATTAGGATATCTGGGTAATTTGTTGGAAGTGGTTGGAGAGCGCGCGGGTTTTAAAAGCGATGTTCAGGGCCCTCAGGTGAATGCCAATGTGCAAAAGGCGGGCGTCGCTGGCTTGGCCCTGATTGACATGGACAATTTCATCATCGTTTCCAGTTCAGGTTTCCCCCCTTTGCAAGGGCCTGTCCGGGCCTTTTTGGAACAGGCGGAACGGGGTGTGACCTCAGTTTCCGATGTATTCATTAACGAGCGCGGAAATTCTGCCATGGCCTTCCTTGTGCCGGTTTATGCGGTACAGGCCGATGAGTCAGCGGAATCCCAATTGGGGTATGTGGTTGGCGTTAAGGAAATTGCCGACGAACTGTATCCCCTGTTGGAACAGCCAGGCGCGACCGAAGAAACCGCTGAGACCATGATCGTGCGTCAGAATGGCAACAAGATCGAATATCTGACACCGCGCGCCGATGGGACGGCCCCGCTGCAGAAAAGTCTGGCGGCTGATACGCCCAATCTGGCGTCGGCCTGGGCGGTGCGCACCGTGGGGGGCTTTGCGACCGTTACCGACTATGCCGGGAACGAGGTGCTGGCAATCTCCCGGGCCTTCAATCAGGTACCGTGGACGTTGGTCTATAAGGTGGATACCGCAGAAGCCCTGAAGGAATCGGAAGACCGACTGCAATTGCTGATGATCGTTTTCGGGGTGATCATCATCCTGGTTCTGATCGGGATGCTGGCGCTGTGGTATTATGGAACGTCCCAGCGTGCGACGGAAGCGGCGGCCAAGTTTGAAGAACTGGCAAACCGTTTCCAGGGTCAGCGGAACTTTATGCACACCGTGACCGACAGCCAGCCCAACAGCATCGTGATTCTGGATGAAAATGGTCATTACCGCTGGTTTAACAAAACCGCGCTGCAATTGTCCCGCATGGATCGGTCTGACATGTTTGACAAGCACGTCTCCGCCATTTTGGGGCCAATTGAGGGCAAGCGTATTCATGCCTGGGTCAAAGAGGCATTGGCGAAGAACGAGCGTCTGACCGTCACCCATGAAATGGAATTGGGGAATGATGGGCCCAAGGTCTATCGGACGGATTTCCAGCCACTTCCCGCACGGGAAGATTTCCCGCCGGGCGTTCTGATGGTCAGCCAGGACATCACTGAAAGCGTGCTGGAACGCGAAAAGCGCGAAACCGTTATGCGACAGTTGGTCGGTACATTGGTGTCAGTCGTGGATCGCCGCGATCCATTCTCTGCCAATCACTCGGTTCGTGTGGGTGAAGTATCGCGCGCCGTTGCGCAGGAAATGCAGGCCGAGCGGGTGATGATGGAAACCGCTGCGATCGCGGGCAGTCTGATGAATCTGGGCAAGATCACGGTACCCGAAGAACTGTTGACCAAACAGGGTAAGCTGACCGATGAAGAGGTCAGGATGATTCAGGAGTCGGTGTTGACCAGCGCTGAACTGGTGTCCAAGATCGACTTTGATGGGCCGGTTTATGATACCTTGCGCCACTTGCAGGAACACTATGACGGCACGGGCACGCCTGATGGTCTGGCGGGCAAGGATATTGTCATTACGGCGCGCATTGCAGCCGTCGCCAATGCCTTTGTCGGCATGGTCAGCGCACGGGCCTGGCGGTCGGGCATGAGTGTCGATAAGGCACTGGATATCCTGCTGGCCGATGGGAACAAGAAGTATGACCGCGCCGTTGTGGTGGCGCTGGCCAATTATCTTGATAACCGCGGCGGTCGCGAAGAATGGGCCAGCTATGGCGAGGCCCCCACGGAAACAGGAGCTTAAGGCATTCCGGACCCGGACCATGCGTCGAAATATTATGCACCGCAGGGTGAATGCCTGATCGCGGTGGGTGATGTTCATGGTCATTTGGACCTATTGAATAATCTGCTGTGCCAGATTTCTGATCGCCCTGATCGAAGGAGACAGGGCAGGACGGATCGTTTGATCTTTCTGGGGGATTATGTGGATCGCGGCCCGAATTCCGCTCAGGTCATTGATCGCCTGTGTCGTGTGCAACAGGATGATCCCACCGCAGTCTTCCTGAAAGGCAATCATGAAGAAATGATGGTGGCATTCCTGCAAGCCGGGGATTTGACCAAGGGGTATCATTGGCTGCGTAATGGCGGTGACATGACATCAGCAAGCTATGGCGTTGAGACACCAAATGATCTTGATGACACCAATGCACTGATTGAATTCCGCAGTGTCTTGGCCACCGTGGTGCCCGACGCGCACTGGCGGTTTCTGGAAGGCTTGCAGGTTTCCTATCGGGCTGGGGATTATATCTTTGTGCATGCAGGTTTACGGCCCGGCATTCCATTTGCGGATCAACGCGATGAGGACATGATCTGGATTCGAGACCGCTTTCTTCACTCTGATGCTGATTTTGGGGGATGTGTCGTTCATGGTCATTCGCCCAGCCCCAAGCCGGATATTCACCCCAACCGGATCGGTTTGGATACCGGCAGCGGGAAGGGGGGATATTTGACGGCGGGACTGTTCTGGAGTACCGAGGGATCCTTCCTTCATGCCTATCCAGACAGGATTAAACACCAATGAGAGATACCGATCTTGCGGCCATTCTGGAGCAGATAAGCGCAGCGGCTGTGCTGTGTGTCGGCGATGTGATGCTGGACCGGTTCGTTGAAGGGCAAGTTGAGCGAATTTCGCCTGAAGCCCCGATCCCGGTCTTGAGTGTAACGCGCGAGCGCGCCGCTCTGGGTGGGGCTGCCAATGTGGCTCGAAATGTCTGTGCTCTGGGCACACGCTGTGTTCTTGTCGGTGTGGTAGGGGATGACAGTGCGGCGCAAGAGGTGCAGGGGCTGATTGATGGTGTCGTGGGGGCGACGGCCCATTTGATTCCTGCCAGCGACCGCCCGACAGCAGTCAAGACGCGGTTTATGGCCGGGCGCGCGCAATTGTTGCGTGCCGACCAGGAACGACGCAGCCCCTTGGAAATCCCGACGGCGGATGCGGTGCGCAATGCGGCCTTGTCCGCCCTGCCTTCTGTCGGTGCCCTGATTTTGTCTGATTATGGCAAAGGGGTGCTGTCTGACCGCCTGATTCAGGATTTGATTGCGGCAGCGACGGCCCAGGGATGTCCGATTATCGTGGATCCGAAGGGGCGTGATTTTTCTAAATATCGCGGCGCGGATCTGGTGACCCCCAACAGGGCGGAACTGGCATTGGCAAGTGATGCACCAACCGATAGTGATCCGGCTGTCATCGCGGCGTGTGAAAGCGTTGTTCGCATCAGTGGGGTGAAGGGCGTGTTGGCGACCCGGTCCGAACAGGGCATGACCCTGTATCGGCAGGATCCATCAGGAACGGTTTCCGTGGACCATCTGCCAGCCCGCGCACGGGAAGTGTTTGATGTGGCGGGGGCCGGTGACACGGTGGTTGCGGCCCTGGCGGCGGGGCTTGCCGCTGGTCTGTCCCAAAAGGATGCGGCAACGCTTGCCAATCGGGCGGCGGGGATTGTTGTTGCGAAAACCGGCACCGCCGTTGCCTATCCCGGCGAAATCTTAAATGACAGCCATGAAGAAAGTTTCGCACGGGGGGAGGCCAAGGTCCTGACCCTGGCGGAGGCACAGGATCGGGTTGCCGCCTGGCGACGGGCGGGGAAATCCGTTGGCTTTACCAATGGCTGTTTCGATCTGCTGCATCCAGGCCATATCTCCCTGATTTCTCAGGCGCGGGCGGCGTGTGACCGCCTTGTGCTGGGCTTGAACAGTGATGCCTCTGTCGCGCGCCTGAAGGGCCCCAGCCGCCCGGTTCAGGCAGAGGTCGCACGGGCCAGTGTCCTTGCAGCACTGGCCGATGTCGATATGGTCGTGATCTTTGGCGAAGACACCCCCATGACCCTGATCAAGGCGCTGGAACCGGATGTTCTGATCAAAGGGGCTGACTATACCCGGGAAACCGTGGTCGGCGCTAAGGAAGTGGAATCCTGGGGCGGTCGGATCGTTCTGGCCCAATTGGTGGAGGGGCAATCCACCACCAACACCATCGCCCGTCTGTCAGGGAAGTAACCAGAGCAACCATGAATGATTTGAGTTTGCTCTAGCTGCCACTGGCATCCTGCACATAAGCCGTGATGGCGGCTGCGATCGCTGAAGGATCGCTGTCGTGGGGGAACAGGGTCAGGAACCCACCATCCGGCCCCATCAGATAGGCATTTGGCGAATGGCTGACAAGATAATCATCGGGCGCGGCCCCTTCCGGGAAAACCTTTGCCCGATGGACGCGATAGGCGATAACTGCCTGCTTCACAGCGTCCGGGGCGCCCGACAGGCCCAGAAATCTTGGATGAAAGGCGGCGGCATAAGGGCCCGTAATGTCCGGTGTGTCGCGTTCCGGGTCCACGGTGATGAAGATCGGCTGCACCCGATCAGCATTTTCTGGTGGCATGCTGTCCAACGCCGTTGCCAGTCTGGATAAATCGCCGGGACAGATATCCGGGCAAAATGTATAGCCGAAATAGATCAGCATGAATTGACCGCGAAAATCCGCATTCGTGACCGTGTTTCCCCTTTCGTCTGTCAGACTGAAGGGACCGCCAAACAGATTGGGGGGAAACACGGTATCTGCCCGGGCCGTTCCAATCCCGATAAAGATCAGAACTGCTATCAGAAAGGCCTTATTGCGGGACATAAGGTACGCCCGGCAGACCCAGAATACCGGTTCTTTCTAATTCGGCCTTAATCGTTGGATCTTTTTCAAACCAGCGATCCGCATCCTGACCATTGCGTTCGGCCCAGTCTTTGGTGAACCAATTGGCGCGGCTCCATTTTCCATCAGGCAATTCCCGTTTGAACTGCAGCGCGAACATGGTGATCTGATCTTTTTTGATCAGTAGGCCGTCTGCTTCGATCTTCTTGCCACAGAAGGGGATCAAATCCGCCGTTGCGCCTGCAAAAATATCATTATTCTTGGCTGGCAGCAGCAGGGTTCCATCATCCTGCAACAGGCCAAGTTGACGTGTGCCGTCGCCGCAATTGTCGGCGCAGTTTCCTGTCAGTTCACATAACAGGTCTACCACGGTGACTTGAATGCGGGCCTTTTCCTCACCATTAATGCCCCACGAATCGGCGGCCTGAATGGGGGNGGAAAAGCCTGTAAGGCTGAGCATCAGGAAAGGAAGGAACCGCTTCATCATCACTTATTCTCCTCCTCAGAACGGCTGAATGCCAAAATCTTCATGATTTACATGGACGATGCCATGATCATCGGCGACCTGATCGACAATCAGGTAATTCACACCGTCACGGGCATATAAGTCGCCGTTCACGGTGACCTGATGGGTTTGAATCTGCACCAGCCGGGGATTGGCGACGCTGGTGTCATCTTCTTCCACCTTCAGGATCACATAAACCTGATCATCGTCGGTGCGAATGCTGACGGGGATGCCGCCCACGGCACACCACACAGCGCATTTGTGATGGGCGGTGCCCAGCGCATACATGATTTCAGACGTGTAGCACCAGGTATCAATCAATTCCCCTGTCAGGGTGACGCGCTGCCCTTCGGCTGCGTGGGTTGAGGATAGGGCGAAGCTGGATAGGGCGAAACACAGTGCAAATGTCAGTTTCTTCATCAAACCTTACCTTATCTCTTGGTGTGTTGAACCGCCGTTAGAATAGGGCCGGGTTCTTGATCCGCACAAATCACAGTCGGTTTATCACAAGGTGACCGCATGGAACGGATTGACCCCAGGGCCAGATCGTCCGAAAGAGGATGACCGTTTTTTTTCGTTGAGGCCTTATGACCCAAACATCCCGACTGTCGGCGTCACAGCGCGTCATTACCCCACCGCCCTTTGCCGTTGCGGGCTTGATTTTGTCCATGGCATTGGTGGCGGTTGGGAATGGTCTGATATTCGCCTATGTGCCGACCCGGTTGGGAGGATTGGGCTATCCCCCCTCGATGGCGGGATGGATACTGACAGGTATGGCGGCAGGGGGATTCCTGGGATGTCTGGCCGTTGGGCGCCTTGTGAAGCGGGTAGGGCATGCGCGGGCCTTCATGACATTGGCGTCGGTCATGTTGCTGACCCATCTATTGATCGGCATGACCCTTGATCCAATCCTGTGGATCGGGGCGCGGTTTGCCTATGGATTTGCTGTGACGGGCCTGTTCATCATCGCGCAAAGCTGGATGAATGATTCCTGCCCCAATGAGTGGCGCGGCCGCGTTATGGCAATTTTCTATATGTCTTATGTGCTGTGCATCGGACTTGGTGGGTATCTGATCGCGTGGATTGACCTTGAAACACCGATTGGCCCGATGATCGCGGTGCTGTTTGGGACTTTGGCTATTTTGCCGGTGGGGTTGACCAATTTACCCACCCCGCCACCGCCAGAGGCCGTTAAGGTCGCACTGCGCGCGGTGTGGCGCATATCCCCTGTGGGTCTGGTTGGGTTGCTCGCTGTTGGTGGATTGACCATGATGGTGCAAGGCTTCGCCCCAATTTATGCCCAGGAAACAGGGTATTCCCAGTCTGATATCGGGCTGCTGGTTTTCCTGATGCAGTTTGGCATGATTGCGGTGCAGATGCCGTTGGGTGCCCTGTCGGACCGAATGGATCGCCGGATCGTTCTGATCATTGCCTGTGTGATCATCGTGGTTTTTGCATTGATCTGTACGCGGCTGGAAGGAATGAACCTATGGCTGATGATTGCCTTGTTTGGGATCTGGGCCGGGGCGACGGAGACGATTTATGCTGTCGCTACTGCCCATGCCAATGACCGGGCAGAGCCGCAATATTATGTTTCACTGTCCATGACGATGCTGTTCGCCTGGTCGGCATCGGCCTTTATCCTGCCTGGCGCGACAACAGTTCTGACCAGTTTTTTGGGCGTTACGGCCTATATGTATGTGGCAGTGGTGATCGCCTGTAGCTATGGGCTGTTTGTCGCCTATCGCATTATGCGCAAAGAGCCGGTGCCGGAGGAGGATCAGGAAGCCTATGAACCCCGTGCTGCCCAGGCCGCCTATGCCCCGGATTTAGCCGCCCCGGCTATCGCAGAAGAAATAGACCAGCAGGTGCCCCGGTAAAGCATCACGCGTCCGCGTGATGCTTTCGTTACGCGCGCAATCCTGCGACGGCGGAAAACTGTGCGGCGTCTTCCAGGGCCTGGGCCGTCTGTAGCAGGGTTTCCTCATCAAACGGTTTGCCGATCAATTGCAGGCCCAGCGGCAGGCCCTTGTGGTCCAATCCGGCAGGGACGGCAATTCCTGGCAGCCCCGCCAGATTGACCGTCACTGTAAAGACATCGTTCAGATACATCTGGATCGGGTCATCCTGCTTGTCATCTATGCCAAAGGCGGCAGACGGTGTTGCAGGCGTCAGCATGACGTCGCATTGAGACCAGGCATTGCGGAAGTCTTCTGCAATGCGCGTACGCACCTTCTGCGCTTTCAGGTAATACGCATCGTAATACCCGGCGGACAGCACATAGGTACCAATCAGAACCCGGCGCTGTACTTCATTGCCAAAGCCATCGCGACGGGTGTTCGCGTACATCTCATCCAGGGTCTTGCCCTCGCTGCGCAGGCCATACCGTACGCCGTCATACCGCGCCAGATTGGATGAGGCCTCCGCCGGGGCGATGATGTAATAGGCGGGCAGCGCATATTTCGTATGGGGCAGGGAGATATCCACAATTTCCGCACCGGCCGCCCGCAGCCAATCAATGCCGCGTTGCCACAGATCATCGATTTCATCGGCCAGGCTTTTCAGGCGGTATTCCTGTGGAATGCCGATGCGCAGCCCTTTGACGCCCCGTTTCAGGGCAGCTTCGAAATCAGGGACAGCGATATTGGCGCTGGTTGAATCCTTCGCGTCATGTCCGGCCATCGCACCCAGCATAATCGCGCCATCGCGAACCGTTCGTGTGAAGGGCCCAGCCTGATCCAGGGAACTGGCGAAGGCGACGACACCCCACCGGCTGCACCGGCCATAAGTCGGTTTCAGGCCCACAGTACCGGTTAGGGCCGCAGGCTGGCGGATCGATCCGCCGGTATCTGTACCAATGCTGGCCAGGGCGGAGCGTGCGGCAACAACCGCCGCCGACCCGCCGGACGACCCGCCGGGCACCAGGGCCTTGTCCGGATCGGTCTTATCCTGCCAGGGATTACGGACGGGCCCATAGAAACTGGTCGTGTTGGACGACCCCATGGCAAATTCATCCAGATTGGTCTTACCCAACAGCACTGCACCTGCCGACCACAGCTTGCCGCTGACCGTCGATTCATAGGGCGGCTTGAACCCGTCTAGAATGTGAGAGGCGGCTGTCGTCAGCACCCCTTCGGTACAATACAGATCCTTCACACCCAAGGGGATGCCTTCCAATGGCCCCGCCGTGCCTGCAGCCAATCGCTTGTCGCTGTCTGCGGCCATGGCGCGGGCCTGGTCCGGTGTTTCGGTGATATAGGCATTCAGCACCCTGGTCTTATCCATGGCGGCCAGATAGGCCTCTGTCAGTTCAACAGCGGTGAATGCTTTCTTACGCAGGCCGTCTCGGGCATCTGCCAGGCTTAAATCCAGAAGGTCGCTCATCGCCCCCAGCTCCTATTCAACAACTTTGGGGACGGAGAAGAAATCACCGACCGGGTCTGGTGCATTGGCGACAATCTTTTCCGGATAGCCACCATCTGTCACTTTATCCTCCCGCCATTGAGCGGTCATCTCAACGGCCGATGACATGGGTTGCACGCCGTCCGTATCCACTTCGGACAATTGCTCGACCCAGGCGACGATCGTATCCAGTTCTGCCGCCAGCGAGTTCTGACGGTCTTCTGGCAATGCGATGCGCGCCAGATGGGCAACGCGGGCGACGGTTTTGGTATCAATGGCCATGNGCGGCTCTCTGCGTTGNATATCGGGATGAATTTGTGCGCGGAAACTATCACCCGCCTTCCAGCGCGGCAAGTCGTCAGGCTTGCCCAAAGGCTGATCACGCCCTATGCACAGTCATGATCTTAGAAACCGTCTATGACCTGCCCGCCGGGGTCAGCCTTTTAGGCCTTGATCTGGGGGAAAAAACCATCGGGATCGCCATTGGGGATCCCGCCGGCAGCATTGCGTCGCCCCTGGAAACCATCCGGCGCGCAAAGTTCACGCAGGATGTCGCGCGGCTGGCTGAAATCGTGGCGGATCGCCGTATTGGCGGCCTGGTCATCGGCCTGCCGGTCAATATGGATGGAACGGAAGGCAAGCGCTGTCAGTCGTCACGCCAATTCGCCCGCAATCTGATTTCCGTCGCGAAATGGGACATGCCCATCGCCTTCTGGGACGAGCGTCTGTCGACCAGCGCGGTGGAACGTGTGCTGATCGAACAGGCCGATATGACCCGCGCCCGGCGCGGTCAGGTGGTCGACAAAATGGCAGCCAGCTTCATCCTTCAGGGTGCCCTGGATGCAAGGCGGCTGCGGCCCTTATAGCATGCTGGTATGGCCGTCCACGCTGATGGCCTGGCCGGAAACCCGTGCACCGGCCTTGGAGCACAGGAACAGCGCCATTTCGGATATGTCTTCTGCGGTCACGAAACAGCGCATGCTGGTATCTTTCACATAATCCGCACGGATCTGCTCAACACTTTTTCCGGTCGTTAAGGCTTCGTCCGCAATTACCCTGTCCATGCGGTCGCCTTCGACGGAGCCGGGGCACAGGGCATTGACCCGCACACCGGACGGGCCAGCCTCTGCAGCTGCCGTTTTGGTCAGGCCGATAATTGCCCATTTCGCCGCACAATAGGGGCTGCGTTCCGGATAGCCATACAGGCCGCCTGTTGAGGAGAAATTGATGATGGAGCCGGAGCCCTGCGCCTTCATTGGGCCCAATACCCGCCTGAGGCAATGATAGGCACCGGTCAGATTGACATCGATGCAGGCAGCCCAGGCGGAGGGATCGGTATCTTCAATGACGCCGGTTGGTCCCTTTATTCCCGCTGCATTGATCAGGATATCCACACCGCCCAGATGGGCTAGGGCGGCATCAAAGAACGCATCAACTTCTATGCGGTTTGAAACGTCACAGCGTTGATAGGATATCCCATCGGGCAGACTGGACAGGCCCTTGATATCAACATCGCCAGCAAAGACCGCAGCGCCCTCGCGATGTAATTGTTCCGCGATGGTCCGTGCGATGCCGCCCCCAGCGGCGGTCACGATGGCGCGTTGTCCGTTAAATCTGCTCATTTTTGCTTGCCTCATAGGGTGGGGACTCACACTGTTTGCGCACCATGCTGGACACGGAACAAAGCGACAAGAATGAAGTGCAGGAAGGGCAGGGCGATGATCGTCTTTTCTGTGCGAAATGCCATGCCACAGTGACGCGGCAATGTTTCGCCATTCATAGGCGCGGCGCACATCAACACACGGTCTTCAATCCGGCAGGCCACGTCTTCACGGTACAGTGTTTTATTCACGCACCAGGCGCGGGTATGTTGGGCCGGCCCAGCACACAATTTTCCTGGTTTCCGGGACTCGCATGGCGGGTTGCGCTGTGTGTTGAATGCGGAACCCATATCGGGTGGGAATTCAGTGGGCCCGAAACGTTCTTTGGCCTGATCAAACTCGCTTTGACAACCAGCCCAAATCCTTAGCCTCTTGATCCTTCCCGGCGGGACAGGAAGGCCAGACGCTCAAACAGATGTACGTCCTGTTCATTCTTAAGCAACGCGCCATGCAGCGGGGGGATGGCCTTGCTGGGGTCTGTTTCACGCAATGTTTCGGGGGAGATATCTTCCACCATCAGCAGCTTGATCCAATCCAGCAATTCAGAGGTTGAGGGGCGCTTTTTCAGGCCTTGAACCTCGCGCACCTGGAAGAACAGGGCCAGGGCCTCGCTCAACAGCCGCTTCTTGATATCGGGAAAGTGAACCTGAACGATCTGTTCCATGGTCTCAGGGTCAGGGAAGCGGATGAAATGGAAGAAACAGCGTCGCAGGAAGGCGTCGGGCAATTCTTTCTCATTATTCGACGTGATGATCACGATGGGGCGCTTTTCCGCCCGGATCACTTCCTTTGTCTCATAGACATGGAATTCCATGCGGTCCAGTTCCAGCAACAGATCATTGGGGAATTCGATATCGGCCTTGTCCACCTCGTCAATCAACAGGACAGGGGCCGGATCAGTCGTGAACGCCTCCCACAGTTTTCCTTTGATGATGTAGTTGCGGATGTCATGCACCCGCTCATCGCCCAACTGGCTGTCGCGCAGGCGACTGACGGCATCATATTCATACAGACCCTGCTGCGCCTTGGTGGTGGATTTCACATGCCATTCGATAAAGGGGCGGTCCAGGGCGGTTGCGATTTCCCGCGCCAATTGCGTCTTTCCGGTACCAGGCTCTCCCTTGACCAGCAAGGGGCGTTGCAGTGTGACAGCGGCATTCACGGCGACGGCAAGATCTTCGGAGGCGACATAGCTGGACGTGCTGGTAAAGCGCATTGAGGATAATCCTGAGGGCAAGGGTTACGGATGGTCACTGACCCTAGTGTGCCCCCCTTGCGCAATCAAGACTCTAGCCTTGAAGCGCGATCAAAGTCCGCAATGTTCCAGAAGCCAGATTTGAGGAAAACCCTGCATTGATTTGCGCGGTTCCTGCGGAATTTGCTGCTGCCAGATTGGAGAGTAGGGAAACCTGGGACGCCAGGGATTCTGTTGGCTCTCCAGCCGCCTGAGCCTGTGACAGGGCCGATTGCATGAATCCGAGCAGGTCGGTCTTCTCGTCAAGTTTTCCGCCAGAGTAATAATTGCCCGGCAGATTTGACAGGAACTCTGAGCCCTTGGTCTGTAACTGCAGGATATCCTGATCACTGGCAGCACCGCTGTCTTTCAACGCGCCTGCCAGTTGGTCAATCTCGGTTGGGGATATGCCGGTGACATCGAACATTTTTGCAATGTCGGCAAAGGACAGGCTGGTTGATTTTACCTCTTTGTCATTTGAATTGAAGAGGTTGGCGATAAAAGAGTTTGCGTTAGAATCGGCAACGTCCTCNTTTTCCGGACGCTTTTCTGTTCCCGTTAATAGGGAGGCTCCAGCACTGAAAAGGCTAAACGCTGCGGCTTCCAGCATAACCCAAATCCTCAATCGGTTTGCATTGAGGGTATTTATGCAAGCGTTATGCCAATGGCGCGCGGATCAGCTGGGCTTTTTAATGGCCGAGTGCTCTCGCAGGGGTTCGCTTTCTACAATCAATTGCGTGCGGTCACTTGCATAATAGGACAGGCCGTACTCAATTGCGCGCCCGTCCAGATCCACATTGATGCTTTCTGTCTGCAGGACGGGGCGTGTTGGAGGCTGCTGTAAATGAATCGCCAGTTGGCGCGTTGGCATTGTGGCGGTGATGCGTGTGGAAAACCTTTTGTAATCGTGCACGCCACAGGCATCCAGGGCGGCGGTGATCGATAAAGTGTCACGAAAGGCTGCAATCATTCCCGCAAATCGTTTTGCGGGGAAGTAATGAGTGGCAACACTGATCGGGCGACCATCAACTTCACTGACCGCTTCCAACAGCACGACGGGGGCACCCTTCCGCAGATCCAGATTTCGGGCAATGACCGCGTCGGCACGGACCTGTTCGGTCCGCAGCAGTGTCTTGCTGGGCATGCGGTTGCCACTGGTGATGTTTTGGGTGAAGCGGGTACGCTCCCCAATGGGATATTCGATCAGGTCACTTTGGACAAATGTGCCGCGCCCTTGTTCAATTCGGACCTTGCCAATTTCCTGAAGGTAACTCATTGCGCGGCGAACGGTGTGGCGATTGACAGCAAAACGACGCGACAGGTCGGCTTCTGTGGGAAGACGGTCCCCCGGCTCATAGACGCCCTGGTCGATTTCGGCCTCTAATGAGCCGGCAATCTGTCGCCAAATTGGTTCTCCATCAGAAAGATACACGACTTGCCCCTTTGGTTATGCCACCCGTCACAAGAATTTCATCATCAATGCCATGCTTCGATCTTGCAATTGGGTCTAAGCTTAGGCATCTTATATTTGTCTAGACGTCTATACGAAAAATTGACGACTGTCTAGACCTTTGACTGGTTTGTTGAGTGTCGTGGCATCTTTGTCTTAACAGGAGGCGGTTTGTGAGGAATGAAAATTCCAACCCAGATATAGAGGATGATCGGTCCTGGCGGGCGCCTTTGTCTGATGACCAGCGCGCCCGGCAAGCCTGGATAGGGGTCTTGTCCATGGCCCCTTCCGCCCGTTTGTCAGACTTGTTCGAAGCGGTACCTGAAAAACCGGATTATGAATTTCTTCGGAAGCCGGAAAGCGGGTTGATCATGACCCAGGGCCGAATCGGTGGGGCCGGTGGAGCCTTTAACATGGGCGAAATGACGGTGACACGCTGCAGTGTGAAATTGTCTGATGGGACAGTCGGGCATGCTTATCAGGCGGGCCGTGACAAGAAAAAGGCGCGCTGCTGTGCCCTGTTGGACGCGATGCTGCAACAGCCGGAGCGTCGACTGGAAATCATGAATTCAATCATAGAGCCGTTAAAGGCCGAACAGGCGGCGCGGGATATGGCGCGCGCTAAAAAGGTTGCGGCGACGAAGGTTGATTTTTTCACCCTTGTGCGAGGGGAGGATTAAACGATGACCCTTACCGATTTGGCCCCCGGCTTTGCAGATCCGGTTCGCGATGCTGCAGTCAGTTTTCGCACCATTCTGGATGCGATGGCCCGGCCGGGTGAATTGAAATTACTGCCTGTGAAGGCCCCGGTTCCTGCCCCCTTGAATGGGGCGGCGGTCTGCATTGCCTTAAGCCTGATGGATCCAGATACGCCCTATTGGTTGGCGCCAGATCTGCGCAATGACCGTATCATTGGACATTTCAGCTTCCATACCGGTGCCCCCTTTGATGCGGATATTGCAAAGGCACAGTTCGCTTTTTTCCCGGTCGCGGATCTGCCGCAAGTCATGCTGGATTTAGCGATTGGCACGGATGAATACCCAGACCGGTCTGCGACAGCCATAGCATTGGTGCCCGGATTCGATGTGGTCGGGGGCGCGCGTTTGGCCGGGCCAGGCATTGAAACAACGTGTGATTTTGCACCTGGTGGAATGACCGCGGACGCCTGGGACGCCCTTGAGCGCAATGCGATGCTGTTTCCATTGGGGGTGGATACCATTTTCGCGGGACCAGACAGTCTTGCCGCGATCCCCCGCAGCACACGCCTAACCCGATTGGAGGCTTAGACCCATGTATGTTGCTGTAAAAGGCGGTGAGCGCGCGATTGATAATGCCCATCGCTTGCTGGCCGAAGATCGGCGCGGGAAGACGTCCACCCCGGACTTAACGGTGGATCAGATCCGCGAACAGATGAAGCTGGCCGTGGGGCGTGTGATGACCGAAGGGTCCGTTTATGATCCAGATCTGGCGGCCCTAGCGCTGAAGCAGGCGCGCGGAGATATGATTGAAGCGATTTTTCTGGTGCGTGCCTATCGCACGACATTGGCTCGTTTCGGCAATAGTTTGCCGGTCGAAACTGGCGCAATGAAAATTGATCGCCGTATCTCTGCTGCATTCAAGGATGTGCCGGGCGGTCAAATTCTGGGCCCGACCTTCGATTACACGCATCGGCTGATTGACTTCAAACTGGCGGCAGATGGCGGCAGTGCAGAGGAAGCGATTTCCATGGATGAAGCGATGCCTCAGGCGCGGCACGTGCTGGACCTGCTGGCAGGCGAAGGGCTGGTGGAGACACCTGAAGCATCCAAGGATCAGGCACAGCCTGGGGATATTACCCGTACCCCGGTCGAATACCCGATGGATCGATCGACCCGATTGCAAAGCCTGGCGCGGGGGGATGAAGGGTTCCTGCTGGCCTTGGGGTATTCCACCCAACGTGGCTATGCCAAGAACCATCCTTTTGCCGGTGAAATTCGTGTCGGGCGGGTAGCGGTTGAATTTCAGCCAGAAGAGCTGGGATTTCCCATCCAGATCGGCGAGATGGAAATGACCGAATGCAACATGATTAACCAGTTCAAGGGCTCCAAGACTGCGCCGCCGCAATTCACGCGGGGTTATGGCGTCGCGCTGGGACATGGGGAGCGCAAGGCCATGGCCATGGCGCTGGTGGACCGATCACTGCGGGCAGGGGAACTGGGAGAGGAACGCACAGCGCCTTCCCAAGATGAGGAATTCGTCCTGTCCCATTGTGACAACGTTCAGGCAACGGGCTTCGTGGAGCATTTGAAGTTACCCCACTATGTGGACTTCCAGTCGGAGCTAAATCTGGTGCGGAAAATGCGCAAACACGTGGAAGAGGGTACAGCCTTCGAAGCAAAGGAGGCCGCAGAATGAGTACGGAAACACAAGACGATGAGCTGGAATACAATTTCGCCTATCTGGATGAACAGACCAAGCGGATGATCCGCCGCGCCTTGCTGAAGGCGGTTGCCGTGCCGGGTTATCAGGTTCCTTTTGCCGGGCGTGAAATGCCCATGCCCTATGGTTGGGGCACGGGCGGTATCCAGGTCACGGCCTCAATTCTGGAACCTGACGATGTTTTGAAGGTGATCGACCAGGGGGCCGATGACACGACCAATGCGGTTTCTATCCGTAAATTCTTTCAGCGTGTCGCCGGAGTCGCGACGACAGAAAAGACCGAGGATGCGACCCTGATCCAAACCCGTCACCGCATCCCCGAAATGCCGCTGCATGAAGGGCAGATTTTGGTCTATCAGGTGCCGATCCCGGAACCGCTGCGTTTTCTGGAACCGCGTGAGACCGAGACCCGTAAAATGCATGCGCTGGAAGAATACGGCCTGATGCATGTGAAACTGTATGAGGATATTGCGCGCCACGGTCATATCGCGACGACCTATGCCTATCCGGTGAAGGTGAATGATCGCTATATCATGGACCCATCGCCGACGCCGAAATTTGATAATCCGAAAATGAATCGCTGTGCCGCCCTGCAATTGTTCGGCGCGGGTCGGGAAAAGCGGATCTATGCCGTGCCGCCCTATACCGATGTGGTCAGTCTGGATTTTGAGGATCACCCTTTTGAAATTCAGGCCTGGGATGAACCGTGCTCTTTATGTGGGGAAACCAACAGCTTCTTGGATGAGGTGATCATGGATGATCAGGGCACGCGGATGTTCGTTTGTTCTGATACCGATCATTGTTCGACACGTCAGCAGCAGGGCTATCAAGGCCCAGGGCAGGAGGCCGCAGAATGACTGAGACCGAAAACGCCCAAACGCCTTTACTATCGGTCCAATCCGTTACCAAGACATATGGGCCGCATCTTGGCTGTTCTGATATCAGCTTTGATCTGTATCCAGGGGAAGTGATCGGCATCGTCGGAGAATCCGGGTCGGGTAAGACAACGCTGTTGAATTGTCTGGCCGGCCGACTGACGCCGGATTCAGGGGAGATTCTGTATACAGATCGCCTCGGCTCCGCATTGAATGTGCATACTGTATCAGAGCCTCAACGCCGTATGTTGATGCGCACCGACTGGGCCTTTGTGCATCAACATGCGCGGGACGGATTGCGCATGACAGTCAGCGCTGGCGGCAATGTGGGCGAACGGCTGATGGCAGGCGGTGCCCGCCACTATGGCAATATTCGCGAACAGGCACTGGATTGGCTGGAAAAGACCGAAGTGGATGTCAGCCGCATCGATGACCGCCCGGACACATTCTCTGGCGGAATGCAGCAACGATTGCAGATCGCACGAAATCTTGTGACCGGTCCGCGTCTGGTCTTCATGGATGAGCCGACAGGGGGGCTGGATGTTTCAGTTCAGGCCCGATTGCTGGATCTGTTGCGGGGGCTGGTCTCGGAAATGGGGCTCAGTGCGATCATCGTCACCCATGATCTGGCCGTGGCCCGGTTGCTGTCCCATCGACTGGTGGTGATGCGGCGTGGCCTGATCGTTGAAACGGGACTAACCGATCAGGTCCTGGATGATCCGCAAGATGCCTATACCCAGCTACTTGTATCCTCTGTCTTGCATCCATGAGACGGGGAGGGAGCTTTTATGACTGATTTACTGCGCCTGACCAATGTTGAAAAATCCTTCACTCTGCACAATCAGGATGGGATCACATTGCCGGTTTTCAAGGGATTGACCATGCAGGCCCGTGCCGGGGAATGTGTTGCCCTGGCAGGCCCATCGGGCATGGGGAAATCCACACTGATGCGCATGATCTATGGCAATTATCTGTGCCAGGGGGGACAGGTAGAGGTTTTGCATAAGGGGGGCTGGGTCGATATCGCAAAAGCCAATGCACGCGACATCTTGCAGGTGCGGCGCTGGACATTGGGCTATATCAGCCAGTTTCTGCGGGTCGTGCCCCGGGTTTCGACGCTGAATGTCGTTGCAGAACCATTGATAATGCGCGGCGTTGATGGCGCAACGGCTCGGGATCAGGCCGCCGTGATGCTGACCCGGGTCAATTTGCCGGAATCCCTGTGGCACCTTGCCCCCGCGACATTTTCCGGCGGGGAACAACAGCGTGTGAATATTGCACGGGGATTTGTTGCAGATTATCCGGTAATGCTGCTGGATGAACCAACCGCATCGCTGGATCAGGCCAATCGCGAGGCGGTACTGGATTTGATCAGATCGTCAAAAGCGGCAGGACGGGCTTTGGTTGGCATCTTTCATGATGCCGATACACGGGCGGCGATCTGTGATCGGGAATTCTCGATTGGCGATTTCAAGGTATCCGCCTGAACAAAAGATATGGAATGGGACATGAACGATATTCGAAGCACCACCAGGAACGCCAATCTACAGGATGCAATCGGGACAACCATTTTTGCCAATGCGCGGGTAATTCTGGCCGATCGCGTGATGGGGGCCGGGCGTGTGACCGTGACAGATGGTCTGATCACGGCCATTGAAGAAGGAGACGCGGTTCCGTCCCTGCCGGGTGCGCAGGTCATTGATTGTGCGGGTGATTATCTGATGCCTGGCATGATCGAGCTTCATACCGATAATATCGAAAAGCACATCATGCCCCGCCCTGGTGCGGTCTGGCCGTCTGTTGCGGCCTCTATCGCCCATGACACGCAAATCATATCTGCGGGCATCACGACGGTTTATGACAGCGTTTCAGTTGGGGCCTTTGACGAAGGCGATATTCGCCTGAAGGCGTTGCAGGATATTTGTGATGCGCTGGAGACGGGCGAAAGGGACGGCCTGTTCAAGGCGCGCCATCTGGTGCATCTGCGCTGTGAAATATGCTTCCCGGATCTGGAAAATTTACTACAGCCATTGATCAATCGCCCCTTGACCGGACTTGTGTCGATCATGGACCACACACCCGGACAGCGCCAATTTGTCGATGAGAGCAAATATGTCCAGTACTACAAACACAAAAAAGGCTTCAACGACGAACAGATGAAGGTCTATATGGATGAGCGCCGGGTGGAACAGGGCCTGTATGGCGAAAAAAACCGTCGCTATGCCGTCGATTTGGCCCATCAGCACGGGCATGCCCTGGCCAGCCATGACGACGCGACCGTAGACCATGTCGCCGAGGCCGTATCCGACCGCATGACGATTGCGGAATTTCCCACCACAGTCGCAGCGGCGGAAGCATCCCATGCGGCGGGCCTGGCCGTTCTGATGGGCGCGCCGAATCTGGTGCGTGGCGGGTCGCATTCGGGGAATGTGGCTGCGATTGAATTGGCCAGACTGGGACTTCTGGATATTGTCTCCAGCGATTATGTCCCGGCCAGCCTGGTCCATTCTGCCTTCCTGCTTGTCGATCAGGCCGACACTATGGACTTGCCAGCGGCTGTGGCGACAGTGACTCGCAATCCTGCGCGGGCCGCCAAACTGACGGATCGTGGAGAAATTGCGGTGGGGTTGAAAGGGGACGTGGTGCGGGTTCATGACCATCCGCACCATCCTATCCTGCGCGGGGTCTGGCGCGACGGCATTCGGGTTTCCTGACCCATGACGCGGGGGCGTTTTATTGGCGTGGTCGGCCCCAGTGGCGCTGGCAAGGACAGCCTGATTGATGCCGCCCGTCGCCATTTCGGGGAGCATGGCCCGGTCCGCTTCGTCACACGGGCGATTACCCGATCCCAAGATGCAGGCGGAGAGGCCCATGAAGCCCTTTCTGAAGCTGAGTTTCAGGCCAGAGCCGCCGCTGGAGGGTTTACCCTGCATTGGCAAGCGCACGGTTTGTCTTATGGGATCCCGATTGATATCGAAGAGACTCTGGCTCTGGGCCGCTCTGTCCTCGTTAATCTGTCGCGCAGTGTTATCGATGATATCCGCACGCGATTTCCCAACCGCCTGATTCTGGTTGTCACCGCCAGCCCTGACATTCTGGCACAGCGGCTGAGTGTGCGCGGCAGAGAGTCTGCGGCTGATATAGAAGCCAGATTGCGTCGGGCGCCCCCGCTGTTCCCCCATGGCCCCGATGTCGTCACCATCCAGAATAATGGGTCTTTAGCGGACGCAGAAGCAGCATTCATCGCCGCCTTGAATCAGCGGGCGTCACCCTAAGGGGATGCGCGCAACGATGCGGAACGGGCTGCCGTCTTCCGGTTCCCCATAAAGGCACAAATCCTGTAACACAGTAGGCGCTGTCAGTATTGGGCTCACTCTGGGGGACAAAGTCGCAGCGACTGTCTGTCTCTCCTTGTCTTGTAACCGGCTGGTTAGGGTGATGTGGAAGCGGAAGTCATCCAGCACATAGGGATAGCCCCAGCGCAGCAGGTTTGAGTCCTGATTGGGCGTCAGTCCGGCAGCGCGTCGCTTTTCAATTTCACCTTCCGATGCGGGGCGTCGAAAGGCGTCCAGTTCTGTGACACAGCGTCCTGCCAAAGCGCGCAAAGAAGCCGATGGTTCCGTGGGACACAGGGCCAGGAACCCGTTTAAATCTTTCAGATATAAGGGCGACAGCGTTACTGGACTTAGTGTTGCGGCAAGGTCTGATACCGCCTCTTTCAGGGCGTCATACTCTGTGCCATCAGCTAAGACAAAAGGCGGCTTCAATGTTCCGTGTAGGGCATAGTGCCTGGGTGCCTTGATGATCGCTGAATGCATATCCTCGGAATGTCCGGGCAAAGGACTGGTTGGCAGGGACGCGCCGGTTTCGGGATCGATCCCAAACCAGAATTTCCCAAAATCATGTAAAGGTTCATTCGGCCTTGGCCCAAAATAGACGGCATAGCGCTTGAAGCCCATAGGGTGGATCCTAGCCAGTTCTTTTTAGGGACTTATAGAAAACGGTCCGATCACTCTCAACAAAGTCCAACGTCGTGTAGAATTTCTTTAGATTTTGTTCCAATCCATCGGGGGTTACAACCACACTGACCATTTCTGCCCCTTGATCCTGACAGAAATCAATGACCGTTCGCATCAGGTGCTTTGCCAGACCTTTCCCACGATGGGCAGGCAGCACGAAAAGATCTTCCACCTCTGCGCAGGCGCCAAATTCCACGCCCCAGGTAATTGTAGCGGTTACAAGCCCGACAAGGCTGCCATCGGGGGCGACTGCCACCAGCATTTTGGATCCAGGCGCCCGGATCATGGCCAGCAGGTTTTGCCATTGGCGATCTGGGTCCAGCACAATGCCTTCTTCCGCGTAAAAGGCGGAATACAGCGACTGAAGCGCGGGACCATCCTGTTCGGTCGCATCGCGCAGGGGAAGGGTGTCTGTTTTGCTCATGGGAGTGTTTTAGGAAGACTTTGTAATAAGGTCAAACTGTTCAATTTGCGCATCGCGCCCTATATGATCTCTTGAATTTCTCGACCAATCCAGTCGGTGCTTACATCGGTGTTGAGCAGGAATTAAATTCACATACAGTCGTGTGGTCATTCTGTGGCTCGACAATGGGTTTCATTTCAAATATCGGTAAATTGAATTCATTGATAGGACTCTCTGACAGTCAGGGATTTCCTTGATCCGTTATGTTTTCGGGGATGCACAAGGTGACAGAAACTAACACAAACACGCCAATCAGCCGTCATCGGCGTCTGCCATCTTTAAGCGCCTTGCGGGCGTTCGAGGCGGCGGCCCGCCATAGCAGCTTTCGGATGGCTGCGGATGAATTGAATGTGACGCATTCCGCCATCAGTCATCAGGTCAAGGCATTGGAGGATCATTTATCCGTTCCCCTGTTTTCGCGCGGGGGGCGTGCTGTGCATCTGACGGAAGAAGGACGAATCCTGTTTCCCATCCTGCGGGAGGCGTTTGATAACATCATTGCTGGGACGGAAATGCTGCGCCGTCAGCACAGTTCCGGCCCGTTGACGATACAGGTTTATGTCACCCTGGCCGTGAAGTGGCTGCTGCCGCGCCTTCATGCGTTTTCGAAGGAACATCCCGATGTTCAAATAGCCCTGGCGACATCTTATACCGATTGGGATTTTGCGCGCGGAGAGGTGGATGCGGCAATCTTGTTCGTTGAGACAAAACACGCAGACCTGGACTATACATCCCTGGGAAAGGCAAAGCTGTTTCCGGTTTGCGCGCCCAGCCTGTTGGAATCCGGCCCGCCCTTGAAGCGGCCTGAAGATTTGCGTCATCACCGATTGCTGGAAGTCTATCCGGCAAAAAATGACTGGCCTGATTGGTTGAATGCAGCGGGTATATCCGACCTTAGCCCATCCCCGAAAGGATCGCGCTTCGACAGTTACCTTCTGGCCTTAGAAGAAGCCGCCGCTGGCGAGGGCGTGTCCCTGGCGACCCAGGCTTTTGTGGCGGATGATCTGGATCGTGGTCGCCTGGTAAAGCCCTTTGAATTTTCCGTCGAAAGCCGCGCACCCTGGTATTTCGTATGTCCGAAAGAGCGTCGGAACGAACCGCGTATCCTGAAATTCAAGGATTGGTTACAGGCTTGTCTGAAGACATCGGCCGAAGGAGCCGGGCTTGATTGAACGTGGTTAAATCTAGACTCGCATGACGCGCTTTCATCGGGTATGTATTGATGGCCCAGAAGGGTGTTAGGGGACTTAAAAGCCATCAACGCACTGAGTCGATTGACGGCGCATCGCTGAGCCAAGAACCGGCAGATGCGCCACAATCTGAGTCACTGGTATTCAGTAATGGGCAGGTATGACGGATTTCCAGACACGGGCGGGCCAGACAGGTTCGGGAACAGGCAAATCTATTAAAGCGAAGCTGGCGCGGCTTTTTCGGGAGCGTGAACTGCTTTTGCGGTCTGAAGGGCAAGTCCGCTATTTGCGGCTGAGGCCCGTTCCCCAGATGGTTATGACGGCAGCGGTTTGTGGCACATTTCTGTTGCTTGCCGGTGCCAATGGTTTTGTCTGGCTGCAGAACCGACATCTGGATAAAAAGCAGATGGAAATTCTGGAGGCCCGTGTTGCCTATGAGCAATTGCGTGGTGACTTGCAGAATTATCAGAGCCAGATTGCGGGTCTGGCGCAGGGTATCTTGAGCCAGAATAACAGCGCGGCGCCTCAGGGGGCCGTCGAATTGCAGGAACTGGCAAGTGTCACGACTGGTATTGAAAGCGCATTCGATCAGATCAATCGTGACCTGGATCTGACACAGGCGGATCGGGATCGTATTATCCAAAGCCGGGATGCACTGCATGCCCGGATTGCAGAATTGGAAGATGCGCTGAAGGGCAGCCAGAATGCCGTCGCCAGTCTGGAGCAAACCGTATCCGAGCGCGATGATGTTCTGACCAGGGAACGACAGAAAATCGTATCCCTGACCGATACGGGCGAGGTATTGCGCGATAAGGTGGCGGCGCTGGATCATTCATTGATTCAGGCAAATGGTAAGATTGATACGCTGGAGACCCGGCTTCAAATCACAACGGCTGCCTTGTCGGAGGAACGATCCCGCGTTGAAGGGCTGGATGACATTCGCGCCCGTTTGGCGCAACAGGTTGAAACCCTGCAATCAGGGCTGTCGGCGGCAGAGGCCCGAGGCGAGCGCCTGACAAACAATGTCGCGAATTTAACTGAGAGTTTGAAGGAACTGGAAACCGAACGTGTTGCCATGGCTGGGGAGCGGGAGGCGTTGACATCGGATCTTTCAGTTGTAGAGGCGGAATTGAACCTGCATCAGGCCGCAACGGATAAGACCCGCCACCGCCTGGAAGTGGTTGTCGCGCGGTTGGCGGAACTGACCAATGACACCTATACCGGACCCAAAGATGCGGGGGATGTCAGTGCATTACAGGCACTTGAATCCCAGATCGGGGATTTGTCAGCGGAACTGCGCACGGCGCGCAATAATGCGGTGGATATGGAAACCGCGATTGGTGAGGTCGTCGTCGGGCTGGCGCAGGTTGCGGGCGATTCTCCCGCCCGTTTGGATTCGCTGAATGCTCCGGAGCAAAAGGTTTCACTGACCCGTGAATTGTTGGATGAAGTGACCAGTGTGCAGCAGAACCAGGCCGTTCTGATCTCTCGCCTGACGGACGAGGCAGAGCTTGGCATTTCGCGCAATGAGGCCGTGTTGGAAATGGCCGGTTTGGATGTTGATCGGCTGTTGCGCAGTGCGGGTTTCGAGGCCGGGACGGGTGGGCCGTTGGAAATTATCCCTGAGACGAATGGGGCGCTGCCGGATCATGGTGTTCAGGTGGCCAGCGCCGACGCTGGGGAGGCGATTGGTAACCCAGGTGCAGAATTGGCAGCGGATGTTGATATCCTGCAAAGTCGCCTGGCGCGTATGTCAGCCTTGAATGACCTGATGCGTTGTGTGCCTTTGATCTCTCCGGTCGATAACTACCAACTGACATCGCCCTTTGGTCAGCGGAAAGATCCGATTAATGGAAAACTTGCGATGCACAGTGGCATTGATATTGGCGGATGGGCCGGTATTCCGGTTCATGTCTCTGCGCCAGGCAAGGTGATTTTCGCAGGGCGCAATGCCGGATATGGCTATATGGTTGAAGTCGACCACGGCTGTGGCATCAAAACCGTCTATGCGCATTTGCGGCGCATTAAGGTCAAGGTGGGTGAGGTCTTGGAACATCGCACCGTAATCGGTACACTGGGCAGCACGGGGCGTAGCACGGGACCGCATGTCCATTATGAAATTCGCGTTGACGGCGCAGCCATGGACCCGGTCGGCTTTATTGAAGCAGGGCGTCATGTTCACAAAATCTAAGCGTAACAGTACTATGTCAAAGCAACCCTCTCACACAGCAAACACCGGAAAGCCGCAGCGTCCTGGGCCGCCCTCTATTGTGGCCGCAGATATGCGGATTGTGGGTGATCTGGAAACCGAAGGCGATGCTCAGATTGATGGCCGCATCGATGGTGATTTACGGACCCGCACGGTCACGATCGGGCAGGGCGCGACAATAAACGGCTCCATTTGTGGTGATACGATCAAGATTTCTGGCACCGTGAATGGGGAGGTCCGGGGCGGCACAGTCATCCTGACATCGACGGCAAAGGTGATAGGGGACATCCATCACAAAAGCCTGTCTATTGACGCCGGGGCGTTCCTTCAGGGGTTGTGCAAGCGGATGGTCGCAGATGCGCCAGATGCGCCAGGGAATTCCCCGAATCTGGTGACGCATCAGCCTGAAAAATCAGGCTCAGAGCCGGCATCGACTACTGCAACGGTAACAGCGCTTTCTTAAAGCAACGCCTGCGCAAACAGACCCGTTGGCAATGTCGTATTATCTGAAAAATGTGGTAAGGGCACCCTGTGTGATAACATGATGTTCTGGCGTCATTTAATTTTGGCTGACCCTGGCGCCGTCAGCGAACCCAGCTGTCATCGGGTGCGCGACGCCATGCGGCCAGAACACGCCCCGCCCCTGAAGCATCGATGCGTTCAAAATAATCGATGATCTTTGTATAGGCAGATGTTTGACGGAACTTGTCAGGCTCCCCACCACCCTGCAACAGAGCCAGCAGATCCCCAAAATTTCGTCGATCAAAACCACAGGCCTTGCAGGCAATGGCGATCGCTTCCGGACCGGAATCATACAGGACACGTGTGGCGCCTTGTTCGGTCAGGTCGGTCAGCTCCTGAAACAGTTCCTCAAACCGGAACAGGTCATTCTGCTGTAGCGCGCCCACCAATTGCCGGGGATGCGGTCGCAGGCCGGATCCCGCCGTTTCATTATGCCCATCGGGTTGATCCAGATGCGATAGAAAATCTTCCTGTTCCAGGGCTTCGGCGATTGCCTGATCAACAACCTGTTCTATGTCCATTTCGACATCGCTGCCGCTGGCGACGATTTTCTCTTCTAAGCCTTTGCGCATGGCCTGCCCGACGAATTCGTACATCTTCCGGGCCTGGGCGGTCGATAGTTCCTGGCGCTGAATCAATAGACCTTGCAGCCCTTCATGTTCGCGCGACAGACCGACAACATCTTCAAGTACACGTTCGGAAAATTGCGCCCCTGTGTTGGAAAGCGCGGCGGCGATCACCGAAGAATTTTCTGTCCGGACCAGGGATTCAGTAACATTTTGCGGCAGGCTTTCCCGTTGCGCCACGGCTACCTGATGGGATTCCGCCTTGCTGACGATCATATCGATCAGGTCATTATCCTGCAAAACAACACTGCGCATAATGACGGGGCGGGCGACTTCTATAATGTCATTTGCCAATGTCACGATCAGGGAATGCGGCGCGTCTTTCTGGTCTGCCAACTGATGCGACAGCGCGGCCCGGACCTGCGATTCAACGTCTCGTATCAGGGCCGATATGATGTCATAAGCCAGCGCCTTTTCTTTGTTGGACAGGTTGCGCCCGGTCTTAAGGCACAATTCACCAATCGCTTCCGCCAGAGCAGAACGATCTTCCCGCCGCCCACTGCGTGCGACATCCACCAGATTTTCCACCGGAATGTTTCTCATCCCGCGTTCCTAATATTGGATAGCTTTTCACCTGGATGCATTTGAAAAAATCCCGAATCCAAGCGCATATCCAATCGCTAAAAGGTCCAGATTTATTTCTTCTTAAGACCACATATGAGAATAAGATAATGTGATTCTGGGAGCAAGTCTGATTATTTCGTGCTTCATTTGAAATATTCTGAAGCGTTTCGATTATTTGGATTTTTTCATAAATGCTTTTGATCCTTGGATCATGTCCTTTTGACCGTTAGTATTCCTGTGTAACATCATAGAGGCAGTCCATGTTTCCCACGCTATTCTACAAGCTTAAATCTGCTGGTGTGCCGGTTAGCCTGCGGGAGTATCTCAGCGTTCTAGAAGGGCTGTCTCAGGATATTTGTGGGCGTGAGACAGAGCAGTTTTACTATTTTGCGCGCGCGGCCCTGGTGAAGGACGAACGCTATCTGGATCGGTTCGACCGTGTCTTTTCAGAGGTCTTTCAGGGTGTCTTATCAGAAGGTGGTCCCGAAGCCATGGCGCTTCCTACCGAATGGCTGATGAAACTGGCAGAAAAGCACCTGACCGACGAGGAAAAGGCGATGGTTGAGGCCCTGGGGGGCTTTGACAATTTGATGGAAACCCTGAAGCAACGCCTGGAGGAACAGAAGAAACGTCATCAGGGCGGCAGCAAATGGATCGGCACGGCGGGCACCAGCCCGTTTGGCGCTTATGGTTATAATCCCGAAGGTGTCAGAATTGGTCAGGATGAGAGCCGCCATCGCAAGGCGGTGAAGGTATGGGATAAGCGCGAGTTCAGAAACCTGGACACTAATGAACCCCTATCCAATCGCAATATGAAAGTGGCTTTGCGCCGGTTGCGGCGCTTTGCCCGCACGGGGTCGGGCATGGAATTGGATATGGATGGCACCATTCGCCGCACGGCTGACAATGGCGGCTATGTTGATATTCAATGGCAGCGCGAAAAACGTAATGCGGTGAAGATCATCGCCCTGTATGACGTGGGGGGCAGCATGGATGATCATATCCTGGACAGCAAAAAGCTGTTCGATGCCATGGGAACGGAATTTAAGCATCTGATATCGCTGTATTTTCATAACTATACATATGAATATCTATTTTCTGATATGCGCAATCGCCATCGCAGTCGGATCTCGACTTGGGAGTTCCTGCGCACCTATCCAAAGGACTATAAGGTCGTCTTCGTAGGGGATGCGACCATGTCACCCTATGAGATCGTCTATCCAGGTGGCAGTGTTGAACATTGGAACGAGGAGGCAGGTCAGGTGTGGATGCAGCGCATTCTGGATCATTTTGACCGGTCTGTTTGGATCAACCCGCAACCACAGGCGCGCTGGGGCTATCACCAGTCCATCAAATTGATTCAGCAGCAGATCGAAGGTCGGATGTTTCCAATGACGGTGCAAGGTCTGGATGACGCTATGAGGGCTTTGGTTTGATTTGATGAAAACAGACTTGGTTCGTTTGGAAAAATCATGCCATAACCGCGATATGAAAATGATCGTGACAATTGCCCCCGGTAAGCTGCTGATCGCCGTCGCGCTGTGCGCGGGTGTGCTGTCGGCCTGTGCGGAACCGCCAACGACAACCGGGACATTGGCGACACCTTTATCCAAGGACCCGCGTGTCGCCCTGTGCTATTCCGCCAGCAACACAACACGGGAAGCATTGGCGGAACTGGCGCTGGAGGCTTGCCCGGATGAAACGCGGCGGGTTGAGGTCTGGGACCACGACACATTTTTCAATGATTGTCCCATCAACAAAAAAAACCGCGTCACCTATCGCTGTCTCAAGTGATAGGACGGTTGTGGTTTAGGATTTCCTCAGCGGGTGAATGGCAGCACCATTCTGATCAGATGCGGAGTCTGTCTGGTTAACCGGGGCATCGGCCTGCAGGCGCTCTGCTTCGCTTTTTAGGCGTCGATAACTGGCAAGTGATAGAGGGATCGTGGCCAGATAGGCAAGGCCGACCAGGCTGAGAACCTCCCAGGGGGCACTGGCAAGACCTGCAATCAGCAAACCGATCAATACCATGAAGGGCAGGACAAATTTGGGGGCCAGTTTGAATTTCTTGAAAGAATAGGTCGGGACTTCGCTGACCATCAACAGGGCCGCACAGACCATCCAAATGCCGGCGGCCCAGGCCGGAATGGTGCTGGGGTCACCCAGCGTGAAGCCAATCGCCAACGGCAACAGAGCAATCGCTGCCCCCGCCGGGGCGGGAACCCCCTGAAAATAGTTGAAAGCATAGGGGGGCAATTTATCCAACCGGCTGTTGAAGCGCGCCAATCGCAATCCGCCACAGACCGCATAGAACAAGGCAATGCCCCATCCAATACCGCCCAGTTCTGACAGGCCCCACAGCCAGACGATCAAGGCGGGCGAAACGCCAAAAGCAACGAAGTCGCTCAAAGAATCCAACTGGGCGCCAAAGTCACTGGTGGCGCGCAACAACCGCGCCATGCGCCCATCCAGGGCATCCAGCAGGGCGGCAACCAGAATGGCGGCGACGGCAAATTCCCATCGTGCCTCCAGTGCATATCGGATGCCCGTTAGGCCGGCACAAGTCGACGCCACCGTAATCATGTTGGGAATCATGCGCGCTACCGTTGTGCCCTTGAACCGGGCCGGGCGATCCTTATCGGACGGGCGTTTCCTTAACATGAATAAGCCTCTTTAGTGGCCTTGGAATGAAATGACGATATCATCGGATGGCGCCTTCCCGAACGCCTTCCTTCCCCTTTACCCCGCCCATATCCGCCAGCACGGTTTCTCCAGCGACGGCGCGTTGGCCTTCACAGACCATTGGGACCACATTGGGCGGCAGATAGACGTCGACGCGACTGCCGAAGCGGATCATGCCGATGCGCTGCCCGGCCTGAACATCATCCCCGGTTTCGACATCGGCCAGGATGCGCCGCGCGACCAGCCCTGCGATCTGAATAACCGCCAGTTCCTTGTTCGTCGGTGTTTCAATACGATAGGACTGACGTTCATTATCAACGCTGGCCTTATCCAGGGAGGCATTGAGAAATTTGCCAGGGCGATAGTCCATTTTGGTGATTGTCCCATCGACCGGCGACCGGTTCACATGGACATCAAATACATTCATGAAGACACAGACGCGCCAGACGGCCTTGTCGGGCATGTCCAGTTCAGCAGGGGGAACCGCCTTGCCGACGCTTTGCACAACACCATCGGCCGGGCTAATGACCAGGCCTTGCCGCGTTGGGGTAACGCGGTTCGGGTCGCGAAAGAAATAGACACACCAGGCCGTCAGGACGATGCCCACACCCCATAGCGGGGCCCACAGCATGCCGATCCCTAATCCGAATACGGCAAAGAGCAGGATGAACGGATACCCTTCACGGTGAATGGGCACCATAACTGTTTCCAATGCACTCTTCATCATTTCAATCCTTGCCAGTCGATTGCTGCGACGGTGTTGTCAGGAACAAAAGGTTCACCAGCCTTAAAATGGGCGCTCTGCCTGGAAAATCAAATTGAATTCCAGGCGGTTGAATGCTCCCGGTGACCTTGCCTCAGTTCTTTGGAACCTCGAAAACCTGTCCTGGATAAATCAGATCCGGGTCGATGATCTGGTCACTGTTGGCCTCATAGATCACCGTATAGTTATAACCGCTGCCCAGGGCCCGTCGGGCGATCCGCCACAGGCTATTGCCGGGTTGCACGATGATGAACGCATCGCCTTGCAGATCCGTCAGCGGAGCCGCGCGGCTGAATGGAATTTCCAAGCGGGCAATCACTGAATTGCCGCGCACCGCGTCAAACCGCATCGTGTAAATGCCAGGGCTGATTTCCTGGCTTGGATTGATGCGCCATTTGCCGCTTTCATTGACATGGCCGCTGCCAATCAACCGATTGTCCAGATAGCCTAAAATGACCGATTCCAAGGGGCCTTTGCCCGCAACAGAAATGTTCCCGGCCGAGTCATAGTCGATGGTTTCAACACTTAACGTGCCATCTGCATTCTGCACGCCGCCCGGTTCTGACAGGCCGCTGCTTCTTGGCGGGGCCTGCAGCAATTCCGCGCCCGGCTTGTTCTTGTCGGGGACCAGCACGACGACGGGCGCTTGCGGTGTTTCGCTGTCTGTGTCGCGCCCGGCGATATCTTTGCCCGGTGCAGGAACCACCAGAACCACCTTGCCGTCACCGGTAACAGGCTCATTTTCTGGCATTTTCGATCGCAGGGTTAGTTCATGTGGGCCAGGGTCCAACGGGCTGCCGGGTAAGAAGACCCATTCCCCGCGACTGTCCGCATCAACTACCCCCAGATCCTTTTCATTGTCGATAATGGTGACTTTGGACCCAGGCTGAGCACGACCAGCAATGACCGTATCCCCATTGGGATCAATGCGAACAACGTCGAAGCTGGGCGGGCTAACCGCAGCGGGTTCAGCGGGTTGCGCTGCGTTGGGAGTCTCAGTGGATGTTTGCTGAGTGTCCGTCACAGTTTCACTGGCAGCCGACGCGTCAGCAGCGCTAGAGTCCGCCTTGGGGGGTGCCTCAGTGCTGGCCGCATTGCTGTCTGACGCCGCCGTGCCAGTATCCGTCCCCTCAGATTGCTCCGTCGGGGTAGCGTCTATGGGCGGCGGTGTGCTGTCCGTGCTGAGCCATGTCAGAAGCAGGGCGAGCAAAACCAACACGCCCCCGATCACGCCGATCAATACTGTTCGGTTCACGCTAGCCCCCACTTTCATTCCACACTCACATCTATCGTGAGTGCCTGTTTCGTGCCGCAGCATAATGCGCCACGCCGTTTCGTGCAATTCCAACGCTGTCCCTGACAGGATCACGGAAAATTCGGCTTTTACCCGTCTGGTCAGGGGCGGTACACTGCCAGCGTTATCAATCAGACGCCCCGTGCGGCAAAAGGATATTGAACCAGTGCATTCTTCAATCGGATCGGTTTGTGTTTATTGCGGTTCCAGTTTCGGCGGAAGACCGGCCTTTACAGAAGCGGCCAGACATTTGGGAACCTTGTTGGCGCAGTCGGATATCCGGCTGGTCTATGGCGGCGGCGCGGTTGGCCTGATGGGGGTCGTGTCCCAGGCCGTTCTGGATGCAGGCGGGCGTGTGACGGGGATTATTCCGCATTTTCTGGATCAGGCCGAAGTCGGTAAGATGAATGTGACAGAGCTGATTCGCACGGAAACCATGCATGATCGCAAGGCTCGCATGGCGGAAATTTCCGATGGTTTCGTGGTATTGCCCGGTGGATTGGGAACCCTGGACGAGACTTTTGAAATTCTGACCTGGAAGCAGTTGAACCTGCACACCAAACCCATCGTTCTGTTAAACAGCGAGGGCTATTGGGACCATTTTGTGCATTTGGTCGAACATCAGGTTCGCGAAGGATTTGTGCGCGAACAATATTTGCGGCTGTTTCGCGTCGTTGATCATGTCGACGATGTCTTGCCGACCCTGATGGAAGGCGCGGCTCAGGCGCGGACGGGTCAAGACCGTCTGGATCGCGCCTGAGCCGGCTTCAGTTCGAAAAATGCGGCGGGGTTATTCTGCCGCGTTCAGTTTATCCTGGGTCTTGGTGTCAAAATCACTGGCATTGTGACGTTCGTGCAGTTGCTCTGATGGATCTCCGGACATCCGGTTGACCATACGCCCACGCTGAACTGCGGTACGCGCGGCAATTGCCTTTTGCCAGCGACCGACATGTGTGTAGCTGTCGGCTTCCAGGAAGGTGGCGGCGTCACCATATTGCTTTCCAGCCACCAGATTTCCATACCAGGGCCAGATCGCGATATCAGCAATCGTATAGTCTTTACCGGCCATGTATTCGTTTTCCGCCAGATGACGGTCCAGGACGTCTAATTGACGTTTCGTCTCCATGGCGAACCGATCAATGGCATATTCAATCTTGATGGGGGCATAGTGATAGAAATGTCCAAAGCCGCCCCCCAGATACGGGGCGCTGCCCATTTGCCAGAACAACCAGTTCAGACATTCGGTACGGGCGGCAGGATCAGACGGCAGAAACGCGTCAAACTTTTCCGCCAGATACAGCAGAATCGCACCGGATTCAAAGACCCGAACCGGTGGATTCGTGCTGTGATCCATCAGGGCTGGAATCTTGGAATTGGGATTAACGTCGACAAAGCCACTGCCGAATTGATCGCCATCGCCAATCTTGATCAGCCATGCGTCATATTCCGCGCCGCTATAGCCTTGGGCCAGCAGTTCTTCCAGCATGATCGTGACTNTTTGCCCGTTGGGCGTCGCCAGGGAATACAATTGGAAGGGGTGTTCCCCAACCGGCAGGTCCTTATCATGGGTCGGCCCGGCAATGGGTCGGTTGGTGCTGGCAAAGGCACCACCATTTTCTTTTTCCCATTTCCAGACTTTCGGGGGTGTATAGGTCGAAGTATCAGTCATGATCACCTTTCGGGTTGGTTAGACGGCGCCGTTATATTCTCCGCGCGCCGGATAGTTGTTCTTGATGGCAAAATCCAGGGCGCCAACCAGTTCGGAAAAATGTGGCCGCACGAAGGGCATGGTCTGCACGGATCCGTAATACAGGGTTTGCTCTGGGGTCACCATAAACAGGCCTGGTTCAGAGAACAATGCAGGCTCTTCAATCCCTATTGAGGTGGTGCCGCGAGAGGTAGAGATGTAAAGCCCCCATTCTCGTGCCTTTGCCAAGGGCAGGTCATAGGCGAAGCGCAGGGCCTGGGCGCCGATCTTATCAGCCATTGCCTGGCTGCGCTCCCTGGTATCGGAACTGATCGCGATGGTTTTCACGCCACGTTCCGCGAAATCAGGAACGCGCTTTTCAAACTCTGCCAGATAGTTGGCGCAGATCGGACAATGCAGCCCGCGATAAAAGCAAATCACAGTACCGCGTTCACCCCCATCGCTGGCCAGATCGAATTCACCATCTTTCAGGGTCTCAAGGGTCAGGGACGGGGTCTTTTGTCGGGGCAGCAGCATCGTCGTTCCAATCTGTATTTGCGTTGATATGGGGATGAGTATAACAATATAAAAGTCAGAAAAATCCGAAATAATCGATGGTTTACCCGAAATGTGCCCTTACGATCGCCTTGCGACCTTTTTGAAACGGTTCAGTCTGGATGTCCGCCCGGCACCCTTGGCGCAGGCGACACTGGTATTGCTGGCCGGTCCGGATGGTCTGCCCAGAATGGTCCACTATCGTCTGGACAAAGACTGGTGTGATATTGACGAGGCGGCCCTTTTGTTCTGTGCCGCGATAGAGTGGAGCGGCCTGTCGAACCCCTTGATCGCGGCTTTACCGGATTGTGTCACGCTGGACCTGAAGCAGGATTTGGAAAGTGCCAGCCTTGCCGCCCTGATCCAAAGTGAGCTAACGGGGAAACGCTGTGGCGGAGATCCGGTGATCAGTCGCCTGTGTGAAGTGCTGATCATACGCTTGATGCGGATGCAGATTGAGCGGGGGTCAGATCGGTCTGGCTTACTGGCCGGTCTGTCAGATCCCCGGTTGAGCCGCGCGCTGGTCGCGATGCATGACAGGCCAGGGCGCGATTGGCGCAATCAGGAACTGGCGGAAATCGCCGGTCTATCGCTCAGTCGTTTTACCGAGATTTTCGCTCTGACAGTCGGCCAGCCTCCCAGTGCTTATCTGCGCAGTTGGCGCCTGACCCTGGCGCAGCAGGATGTCGCCAAAGGCGATCGGGTCGATACCATCGCACGGCGCTATGGCTATAAATCATCGGAAGGCTTCACCCGTGCGTTCAGGCATCGCTTCGGACAGAACCCAATCGCCCTGCGTGGCCAATTCGTCCGGTAGGGGTCTTTCCAGCCGTGCATGCGGGCGCATGATGGTTTTTGTTGCGCTCATGCGGGCGCATGATGGTTTTTTATCGCGCTCATGCGGGCGCATGATGCGTGGGCAAAATTATATGACATATCCACAATCATGTGCGGGATGATTGCGGGTTCCGGGGCGGTCTTGTATGGTCCGCGCCGAAAGTCATTGGGGCCGATGCCGGGCGCGCGATGCGGCTTGGTCTGCGGTCCCTCCTATCACTGACGTTGAGGGGAGCCCCACGCATGTCAAAGATTAAGGTCGCTAAACCGGTTGTAGAACTTGATGGCGATGAAATGACCCGGATCATCTGGCACTTTATTAAGTCCAAACTGATCCTGCCCTATCTTGATATCGATCTGAAATACTATGATCTTAGCATTGAAAAGCGCGACGAGACGGATGATCAGATCACCATCGATTCCGCGAATGCGATCAAACAGTATGGCGTTGGCGTGAAATGCGCGACAATCACCCCCGATGAACAGCGGGTGGAGGAATTCAAACTCAAGAAGATGTGGCGCTCTCCCAATGGTACGATCCGTAACATTCTGGATGGCACCGTCTTTCGCGAGCCGATCGTCTGTCAGAATGTGCCGCGTTTGGTAACCAGCTGGTCCAAACCCATTATTGTCGCGCGTCATGCCTTCGGGGATCAGTATAAGGCAACCGACTTCCTGATCCCAGGTGCTGGCCTGCTATCGATCACCTTCACCCCGGAAGACCCGGATGGGGAGACCATTCGCCACCAGGTCTTCAAATTTGAAGGCTCTGGCATCGCCATGGGCATGTACAACCTGGATGAATCGATCCGCGGTTTCGCTCGGGCCTGCATGACCTATGGTCTGGATCGAAGATTCCCGGTCTATCTGTCGACCAAGAATACCATTCTGAAAGCCTATGATGGCCGCTTCAAGGACCTCTTCCAGGAAGTCTATGAACAGGAATTCGAATCGATCTTCAAAGAGGCTGGCATCTGGTACGAGCATCGTCTGATTGATGACATGGTTGCCTTTGCGATGAAGAGCTCTGGCGATTTTGTCTGGGCCGCGAAGAACTATGACGGCGATGTTCAGTCGGATTCTGTGGCCCAGGGCTTTGGCTCCTTGGGTCTGATGACCTCTGTCCTGATGACACCAGATGGCAAAACGGTTGAGGCGGAAGCGGCCCATGGCACGGTGACGCGGCATTATCGCCAACACCAGGCAGGCAAGGAAACCTCCACCAACCCGATCGCGTCGATCTTTGCCTGGACGCGCGGTCTTAAGGCCCGTGGCACATTCGACGATACGCCCGATGTCATTAAATTCGCTGAAACGGTTGAGCGCGTTTGCGTTGAAACCGTCGAAAGCGGCCACATGACCAAGGATCTGGCGCTGTTGATCGGTGAGAACCAGAAATGGCTGACCACAACCCAATTCCTGGATGCCATTGATGGCAACCTGAAAAAGGAAATGGATACCTGGTAAGGGCGCATCATGGCGGGACTGACCTATCGCGATATCGGCCCCGCCGACCTGACCACGGTCATTGCCTTGCTTGCGGATGATGATTTAGGCCGGATCCGGGAAAACCGTGATCCGGCTGATCCGCTATATCTGAAAGCCCTCGCTGAAATCGATGCAGACCCCAACAACCGTGTCCTGTTGGTGGAGCGCGATGGGGAGGCCGTCGGCACGTTTCAATTGACCCTTATTCCCAGCATCAGCCAGCAAGCCAAAAAACGGCTGCAGATAGAAGCCGTGCGCGTTCGCAGTGATTTGCGCGGCCAGGGGATCGGCCAGGAAATGATGCTGTGGGCGATTGATCAGGCGAAGGCGGCGAATTGTGGGTTGGTACAGTTGACCACCAACAC
>NZSA01000042.1 GCA_002696645.1 Rhodospirillales bacterium | reverse complement strand
CCCCCCTCAAGGGGGGAGGGGTAAAATATGGGGCTCCCCCCCTCAAGGGGGGAGGGGTAAGATATGGGGCTCCCCCCCTCAAGGGGGGAGGGGTAAAATATGGGGCTCCCCCCCTCAAGGGGGGAGGGGTAAGATATGAGGCTCCCCCCTTTAAGGGGAGAGGGATCAACTCTTCAACTCTTGTTGGCATCTCCGCGCAGGCGCGACGCCTTGGCCAATCGCACAAAATGCCACGAGCCGTGATGGACGCCGGATTACCTCCGGGAGCACGGTAGAGGGCGACATCGTTCGCTTTGTGCATCGCTGCCATGGCTATAGTTTTCGCAGTTCCATCTTGATCGGACCTTCGGCGCTGCCGGTGATGAATTGGTCAACATAGGGATTGCCAGAATGGTCGATATTCGCGACCGGGCCGTCCCAGATCACCTTGCCCTGATACAGCATCGCCATGCGGTCGGCGATGCGTCTGGCGCTGGCCATGTCATGGGTGATGGTGATCGCCGTCGCGCCGACCTGTTTCACACATTTAACGATCAGTTCGTCAATCACATGGCCCATGATCGGGTCCAGGCCCGTCGTCGGCTCGTCAAAGAAGATGATATCGGGGTCACCGGCAATGGCGCGCGCCAGCCCGACACGTTTGCGCATCCCGCCAGACAGTTCCGCCGGGGACAGGGCCCCGACATCGGCGGTAAGGCCAACCTGGGCCAGCTTTTCAATCGCAACCTCTTTCGCCGGTCCGCGCCGCATGCCTTTACCCTGGATCAGGCCGAAAGCGACATTTTCCCAGACCGGCAGGCTGTCAAACAGGGCGGCATTCTGAAACAGCATGCCAATCCTGGCATTGACCTTTTCCCGGTCCCCTTTGGACAGATGGGTGACGGGCTGACCATCGATTTCTATTTCCCCCTGTTCCGGCTCCATCAGGCCCAGGATGCATTTCAGCATGACCGACTTTCCCGTCCCGGACCCGCCAATAATCACAACCGATTCCTGGGGCATCACATCCAGCGTGAATCCCTGCAGAATGCGCTTCTGCCCAAAGCTTTTATGCACATCGGTCAATCGGATCTTTGGGGTGGTTTCTGGGGCCTGGGTCATTGTGCGAAGAACATCTCCGTAATCAGGTAATTCGCGATCAGGATCAGGATGGAGGCGCTGACCACAGCATTGGTTGTCGCCGCCCCGACGCCCTGAGCCCCGCCGCGGCTGTTAAAGCCATGATAACAGCCCATCAGCGCCACCAGAAACCCGAACACGGCCGCCTTAACCAGGCCGGAGATAACGTCCTGCGCCTCGATAAAGTTCCAGGTGTTGATCAGATAGGTCTGTTCATTAAAGCCCAGCTTGAACACGCTGACGACATAGCCGCCGAAAATCCCCATGATATCGCCGATCAGCACCAGGAAGGGCAGCATTGTCACCCCGGCCAGAAGGCGCGGCACAATCAGATATTTCATCGGGTTGGTCGACAGGGTTTCCAGCGCATCGACCTGTTCCGTGACGCGCATCGTGCCCAATTCTGCCGCCATGGCCGCCCCGATCCGCCCGGCGATCATCAGGCCCGCCAGAACCGGCGATAATTCCCGCGTAATCGACAGCGCAACAACGGAAGGAATCGCCGCTTCGGCAGAAAACCGGGCAAAGCCGGTATGGCTCTGCAGGGCCAAAACCATGCCGGCAAACAGCGTCGTCAAACCAACCACCGGCAGGGAATAATATCCGATATCAATGATCTGGCGCAGAATCAGGCGCGGATAGAAGGGCGGGCGCACGCAATGGCTTATCCCGGTCAGGGCAAAAACGGTCAACCGCCCGGTCGACGCCAGGAATTTCAGAAAACCGGCGCCCAGCGCCCGGACCGGATTCATGCAGTCTCTCCATCTGATTGGCCAAGATAGTGACGCGCATAGCGCTGGCCCAAAGAGGTTAAGATTTCATAGCCGATCGTGCCCGCTTTGTCTGCAACCGCATCGACATCCTGATGCGGGCCGATCAGGTTCAGGCTGTCGCCCGGGCCGATTTGGGGCGCGGCGGTGATATCGACTGTGATCAGATCCATGGAGACTCGACCGACAATCGGCATTTCGATATCTCCTGTCCAGGCAGAGGCATTGTTGCTGAGGGAGCGCAGAAACCCATCCGCATAGCCGACCGCGAGGGTGGCAATCCGGGTCGGTCCCTGAACCCGATGGCTGGCACCGTATCCGACGCTTTCCGGGGCGTCAATCTGACGGATTTGCAGGATTCTGGCATCCAGAGAGATCGTCGGTTTCAGCGGGTTGGGCGCGACCCTATTGGGGCGCACGCCATACAGGGCAACGCCCGGACGGATCCAGTCGAAATGCCAGTCCGGCCCCAGAAATGAGGCGCTGGACGCCGCCAGCATACCGCCTTCCGCCGCCTTTGGCAGATGTTTCAGGCAGGTGGCGAAGTATTGTTGCTGGCGTCGATTCATCGGGTCGTCTGGCGTATCGGCACAGGCCATGTGGGACATGATAAAGCGCAGATTTATCCCATCGAGTCGCGATGGCTGCTCCATCAGCACCCGGGCTTCCAGCCGGTCCAGCCCGGTGCGGCTCATGCCCGTATCGATATGCAGCACGGCGGGCAGAGCCTTCCCCTGATCCCCACAGAAACGCTGCCAGCCCTCAACCTGTCCCAGGTCGTTCAGGCAGGGCCATATATCATGTTCTGCATAGACCGCCGCCTGACCCGGCATCAGCCCGTTCATCACACAGATGCGGGGCCGCGTTTGCCAGGCTGTGTTTGGCCCCGGTGCCAGAGCGGCTGCCAGCGCAATCCCCTCATCCAGATGCGCAACAAAGAAAGTATCGCATCCCTCTGCCGCCAGACGCCGCGCCACCGGGGCCAGCCCCAGCCCATAGCCATCGGCCTTCACCACCGCCGCACAGTGCTTATGCGCCGTCAGATCCCGCACATACCGCCAATTCGACGCCACCGCGTCCAGATCAATCGTCAACACCGTAGGGCTATGGGGAAATCCAGACGTCATGGGCACTCACCTTGCTTTCTAGGATGCCCTTTCATGACGGGCGAAGCGGGAAAGTGCAAGGGGGAGGGACATTCAACGAGTAAGCCGCTTAGATGTGCGTCGAGATTGTCTTGTAAATAATCAAGTTGCTCGCAGTTTCTCGACAATAGGAGGATGAATCAATCATACTCGATCCAAGTTATCTTTTTGTATCTAGTTTCGTGCACAAGGGAAAAAAAATGAGAAGACCAAAAGCAGTGGATTTATTCGCAGGGGCAGGTGGAATGAGTCTGGGCTTTGAGCAGGCGGGTTATGATATTGTCGCAGCGGTTGAGATAGATCCCATACACGCCGCTACTCACAAGTTTAATTTTCCAGAATGTGCGATTTTGCCAAAATCTGTTTCAGATGTTTCTGGTAACGAAATTCTTCGTGCGGCCGACTTAAGCGTTGGTGATGTTGATTTAGTTTTTGGTGGCGCGCCATGTCAGGGGTTCTCGCTGATTGGGCAACGAGCTATGGATGATCCTAGGAATAGGCTCGTGAAGGATTTTGTTCGATTAGTTGCAGAGCTTGGCGCAACTTACTTTGTATTTGAAAATGTTAAAGGTTTGACATTGGGAAAACACCGGCAATTTCTTGATGAACTTATTTCTGAGTTTGGAGATGCAGGGTATTCAGTTCGACAACCTTGGAAGGTTTTAAATTCCTATAACTATGGTGTTCCACAGGATCGATTTCGATTATTTTTAATTGGAGCGAGATTCGGTGTTCCATTGCCTGAATACCCAGTACCCACTACTCGGTCTTTAAAAGAAAACAGCATTCATTTACCGTTAGTGCCGAATTGCTGGGATGCATTATCTGATCTTGAAGATGCGGACCAATTTCAAGAGCTCCTTGATTCCGATTCTGTTAGATTGAGAAGTTCGAGACCAATTTCTGAATATGCTCGAGAATTAAGGTGTTTATCGAATGATGCTTGGCACTTCGGACATGTACGTGAATGGGATCCTAACAAATTGACATCAAGTGCGAGGACTATACATACCGAGATATCTCGGGGTAGATTTGCGCGAACTGAACCTGGGACTGTAGAGCCAATTTCGCGATTTTATAAGTTATCAAAAAGTGGCGTTAGCAACACGTTAAGAGCCGGCACTGATTCTGCTCGAGGGGCATTCACTAGCCCTAGACCAATTCATTATGAATACAATCGTTGTGTCACAGTAAGAGAAATGGCCCGATTGCATGGCTATCCTGATTGGTTCAGATTTCATTTTACTAAGTGGCATGGTGCAAGGCAGATCGGAAACTCAGTTCCTCCGCCATTAGCACGAGCGGTGGCTAGAGAGGTCCTAAAAGCATCAGGTAATCTGCCTATAAGATCCTCAAAACAGTTTTTTTGTCAGGATGAGAGTTTACTAAGTATGGATATGAAACAATCGTCAAAATACTGGGGAATTGATGTCCCTATCGCAAATCGAAATATGAAAAGTGGGAATAGAAAAAGAAGACAAGTAGATATCGAAAACGAAAAATATTTTTAGGTTGGGGAATAAAATGAGAATTCCAAAGACAGGTCATGTCTCAAGAAAAGGTGATGTCTATAGTACCGTTATTGAGAGAGTTTTTTTAGATCGTTATAATGATGGAGATAGAGAGGTCACATTTTCTAGAGAAGATGTCGCCGAGACAGCAAAGATTTTGGGTCACGCTCTTCCTAAGAACTTAGGAGATGTTATTGGGAACTATATATTTAACTAGCCAAAAAATCCCTTGAAATTTTCCTTAGTAGTGGCTAGTTATCTTCCTGTAACAAAGGAAGACGCTAATGCAACAAGACAAGCCAGAAACCATCTCGACGTTTGAACTCTTTCAGCGTTTTCCTAATGAGGAATCCGCCCGAAACTTCTTTGAAGCGCGGCGCTGGGGTGATGATCCTGTTTGTGGGCACTGCGGGTCTCTTAACGTAGCTGAGTGCAAAGACCACAAGCCGATGCCTTACCGCTGCAAGGATTGCAGGAAGCATTTCAGCGTTCGCACAGGCACTGTGCTTGCTGAGAGCCGCCTTCCCCTTCAAAAGTGGCTTCTCGCCATCTACATGCTCACCAGCGCCCGCAAGGGCATCCCAAGCACTCAGATGGCACGGGAACTCGGTATTACGCAAAAATCAGCTTGGTTCCTTGCTCAGCGAATCCGCGAAACCTGGATGAACGCCTCTGACACTGACATGGGCAATCATGTTGAAGTTGATGAAACCTATATCGGCGGTAAAGAAAAGAACAAGCACGACTCCAAAAAATTGCGCGCCGGTCGCGGGGCTGTTGGTAAAACAGCTATTGTCGGAATTCGGGGGAACACTTCACAAGTCCGGGCAACCCCAGTCCCTGACACTTCCGCACCAACGTTGCAGGGCTATATTGCTGCTAATGTTCAAGAGGGTGCTTCTGTCGTAACCGATGAATTCGCAGCTTATCGCGGTCTTGACAGCAAAGGCTACATTCATCACACAATTAATCACAGCGCTGGCGAGTATGTTCGGCACTATTGCATTCATACGAATGGCATTGAAAGTTTTTGGGCGCTGTTGAAGCGGGGGCATTACGGCATTTACCACTTTATGAGCTCCAAGCATCTGCACCGCTATGTCAACGAATTTGCGTTCCGCCAGAATACCGCTCAGTTTGGAACTATGGAATTCATTGAAGCGACCATCGCCCGCATGATTGGCAAGCGCCTAACATACAAAGGTCTTATTCATGTCTAAAAAGCCAAGCACAATCGCTCCAATTGACGCATCATTTGATGACGTTGTTAATTCCATCGTAAGTCCGGCCACCAAAAAAGAGAAGGGAAACAATGGCTTGAAAGAACAATCAGATGAAAGTCCGGCCACCCCGATGCAGTTATCTTTGGACCTCGGTATAGAGGTCGAAAAGGTTGTGGGCGGTATTGAGATGGGGGTGCTCCAAAATGGCATCCCTTACCTCACTCAACGTGGTTTGGCCATCATGTGCGGCGCGGCGCGCGCAACACTTTTTGAGATAACGCAAGAATGGGAAGGAATGCAGGCGAGTGGTATCACTCCACGCGGGCGAATGGCATTTTTTAAAGATTATCTGCTCAACAATGACTATGATGAACCCCGCTTATTTATTGAAATATCAAAGAATGGATCACCCCACTATGCTTACCCAGACGTGGTGTGCATGGCGTTCGTAGAGTACTTTGCTTTTGAGGCACAAAAAACCAATGACACCGCTGTCGAGAATTACCGCAGGCTGGCCCGGTTTGGATTACAGCAGTTTATTTACAAAGCCCTCGATTATCATCCAGAGGATAAGTGGAAGTATTTCCGTGATCGCGTCTCTCTCCTTAAAGAATCTGCGCCGGACGGATATTTCATTATATTCAATGAAGTTACGGGCATTGCTGTTGATCTCATAAATGCGGGTCTAAGCGTTAACGACAAAACGATCCCTGATATTAGTGTTGGTCAGGCATGGGGTGCATATTGGAACGCTGGAGGCTTAGATGCTGAGTATGGTCAGCGGGTAAAATGGGACCACTACTATCCAGAATATTACCCCCAATCCGCAAGTAATCCGCAGTCTCCCTGGGCGTATCCAGACACAGCGTTGCCTCTGTTTCGGCGCTGGTTGCGGCATGAGTATCTCCCAACCAAGTTCCCTCCTTATATACTAAAGAAGGCGCACGTACTGGCAGGCGGGAAGCAGGAGGCGGAAAAGATTGCGGCCATTTACGATCAGAAGCAGATTGAGGGTTAGATATACCGGTTGATCGGACTAGTCGTTAAAGGCGTTCATGATCCCAATAGTCAGCCTCTGGAAGGCAGTAATTCGGCAACTCGCTCAGCTTGGTCTGCAGAGAAGAAACGAGCCAGAATCTCTATTGGTGAACTCGGATCATCTGCGGATGCCAAATACAGATAGTAACAGGACGGATCCACATCGATACCTGATGCAGCAGCTTCTTTTGCTTCTTTGTTCGTTACCCCGCCAACGCAGAGAACTCTTGAATTTCTGACTGAAATTCCGCTGAATAGCTCTGACATTTCCACCTCGGATTATAGGAGCACCACCATGGCGAGACGCCCAGAAAACTCACCACGCATAAGCTTGAACAAACTCTGCGAGTTTATGACTGCTTCAATTCCCCGTCAACGGCGCATAATAAGGGACCAAAAGTTCCCAAGCGACTTCTTGCGCGTTTACTATCGAGAGGCTCAAGAGGCCGTGTCCTTGTGCATAGCATCACAGCTTGATGACACTGCTGCGGTAGAACGGCAGATAGACATTTTGAATCAGCAAGCACCAGAGACAGTTGGGACTCAACGGCGCCTGGCTTCCAATGTTGATGCACTGGAAGGTTTTCTGAATATGCTGGATGAAGTAAATCTCTTTGGCGCGACGCCGTCGCTGGGAGGGAACGACGCGCCTAAACTCATGATACGGAACGTATCTGTTTCGGTTCGACCTGAAATTATTCTAAGGTCTGAAAATCGCAACGGGCCAATTGTTGGGGCGATGAAGATACACTTTCCCAAAACACATCCAATGAACGAGCACTCAGCCGGATACATTTCAGCTATGCTGCAAGAGTGGGCGCAAGTTCACATGCATGAAGATGGTGAGATCAGTGGACAATTATGTTCCGTTGTAGATGTAGGAAGCCAAACTTTTTTTGAGGGAGTGCGATCCACCAGACAACGGCTTCGCGATCTTCAAGATGCCTGTGAAACCATTGCGGCGCTTTGGCCAACGATCACAGAATGATCTTGGCTAGCTAGGTATATAGTTCCCATGTTATTTATTCATTCCGATATAGACGGGAATTACCGTTTGAAATCCTGAAAACAGCAGAATTTGGCTTTGAATGGATAATTGAAGGAGCTGGCAGAGCTGAGTACAAATTTAAACTCGTAAAAGTTAATAGGATTATTCCCAACGATTCTTTAATGTCTATAAAGATTCCTGATTCTACGCCTGAGTTAATAAGAATTCATTCTTTATCTGATGAGCAGGCGTTGTTAGCAGTTGTTCGATATAATCGTTTAATCGATATCTTTCTTGGGTTAACGACATACTCTTTGCAGAATCATTTAAGAACAACCGTAAAGCAAATTGGTCAAATTGAAATAGACGAGATTTATGTTGGCATAGATAGAAATGGCACTCAGTTTGTGTTGCCTGTTCAGGCGAAGGGTGGGTCAGATCAGTTGTCGGTTGTTCAAACAAAACAAGATATTGAGTGCTGTAAAGAAAAGTTTCCTCAATTAGTTTGCCGCGCAATTTCTGCGCAGTTTATATCGAACGATCATGTCGCCCTATTTGAATTGGCTGTAGACGATGATATGGTAAAGGTTCTAGACGAGCGCCACTATAAGTTAGTTTCCGCCTCTGAAATTGATCCGACTGATTTAGAGCGGTATAGGCATTTATCTAGGTTTTAACCCCCTCACTTCACATCAAAATCCAGTACCACCTCGTCGGTCATAGGGTGGGACTGGCAGGCGAGGACGAAGCCGGCGTCGGTTTCTTGCTTGGTCAGGGCGTAGTTGACGTCCATGGCAACGTCGCCGACCAGGACTTTGCAGCGACAGGTGCAGCACATGCCACCTTTGCAGGAATAGGGGATATCTGCGCTGCGTTCCATGGCGGCGTCCAGGATGGGGATGCCGTCTGAGGCGAGATCCAGTTCGATTTCGATACCGTCATAGATCACCGTGACATGGCGCAGTTTGGCGCGGTCTTCTGTGCTCAGGCGCTCTGCGCGCTGGGCGCGGGCTTTGGCAATGGCGGCACCGCCATCGGCGGGGGTGAAAAGTTCAGTGTGGATTTTCTTTAGCGCAACGCCCGCTTCGGACAGGGCGGCGGTAGCGTCGTCCACCATGCCCTGGGGGCCACAGAGGAACACTTCATCGGCCTGGACCGGGTCTACCGGTGCGGCGGGTCCGGTGAACAGGGCCCGGCACTTTTCCCGGTCAATGCGGCCATTGAACAGCGGGACTTCGCGCGGCTGGCGGCTGAGAATATGGATCAGGCTGAACCGGGTCGGGTAGGTGTCTTTTAACCCCTGCAAGTCTTCCAGAAACAGGATAGAGGCCGCAGATTTATTGCCATAGATCAGGGTAACCTGGCTCTTTGGCTCTGCGTGCAAATAGGTTTTCGCCAGCGACAGGATCGGGGTGATGCCACTGCCCGCGGCGATCATCAGATAGCGCTTGGCCTTCTCCGGTTCGATGGGGGCGGTGAAGCGACCGTCGGGTGTCATGACATCCAGCGTATCGCCGACGGCCAGATGCGCGTTGGCGAAATGGGAGAATTTGCCCTCTGGCACCGTCTTCACCGCGACACGCAATTCATTGTCGTTGATACCGCTGCATATGGAATAGCTGCGGCGGAGTTCCTCGCCCTCAATCCGGGTGCGCAGAGTCAGATATTGGCCCGGCGCAAAGCGATAGGCGTCCCGCAGTGCAGGCGGAACGGAAAACAGGATGGAGACCGCCTCTTCGGTTTCGCGGCGGATATCAATCACGGTAAGAGGGTGAAACGCGACCATTCAAGGGGCTCCTGAGCTAAATGCACTTGAAGTATTCGAAGGGTTCCAGGCAGTCGGTACAGCGATATTGTGCCTTGCAGGCCGTGGAGCCGAATTCACTGACCCGTTGGGTCTGGACGCTGCCGCAATGGGGGCAGGGGACATTAGGGTCTGCACCAAACAGGATGCCGCGCCCAGCGCCTTCGCCCGCAGCGGTTCCAACCGGCGGCGCAATACCATAGGCTCGCAGCTTTTCCTTGCCCGCCGCACTGATCCAATCGCTGGTCCAGGCGGGGGATAGCACGGTCTTGATCTGCACATCCTCATAACCCGCCTGCAACAGCCGGTCGCGGATCGCCATATTGATCGCTGCGGTCGCCGGACAGCCGGAATAGGTTGGCGTCACGTCCAGAGACACCTGGCCCCTATCCCCCACGCTAACCATGCGCACGACGCCCAGGTCCAGAACGGTCAGGGCGGGGACTTCAGGGTCCGGCACCTCCTCAAGCAGATGCCAGATTGCGGCTTCTGCGGGGGAGGGGCGGTGGTCATCCAGGGCGGTAACGCGGGTCATTACCAGGTCATCCCCGGATAGGCGCGCTGCATGAATTGCAGTTCCGCCAGGATATAGCCCAGATATTCGGAATGTTCGCCCTTATGGCCGCCTGAGCGCGGGAAATCGCTGGTCGGGCGGGTCAGTCCAGCCTCTGCAAACACCCGGTCAACCATTGTGTCCCAGGCGGGGCGCAGGCTTTTTACCGACGGGCCGATCCCGGCCTGAATAATGGCGGCATCCACCGCATCTTCTTCGAACAGTTCTTCGACAAAGATCCACAGATGATCAAAGGCCTGCTGAATGCGGTTGTGGCTTTCGTCTGTGCCGTCGCCCAGGCGGATGACCCATTCCCCGGAATGGCGGCGGTGATAGGTCACTTCTTTCAGGCTTTTTGCGGCGATGGCAGCCAGTTGCGCATCACTGCTTTTGCTCAGTGCTGCGAACAGTTCGACATTCAGGCAGTCGATCAGGAATTGCCGTGCCATGGTGACCGCAAAATCGCCATTGGGCTGTTCTACCAGCAGCAGATTGCGCCAATCGGTGACATCGCGGGTAAAGGCCAGCGCATCTTCATCCCGGCCTTCGCCTTCAACCTGTCCGGCATAATCATAGATCAGGCGTGCCTGACCGATCAGGTCCAGCGCGATGTTGGAGAGGGCGATGTCTTCTTCCAGCACCGGGCCATGACCACACCATTCACTCAGGCGGTGGCCCAGGATCAGGCTGGTATCGCCCAAACGCAGTAAATACTCGGTCAGGGTTTTGCGGTCGATTTTGGTATCTGTTGCCATGGCTTACATATTCTCCACGCCGTCTGGCACCGTATAGAAGGTCGGGTGGCGGAAAATCTTGTCATCTGCGGGGTCAAAGAAGGGGCCACGCTCTTCGGGTTGGGAAGCATGGATATCGCTGGATTTCACGACCCAGATGCTCTCCCCCTCGCGGCGGCGGGTATAGACGTCGCGGGCATTCTGGATCGCCATTTCGACATCGACGGCCTGCAGGGAGCCGACATGTTTATGGCTTAAGCCCTGGCGGCTGCGGATGAAGATTTCCCACAAGGGCCAATCTCTTGAAGATGCGGACATGATGTTTCCTCTGTCTTATATTTATTCGGCAGCTTGCGCGGTCTGGGCCCGTTGGCGGCGCTTTTCGGCATGGGCGGTTGCGGCTTCGCGCACCCAGGCCCCATCTTCCCAGGCCTTGCGGCGTGCGGCGATACGTTCTCTGCCAACCGGGCCGCCGCCTTTCAGCACCCGTTTGAATTCGTCCCAATCGATCGGACCAAAATCGTAATGGCCACGGTCCTCATTCCATTTCAAATCCGGGTCTGGGACGCTCAGGCCCAGGATTTCCGCCTGGGGCACGGTCATATCAACAAAGTGCTGGCGCAACTCGTCATTGGAGCGCCGCTTGATCTTCCATTCCGTGCTTTGATTGCCATGGGTCGACTCGCTGTCATGGGGGCCGAACATCATCAACGACGGCCACCACCAGCGGTTCAGTGCATCCTGCACCATCTTCTTTTGAATCGGTGTGCCTTTGGCCATGGTGGTGATGATTTCATAGCCTTGGCGCTGGTGGAAACTCTCTTCCTTACAAATCCGCTCCATCGCGCGGGCATAGGGGCCATAGGAACAGCGGCACAGCATCACCTGATTAACGATGGCGGCCCCATCCACAAGCCAGCCAATGGCACCGATATCGGCCCAGGTCGGGGTCGGATAATTAAAGATGGAAGAATATTTCGCACGCCCGTCGTGCAGCGCCTCAATCGTGTCATCGCGGGGTGTGCCCAGGGTTTCGCAGGCGCTGTAGAGATATAGGGCGTGCCCAGCCTCGTCCTGAATTTTTGCCAGCAGCACGGCCTTGCGCTTCAGCGTCGGCGTGCGGGTCAGCCAGTTTCCTTCCGGCAGCATGCCCACGACTTCGGAATGCGCATGTTGAGAGATTTGACGGACCAGCAATTTGCGATAGCCGTCTGGCATCCAGTCCCGGGGTTCGATCTTTTCTTCGGCGTCCAACAACGCCTGAAACCGCGCCTGCCCACGCTGGTCGTCCGCTGTTAAGCCTTCAATTTGGGGCGCATCTGTCATTGACGTTTCCAGTCCTGCAATTGGCTTGTTTTATTTTATGATACACTAAACATCGAAATTTTCAATTATAATGTATCATGTTTAAGTGTTAAAATAGCAGGTCGGCGTCATCGAATTATAAATATTGTTTTAATTCAAAGGAGTAATCAGTCTGCCATGGCGTCAGGATCGTGCCCAGGCTTCCATTGCGTCGGCCAGGGGGTGCCCAGATCGGTCAATCCAATCGCCAGTTTCTCGACCGTCAGGCGGATTGCCGCATTGCCCGAGAAAGTCAGCATCACAGCATAGTCGTGATAGGCGATGGCCAGCAGGGCGAAGATTTTATCCGCGCTGTCGGGCCCAATGCCGCGCCGTGATACATGGGTTACATGATCGAACCGCAGACCCGCATGGCTGCGGCTATAGGGGGGCGTATCGCCCGCAGATTCCCATTGGAATCGGTTCAGCGCCAGCATAAAGCTGCGCTCTTCCGACAGATATTTCATATCACGACCCGGGACCAGCGCATCCTGCACCATGCTGGAGACAACCCCCAAATCCTCAAGGTCAAACGCCCGCAAGCGGAGTGGCGCGGCGTCAGCGGTGATCATACGAGATACTCCCCCAAGCAAACTGCGATTCATTCCGAACTGTACAAGCTACCACCAGCAGTGTCGAGGGGGGCAAATCATTAGCGACAGAGTGGGTAAGCTACCGTGCAGCAGGGTTTTGCTTTACCGGCAGCGTGGTGAACATCGCAACGCGCGTGGACAGTGCGTCAAGATTGTATTTCTCGGTCCAGTAGGAATCAATGGAATCAGGCAGGGCATCCGGCCCGATATCCAAGGGAATCATTTGCAAAGATAAGCCTGCGTTTTCAAAGATCTGTTCCAAATCCGTCACACGCAGCCCATTGATCAGGTCACTATGCGCCTTGGCAAATTCCGGGAAGGGTCTGTCGTAGAGCCCCTGGAAAGGTTTGTCTTTGGACAAGTGGTTGGAAAAATTAACGATATGGATATGCAGCGTATCGGGTTTGGATAGGGCGGCCATTGTTTTTGCGGCCTCCTCAAACCCCTGAATATGTTCCAGGCAGGAAATCGATAGGCACAAATCTACCTGTTCACCTGTGCTCATCGCCTCCACAATTCCCGCCCTTCGGAAATCACAAATCTGATAGAGTTGATTGAGTGTTTTTATGTCCGGGGAGGGGAGTTGAGGTAGCCCAGTCTGATGTTTTCGCAGGTATTGTGACGATTGCTCAAGTCCTGGCAGGAAATAACCCGTCGCGACCTTGCGGTGTTTCAGAACAGCGGGGTCCAAACCTGGATCAATCCCAATATACCTGGATGCGTTGCACAGTGTCGCAATGGGGGCGAAACCGGCATAGCGTCCACATCCGATTTCCAGAACGGTCCCGCCTGCTGCCTTCTTTAAAACTTCGCTGGGATTGGCCCCGACCTGGTCCATCCAGTGGAACAGAATCTCCGTTGCCTTGGTTGGCCTGCTGGCATCGGGCGCAGATAGAAAGTCGATCCGCCGCAGGGTCGAATTCTGAATGCCCAGTTTACCAAGAATTCGGACAATCGAAACGGCGATCGGCAGCTTGAACAGCAGCTTAATTCGGGTCTGTAAATTTGAAAGCATTACACCATCTTGGGTTGGAAGGGCGCCTGTCTGTAATGCAGGCACAGTCATCTGTTTGCTGTTTGAACACAACCCAAAACAAGATGCTGCCGATACCGGAATTGACGTGTTACTGGGTCAGGACGCGCTCAATCCGCTCCAGCGCCCAATCGACTTCATCGCGAGTGATGGTCAGGGGTGGGGCAAAGCGAATGGTGTGTTCGTGGGTTTCCTTGCACAGGATGCCCAATTCCTTCAATTCAAGACAGTAGCGCCGCGCGCCGCCCGCATCCGGGTGAAATTCCACGGCCAGCATCAGGCCGCGCCCGCGCACATCCCGGATGGCGTTGTTGCGGATTTTCTTAAGCCCTTCCAGAAAATACGCGCCCTGTTTGGCGGAATTTTCAATCATGCCCTCTTCGACCAGAACCTTCAGGGATTCACGGGCAATGGCACAGGCCAGGGGATTGCCGCCAAAGGTGCTGCCATGCTGACCGGGTTTCAATACGCCCAGCACTTCGGAGTTGGAGAGTACGGCAGAGATTGGATAGAACCCCCCAGACAGGGCCTTGCCAACCAGCGTCAGGTCCGCGACCACGCCTTCATGTTCTTCCGCCAACAGCCGGCCGGTGCGGCCCAGCCCGGTCTGGATTTCGTCCCGGATATGCTTGACGTTATGACGGGGACAAATCTCTCGCACAGCCTGAATATAGCCTTCGGGGGGGATGATGACGCCCGCCTTACCCTGAATGGGTTCGACCAGGAAAGCCACGGTGTTGGGTGTAATGGCGGCCTCTAGCGCAGCGGCGTCTCCGAATGGCACAACCCGAAAGCCGGGCGCGAAGGGGCCAAAATTCTTGCGCGCCGACGGATCGGTGGAAAAGCCAACGATGTTTAAGGTGCGCCCGTGGAAGTTATTGTTACAGACAATGATTTCCGCCTGGTTCTCTGCAACGCCTTTGACCTCATAGCCCCATTTGCGCACACATTTTACGGCGGTTTCGACCGCTTCGGCGCCGCTGTTCATGGGCAGCACCTTGGATGAATTGGTCAGGGCGCAGATTTCTTCATAAAACGGGGCCAGTTGATCATTGCGAAAGGCGCGCGATGTCAGCGTCAATTTGGATGCCTGATCGACCATCGCCTTTAGAATGCGCGGGTGACAATGCCCTTGATTGACGGCGGAATACGCTGCCAGACAATCCAGATATTTCTTGCCATCCACATCCCAGACCCAGACGCCTTCCCCCTTGGTCAGGATGACATCCAGGGGCTTATAGTTATGCGCCCCCAATTCGGATTCGACGGCCAAAAAATCAGTGGTTTCGGCAGCAGCGTTCATTTCAAATCACTCCCAGGAGAATAAAATTATAATGCGGAATCCGTGCGGCTGAGGATCTGCTGTCCAAACAGGCTTTCAACCAGGTCAACCGTCAGGTCCGCTGTGGCATTCTTCACGTCGTAAGCCGGGTTCAGTTCCATCAGGTCCAGGGAGCGCATCAAGCCGCTGTCATGAATCATTTCCATACACAGTTGCGCTTCGCGATAGGTTGGCCCGCCTGGCACCGTCGTCCCAACGCCTGGTGCGATCGATGGATCCAGAAAATCCACATCGAAGCTGACATGAACATGCCCGCCCAGGCTGGCCAGTTTGTCCAGGGCGTCGCTCATCGTCTGGCGCATGCCGTTTTCGTCGATGCGACGCATGTCGTGCACATCCATGCCAGACGCCACAACCAGTTTCTTTTCAATCGAATCCACGGATCGGATGCCGACCTGCACCACGCGCTTTGGATTCAGGAACGGGGTTTTCGGCCCCAGCCCTGTCAGTCCTTCTGGACCGTAGCCCGATGCGACGGCCANGGGCATGCCATGGATATTGCCGCTGGGGGAGACATCGGCGGTATTGTAATCGGCATGGGCGTCCAGCCACAGGACGGAATAGTCTTCCCCACGCTCCGCACAGTAGGTGGCAATGCCAGACAAGGATCCAATCGCCAAGGCATGATCGCCACCCAGCAGGATCGGCATTCGGCCATCTTTCAGGATGCCATAAACGCCATCGCGCACCGCGGTGCACCATTCAATGGTTTCCGGCAGATGGCGATATCCGTTGACCGGTGGCGTGTCAGGATTGATCGGCCCGTTCAGGTTGCCGCGATCTTCCACATCATAGCCCATGCGGGTCAAGGCCTGCAGCAGTCCTGCAACCCGCAGCGCTTCCGGTCCCATGGACCCCCCACGATGACCGGCCCCGATATCGCTGGGCGCACCAATCAGGGAAATCTTCGGGGGGAATGCGATAGAATCTTTTGCAGCGTTTTTAGCCATATCGTAAGCTCTCCATCCATGAATGAAGGGGATTATGGCAGAGACTGGTCAAAATATCCCATTTATCTGTCGGTCATTTACGGCAGATTCTGCTGTTGCATTGGGTGTTATAGAAAGGAAATTCGGTATGGCTGTGGACGCGACGGACCTGCGGATTGTTACTGAAATTCAGCGCAATGGTCGGATCACGAACCAGGCCCTTGCGGATCGGGTCGGCCTGTCGCCCAGCCCCTGCTTACAGCGGTTTCGCAAGCTGGAAGGCGATGGGGTTATCGGGCCATTCATTGCGCAGGTTGACCTGGATCGTTTGTGCCCGAATGTGATGGTTCTGACGACTGTCAGTCTGGATACTGCCAGCCATCAGGATTACCGCGCCTTTGAGGCGCAGGTTGCGGCAATCCCTGAAATTGTTCAATGCTTTAAGGTCAGCGGCGATTTTGACTATATGCTGTGGTTCGTCTGTCGCAGCATTGCTGATTATCACCGCATCAGTGAGCGCCAGATCGAAGACGGTTCGGCAAAGGTCCGTATATCCAGCCATGTCGTCCTGGACAGAACCAAAGAATTCGCAGGGTTGCCGCTGGAAACGCTGCTGAAGTGATCGCAGAGAATGGGGGCCGGTCGGTTTTGATCCGTCCCGGCACCCCACTGTGTCTAAGGCTTAGCCGTCTGCGCGCAGGCGGGTGTTATCCGGATCGAAGGGGCTTTCTTCCACAACGGTACAGCGATGAACTTTGCCCAGGATTTCGATTTCCAGTTCCGTGCCGGGCTTGGTCAGGTCCGGGCGGATCATGGCCAGCGCCAGGGATTTTTCCAGCCGGAAGCCATAATTGCCCGATGTGCAACGACCCACGACATCCCCGTTCAAGGTGATCGGGTTTGATCCCAATGCATCGGCGTCTGTTGTGTCATGCACTTCCAGTGTTGTGAAGGCCCATTTGAAGCCCCGGTCTTTCCAGGCTGCCAGGGCATCGCGGCCCAGGAAATCGCCCTTATCCAGGTGAACGAAGCGATCCAGGCCGGATTCCAACGCCGCATATTCAATGGAAAGCTCACGGCCTGGCAGGCGATAGGATTTTTCGATGCGCAGGCAGTCCATGGCGCGGATCCCAAAGGGCTTGATCCCCAGATCGGCACCCGCCGCCATCAGCTTGTCAAAGATATGGACCTGATATTCGATCGGGTGATGCAATTCCCAGCCCAATTCACCGACAAAGTTGACGCGCGCTGCCCGGCAGGGGGCATTGCCGACATCGATATTCTGGCTGGACAGCCAGGGGAAGGCTTTGTTGGAGAAATCCGTGCGCGGGCTGACACGCTGCATCAAGGTGCGGGCCTTGGGACCTGCGATAACCAGAACACCCATGGAATTGGTCAGGCTGTCGAACCGGACCGATCCGTCGGTTGGCATATGCTTCTTGATCCAGTCATGGTCCAGACGCTGATACGCCCCGGCCGACACGATATAGAAGCTGGGGTCGCCGGTCATGTAATCCGGTTCTTCCCGAAGGATCGTGAATTCCGAATGCACGCCACCACGGACGCTCAGTGAATGGGCAAGGCCCAGCCGACCGATCTTTTTGGGCAGCTTATTGGCGACTAGATGGTCCAGGAAGGCTTCGGCACCTGGGCCGGAGATGCGGCATTTTGCAAAACCGGTCATGTCCAGGATGCCGACATTATCCATCACGTTTTTGCATTCCAGGCCAACCGCATCGTGCCATTTAGAGCGCCGGAAGGAATAATGGTCCGTCTGTGGTGTTCCTTCGGGGGCGTAGAAATTGGCACGTTCCCAGCCGAAGCTGGCACCGAATACCGCGCCCAGATCTTTCAGGCGGTCATAGATCGGTGTGCGGCGCAGCGGGCGCGCGGCGGGGCGCTCTTCGTCTGGATAATGGGTGATGAAGACGTGATTATAGGCTTCTTCATTCTTTTCTACCAAATAGGATTTGGTCGCGTAATCGCCGAAGCGACGGGGATCAACGCCCAGCATGTCGATGGTGGGTTCGCCTTCGACAATCCATTCGGCCAATTGCCAGCCCGCGCCACCGGCGGCAGTGATGCCGAAGCTGTGGCCTTCTGACAGCCAGAAATTCGGGCGGTCCCAGGCCGGTCCGATGATGGGATTGCCGTCGGGCGTATAACAGATTGCGCCGTTATAGACTTTCTTGACGCCCACTTCTCCGAAGGCGGGAACTCGGAACATCGCGCCTTCGATATGAGGTTCCAATCGGTCCAAGTCTTCCTGAAACAATTCGTATTCACACTCCGCCGACGGGCCGTCGACATAACAGGCAGGCGCACCTTTCTCATAGGGGCCCAGGATCAGGCCGCCCTTTTCCTGGCGCATATACCACTGATTATCGGAATCCCGCAGTACGCCTAATTCCGGCAGGCCCTGGTCTTTGCGCGCAACCAGATCGGGGTGGTCGTCTGTTACGATATACTGGTGTTCCACCGGAATGACCGGAATGTCCAGGCCAACCATCGCGCCAGTCTGGCGGGCAAAGCTGCCCGTCGCAGAGATGATGTGTTCGCAGGTAATCGTGCCCTTGTCGGTATGGACGCACCATTCGCCAGACGGGGTGCGGGTAATGGCGGTCACCGCAGTGTTCCGGTGGATCGTCGCCCCACGGGATCGTGCGCCCTGTGCCAAAGCCATGGTCAGGTCAGCAGGCTGAATATAACCGTCATCCGGATGCTGGATCGCACCGACCAGGCCATCAATGTTGCATAAGGGCCAGATTTCCTTGACCTGTTTCGGGGTCAGAAATTCGACATTGATACCGATTGTTGCCGCGACACCGGCATATTGGCGGTATTCGTCCATTCGGTCCTGAGTCTGTGCTAGGCGGATATTGGATACCTTGGCAAAGCCGACATCCTGGCCGGTCTCTTTCTGAAGCTCCTGATAAAAGTCTACAGAATATTTGTGAACCTGACCGACGGAATAGCTCATGTTAAACAATGGCAACAAGCCCGCCGCATGCCAGGTGGACCCGGATGTCAGCTCTTTGCGTTCCAACAGCACGACATCGCTCCAGCCCTTTTTGGCCAGATGATACAATGCGGAAACGCCAACTACGCCTCCCCCAATAACGACTACCCGTGCATGGCTTTGCATGATGAAAGCGACCCTTCCCAATGGTCCGAGAGGTCTGACCGACCCCTTCGGTTCGTGTGCTGTTTACGATGCGCAGAATGTTGAATACAGTTGGATATCGCTTTCACGTTTGCGACGTTCACACCAAATCCTACGCCACATCTTTGTAGATTCTTAAATGAATATCACCGAAACAGCGCTGATATTTAGGGCGCGCCCTGTTGGTTCCAGGGTGCCCGACAACCTGTGTCGAAAAAACGATAATTCTATCTTAGGGTGGTGTTGTTTTTCGTGGTTCAGTTGGTGCATAAATTATTGTTCAAGGGCGAAGTTCTGGATGTTTTAGTGAGTTTTTATCCAGAAAAGAATTAAGGTCAATGTATCAGGAATTATACATTATAACATTTAAAGTATAATGCTGGTTGATTCCTGAACACAGTTCGAATACGGTTTTTTGGGGGGGCAAATTCAATCGCCCTGAAATTGTGTTGGACGTGGTTTATCGCATTTCCGCGCGGCCTGCATTGGCTTGCCGAAGCGATCAAACGATTCAATTTTGTTGAGGTGAATTCAATCAATGGTACATGTAAACCAGACAGTGCCAGAAGAGCGTGATGGAAACGACTATTGCGTAGCGCCGGGCGTTCTGAATGCCTTGTTGCAAGGCGACGCTGATGCCGTTTTTTCGCATTTTCAGAGCGATACGCATGAGCCATTAACTCTGACATGGGCACCTGATAAGGATGGCCTGCCAAGCTTGATGATGCAGCGTTTCTACGAGGCATGGTCTGAAATGCCAAGTCCCCAGCCAAATGCTGTACCAAACGTCAATGATTTCGATGTTTTTAAGTTTCGCGCCGCGATGGGGTTCATGATGTATATGGATGTCATCGACGGTGGCGAAGATTTTCAGTTCCGGGTTTTTGGCAGTCGGGTTGCAGATTTTATCGGGTTTGACTGGACTGGGCGTCTCGTGTCCGACCTGCCGGCCAGTCCGTCCTGCCGTGCCTATCTTATGACGTGCTACCGGGCCATACTTCAGAGCAAACAGCCCCTGTATACCAAGCATCGGTTGAGAAGAGCCGAGGCGATTGTGGAGTGGGAGCGTTTTCTTGTGCCGTTGTGTGATGAGTCACAATCCGTTTCTCGCATTCTGGGGCTTAGTGTCCCAATCCTGATTTCGCCGGGATACGGTCAAGGCGAGACCTCAACCTTTTCTTTCTGATCCTTGATTTAAGACTGGTTATGGATCGAATGACGCGGCTTGACGATAAGTAAGTCGCGATTTCGCACGTCTGAACGGACAGGACGCGCAATAACGTCCCCATACGGTTCTGCTGTTGGCGGCAGGGCAATCCTGACACAGCGGCAAGACAGTCGTGGTTGGTCGATAAGTCATCCTTAAGGGTGACGATGAAAGGGATGATGATGGGTGACAATTTGCTCGATACGTCGGCTGGCGCAGGGTCTGCGACAGATGCAGGTACAGAGTCCGGCGCACGGCGTCATGGGCGCGGCGGTGGCAGTGGTCGCGCCGCCCGTCAGGCAGCGCGTGCAACCGGCGACTTAGGGGCGCCCGCCTATATCACCCGCAAGATCGGTTACTTCAATCTGCTGGATGAAGATGGCCTGGATCTGATTGAACGCAACGCAGACACCGTTCTGGAAGAAATCGGCCTGGATTTTCGCGGTGACGAAGAAGTCCTGCAGATGTGGCGCGATCAGGGCTGTGACGTGCAGGGCGAACGGGTGCATTTCCCAAAAGGTCTGTGCAAAAAGCTTGTTCAGGATACGGCCCCGTCGCTGATTACCCAGCATGCACGCAATCCTGCCCGCACGGTTAAAATGGGGGAGGGGAATACAGTTCTAGTCCCGGCCTATGGACCCCCCTTCGTGCGCGACCTGGATAAGGGGCGTCGCTATGGCACGATTGAGGATTTCCGTAATTTCGTGAAGCTGGCCTATATGTCGACCGGCCTGCATCATTCCGGCGGAACGGTGTGTGAGCCTGTCGATATTCCCGTGAACAAGCGTCACCTTGATATGGTCTACAGCCATATGCGCTGGTCCGACAAACCGTTCATGGGGTCGGTCACGGCACCGGAACGGGCGCAAGATACCGTCGATATGTGCAAGATCCTGTTTGGCGCAGACTTCGTCGATCAGAATTGCGTGGTGATCAATCTGATCAATGCGAATTCTCCCATGGTTTGGGATGATACGATGCTGGGCGCTTTGAAGGTCTATGCCCGCAACAATCAGGCAACGGTAATCTCTCCCTTCATTCTGGCAGGCGCGATGAGCCCGGTCACGGTGCTGGGGACATTGACGCAGCTTTATGCTGAGGCTTTGGCCGGGATGGCCCTGACACAGGTGGTTCGGCCCGGCGCACCGACAATCTTTGGTACGTTTGCATCGTCTATTTCCATGCAGTCGGGCGCGCCGACCTTTGGCACACCGGAACCATCGCTGGTGCTGTATGGGGCGGCACAATTGGCGCGGCGTCTGGGTGTTCCGTTCCGCTCGGGCGGTGGTTTCACCGCGTCCAAGATTGCCGATGCGCAGGCGGCGTATGAATCGGCCAACACATTGCAGACTGCGGCTTTGGGGGGCGTGAATTTCATGCTGCATACCGCAGGCTGGCTGGAAGGCGGTCTGTCCATGGGATACGAAAAATTTGTCATGGATGCGGATCAGGCCGCAATGCTGGTGCGTTTGTTGGACGGTGTGGACATGACAGAAAACGGCCAGGCCATGGATGCCATCCGCGAAGTTGGGCCGGGCATGCACTATCTGGGTTGTAACCACACACAGCGGAATTTTGAAACCGCCTTCTATCGCTCCCCACTGGCGGACAACAATTCCTATGAACAATGGGAGGCGGAAGGCAGCCTGGATATGAATCAACGGGCAAATGCGCGCTGGAAGAAGATGTTGAACGACTATATTCCCCCGGCCATTGATCCTGCGGTTGACGAGGCTCTGCTGGACTTCATCAAACAGCGCAAAGAGTCGATGCCCGACGCGAGCTATTAATCCGCCCGCATAGTTACATTCAGTCAAGCTTAAGCCGGATGATGCTGCATATTCTGTTGTGTCATCCGGCTTTTGCTTTTTCGCCATGATGTCAGATTCGGCAAATTTGATTGGTGCTCGTTAAATGCGGTTTAAAAAATTAACCATGTTATCAATGATTAAGCCCAGATTTGTGTCTCAGTTTGCCCGATTTTTAACCCCCTTGAACAGAATCTTGTAATAGGCTTAGATTTCTAAGACTACTCGTCTCTGTGGGTGGATTGGGGCAGAGCATGGTGACTAAGAACGATCAGATTTCAGAAGTCCGTGACAAGCTGTCGTTGGAGCTGGGGCATGAACTGGCCGACAGCCTGGTGCGGGCGGGTCGGTTGCGAGGTGTCTATAGTTTGGACATGCAATTGGCGATCAGTGATGGTCTGGAAGGCTTAAGTTCTGAAAAGCGCCGTAAGGTTCTGGATCTGTTAGACACGTTGATGCCCAAGAAATAATCGGCAGCCCCTGTAAAATATTGTAACAATCCGACATGGCTTGAAACACCTTGTGACTTGGCCCAAGCCTTGGTCTATGGCAGGTATTCTGCCTACACGATGTAGAATCGTTTCCGGAACTTCTGCAAGCTTGGTTTCGCCCTATGTCTGAACATCCGATTGCCGCCGTGATCCTTGCCGCCGGGAAGGGAACACGCATGAAATCCACCCGCCCGAAGGTGCTGCATGAAATTGCGGGAAAATCGCTGGTTGGGCATTTGCTGGCGGCGATAGAACAACTGGGTACGAAACAGTGCGCCGTGGTTGTTGGACCGGATATGGACAGCGTGACCCAGGCCGTAGCTCCGGTTCCAACTGTCCTTCAAAAAGAACAGTTGGGCACTGCGGATGCCCTGAAGGCGGCGCGGCCGGTTTTGGAAACAGTCGAACGCGGCACTGTTCTGGTTGTGTTTGGCGACACGCCTTTCATCGCGCCCCAGACCCTGGCTGCGATGGTAGAGGAGCGCGAGGCTGGCGCGGCAGTTGTCGTACTGGGATTCGAACCCGAAGATCCAGGCGCGTATGGCCGGTTGGTTGTTGATCCTTCAGGCGACCTGCAGGCGATTGTTGAATACAATGATGCCGATGATGCGACCCGCAAGATCGGCCTGTGCAATTCTGGCGTTATGGCGATAGATGCGTCGCGCGTGTTCGATCTGGTGGATCGCATCGGCAATGACAATGTGAAGGGCGAATATTACCTGACCGATATTGTCGCCATCGCCCGTGCACAGGATTTGTCCTGTCGCGTCATTCTGGCGCAAGAGGAAGAGTTACGGGGGATCAATTCCCGCAGTGAATTGGCGACTGCTGAGGCGCAATGGCAGGCCCGCGCCCGGCTGGCCGCGATGGACGCTGGTGTGACATTGCAGGACCCCCAGACGGTTTATTTTTCCTGGGATACCGTGCTGGGACAGGATGTCACCATCGGTCAAAATGTCGTCTTTGGCCCCAAGGTTGTGGTCCAGGGCGATGTGACGATTAAGGCTTTCAGTCATATGGAAGGCTGTGTCATTCGACGGGGCGCGGTGGTCGGCCCCTATGCGCGGCTGCGCCCTGGTGCGGATATCGGCGAAGAGGCGCGGATCGGCAATTTTGTCGAGGTCAAGAATGCGACATTCGCGGCAGGGGCCAAGGCGAACCATCTCAGCTATATCGGCGATGCCACTGTTGGCGAACGCGCCAATATCGGGGCTGGCACCATTACCTGCAACTATGATGGATACCTGAAGCATCAAACCATGATCGGGGCGGAGGCCTTTATCGGCTCCAACAGTGCCCTGGTTGCGCCGGTAACGATTGGAGCGCGCGCAACCATCGGCGCGGGATCCACAATTACCCGCACGGTCGCGCCCGATGCCTTGTCCATTGCCCGGGGTGACCAGCGGGACCTGCCCGGCCTGGCCGCCAAATTGCGCGCCCGCCTGAAGGCGCGTAAAGAGGCGCTGAAGAAAACCTGAACCTTTCATTCTGGAAAGACGATAATTTATGTGCGGTATTATTGGCATTTTAGGGAAATCACAGGTCGCGCCCATCCTGGTCGATGGTTTGAAGCGCCTGGAATATCGCGGCTATGACTCGGCGGGTATCGCAACCCTGGTGGGGGATGCAATCGACCGCCGCCGCGCGCCTGGAAAATTGCACAATCTGGCAAAAGTGCTGGAGGATACCCCGCTGTCTGGCACGACAGGGATCGGTCATACCCGCTGGGCCACCCATGGTGTACCATCAGAGGGGAATGCCCATCCCCATGCGACGGATCGCGTTGCCATCGTCCATAATGGCATTATCGAGAATTATCAGGAATTGCGGGAGGGGCTGGCCGATAAGGATGTCGTCTATACCAGTGAAACCGACACCGAAGTTGTCGCGCATCTGGTCACCGATTTCCTGAATCAGGGCCTCAGCCCGAAAGAGGCCGTGGCGCGCACCGTGCCCATGCTGGAAGGGGCCTTTGGCCTGGTGATGATCTTTGCGGGCCACCCAGACGTGATGATCGGCGCGCGGCGCGGCAGTCCCCTGGCCATTGGCTATGGCGATGGGGAGATGTTTTTTGGCTCCGATGCCCTGGCGCTGGCCCCGATGACCCGGCGTATCAGCTATCTGGAAGAGGGCGATTGGGCCGTCGTGACCCCCAAAGGGGCGGAAGTCTTTGACACCGATGGTGCCCCCGTCACCCGAAAGATCGTTGAAACCGCCGTGTCTGGTGCAATGATCGGCAAGGGTAATTATCAGCACTTCATGCAGAAGGAAATTCATGAACAACCCGCCGTGATCGGCGATACCCTGCATTCCATGCTGAACCCGGCGACCCAGACCATAACCCTGCCGGACCTGCCCTTTGATCTGGCTGGGATTTCCAAAATTACCATTGGGGCCTGTGGCACGGCGTCCTATGCCGGATGCGTCGCGAAATACTGGATTGAGGAATTGGCGCGCCTGCCGGTCGAAGTCGATGTCGGATCCGAATTGCGCTATCGTGAAACCCCATTGCCTAAGGATGGCCTGGCCCTGTTCATCAGCCAATCTGGGGAGACGATGGATACGCTGGAAGCCCTGCGGTATGCCAGGCGCGAAGGGCAACATATCCTGTCCATCATCAATGTGCCGGAATCGACCATTGCGCGCAGTTCCGATGCGGTGCTCCAGACATTGGCCGGTCCCGAAATCGGGGTCGCTTCGACCAAGGCTTTCACCACGCAATTGACGGTTCTGTCCTGTCTGGCGATTGCCATCGCAAAGGCGCGGGGCACCTTGTCGCGGGAGCGGGAGGCTGTTCTGGCCGCTGCGCTGGCGGAAGTGCCTGGTCGTGCTGCCGAAGTTCTGGTGCATGATGAGTATATCCGTGAGATCGCGCAGACGGTTGCCAAGGCGCGGGACGTTTTTTTCATGGGGCGCGGCTCCTCTTTCCCCATCGCCTTGGAAGGGGCCTTGAAGCTGAAAGAAATCTCCTACATCCACGCCGAAGGCTATCCGGCGGGTGAGATGAAACATGGCCCCATCGCGCTGATCGAAGAAAATGTGCCGATCATCATGATCGCGCCTTCTGGCCCGCTGTTTGAGAAGACGGCATCCAATGTGCAGGAAATGGTCAGCCGGGGCGGGCGCGTTNNNTTCCTGTCCGATGCCGATGGTATTGCTAAAATGACCCGCATGGCAAAACCCTTTGCCAGTATCGAACTGCCCAAGGTCGACCCCTATGTCGCACCAATCCTGTATACCATCCCGGTGCAATTGCTGGCCTATCACACCGCTGTCATCAAGGGCACGGATGTCGATCAACCCCGCAATCTGGCAAAGGCTGTGACGGTGGAGTAAGGAGGACCAATGGTCCTCCTTCCGGTTCAGGCAGCGTCTTGTCGTTCCCAGATTGGATAGGGATCCGGTAGATTCTGATAGGCTTTGGGATCGAATGTATCTGTGTCGTCAACCAGGCAGGCATCTAAGGCGGTGCGGATTGCCGCTTCGTTCATGCTGCTGCCAATGAAGACCAGTTCCTGCCGTCTGTCACCCCAGACCGGGTCCCAGTTGCTGTCTAGGACTTGCTGCCATTCTGGATGATCTGGCCAATTGGATTTTGGGACGGCAGTCCACCAGATTCCCATTGGGAAAGATCGGGCAATAGCACCGGCCAAAGAGAATTCACCAACCCAGTCTGGGCGTGTCGCTAGCCAGAAATGCCCTTTAGCGCGGATCAGGCCGGGCCAGGTCGCCTTGGTGAAGTCATTAAATTTGGCGGGATGGAAGGGACGGCGGGCGCGATAGACGAAGCTGCTGATCCCATATTCCTCCGTTTCTGGCACATGGCCGTCATAGCCATAGAGTTCCTTGACCCAAAGGGGGTGGGATTGTGCTTTTTCTTCGCTGAACAGACCTGTATTCAGGATTTCCCCTAACGCAACCTTGCTGAAATCAGTCTCGATAATCCGTGCATCGGCATTCAGGGATTTCACAATTGTCAGCACAAGGTCGCGTTGTTCTGGCGTGACCTCTGATTTCTTGTTGATGACGATGACATCGGCAAATTCGATTTGGTCCACCAGCAGATCGACCAGTGTTCGATCATCGCTATCACCGGCGATTTCCCCTCTGTCACTTTGGAAGTCCTGGGACGAATAGTCTTTCAGCAGGTTTACGGCATCAACGACCGTTACCATGGTATCCAGTCGTGCAATGTCGGACAGGCTCAACCCATTCTCATCACGAAAGGAAAAAGTGCTGGCGACGGGCAGCGGCTCGGCAATTCCCGTCCCCTCAATCAATAGATAATCAAAGCGTCCTTCCTGGCTCAATCGTCTAACTTCAGCCAGAAGATCATCGCGCAGGGTGCAGCAGATGCAGCCATTGGTCATCTCCACCAGTTTTTCATCGGTGCGTGACAGGTTTGCCCCGCCTTCCCGGATCAGGCTGGCGTCGATGTTTACCTCGCTCATATCATTCACGATGACGGCCACCCGCTGTCCCTGGCGATTGTTCAGGACATGGTTCAGAAGCGTGGTTTTCCCCGCTCCAAGAAAGCCTGACAAAACAGTGACGGGCAGGCGGGCATCGATTTGTTCAGACATTCGTACATCCTTGATGATATGTTATAAAGTTACATATAAAAAACATCAGCTCTTAGAAATGTCAATGCCCAGCGTATTTGGTCCGCAAATGGGTGGTCTTATCGCCCCTGGCAAAAGAGACAAAACAGATAAACACTGGAAACCGGGGGGGCGGTGTGCCATGTAACGGCCCTGTTTCACCGTTGATCCGGAATTTTCGTTATGACCGCGAATGAACCTTTGGTGCTGGCCCTGCCGAAAGGGCGGATATTGGACGAGTTGCGCCCGGTGCTGGACGGTGTTGGCATTGTGCCGGAACCGGCCTTTGATGATCCGTCGTCCCGGTTGCTGAAATTTGATACCAATGTGCCCAACCTGTCGATTATCCGGGTGCGCAGTTTCGATGTGGCGACCTTTGTCGCCTTTGGTGCGGCGCATCTGGGCATTGCTGGCAATGATGTGTTGATGGAATTCGACTATCCGGAGATCTATGCGCCGGTGGATTTGAATATCGGCTATTGTCGCATTGCCGTGGCAGAGCCGGCTGAGCTGGTTGCCGGCGATGATCCCAGCCGGTGGAGCCATATTCGTGTCGCCACAAAATACCCGAACATCACCCGCAAGCATTTCGCGCGCCGGGGTGTGCAGGCCGAATGTATCAAATTGAATGGGGCAATGGAATTGGCACCGGGCATGGGCCTGTGTCGCCGCATCGTTGATTTGGTCTCCTCTGGCCGGACCTTGAAGGAAAACGGGTTGGTAGAGGTTGAAACCGTGGCGGAGGTCACTTCGCGCCTGATCGTCAATCGGGCCGCCTTGAAAACCCGGTCGGAAGAAGTTGGCGGCTGGGTCAGTCGTTTTCAGGAGGTTGCACAACGTGCCGCATGATTATCCCGTATCTCGCCGGTTGCTTGCTGATGCGCCGGGATTTTATGCTGCCTTCGATGACCTGCTGCACAGCAAGCGGGAGATGGATGAAGATGTGGATCGCACGGTCGCGGCTATCCTGGAGGATGTGCGCAGCCGGGGCGATACGGCGGTGGTGGATTATACCAACCGCTTTGACCGGGTGGCGATCACGGTTGATGATTTGCGCATTCCTCAATCCGCCCTGGATGCGGCAGCGGATGCGTGTGATCCGGAATTGATCAATGCGCTGGAACTGGCGGCACACCGGATTCGGTCTTTCCATGAAAAGACCCTGCCGGCCGGGTTAGATTATACGGACGAGATCGGGGTGCGCCTTGGCGCGCGCTGGACGCCGGTTGCTGCGGCTGGCCTGTATGTGCCGGGGGGTACGGCGGCCTATCCCAGTTCCGTTCTGATGAATGCCCTGCCTGCTAAGGTCGCTGGGGTGAAGCGGCTGGTGATGGTTGTTCCAACCCCTGATAATGTAACCAATCCGCTGGTTCTGGCGGCGGCTAAGCTTGCTGGCGTGGATGAGGTCTATCGCATCGGTGGTGCTCAGGCCGTAGGGGCGCTGGCCTATGGGACAGAGACGATACAGCCGGTCTCTACCATCGTTGGGCCGGGCAATGCCTATGTCGCAGCGGCCAAGCGTCGCGTCTTCGGCACGGTGGGGATTGATATGATCGCGGGCCCGTCAGAAATCCTGGTGGTCGCCGATGCACAGAACGACCCTGATTGGATCGCTGTCGATCTGTTAAGCCAGGCCGAACATGACACATCCGCACAATCCATCCTGATCACGGACAGTGCCGATTTTGCCGATGCGGTCGAAGCCGCCGTGGCGCGGCGTCTGGAAACATTGCCCCGCAAGGCTATCGCCGGGGAAAGCTGGACCCAGCACGGCGCGATCATTGTTGTGCCGGACCTGGGTGCTGCCGTGCCGCTGATCGATGCCATCGCGCCGGAGCATCTGGAACTGGCGGTCGCAGAGCCGGAAGCCCTGTGTGACAAGGTCAGCAATGCCGGTGCGATCTTCCTGGGTCGCTATACGCCAGAAGCCATTGGCGATTACATTGCAGGGCCTAATCATGTCCTGCCAACGGCCCGCAGCGCGCGGTTTTCCAGCGGCTTGGGTGTCGTCGATTTTATGAAGCGGACCTCCATCGTGAAATGCGATGCAGACAGCCTGACTCAGATCGGCCCGGCTGCGGTGCGTCTGGCAGAGGCGGAAGGGCTGGGTGCCCACGGACTTTCCGTGGCGCTGCGCCTGAATATGCCGTCTCGCTAAGCGGTGGCGACTGCATTAAACTCCCGCCCGACAGCCTATTCAAAGGGAGTATCGACGATGAGCGACACTAGTTTCAACGACGCGACCGATAAGATTGTTGCCCTGACGCTGGACGAGAAAAGCGTCGTGCGCCGTGCTGTTGAGGTGGAGCATGAGCGCAAGGTCGCGATGTATGACCTGTTGGACATGAACCGGTTCCGGCCCATTGGCGATTATGTCGGTCCCTATAAGGTGCGCCTGGCGATTGAGGATGGCAAACGGGTGCTGTTCCAGATCGATGACGAGGGTGATGCGCATCTGACTACGGTTTCGCTGCCGCTATCACCGTTTCGCAGCATCGTCAGGGACTATTTCCAGATCTGCGAAAGCTATTATGACGCGATTAAGAAACATTCCCCCAGCCAGATCGAAACCATCGATATGGCGCGGCGCGGGTTACATAATGAGGGCGCGGAGGTTTTGGTCGATGCCCTGAAAGATAAAATTGAGATCGATAAAGCGACCTCTCGGCGGCTGTTTACGCTGGTCTGTGTCCTGCATATTCGCGGTTAACGGATAAAAGGGGCGAGGCGAAACAGAGATCAGGGAAGGGGCGCGCATGATATTCTCAGCCGACGACCTGCCTGATGCGGTGATGTTCTGCTGCACAATGAATTCTATTCGCTCCCCCATGGCCGAAGGATTGTTGAAGAAAATGCATGGCACGAAAATCTATGTCGACAGCGTCGGCGCCCGCAGTGGGGAGCTGGACCCGATGATGGTCGAAGTCATGGCCGAAATTGGCGTTGATATGTCCAAGCACACCGCCAAGACCTTCGATCAATTGGAAGATACCTTCTTTGACGCGATCATTGCCCTGTCCCCGGAAGCCCAGCACCATGCGGTTGAATTGACCCGCACCATGGCCTGTGAGGTCGTGTTCTGGAACACATTCGACCCGTCCATCATTGAAGGCAGTCGTGAACAGAGGCTTGACGCCTATCGCCAAGTGCGCGACCAGATCCATCAACGTCTCTTAAAAACTTTCCCGGTATCCTGATTTGAACGCTAAACCAAAGTTGATCCTGGCTTCTGCCAGCCCCCGCCGTCTTGATTTACTGGCCCAGATCGGGATTGTGCCTGATGCTGTGCATCCGGCGGATATCGACGAATCTGCCCAGCGGGGAGAATTGCCGCGGCCCCATGCCGCCCGCCTGGCATTGGAGAAAGCGCAAGCGGTCGCTGCCGGTCTGGACGACTCCGCCGCCATTCTGGCCGCCGATACGGTGGTGGCACTGGGGCGTCGAATCCTGCCAAAGGCAGAGGATGAAAAGACCGCGCGGGAGTGCCTGCAGCAATTATCTGGTCGCCGTCATACGGTATATGGCGGTATCGTGCTGATCGCCCCGGATGGAACGGTCAAGACGCGGATGGTTGAAACTGCGGTTGTTTTCAAACGTCTGCATAAGACAGAAATTGCCGCCTATCTGGCCTCTGGCGAATGGCAGGGCAAGGCAGGTGGCTATGCCATTCAGGGGCGCGCTGCTGCCTTTATACGCCGGATTAACGGATCTTATTCCAATGTGGTCGGTCTTGGCCTGTTTGAGACCGCAGCGCTCTTAACATCTATCGGATTTGAGGATTAACGACCTATGACGGGCGCAGCAGAAATATACATTGAAGGAAGCCCCGCAGAGCGCCGGGCCGGGCATCTGGATGCCAATGGCCTGGCCCTGGGGCTGGATATTGAGCGTGTGACCCGTCCCCGTCTGATCGGCGCAATCTTCCTGGCGCGGGTGAAGGCTGTTGATAAGCGCCTGGGCGCGGCCTTCCTGGATCTGGGCGCGGCGGGGATTGGCCTGTTGTCCAAGGCAAAGGATATCACCGAGGGGGAGGCCGTCCTGGTCCAGATCACCCGCGATGCCCATGACGATAAGGGGCCAGCGGCCGTACGTCAGCCTGTTCTGTGGGGCCGCTATCTGGGCCTCCAACCGGGTCGCGGCGGCGGACTGCAATGCGCCAGGGCCCTGGGTCAGGGGAAGCACCGGGCCGAGGCCCTGGCAGCCGCTGAGAGCGGGATAGCCGATCCCACGGACCTGATCCTGCGCGGGCCATCCTGGACCGTCAGCGGTGCGGAATTGAAGGCGGAGGCAGACCGATTGCGCGCAACCTGGGCGGACATTCAGGCCAGGGCAAAGACGGAGAAAGCGCCCGCCCTGTTGCTGCCCACAACCCCGTTTATTGAGACCATGCTGCGCGATGCGGGGCCTGAGGCACGGGTTGCCCTGGATGATCGGTTGGACTTCGCGACGGCGGAAAAGCTGTGTGCGGAATACTTCCCGGACTTGTCTGAGGGATTGGCCTTCCACAATGACCCTGCGCCGATTTTCGATGCGTCGGGGCTCAGCGATATTCTTGAACAAGCGCTGGGGGCAGAGGTCACCTTGACCGGCGGGGGTCGCCTTACCATCGAACAGACCAGGGCCTTAACGTCAATCGATGTTGATATGGGCGCGGGAGAGGCGGGGGCCTCCACCAAGGATGAGGCGATCCACCGCCTGAACCGCCGTGCCTCAGAAGAAATCGCACGCCAGATTATCCTGCGCCGCCTCAGTGGTCTGATCGTGATCGATTTCGCGGGCCTGACCGGGCGTGGCAAGATGAAGACATTCCTGGATATCCTGCGCAGTCGGTTGAAGAATGCGGAGACGCACAGCGATGTTCTGGGAATATCACCCTCGGGCCTGGTAGAAATCACCCGCCAGCGTATGGGACCCAGCCTGGCCGATCTATGTCTATCGCCGGTGGCCTATCCCCCAGCGGCCCCCGATGCACTGGCAGCCGATGCCTTGCGCCGGGCGTTGCGGTTGCAAGGGGCCGGAAAGCCGGTTGTTGCCCTGCCGGACTCAGCGGCTGCCGTGCTGAATGGCAATATGAAGGCGGCACGGGAAGCGTGTGAGAAGCGCCTCGGCCAGCCCTTGATCCTGAAACCCGGTGCCGCCAAATTGGATGTCAGATTGGAGCGTGATCCCGCATGATGGACCCTGACAGACCCCGCATCGACAAGCATAACAAACAGAAATGCCCGATCTGTGGCAAACCCTCGGCCACCGATACCAAGCCGTTTTGTTCCGGGCGCTGTCAGGATGTGGACCTGCACCGCTGGCTGGGCGGCGTCTATCGCATCGAAACGGACGAGGGCCCCAATGACGCGGTCTCCGGCGAGGACCCGGATCGCACCGATCAGGACTGAGAATATCAGGTGCTTAAGGGCGAGGACATTTTCACGCCTTTGCTCCAAACAAGGCTTGTCAGACCGGTGCAATTCTCATAGAACCCTCTGCATTCCGGTGGAACAAGACCGACCCACCAAGCGCGTGCCCGGGTAGCTCAGTCGGTAGAGCAAGCGATTGAAAATCGCTGTGTCGGCAGTTCGATTCTGTCCCCGGGCACCATTTTTTTTAAAATGGTGCCCTTTGTTTAGATGATAGGTTCGAACGAAGTTTGAACCGGCGCACCATTTTTCACTGAATCATTGTCATACCTGGTCACGCCCGCGCAGGCGGGTATACAGGGCCACAGGCACAAAACTAAACCCGCCGCCCTGGATCCCGGATCAAGTCCGGGATGACATAGTATTAGCCAAATGCGCCCTCACCCTGAGGGGCGCAGCGTCTCGAAGGGTGGCCTTCCTGTAACCACCCCACTTACAGCCCCTCCTTCGAGACGGCGCTAACGCGCCTCCTCAGGATGAGAATGGACCCCTAAACCGTCGTCTCTCCCGCGCAGGCGGGAGTCCAGGGCTACAGGCACCAATCGCGCTTGTTGCTCTGGACCCCGGATCAGGGTCCGGGGTGACGAAAAAGTGCACGCTTCTGCCTCTCTGGGTCCTCTGCGCCTTCTAAGCGTCCTTTGCGGTAAACCTTCAAGAGCGGCAAGGCTCACACCCTCGTCTCTCCCGCGTAGGCGGGAGTCCAGGGCGGCCAGCGCATACGAATATGATACCGCAATAAATCAAACATTTCAATAATTTATACATTAATTTATAATTTGTTCTTTTTATATATTGACAATTTTTAGTTTTTTGTAAAATAATATGCAACTTCTGTAACGCATGGTGTGACAGATGCCGTTTTGAAGAGAAGGGCAGGGGGTCTTTCTCATACTACAAATTGGAACAAAAGTGGGGTAAATATGTTTGGTTTCAAATTGAACAACGTCTTGCGGTCGTCCTCTGCCGCCAATGGCGATGATGTGCTGAATATGAAACAAGGTCTGAACAAGCTGGGCCATTATGAGGCGCCCGCCTATGGCATGACACCATACCCAGACACGCCAATGTTCGATGGGATGAAGGCGTTTCAGAAAAGGAATGGCCTGACGGTTGACGGCTATGCCCGACCGGGCGGCCCGACGGAGAAGACGCTCAATTCCCATCTTGCAAACACGGCACATGATTTGGTCCAGAGGAAGGATCTGAACCAGTATGAATATCCCGACAAGTCCAAACGCCCTGGGAAGGTTTCCACTTTATTTGCCTATGATCCAGAACTGACGGACCCTTTTTACACGCCAAAGCCTAAGGTTAAGACAGCCATCCAGAAAGTTGACTGGAATGGCCGCCCGCTGCG
>NZSA01000041.1 GCA_002696645.1 Rhodospirillales bacterium | reverse complement strand
ACGGGGCGTGGGGTTTCATTCTCATCCTGAGGAGGCGCGGTAGCGCTGTCTCGAAGGAGGGGCTGTAAGTCCGGTGCTTCCAGTGGGCTCACCCTTCGAGACGCTGCGCTCCTCAGGGTGAGGGCGCGTTTGTTGACACATCGTCACCCCGGACCTGATCCGGGGTCCAGGGCGGCAGGCGCGATTGGTGCTTGTGGCCCTGGATACCCGCCTGCGCGAATATGACGGGGCGTGGGGTCCCATTCTCATCCTGAGGAGGCGCGATAGCGCCGTCTCGAAGGAGGGGCTGTAAGGCGGGTGCTTCCAGCGGGCTCCCCCTTCGAGACGCTACGCTCCTCAGGGTGAGGGGTCGTTTGTCTCGAAATACCGTCATCCCGGACGTGATCCGGGAGCCAGGGCGGCGGGTGCGAATGGTGCGTGGGGGCAATCTGGTCTGGGATTTCATAGGTTTTGTGCAGGTCCTTATGGTTGAGCAAACTCGTGAATGATGCGATGACTGTACTCTCGTGAAATTCTTTGGATTTCGGTATGTCGACACCATCCCCAAAGCTGGCTGCGGGTTTCTCCAACGCTGGGCATTTTCTGTTCCACTATTTTGCCGCGATGTATTTTACCATCGTTCTGGCGATAGAGCGGGATTGGCAGACGCCTTATGAGGCGCTGATGCAGCTTTGGTTTCCGGCCGCCATGCTGATCGGGTTCTGCGCCCTGCCGGCGGGGCGGCTGGCGGATCGCTGGTCCAGTCCGGGCATGCTGGTTGTTATGTTTCTGGGCATGGGCCTGTCCACGATCTTGTGTGGTTTTGTCGAGACACAGACCGCCCTGATGATCTTTCTGGGCGGCCTGGGCCTGTTTGGTGCGATCTATCACCCGGTCGGCATTCCCTGGGTGATCAAGACCAGCGAGGGCAAGACCGGCATGCGGTTGGCCTTCAATGGTATATTTGGCGGCATGGGCGCCGCCGGGGCCGCGATGCTGACCGGCTGGATCATTGAAATCTTTGGCTGGCGTGGTGCCTTTGTCATTCCAGGGGTGATCTGCCTGTCGATAGGCATTGCGATGTTTTATGCCCTGCGCACCGGTTGGATTGCAGAAGGGGCGAAAGTTGCCGCGAACCGCATCAGCAAAGCCAGCGCAGCGGGAAATTTGAAAGCCGTCGCCCTGATGATGATCCCAATGTGCATGTTGGGGCTGATATATAATACCGTGCAGAACATCATGCCCAAGCTGTTTGAAGAACGCATGGTTGATCTGCTGTCTGGTCAGATCGGTCTGGTCGGGACGGCAGTTGGGGTCGTCTATGGCATTGGGGCGACGATGCAGCTGGTTGGCGGGGTTCTGGCGGATCGCTATAACCTGAAACGGGTCTATGTGCTTCTGTGGCTGTTTCAGGCACCCCTGTTGTTTGTTCTGGCGGAATATTCCGGCATCCCGCTTGGGCTGGCGGCAGTCCTGTTGGCCATGGCGGGCACGGCGATTTTGCCGGCGGAGAATATGATGCTGTCGCGCTTTGCACCGGCCAACCATCAAGGCCTGGTATTTGGGGCGAAATTCGTTGTTTCCTTCGGGGCCGGACCGGTGGGCCTGTATCTGATCACACAAGTGCGCCATTCGACGGGTGAGTTCACCGATCTGCTGCTAGCCTATAGCGTTCTGGCCGTTCTGGTCACGATGGTGGCACTGCTGCTGCCGCGTCTGCCGGATGAAGAAACCCCGGTGGCGCCTAAAATGACGCCTGCTGCTGCGGAATAACGATCACAGCTTGGTATCAATTGTTGTTAATGTGCCGTCTGTCGATGCGCTGCGATAGAAGCAACTGCGATAGCCAACGTGACAGCATCCGCCATCGCCCTGGGGCATGACGCGCAATAGGATGGCGTCCTGATCGCAATCGACCCGCAATTCGACGAGTTTTTGCACCTGTCCGGATGTTGCGCCCTTGTGCCAGAGCTCCTGACGGCTGCGGGACCAGTAATGCGCCTCTCCCGTCGCCAGGGTACGTTGCAGCGCCTCGGCATTCATATAGGCGACCATCAGCGCCTCGCCGGTATCGGCATGGACGGTCATCACCACAATCAAGCCATTGGCATCAAATTTCGGGGCCAGACGGCTGCCGGTTTCTAGCTCTGTCTTGCTCAGGCTCGCCGGGTCGGGGAAGGGCATGATAGGTCTCCAACGGAATAGGATTGGGATTCTTTACACGAAAGTGCCGGGCAGGGAAAAGCTCTCGCCACCCAGACCCGTCTTAAAATGCGCAACGCCAGGGGCCTTGTTCCAATCAAGACCCCCAAGATCAAGATGGCGGATGCCCAGATCGGTCAAGGCGGGCAGGGCGCGCCACAGCAGCAGATTATGGGCATGGCAGGCACGCCCCTCTGGTGATGTCCAGCCCACCTGATAGGTGGCCGCCACGCCATGCAGGACGAAAAATACCCCGGCTAATAAGTGATTGTCTGGGGCATAGGCCTGCAGACACAGGCCATCCTGCGCGGGAAGGCTGGACAGCATGGCACCACTGGGCCCGGAATAGCCCGTCTTGGCCCGATGCGCATCGTAGAGGGCGAGAAGGGGCCTGGGGTCCTCTTCTATCGCACAGCGTATGTCGTGATCTTCTGCGCGGCGTAATTGGTTGCGGAAATTCTGGCGAAACCGTGCGCGCAGACTGTCCAAAGGCTGCTTCAAATCCAACCAGGCCGTATCATACTCTGGCAAGACTTGATGAAAGCCAGAGTCATTGAGTAGGACCTGTGTTGCGGGTCCATCTGGTAGCTCCGGCAAAATCGATAGGCGTTTAAGACGGCTTAAAGAATAGTGGGATTGCACGGCGCGCAGGGCGTCGATTCGATCTTCCGGCATGACAGGGTGAAAAAATAACGGACCCCGCAATATCTGTCCCAAAGTGAACAGGCCCAGCCGTTTTTGGTCGAAGACTTGCAGAAGACCGACCGGGCGGCCATTTTTTAAGATATAGGCGCGGTGCAATCCCGCCGTATCGCCAACCGCCATGCTGGCAGAGCCCCAGGACCAGCTTTGAAAGGCAGTGCTGCGGCCACAGGCTGTGATCCTGTGACGCCATGTCTCTTCATCGGGGCTTTCCCAATCCAGTTGGATCGTGCTCATCTAGCCATCTACGGAAGGGAGTGTGGTATGGGAGAACAGAAGCGCAGGAAACTGGCGGGATATGCTGCTCCTGGCGCAACGCAATCACGCCGGGGAAAAGGGCGCATGCGCATCACCTGGCGGGCCGTGGTCTTGTTTCTGGGGGCGATGCTGATCCTGGACATCCTGCTCTATGCCATTTTCCGGTTCGGATTTGGCGCCTGTTATGGCGTATTGTGCCTGTTGGAATAAGCCATAAAGCAGAGAGCGCGTCTATCCCAGTGCGGCCTCAATCGCAGCAACAGCGGTCGCCGCCGCGGCCCCATCTGGCCCACCGGCTTGTGCCATATCCGGGCGTCCACCGCCGCCTTTGCCGCCCATCGCCTCGGCCCCGGCACGTACCAGCGAAACGGCATCAAAGCGCTGCGTCAGGTCATCGGTGACACCGACCACCAGGGAAGCTTTGCCATCATTCACCGCGATCACCGCCACAATTCCAGATCCCAATTGCGTTTTCAGCTGATCGGCGAGGGGTTTCAATTCCTTGGGGGATACCCCGTCCAGAACCCGGCTGGCAAATTTGATGCCTGCGATTTCCTTGGCTTCCTGCGGGGCCCCGCTGCCGCCACCGCCAGCGGCCAGCTTGCGGGTTAGGTCGGACACTTCCCGCTCCAGCCGTTTGCGCTCTTCCATCAGGCTGACAACGCGGTCGGTGACATCGGCGGGGCTGACCTTCATCTGCGCCGCGATGGATTTAACCCGGCTTTCCTGGGTTGCCAGATAATCAAGCGCCGCTTGCCCGGTCAGGCATTCAATGCGTCGCACGCCTGAGGCAACAGCACTTTCGCTGATGATCTTGAACAAGGCGATATCGCCAGTGCGTCGCACATGGGTGCCGCCGCACAGTTCCGTTGAATAGACATGGCCGGACGCATCGCCCTTGGGCGCACCCATCGAAACAACGCGGACTTCTTCACCATATTTTTCCCCAAACAAGGCAAGGGCACCGGCCTTGATGGCCTCGTCAGGTGTCATCAGGCGGGTGGTGACGGGGGCATTCATGCGGATTTGCGCATTGACCAAACGCTCTACCTGATCAATTTCCTCCAGGCTCAAGCCCTTTGGATGAGCAAAATCGAAGCGCATGGCGTCGGCATTCACCTGGGACCCTTTTTGAGTTACATGATCGCCCAGAACCTGGCGCAATGCTTCATGGGCCAAATGGGTCACGGAATGGTTGGCACGCAGCTTGGACCGGCGTTCCCCATCGACCAGCAGTTCCAGGGCATCGCCCCGGTGCAGGCTGCCTTCGGTCAGGGTGCCGATATGCAGCACCATATCGCCCAGCTTCTTCTGGGTATCCGTCACGGTGAAGACGGCACCATCAGCGGTTTTCAGTATTCCCTGATCGCCCATCTGGCCGCCGCTTTCGCCATAGAAGGGGGTCTGGTTGGCAATCAGGATCGCCTGATCTCCCTTTTCCAGGGTATCGACGGGCTTGCCATCCTTGACCAGGGCGGTGACCACACCCTCGGCCTTTTCTGTTTCATAGCCGAAGAATTCCGTGGCCCCCAATTGGTCGCGCAGGTCGAACCAGACGCTTTCTGTTGCGGCATCGCCGGACCCGGACCAGGCCTTGCGGGCCTTGGCCTTCTGTTCTTCCATCGCGGCGGTGTATTCAGCCTCGTCCACGCTGCGGCCCTGACCGCGCAGAATGTCCTTGGTCAGGTCCAGCGGGAATCCATAGGTGTCATACAGGGTGAAGGCCACACGACCGGACAATTCACCCTGTTCCGGTACATCTGCCAATTCTTCATCAAGAAGTTTAAGGCCACGATCTAACGTGTTCTTAAAACGCGACTCTTCAAGTTTTAGCGTTTCTGTGATCAAGGCCTCTGCGCGGCGTAATTCTTCAAAATGACCGCCCATCTGTTTCACCAGAACCGGGACCAAACGATGCATCAGCGGTTCTTGTGCACCCAGCATATGGGCGTGACGCATACCGCGGCGCATGATCCGGCGCAACACATAACCGCGCCCTTCATTGGAGGGCAGCACGCCATCGGCGATCAGGAAAGAGGCGGCGCGCAAATGGTCTGCGATCACCTTGTGGCTGGCGCTTTGCGGGCCATCTGGATCAACGCCTGTCGCTTCTGCCACGGCCAGAATGATGGCGCGCATCGTATCGATGTCGTAATTGTTGTGCTTGCCTTGCAGCACCGCAGCAATCCGCTCCAGCCCCATGCCGGTATCGATGGAGGGTTTGGGAAGCGCAATGCGATTGCCGGGCTCAATCTGCTCATATTGCATGAAGACCAGATTCCAGATTTCAATGAACCGGTCGCCGTCTTCGTCCGGGCTGCCGGGAGGGCCGCCTGGAATCTTGTCGCCATGGTCATAGAAGATCTCGGAACAGGGGCCACAAGGGCCGGTATCGCCCATCTGCCAGAAATTGTCTGAGGTCGGGATGCGGATGATTTTGCTTTCCGGCAGGCCAGCAATTTTCTTCCACAGATCAAAGGCCTGATCGTCGTCTGAATAGACCGTCACCAGCAGCTTGTCTTTCGGCAGGCCGTATTCCTTGGTCACCAGATTCCAGGCCAGTTCGATCGCTGTATCCTTGAAATAATCCCCGAAGGAGAAATTGCCCAGCATCTCAAAGAAGGTGTGGTGGCGGGCCGTATAGCCGACATTTTCCAGGTCGTTATGCTTGCCGCCGGCACGCACGCATTTTTGCGAGGTGGTCGCGCGGACATAGTCACGATGTTCCTGACCGGTGAAGACATTCTTGAACTGCACCATACCGGCATTGGTGAACATCAATGTCGGATCATTCAGCGGCACCAGGGGTGAGCTGTCTACGATGCGGTGTCCATTCTGGCCGAAATAGTCCAGAAACTTGGCGCGAATGTCGTTGGCACTTGCCATGGTCATTATCCTTAGAAACACAAACCGATCCAGCCATCAGCCGGGCCAGAGTAAGTAGCCTTCTAACCCTTACTTGTCCAGAGGATGGCGGCACGGATGCTGTATTCCCGTGTCCAGGGCAGGGCGCATGCGGTCCTACAGTATCGATCCGTCAATGCGCATACGCGCCGCGACCAGGGGACACCCTCCGTGCGGCGTGATGAAAGGGGCTAACCCTGATCACCACAGAAGGGCGATAACAGGGTGATCCAAACCATAGTGAATGCCGACAACCACGCCATAGATCACACTGGCAACGGCTAAGATCTTCAGGTCATTGATCCACCTTCCGGGTTCTGGGCGCTTCCAGGCCCCCTCTGTGATGTTGATCAATGCCATTTCACCCAATGCCCAAAGGCCTAGACCGCCAAATAGAAGGACAGAGGGAAGATCCCCGTTCACCAGCAGATGTGCAATCGACCACAGAATGACAGCGACCAACATCGGGTGCCGTATCTTGCTGCGCACCATGCCGCGCACGCGGCCAATTTCCATCAGAAACAGCGCAATCAACATCATTGCATTGTTCAAATGCCAAACCCAGACCGGCAGGGCATACAGATAAATCAGTTCCGATTGCAGATAGCCAATCGTCATCAAGATAATGCTGATCAGAATGACCAGGGCGATGGCGATCTTTACCCGCTTTACTCCCCAGCGTTCGATCAAGGCGGCGCGGTGGGCGGGGAGGACCCGCTGATACAGATGCGCAAAGATCCACAGCCCTATACCGGATATCAGCCAAATCATGTCCCACATCCCTTCGCGTTTGTGTTTACTGCGGCGGGGTATAGACCATGCAAAATAAATAGGGAATTGCCGTATTGTGTCTATATGCTATGCATAAATGCATGAAATGGACATCGATCACATTCGACTGGAATCTGGCCAGGGCCTTTCTGGTCACGGCTCAGGAAGGGTCATTCTCTGCAGCCAGTCGCGCACTTGGATTGACCCAGCCTACATTGGGCCGACAGGTCGCGGCGCTGGAGCAGCATTTTGACGTGGCCCTGTTTGAGCGGACAGGACGCCGCTTGACCTTAACGGCATCGGGTCGGGAACTGCTGGATCATGTGCAGGCAATGGGGGAGGCGGCGACACAAATTTCCCTGACCGCCTCAGGCCATGCCCAAAGCGTTGAGGGGCATGTCTGTATCACGGCCACCGATGGTCTGGCGGCCAACCTGCTGCCGCCGGCCTTGAAAAAGCTGCGCCAGACAGCCCCCGGAATCACGGTGGAGATCATCGCGTCAACCGATGTGCAGGATTTGAAGCATCGGGAGGCGGATATCGCCATACGGCATATTCGCCCCACCCAGGGCGACCTGATTGCGAAGTTCATCCGCAATGTTTCTATGCGCCTGTATGCGACGACGGCCTATCTGGATCAGATCGGTCGGCCCGGCCCACAGGATGATCTGACACAGATGTCCTTCATCGGATATGAACGCAGCAATACCCTGATCGACCGATTGGTGGATATGGGCCTGAATATGCCATCCCTGGCCGATCAGGGTGCGTTGCGCATCACCTGCCAGACCGAAGCGGTAGCGTGGGCAATGGTGCAGAATGGTCTGGGATTAGGGGTGATGCCCGAAGAAGTCGCAGACCGGGTTCAGGGGATCGAGCGGGCCTTTCCCAGGCTGGCCCCAATGGCGGTTCCGATCTGGTTGGTCGCCCATCGGGAACTGCGCACCAATCGCCGTATCCGCATCGTGTTTGATGTTTTAAGTCAAACTTTGGCCTGACCGGAGCGCGCTATTCGCGTCCAAGAATAAGATACACCCCCAATAGGATAGCAGATAAGTGCCTGATTCTGGCTGTGCGATCATCGTGCTAAAGGGGCCGCTGCAATCAAAGGATAGTACTGTGACGTCATACTCATCGTCTGATGTTTTTTGCAAACCGACATTTGACCAGGAACCTCCAGCCGTACCAAAGGTTTCGCGATCATTCTTTAGGGTTTGGCGTTCCATGGCATTGATATGGCATAGCTCTGCTGTTGGCAGAACGACATGATCGCCATGGATGGTCAGAAAGTGCCCCAGAAACGCCTGCGCTTCCGCGTCTTCGCCAGAGGAATAGATACCAGCGGCTGTTATCTCCTTCAACTCATAGACGCCTGAAAGAATGCTTGTATCGACATTCAGAACATCATGGGCATCGATTGGGCTTATGGGCATTAGGATTATTGCTAAGAGATAAAGGGAACGAAGTTTCGGAAACACTTGAGACATGTACATATGCGAACGCTCCAATTATTATTTTCACCAGTAAGGGATATGTCGTTCGCTGATAGGTCAATCACCTATAGATATTACCACGCGATAAAAAGAAACGCCGCCCTACGGGCGACGCTTCTCGTATTTTGTTATGTCTTATCCGTCGCGCGCAGTGTCAGACGCAATAGGGGGAATGCATTTCCCGGCTGGCGGCCTCGGTGACGGTGGCGTCAAAGATGCGGGTGTAAAAGGCTGAGTTCATCTTTTTGGCTGCCTTTGGAAAGTCTTGCAGCGCGAAGGCGGTTGCGTTTTCCAATGTGTCAAAGGCATCCAGGCCGCCCAATGTATTCGTCTTTACGCCGCTGAACCATGTCTTGGCGATCAGTCCGGGTTGTTGTGCCAGGACGGGATTGCGGTCCCGCCAAGGCGCCTTTTCAAACGGCACATTGATCTGAACCTCCGTATAGACAAAGGCACCAGGCTTTTGCGTTGGCACACCCCCAAAGTGAGGGGAGTTTAGGCCCAGACTGGCGTCCCGAACGATTTCTGCATCGAAAACACGGGTGTTGTGGGCCGATCCAAAGGAGGCCGCCTCTCGTGGGAAATAGCCGGTTACAAACTCAGTGGCATTTTCAATGCTGTCAAAGGCATAGACGCCGCCTAGCGAGTTTGTCTTAACGCCGGAAAGCCAGGTTTTGTTCAGGAATCCCGGTTGTTGTTGGATTGTCTTGTTGATCTCATGCCAAGGGGCCTGATCGAACGGAACGGAGACTTGGACTTCCGTATAAACGAATGCCATGGGGGTCATTTTTGTATCCTTTGCGAGTTGCGTTGCGATCTGGTCGCCAGCTGTTGCGCTGGTTGGGATGATTGAATGGGCCAGGCCTCCAGCGAGTGCCGTTGCCAATAGAGTTAATGTGTTGCGACGGGTGATGGCCGTCGGTGGATGGATATCGCCCTGAGGGTCGGTCGTCATTTGGTCCTCTCTTTCAAATTTTTAATAACTTGCATTTTGCAAGTGAAATAGAATTCTCATATTAACTTGTGTTTTGCAAGTGGAATAATTACACTCAGCCTATGACCGAAAAAAGATCTCTCCGCGACAGCGGCTGCCCCATAGCCTTTGGCCTCGACACATTCGGGGATCGATGGACCTTGCTGGTCATTCGGGAAATGCTTTTGAAGGGCAAAAAGACCTATGGGGAATTGCAAAGGATAGAAGAGGGGATATCCACCAACATATTGGCGGACCGCCTGAAGCATCTGGAATCAGAGGGCATTATCGAAAAAGAACAGGATGCCGAAAACAGGCGCAGCTATCTCTATACCCTGACCCAAAAGGGCAGGGACCTAGCCCCAATCATAATTGAAATCGTGCTGTGGAGTGGCAAACACGATTCCCGCCCCTCGGCCCTGCGGGAAGTGTTACACAAGATTAAGACAGATCGCGCTGGTTTCACAGAGTCTCTGATTAAGGGAAGAGCCTGATCCAATACAGTCCAAACAAAAAAAACGGCCCCTCCATTAGGAAATGCAGAAGGTTCTCGTTGTGCCGTACTGCCTTCAGCGCTTTGATGCCTGAAAGGATAACGAATTCATCTCAATTTATACAATAGAAAAAAAATATCTAAAAAGAGAAAATACAAATAAAAAAAATTATTTATAGAATAAAATAAGCTATTTTTTCAGTATCAAAAAAAGATATATCGGATAAAAGTAAAATTCAAGCGTCACGAAAAAGTTGACTCTTATTTGGCCCGTCATTCGGTACCCACAAAACACTTTTTACGTCAGACATAGAAAACTCATTCATTTTTTTTAAGTCACGACGATATTGTGCATATCGCAATTCAACAAAATTAAAACATTCTGAGAAGTTCATAAGTGCATTGTATCCCCTAGAAAGAGAAGAAGTGAGATCAAAAACTTGATCGAAGTAATCATGCGCATTTTCAACAAGAAGTCCAGAAAAGTGAGGTGTACTCCCAGAATGTATGATTGCATTTCGCGTACGGTAAATGCGGTACATTTGCCAATCAAATCGCTGTTGATGTCTGTCCAGAGTTTCTATTGCTGTATTTGGACTTTTAAAGTTTTCTCTCAGTTGGAAAATTCTAAACCTTAGTAATTCAAAATCACCAAGTTTTGTATATAAATCCTTAATATTTTTATCAGTATGTTCAGAGGTTATAAAATAAAAAACCTTATCAATGAGGTCAAATTCACTTGGAAATTTAAAAACCTTTAAAAAATCAGTAAGAATCCGTCTATTCCACCGCAATAAATCGAATGATATGCAAACAAAAAGTCGTCTAAAATACTGGATTCCGATAAATGGGTGTACGCTTCTTACAACATTAGATATCGTTGTTCCTTGGTTTTTTTGTGGAACAATCGTCTCAAAGCAGGTCCATAAGTTTAACAATTGATTTTCAACAATATTGGAATCTAAGCTCATCCCATGAAAATCAATAACTCGAAAAAAGCTTTCTTTATCTTTGCCTGTGGGAAGCTTTCTGTTTTTAATCAATGCTGACAACTTATGTGAGGCGGCATTTGGTCTATTATCTAGTATGTGTTGCATTCGGTTTACGTGAGTTGGAACGAGGGACATTCCTTTTGAGCAACAAACCTGCTCTGCCATACCTGAGTCCCATAGTTCGTAAACAGCTTTGTGATTAAACAGGCGGTATAGGTTAAAAAGACGAGATAAGTTTTTGCTAGATATTTGGATGGCCTCATTTGCATCTGTAGCAAAAACTTCTTTTTGAACAACGAAATGTTGCTCCTTTTTTATCTTCTTAAACTCTTGCTTTTTTATGTCTTTTGAAAAGAAATCCGTTATAGAATCAAGTAACTCGAATTTGAAACCATTAAAAATATCTTCGTGAATATCCTTTAGTGAGCCACTTACCTTTAGCGCAACTTTAAATTTATGCCGGTGAGGAAAAACTATACGAAAAAAATGTTCCAAATCAGTTTCGTCATTTACAGGTCGATTAGAAAAAAATGTATCACGGACGGTCTTGTTTATGTAGCTAAGGTTAACTTTAAGCCCAACTAATGTTGTTACTAATTCACGGGCGAGAAAATTTAAATCCTTCTTTCTATTTGTTTTTATAAGTGGTGGAGTTAATTCTGTTATTTTAAGAAAGTAAGCGTGTGGATCTATCTCTCTCCTTAGAATACTGAGTCTTTTTATTATTTCAGAAATATTTTTTCGATCAATTTTTAAATAATTTTCTAAGTTAAGACTTAATAAAGACCTTACAATAAGGTTTTCTGATAGTCTGTTTTCAAGTTCATCAAGGATATGAAAACTAGAGTTATATGATACTTCAAGCTTCTCGCATTCCTCAAATCTAGTGAGACACTCTCGAGCCAAAAAAGCTACATTTGTTGTTGGCGCCTTATAACTATCGATAGTGTATTCAAAGGATAGCTCATCAAGACGTTGAGCAAAGAATAGCAGCCCAGAATATAAATTTTTGTCTGTCCAGTGGTCTGTGTTTCTGTAAAGCATTTACCTCATCCATTAAAAGTTTTTCTTTTATTCCTTTTTTCTACACCAATTAATTGCAATGGCCAAGCTAAGGTAATTAGTTGTCAAACGCATACGTGAAGCCGATTCAAAATCGTGCTTGCTGTTTTTGTATAGCCTTTGGATTTATCGCGCACTTTCCCTAATAATGATGATGGTAACTACGCCTGATCTAACTGAGTCTAGCCAAGATCAGCCCAAACAGAAAAACGGCCCCTCCGTAAGGAGAGGCCGCTTGTTCTTGTCGTGCAGTATCGTCGCTTAACGCTTCGAGAACTGGAAGCTCTTACGGGCTTTCGCGCGACCGTATTTCTTACGTTCGACCTTACGGCTATCGCGGGTCAGGAAGCCTGCGGCTTTCAGAGGGCCGCGCAGGGCGGGCTCGAAATTTACCAGCGCGCGGCTGATGCCGTGACGCAGGGCGCCTGCCTGACCGGAGAGGCCGCCACCATTGACGGTGCACATCACGTCGAACTGGTCGACGCGTTCGGCTTCTTCGAAAGGCTGCTTGAGTACCATGCGCAGAACCGGGCGACCGAAATAGGTGACCTGATCCTTGCCGTTGACGGTGACCTTGCCGGACCCTGGCTTGATCCAGACGCGGGCAATGGCGTTTTTACGACGACCGGTCGCATAGGCGCGGCCGAATTCATCTTTTTGAGGTTCTGCCGGGGCGGTGGTTGCTTGTGCAACAGCCGCGCTGGTCACGCCCGTGGCGGTGCCCAGTTGGGACAGATCGGTCAGTGTTTGCTGTTCATCGGCCATGATTACTGGCTCCGCTTGTTCTTCGGGTTACGGGCTGCAAGATCCAGCGCCACCGGCTGCTGTGCTTCATGCGGGTGATCGGTCCCGGCATAAACACGCAGGTTCTTCATTTGCACGCGGCCCAGAGGACCCCGGGGCACCATGCGCTCAACCGCCTTTTCGACAACCCGTTCCGGGAAGCGACCGGCGAGCAGCTGACCAGCCGTGCGGCTTTTGATCCCGCCCGGATAGCCGGTGTGCCAGTAATAGGTCTTGTCTGCCAGTTTGCGGCCGGTGAGTTTCACCTTTTCCGCATTGATGACGATGACATTGTCGCCGCAATCGACATGGGGGGTGTAACCCGCCTTGTGCTTGCCGCGCAGAATTTTTGCGATTTCAGAAGCCATACGGCCCAGGACCATGTCCTGTGCGTCGATGACGAACCAGGTCTTTTGGACCTCCGCCGGCTTCATCGAATAAGTTTTCATCATTGCTGCCTGCCATTCTTAAGGGCCGGTCGCGCATGGGGCGCTGCCTTGGCCGTTTCGTCTGTTTCCCAACCCACGTCAGGGACGGCGGTTGATAGCCCCTGTCCGGGGGAACGTCAATGCCTGTTTTTCGGCCTATATTAAAAATAATCGTTATATTTCAATTAATTAACTTAACGGTATTATGATACCTCATAAAAAGTGACTGTTTTTGCGGAAAAAATCGCATTTTGGACCGAACAGAGTCATTGCGGCGGGATGGAATAAGTGCCGGTTACATGGGCACACATATCGTCTTCGCCCTCCGCGCGGATCTCCACCCGGCCGATTGCAAGGCGCTTACCCAGTTTGATCAGGCGGACATCCGCGATCAGGTCACGCTCTGCCGGTTTGCGCAGAAAATCGATGGTCATGTTGGTTGTGACCGCCAGCGCGACGGGCCCAATTGCGCCCATAACCGCGACATACATCCCGAAATCGGCCAGGGCGAACATGGNAGGGCCGNTGATCGTGCCACCGGGGCGAATATGGCGCGTGTCATAGGGCAGCCGGATTGTGGCCGTGCCCTTGTCGAATTCTTCAACGATAAAGCCATAATGGGCGGAGAAGGGGGCATCCGTATTGAGGATGTGATCTAATTGAGCCTGGGTAAGTTTGTCCGATGGCATATGTTTGATCCCTGAATGGTGTTTTATCCCTTTTGGTAGCAACGCCACGCGACTTGAACAAGCTGCACTGATCAGGGATGCTGTCGCAATGATCCTTTAGGTTGGGAGTGCTGAGAATGCCAACGGAAGACCCTTTGGTTCTGCGCCAGGATGACGGTGCTGTCGCGACGCTGACGTTGAACCGGCCCAAAGCCTATAATGCGCTGTCTCTTGGTTTGATGAATGCGGTGCTGGAGGCTCTGGCAAAAATTGATCAGGACCCGGCCATCGCGGTTGTCGTGCTGGAAGGGGCCGGGCGTGGCTTTTCCGGGGGGCACGATCTGAAAGAATTACAGGCCAATCCAAGTCAGGCGTTTCGCGAACAGACGTTCAAGACATGCTCCCAGATGATGCTGGCGATCACCCGTCTGCGCCAGCCGGTGATTGCGAAAGTGCAGGGGATCGCGACGGCGGCTGGCTGTCAGGTTGTTGCCACCTGTGATCTGGCGATTGCCTCAGATACCGCCAAGTTTGGCACGCCGGGCGTCAATATCGGGCTTTTCTGCTCCACCCCCATGGTCGCGCTCAGTCGGGCCGTGCATCGCAAGCAGGCGATGGAGATGTTGCTGACCGGGGAATTGATTTCCGCCGAAAAGGCCGTCTCCATCGGCTTGATCAACCGCGCCGTCCCAGAAGATGCCCTGGCAGTGGAAACCAAGGCCCTGGCGGATGTGATCGCATCGAAATCCCACAAGGTCCTCAAAACCGGCAAAGAAGCCTTTCACCGCCAGATCGAAATGTCGCTGGAAGAGGCCTATACCTATACAGGTGGTGTGATGGTGGAAAACATGAGTTACAGCGACAGCAAGGAAGGCATAGACGCCTTCATCAACAAACGCCCCCCGTTATGGACACATGAATGATGACCGCAGCAACCGCGCTTCAATTCGATCATGCCACAGACTATTATTCTGACGCCTATATCCGCGATATTCTGCGGGAAAGTCAGGTCTATGCCGTGGTGGGGGCCAGCACGAATTGGAATCGGCCCAGCTATTTCGCGATGAAGTATCTGATCCAGAAAGGGTTCCGTGTCATTCCGATCAATCCGAACTCTGCCGGAGAGACCCTTTTGGGGGAAACCGTGATCGCCAGCTTGTCTGGCGTGGACGTGCCCATTGATGTGGTCCAGGTCTTTCGCAGATCCGACCAGGTTGCGGGCGTCGTTGATGAGGCGCTGAGCCTGAAGCCGCGGCCCAAGGTGATCTGGATGCAATTGGGGGTGATCAATTATGAGGCGGCGGAGAAGGCTGAATCTGCGGGTATCAAGGTGGTGATGAATCGCTGTCCCAAGATTGAGNATGCGCGCCTNTCGGNGGNATTGGGCTGGAACGGCATCAATACGCGGGTGATNACGGCAAAAAAGCGGGTNATCTAGAGGGCCAAGCACCCANATAGCGTGCGCTAGGTCAGCAGATCGTCTTTCTTCAGGCCCAGCTTGACGATCTTTTCATTCAGGGTTCGGCGACCGATGCCCAGGGCTTCGGCAACCGCGTCCATGCGGCCCTTATGGGTTTTGATGGCCTGACCGATCAATTGACGTTCAAAGGCGGCAACAGCCTCGCGCAGGGTATCGGGGACTTCGGCGGAATCGCCATCGGGTCGGATGGCTTCAACCACCGATCCCCGCCCCCGTCTGGCGGCCAGGATTCGGCGTTCTGCAGCGTGGCGCAGTTCTCGCACATTGCCTGGCCAGTCATGGGCCAGCAGTGCGGCCAGATCATCGGTGCCAAGGTCTGGGGGATCGATTTCATACAACGCGGCGTATTGTTCCATGAAATAGGAAAACAGCATCGGAATATCTGACCGGCGCTCCCGCAACGGCGGCAGGGTCAGGGTGACGGTGTTCAACCGATACAACAGGTCTTCCCGAAAGTTCCCCGCAGCCACAGCGGCGTCCAGCTTTTCATTGGAGGCTGACAGAATTCGGATATCCGCCCGTTTTGCCACGGCGGACCCCAGGGGCGTGAATTCCCGCGTTTCCAGAATGCGCAGCAGTTTGGCCTGAACCGGCAGCGGGCAGGCGCCGATTTCATCCAGAAACAGCGTGCCGGTGTCGGCGCTGTCCAAAATGCCGGGAACGGCGTCAGCCTGGGCGTTGGCGGTTGTTCCAAACATGGAGGTTTCGAAAAAGGCATCCGGGATTGCAGCACAATTGACGGGAATGAAAGGCCCTGCGGATCGTGCGCTTAAATCATGCAATGCGCGCGCAACCAGCTCTTTACCCGTTCCGGTTTCCCCCAACAGCATGACGGGAACGGCGGTTTCGCTGAGGTCCAGGACATCTTCCCGCAGGTTCTGAATGGCGGGCGCATTGCCCAACAGGACGCGATCCAATCCAGACAGACGGGCCAACCCTGCGCGCAGGCGTTGCGTGTCCAGGGTCAGGCGATGCTGTTCGGCGGCATGGCGCAGGGCGGTCAACAGGCGACGTGGATCAAACGGCTTTTCCAGAAAGCTATAAGCTCCATCCTGCATGGCGGAAACTGCCATGGGGATATCACCATGGGCGGAAATCAGAATGACTGGCGGCGCATGGGTGGCGGACAGATCTTTCAACAGTTCCAGGCCACTCATGCCTGGCATACGCACATCGCTTAAGATTGCATCGGGTTGGAATGCCGGAATTCGGGTGGCGACTTGCTCGGCGCGGCTTAATGCCTCAACCTGCCATTTTGCGGCACTCAACAAATGGGTCAGGGACTCTCGCATCGCCTTGTCGTCATCCACCACGATGACGCGATAGCCTTCTCCGTGCCTTTGTGTCACGCCGCTTCTTTCTGTTCCGCCAGGGGCAGGTCCATGGCAAATAACGCACCCCCGTCGGGCTGGGATTGCGCTGTCAGACGCCCATCATGCTCTTTAATGATCTCAGTGGATATGGCAAGGCCAAGCCCCATTCCTTCACCCGATGCGCGGGTCGTCAGGAAGGGTTCCTGCAATTGCTCCAGGGAATAGTCGCCCAATCCCTGACCGCTATCGGCAACAGACAGAACCGCCCGAGCCCCTTTTACATCAATATCAATATGCAGGGTGCGTTTGTTGGTGGTTTCCATGGCCGCAATGGCATTGCGCACCAGATTAATCAGAACCTGCTCCAACCGCAGACGATTGCCCCGCACCAGCACGGGATGACCGGGGTGTGACAGGGTTAAATCAACGCCGGCATTCTGGATATCGACATCCAGAAGCTCCTGTGCGCCGGTCCAGACATCACGCAGGTCAATTTCGTCCAAGCGTTCATCTGTGGCTCCGGAAAAACCAGGTTTTGCGAAAAATTTCAATTGGTTAAAGATACTTTCAATGCGTGTCACCAGACCATTCAGCCGGTTCAAACGGTCCCTGCGACCATTGGGGTCATCATCAAATTCCGCTGCGGCCAGATAATTGCGCATCGCGGCAATTGGCTGCCCTAATTCATGGGTGACAGAGGCGGAAAGCTGGCCCAAGGCCGCCAGTTTGCTGGCGCGGGCCAGTTCAGAGCGGGCGCGTTCCAGGCGTTGCTCCGCCATTCGGCGTTCCTCGATTTCCCGTGCCAATTTCGCATTCGTCGCACGCAATTGGCGGCTGTCGGCCTGAGAGGCCTGCAGCGCGATGCGAATACGCTCTGACCGCAGGAAAAGTGCAATGGTTAATAACACCGACGTTATGATCGCAATTACGATAACCACCATCATGGAGCGCTGCCAGATCGGGCTTTCATCGGTCAGAAAATGCAGTGTCCATCCCAGCTTTGGGATCGCGGTTGTGACATGCAGGTAATGTGCGCCATCCAGAATAACGGTGGACTCGCCCTTTACGGTCCAATCCAGGGGGGAGAGGGGTTCTGATCCAAACTGCCGATTTGCCCGGATTGCCGCGCGCCGATGGCTGTCGATCTCAGTTAAAGTATGATAGCGCCAGGATGCCTCGGACGACAGAACCACGACACCATCTGCATTAGAAGCAAAGACAAATTCACCGCCGTCCTTCCAGGACTTTTCCAGGTTGGACAGGCCCAGCTTGATCGCAATCACGCCCACAGGGGTGCCAATTTCATCCCGCACAGGCTCCGCCACGAAGAAACCGGGTAGAGAGGTTGTTGCACCAATTCCATAAAATTGCCCGCGAGAACCAGAAAGAGCGGCCTTGAAATAGGGTCGGAATCCATAATTCTGGTGCAGGAATGTGACCGGCGCATCATAATTGGAGGCACTGACGGTCAATCCCGTTCGATCCATCAGATAAATCGCATCCAGATCCGTTTGCGCCGCAAATCGGGACAGCCGGACGCTTAATGCTGCGCGGTCCTCACCCCGTGCCGCCTTTAAAACATGCGTATCGCGGGCCAGAACGAAAGGAAGATGCTGAAATCGCTCTAACGCGTTGACCAGAGTGCTGCGATACAGGGAAACACGGTTTTGAGCGCGCTGTAATTCCTCATTCGTGAAATACCCATAGGCCAGATAAAAGAGCGGGATCGCGCTGAGAACCGCCAGGACAACCAGGATAGCGATCCAGCGGCGGCGGAACGCCCCCATATTGAGGTCGGGATTTGTGGCGGTATTCAGGCGGCTCATTTCAGGATCAGGTCCAACCGGTTTGTGGAAGAACATTCTTAATTGTTGCACAGGATGGACTATTGCACAGACGGGCGCCATACGTCAGTCTTTTGCACGATGATAGAGGAGGGTGATAATGCCGGTTTTGAAGGTGTCTGGGGATTTTGTAACACAAGAACCAGGCTTTTATGACGAAAACGGGACTGCCTTGGCTTTTTTCTATTATCGCAATTGTGATCGCGCCTCTGACATCTTTTTAGACACCGTTGGAGTCGGGGAGCAGGCCCGGCGAGAGATCAATCGGTCTACCTATTCCGCAACAGCAAATCTGGTGGTCGCGGACTCTGTCCCTCAGAACACACCACTGCGGTTTGAAATATGCGTGACGCGCATCGGCGGGAAATCATTCGGTTATCGCACCCAGATGTTCAATGCCGCCAATGATACATGCTATGCGACCTATGACAGTGTTGCGGTTTGTATGGATATGACGGGGCCTACGCCAATCCCTCTGCCCGATGACGTGCGCGATCAACTGGGCAATTACATGCTTTGACAACCGGCAATGATGTGCAGTTTCGCGGACAGACGATAGCCTTTTGATTCCCGCACAGCCTGTAGGCGATGTAGAATATCGTCGTCCAATTTCCGTCTTTCCTGTGTGGACAGTCGATCCACGACATGCCCGAATGTCATTTCCAGCGGCGCATGCCAGAAGGGGACATCCAGGGGCGCCAGGGGCGTGAAACTGTGCGAGGTTTCTGTCACGTCCCTAAAACCGGCTGTTTTGAACAGAGCAGCAAGGGCACCCGGCGCGCCAAATCTGAAGATTTGAAAGTGATGGTCATCCGGCGGTTCTCCGGTCAGGGCCTCAACCGCATTGGATAACAGTGAGAACATGGTTTGGTCTTCACGTTGTCCCCAAACCATGAATGCGGCGCGCCCGCCCGGCATCAGGACCCGCCTGACATCCCTCAGGGCTTTCAATGGGTCTGGCACGAACATAATGCCAAAGCGGCAGATCACACGATTAAAACAGGAATTCCAGAATGGCAGGCGCTGCATATCTGCGGTGGTCAGGCGCAACAGGTTTTCGGTATCCCGCGCTTTCAGGGCGGTCAGCATGGCTTCGGCCAGATCTGTTGCAATCACCACCCCATCGGGACCCGCCAGTCGNGCTTCNGTGAAAGCAGGTTCTCCAACGCCAGAGGCAAGATCCAACACATGGTCGCCCGCCTTCAGCCCTGCAGCCTCCAGCAAAGGCAGATTGTATCGATCCGCCATTGTCGACAGAGTGTCGGAATGATTGGCCCAAGCCGTCGCCTTGGCATCCCAATGCTGGCGGACGGACTCCAGATCCAGGGTCAAATCAGTTCAATCTTGTCGGCCATTGGCCCCTTGTCGCCGGGACGTGCCTCAAAACGGACACGTTGGTCGCTTTCCAGGGATTGAATGCCGGCACGCCCCAATATGCGGGCGGAAACAAAAACATCCGCGCCGCCATTATCGGGTGTTACAAAACCAAACCCTTTAGAATCATTGAAGAATTTGACGGTTCCCTCACCACTTTCCGCAGGAGGGCCCGTTGGGCGACGGGGCGGGCGATCCGGGCTGCCATAGCCACTGCCAAACCCACCGGCGCGTGGCCCACCCGATGAGGGTCCCGACGTCGCCGTGGAGGTATCAACAGAATAGACTGTTGCGACCATCAGGCCTTTATCTCCCTGGGCAAGATCACAGACCAGCGTCGCCCCTTCGGCAATGCCATTGGCATCTTCTGGCGGGAGGACCGAGGCATGCAGAAACGCATCGCTGCCAGCCTGATCCTCCGGCACAACAAACCCAAACCCTTTGGTGGGATTGAACCATTTAACTTGAACGGTCACCCGCTCTTGCACGACTGCGGGTGGTAAACGGCTATTCATGGGAAACCTGCGCTCCTTCGCTATTCCCCGACCCTAGGAGTGTGTTCTTCTGATTGCCCCCACGGCCGTATGACTGACCTAACAGCTTATTCAAAAGCACAGAATAAGCCTAACATTAGAAAATATTAGGTCATTTTGTCGCGCGCGTCTATGGATTAAAGAATTTTTGAGGGCTGATTCGCGGCAAATGAAAAACCCCGCATCATGTTTTAATGAAGCGGGGTCTCATGAAACTGCGGCTCAGGTTTTGTCACTCGTCTTTGGATTACGAAAAATGTCCAAAGACGACAGCCGCTGTTCCCCTGCGCCCGGCATATGCCAGTCGACGCAAACGGGATCGTCTGAGCGGTGACCTGATTGCCTTAGCGGCGTGCGGTCAACTGATTGATCTCGCCACGAGTCAAACCGATATCGCGCAGCATGTCATCAGACAAGGCGTGCAACTGGTTTGCGGTCTTGCGACGCTCGCGGTAATCCGCAACGGCACTGGGTACGTTTTCGACGAATGCAATGACCTGATAGGCCGCACGGGCCAGCATGTCTTTTACGGTAACGCCGCGCTGGGCTGATTCAAAAGCGGTAACGGTCATGATAGGCCACTCCTAGACTTTGTGTTCCTGCGCGCTCTCCGGGGCGCGACAGGGGAACCAGTATGGTTCGTTTGTTAATGCCTGAAATGATCCTTAAGACCAATCTAAGCAACTGCATAAAACAGAGGGGACATGTGCAAAAACCGAATGGCCGATACGGCATGGGATTTGTGAAAATTAAGAAAAAGATAAATATTGAAGGTACTTAAAAATTTATACTTTCTACAGGCAAACAAAAACCCCATCACAGATTTCTCTGGATGGGGTTTTTTACTTTTTTCCGCACCGTCCTTAAGCGTTAGTCCTTAAAGACGTTTATGGTGTTATGCTTTCACCAATTTTTCGACGTCGCCGCGGGTCAGGCCGATATCATTCAGCATGGCATCGGACAGGCCGTTGATCTGGCGGATGGTCGCACGACGGTTCATTTCTGCCGAAATGCGGTCCATTGCTGATTCAGCGAAGGAGATCACGGCGAATACGGCGTCTGCGATCATGTCTTTCAGGGAGATGCCCTGACGATTGGTGTCGACGGTAAGGATGGTCATAACGGTCACTCCCTAAAGTAAGCAGTTGTCTGGGTGCAGGGCCCTCGTGGCCGCTGCGATGACGGGGAAATGCGCTTTTTCGCGACGGAATACAAATGCAGAAATAGAGTCAGGGGGATGCAAAATCGGAATAGCGACAAGACGGTCTGAAATTATCGATTTAGCGACAGAAATGGCAGGATGTTCTAAGGTGTTTGTAATTCAATTTTTTAGCAAGCTATTGATTTTATTTAACTATGTATTTTTTGCCGATATTTGATGGGAAATTTGTAAAATTTAAAACTTTTGTGAATTTTTAGTCTATGTGCGCCAGCCCGTGATGCAAAAAGCCGCCAGATTCATCCTTTTGAATGACTCAAGGCGGCTTTTTGCGTCACTGGAAAGGCATTTTCTGAATGCCAGAGGGGTTTATCTTATGGTTTTTGCATCGCCTGCAAGGCCGCCATAGGCCTTTAACATCCGCTCAAGCCATGCCTGAACCGGGTCACTGTCTTCAAACAGGGTATGCGTTGTCACGCATCGCAGCCATTGCAGGGGCGCAAAGGCCATGTGATCGGAAAATAGCGGCGCATCGCCACCCAGATAGGATTGTTGCGACAGCATGCTGCGCAACGGGGTAAAGGCCTTGCGCAGGGCATCAATTCGTTCGACCGGGTCACCGCAAATGTCCTCTAACGCCTTGCCGAACCGGGCTTCCCGGGTTTCCCGGAAATAGGCCTGGTCCTTTTCATCCAGCAATTTCCAGACGCCAAATACGGCCAGGGGCGCGCAGGCGGGGAATATTGCGGTATCGACCCAGTGGCGAATAAAGGTCACACCCGCCAGACCCGCATCACCGCCAAACAAGCTGGGGCGATCCGGATAGGCATTTTCCAGATAGATCGCGATGTCCCAGGAATCGATCACTGTTGTGTCATTGTCTTTGATGACAGGGACCTTGCCTTGACCGGAAAAGGCGATCTTGTCTTTTTCCGTAAAGCGCCAGGGAATGGTTTCAAAGTCCAAGTTTTTGTGGGCAAGCGCCATTTTGGTGCGCCAGACATTCGGACTGAACAGGATTTCAGGGTCTTTGCCACAAAGTTCATAATGACTGATGGCCATGGCTGGCGTCTCCCTATCAGGATCGGTGTGAAGTGTCCGTACAGAATGTGCGGTTTCAGAATATGCGACGCACTATACGGACCTGCCGGGAATGCGCATCCTCAAAGTATAAAATTTGTGATCACGAATTTGGCAAAGCTGCTTTGACTTCTGATCGAAGGGCCTCATCCGATGGGCGAACCGTGGAGGGAAATGATCCAACCAGCGCCCCCTGACTGTTGATCAGGTATTTGTGAAAATTCCAGCGCGGTGCCTTTTCAATCCCCATTGCGGCTGCGGCCCAAGCGTAAAATGGATGGGCTTGGTCTCCCTTTACCGAGACCTTCTGGGCAAGGGGGAAGTCGATGCCGTAAGTTCCTTCACAGAATGATTTGATCTCATTTGCGGTGCCGGGTTCCTGACTGCCAAAATCATTGCTGGGCACGCCGATGACGACCAGACCCTGATCCTGAAATTCATTCCAGAGCGCCTGTAAGCCCTTGTATTGGTCCGTAAATCCGCAAAACGAGGCCGTGTTAACGATTAACATGGCCTTTCCCTTATAGGCCGCCAACGGCAGGTTACCGCCTTCGATTGATGCAAAGGTAAAATCATAGGCTGATTTCTGCATGGTTTCCGCCTGTGCTGGAATAGGGGTGAACAGTCCTAGAATCGCTGACCATGTCGCAATGATGGCGCCTGCCACGGTATATAGGAATTGATTTCGCATATGTCCTGTTACGCTGTGCTTTTCGGACTGGATTTGCCCATCCTGCGTCGATATCTGGCGTAAGACTAGCAGCTAATTGATCCAGGGGGAATTGTTGTAACAGATTTGCAACGGGTTGGCGTTGACCTGTGCCGGTAAAGTCGGTATGACCCGCGCGTCCTGACATTATCGGATGGACCTGTTGGGGTGTAGCCAAGCGGTAAGGCACTGGATTCTGATTCCAGCATGCGAAGGTTCGAATCCTTCCACCCCAGCCATTTTACCCTCGCGTAGGTGATGCGCGGATATTGAGGGACAGCATGGCAAAAAAATCGACCGGTCCTGGCGGTGGTGGCAAAAGAACCAACCATAACGTCAATGATGCCCGCGGATTGCAGGTTCGGGTTAAAACGGCCCGGGGGCGCAAACTGTCTTCGACCCTGTGGCTTCAGCGACAGTTGAACGACCCCTATGTGCTGGAGGCGCAGCGCCTGGGCTATCGCGGTCGTGCGGCGTTCAAACTGGCAGAGATTGACGACAAGCATCAATTCCTGAAACCCAATGCCCGTATCGTCGATCTGGGTTGTGCGCCCGGCGGCTGGACACAGGTTGCCCTGGAGCGGTGTGGGGAGACGGCCCGTATTGTTGGTATCGACCTGTTGGAATGCGACCCGATCCCCGGTGCGACCTTGCTGGTCGGTGATTTTATGGACGACGATGCGCCGGATCGATTGAAGGCCGTGCTGCGCGGGCAGGCGGATATTGTCATGTCCGATATGGCGTCCAATACAACAGGACATCCCCCAACCGATCATTTGCGCGTCGTGGCACTGGTGGAAACGGCCTACCACTTTGCAGCCGAAGTCCTGGCCCCGAATGGCACCTTTATCGCGAAGGTATTTTCAGGCGGCACAGAAAATGACCTGCTGCAGATCCTCAAGAAGGACTTTACCAAAGTCTTTCATATGAAGCCGAAATCCAGTCGGAAAGAATCTCCTGAAATGTATGTGGTCGCTGTCGGATTCCGCCGCGAAAATGGCGAGCAATAATTTTAAATTATTTCTTTAAGTTGTGATATTCTTCTACCCCTAATCTAACAGATAGGGGGCTCTCATGTTGTTGAAGGAAACGCGTCTGCCGGGGAACCAGCAGGATGATACAAGCTTTCACCTTTCACTTGTGATGGCCGGGGCGGTCTCTGCCGGGGCCTATACCGCCGGGGTCATGGATTTTCTGATCGAAGCGCTGGACGCGATGGAGGCCGCTCGCGACGCTAGGAACCCCAATATGCCGGCCAACCACAAGGTATCGATTGACGCCGTCCTTGGGGCATCCGCCGGGGGGATTTGCAGCGCCTTGCTTCCCTCCATTGTGCGGGGTTCCGTGAAGGGGGTGCGGGGACCCCTATACCAACAGGGCGCCAAACATTCTGTCTTGTACAAGGCCTGGGTTGAGAAGATCGATATGAAGGGCTTGTTGGCCGATGATGACCTGCGCGATGACCAGCCGCTTCTCTCCCTGTTGAACACTGTTGGCAAGGACAGCCTGGAAGGCATTCGGGATGATGCCATTAACATCCAGAAAACCCGCGCGTCCTATCCGAAATGGCTGCGCCAACCTCTGCCTGTCTATCTGACGACGACCAACCTGCGCGGCACCCCGTATAGTCTGGACTTCAATGCGGTCGCCGGGCGAGCGCATATCATTTCCATGCATAAGGACTATGCCCGTTTCGTTTTTGGGGAGGAAGATCCCCACTGGCCCGGTCATACATTCATCAACTTCAACACGAGTGGGGCGGATCAGAGCTTTCGGGACCTTGGGGAGGCTGCATTGGGAACCTCTGCATTTCCAGGCGCCCTTAAGGCTCGACAGATCAAATCGTCCATGGACTTCTATAAGCAGGCATTTTGGCGGGTTCCGTTGGAGAAGTGCAAGGATGATAATTGCACTGAGGATCGCCAGATTGCCCCCTGTTTTCCTGAAGACACGCCGACTGATTTTGACTATTGGACTGTCGACGGGGGCGTCCTGAACAATGAACCATTTGAGATGGCTCGGCATCTGATCACCGATAGCTCTGGGCGCAATGAGCGCGACCCGGCGAAGTCTACTCGAAAATTGGTGATGATTGATCCATTCCCCAATGAATTTGATCCGGGAATACCAAAGGACGGAAAGGCGGGGCTTGGTTATGTTCTGTCGCGCATGCTAACTGCGATGAAGCAGCAGGCCCGGTTTAAGGCGGAAGACCTGTCAATCCTGCAAAGTTCGGCCAGTCGGTATGCGATTGCCCCTCGACGGTATGAATTGGATGAGAATGGTCAGGAGGCCTTGGCGAAGCTGCCGCTGGCTTGCGGCAGTTTAGGGGCCTTTGGCGGCTTCCTGGATATCAGCTTTCGCCATCATGATTACATTCTGGGGCGCATGAATGCACAGCGTTTTCTATCGGGTTGGTTTGCCGTTCCCGTCACGCATCGATTGGTGGCGGGGACGTGGACGCAACAGCAAATCGACTATTGGCAGTTTGATTTGCCTGACCCCAACAATCCTGACCAGATGCATAAGGTGGTGCCAATCATTCCCTTGTTCGATGGATTAGGGAATAAGGTCGCGATTGGGCTGAACCCAGATGCTGCGGTCTTCACGCCGCCCTGGCCGGAAGGATTTGAGAAACGGCTGCCGGAAATCGAGGAATGGATTGGCAATCGCGTTTTGGTCGTCGGAAAGGCGCTTATCAACTCACTCGGACTTGGGGGCTTTATCCGGGTTAGCTCAAAGGTTGCGCTGAAATTGTTTCTGCGCAAACGGTTGGTCAAGGCGGTTATGACAGCGATTAAGGATAATCTTGTTGAGGCGAAGCTACTACCTGAAAGCGTGAAAGAGGAAACCAGCAGCCAAGCGTCAACGAACTGGCGGGAGGGCGGGAATTAGGCTGTTAAAGCGCGATAGCATCATTGCCTTGGCCTGATCTGGTGGGATCGGGGTGGGATCAAAGCGACCGGTGATTTTAACCGCTGGTGGCTTGCCCCACAGCTTCCTTGCTTCTTGTTCGGAAAAGCCGGCAATGCCCGTCGCCTCGATCCGGGCGGCATGCAGGTCTGCTTTCTTGATCAGGCTTTTGATTCTGGCAGGCAGGGTGGGGGGTAGGCCGAAACGGATATGGATTGCCTGCTGCAGCCGATCTTCCATTTCGCGGTAATCCAGGCCAATTGCGGTCTTGAAGGGGGAAATCATATCCCCAACGACATATTCTGATGCATCATGCAGCAGGGCTTGTAATCGGTGTGTGACGCTTAACTGGGGTTCCAGTTCTACCGCCAGGGCTTCGACCATGACACTGTGCTGGGCAACGGAAAACGCCCATTCCCCAGTTGTTTGACCATTCCAGCGCGCTACCCGGGACAGGCCATGGGCGATGTCCTCGATTTCAATATCAACCGGGCTGGGGTTCAGCAAATCCAGACGCCTGCCGCTCAACATGCGTTGCCAGGCGCGTGTGTCCTTTGGCGTGCGACTCATGACAGAAAGGGCTCCAGCCAGGACAGTCCGGCCCAGCTGTCCCCGCGTGGATTGTATTCGCACCCGACCCATCCATCATATCCCAATTCATCAAGCCGTTGAAAAATATAAGGATAGTTGATCTCTCCAGTATCAGGTTCATTTCTGCTGGGGACCCCGGCGATCTGGATATGTCCGATTTTCTGGATATGACGCTCAATCGTGGCGATCAGGTCTCCCTGCATGATCTGTCGATGATACAGGTCCAGTTGCAGCATTATATTCTGGGCCGGGACATTGCCCATAATGCGGAAAGCCTGTTCCGTCTTGTTCAGGACATAGCCGGGCATGTCCCTGGTATTGATCGGTTCCAGCATCAGGGTGATGCCATGTTTGGCCGCTTGTGGCGCGATACGGCGTAAATTGCCTTCAAGCGCGGATAGATTGACCCGGTCGTCCAGAGTTGTTGGCGCGATCCCGGACATGACGTGGAGTTTCTTGCAGGATAAGGCGTTCGCGTAAGTCAGGGCCAGGTGAAAGCCTCTTTCAAACTCAGCCTCGCGGCCGGGCAGGGCGCCGATCCCCCGATCCCCGCGCTTCCAATCCCCGGCGGGCAGGTTGAACAGAACCTGGGTCAGGCCGCTTTTTTTGTGGGCGTCTGATATCTCATCAAGGGGAAAGTCATAGGGAAAGAGGAACTCTACCCCACTAAATCCAGCGTCGCGGGCGGCCTCAAACCGTTCCAGAAAGGGCAGTTCCGTAAACAGCATGGAAATATTCGCCGCAAAGCGGGGCATAGGGGATTATCATCCTTATAGAGTTGTATTATCGGCGTTTAGCATTACGGGCGTTTGGCATTACAGGCGTTTAATCGTGCGAATCTCATGGCCTTCGATGCGGATAATATGCGCCTCAAAATCGCTTAAGGTCCAGACCCTTACAGCCATGTCGGTCGCATTGGCATGGATCATCCTGTCACGATCCATCATCATCCCTACATGACCTGGCCAGAATATTAAATCTGTTGCCTGCAGGTCTGCGCGGTCAATCGCGCGGCCCAGTTCTGCTTCCTGCATGTCACTGTCGCGCGGGCAGGGGATGCCGCAGGCTTCCAATGCGAATTGTACCAGGGCGGAACAGTCCATTCCGTCACTGGACCGGCCCCCCCATAGATACGGGACACCCAGGAACCGCATGGCTTCTGCAACCGGGTCCTTGGCTGTTTGTGAAACCGGCACCAGATGCGCCAGGGCAACCCATTGTCCATCGGCCAGTTTCGCCCATTTTTCGGTTCTATCAATCACTGTCACCAGCGCACCATAGGGCAATGCGGCAAGGGCGAAGCGTTTCAATTCCGGTGCGGGATACAAATGACTGCGGATCGTGTTGACCCGGTGGGTTGGGGCAGGTGCCCCGAATATCAGTGCCCCCTGATCAATATAGCCGACATAGCCATCGCGCTGGGACTTAACCCAGGCCAAATTATCGGCCCGGTCAAAGACCAGGACAGGTTCCCCCATTAAAAATTCAGTGTCTCGGGGTTTTGCGTGATTGGGCGTCAGGCGGCCGGGGACGATCGGTTGGCAGATTCGTGCTGGCGCACCTGTAACATAGCGGTCAGCGGGCACAACCCCTTCCAGGCCAGCTTCTGCAAGGTCGCTGCGATAGAGATTGCGACGTCGATCCGGTAAGGGCGATACGGTTTCAGCCACCGCCGCCTCAGAAGGCCTTGAAGGCCAGTGTCGTGAAAGTATCGCGAACACCGGGCAGTTTTTGAATCTGGTCGGTCACAAAATGCCCGACATCTAGCTCTTCCGGCAAATAGCATTTCATCAGCAGGTCATATTGTCCGGACGTCGAATAAACCTCAGACACATGCTCCACTTCCTCAATGGCGGCTGCAGCGGTGGTATAGGCGACCCCAAGGTCGCATTTTACCTGAACAAAGAGCGTGCGCATGGATGACTCACTTTCCTAACAATCCAAAAATCGGCCCGGCGATTACCAGCAATACCAGACAAAACAAGAATGCCCCGCACCAGGGTTCCGGTGCAAGTGAAACCCTGTTAAGGGACTTGGATTATCGTGCGCGCAGCAAAAAGGCCGGGACCTGCTCTGTCTTACCAAAAGGTTGATCAGAGATATCCGGCAGCGGATCTTCATTCGCCTCTACGCCCGGATTGCGGGACCGCCCACGACCACCCTGGCGGTTTGAGGTTGAGTCAGATTTCGACTGACTTTCCTTCGCCGGACGGTCATTGCCCGTGCGATCATTACTTGAGCGCCCCTGACGTGGAGACTCGGACGCATCGTCAGATTTTGCCCGGCTTCGTCCTCGTTGGCCACGGGTGCGGCTGGGGGCTTTGTCTTCGGGTTGATCCTGCGAGGCTGGATCCTGGGCACCTGAATTCTGGGCGCCTGTATCTTGATTGCCGGCATCATCGTTGGACGATGCACTCTGCGACGACTCTGTCTGTTCGTCGGAGGCACGCTTGCTGCGTGATCTGGACCGGCGTTTGGGGCGGTCTTGTGATGGTGCATCCTCTTGCTGTTCGGGGGATGCTTTTGTCTCGTCGACAGGTGCATCGCTGCCCAACGCTTCCGTGACCTCAGTCACAACCGGAATTTTCTTACCGATCAGCTTTTCAATACCACCGACAAGGCGCATTTCCGATTCTGTCGCCAGTGTAATTGAAATGCCGGATCGTCCTGCACGGCCCGTGCGACCGATGCGATGGACATAATCCTCCGAATGGGTCGGGACGTCATAATTGAAGACGTGGCTGACGCTTGGGATGTCCAGGCCTCGGGCGGCGACATCGGAACAGACCAGAACCTGGATTTCGTTGTTCTTGAATTTCTCAAGCCATTCCAGGCGTTTGTACTGATCCATATCGCCATGCAATGCGCCAGATGAAATCCCAGCCTCTTCCAGGGCGCGATACAGGGTCGCGACATCACGCTTGCGGTTACAGAAAACCAGCGCGTTGGAAATGGTTTTATCCTGCAGCAGGCGATACAGAACCTTGCGTTTCTGGCGGCCATCCACTTTCAGCAGGCGTTGTTCGATTGTGTCTGCGGTGCTGGCCGGGGCGGATACGGTGATTTCTTTTGGATTGCTTTGGAATTTAGAGGCCAGCTTGCGAATTTCCGGCGGCATGGTCGCGGAAAACATCAAGGTCTGGCGTAGCGGCGGCATCAGGGATACCAGCTTTTCCACATCAGGAATAAAGCCCATATCCAGCATCCGGTCGCCTTCGTCGATGACCAGAATTTTCACGTCGGTCAGGATTACCTTGCCGCGTTCGCAATGGTCCATCAGGCGGCCCGGGGTTGCGATCAGAACGTCAACGCCGCGGTTGATCTTGGCTTCCTGTTCACTGAACGATACGCCACCAATCAGCAGGGCCATGTTTAGTTTGCAGTATTTGCCATAGGTTTCAAAATTATCCGCAACCTGTGCCGCCAGTTCGCGCGTCGGTTCCAGAATAACCGTGCGTGGCATCCGGGCGCGGCCGCGGCCCTGGCTTAGAATATCAATCATTGGCAGTGTGAAGGAAGCCGTCTTGCCAGTTCCCGTCTGGGCACAACCCAGAATGTCCCGATTCATCAAGACATACGGAATTGCCTTTTCCTGGATCGGCGTCGGATGTTCATATCCTGCATCGGCAATGGCCCGCAGGAGTGCATCACTTAAACCTAAATCTGCAAATGTTGTTGTCATGCTTTCCTTCTTCGTCGGCCCTCAAAAAGGCCGGGATTTCTGCGCTTTCGATTGCCGCGGACTATAGGCCTCATGCTTACCCTGTCAATCTATGCCGACATCAGGGGGCCGCAATTACCCGGCGAGTTGCCCAACTGTTGCCGGAAGGCTACGTTTTCACCGATATTTGGGCCTTTTGGGAACAGGAGTGACGAAAATGCTGATGAAACGAGAACGCGCGTCGCTGTGCGTCATAGACATTCAGGAACGGTTGCTACCCGTAATGCATCAGGGCGACCATGTGCTGAACGCCAGTTTGAAGCTGATCGAAGCCGCGCGGCGTCTCTCAATCCCAGTTTTGTGCAGCGAACAATATCCAAAAGGACTGGGTCCTTCCGTTGCGCCCCTTGCAGCGGCCCTGACAGAGGTGGAGATTTTCGCCAAGACCCATTTCTCCTGTGCCGATGAACCGCTGATAACGGAGGCCTTAAGCCGGTCGCGGCGGCGTCAGCTGGTGCTGTGCGGGGTTGAAGCGCATGTCTGTGTCCTGCAATCCGCCCTGGGTTTTCACGCCGCCGGATATGAGGTCTTTGTCGTCGGTGACGCCATATCCAGCAGGGCGCCCGACAGTGTTCAGGCAGCAAAGGCGCGGCTGTTACAGGCAGGCATTCCCGTTGTCACCCTGGAAATGGTGGTGTTCGAGTGGCTGGGCCAGGCCGGAACACCAGAATTCAAGGACCTCCGTGGATTGATTTCCTAACTGCCAATCATCTGCTGGCAATTGAAATCGCACCGATCCCGTCCTTCTGGATTGACAGGCAGAAGCATGCGCGTTGCGAATGCAAAGGCATCTTCAAAGGCCTTGTCCCCTGGCTTTGCGCCCGCAGGAATTGTCACCCAGACGTCGCTATACGGTTCGCCATAACGGCAATAGGCCAGCAGGGCGGTGTTGGGATCGCCTTTCGCACTGGAAACGGCGGTTCCGTCACACAGCTTAAAGGCCAGGGCATCCGGGGCGGGCTGAAACAACACCGCTGCATGATGATCCTTGTCCCAGTTTTCCACTGTTCTGGCGTAAAAGCGCAGGGGCGGGCCTTCATTGTGTTGATCCATCGCGCTGGCCACAGATTGGCCTAAATCTGGCGAGGACATACCCGCAAAACTGCCGATTGTCTCAACGCTGACCCCAGTCTCGTAATGCTTGGCGATGATTTCCTGTTGGCGATACAGCGCGGCATAGCTTTGTTTGTAAACCGTGGCCCCGGTTCCAGCGCAAGACGCTAGAATCATAGCAGCACAGAGAAGTGAGACAATGCGGGAGGTCAGACGAATCACATCGATTTCCTTTCGGATTGAGCCCCCCAACAGAATAACGATCTGGGCGGTCGAATGGATCACGTCAAGGGCAGGGTGCTGTCAAATCCCCGATCAGACGTCCAGATCATCGATAAAGCGGGCGTGATCCTGGATATATTGGAAGCGCAATTCCGGCTTTTTCCCCATCAGGGTTTCCACCAACCGCGCGGTGCGGCGGCTTTCTTCCAATTCGTCATCGCGTGTGCGATCCGGCAATTGAACGCGAAGCAGGGTGCGACGCGCCGGGTCCATGGTGGTTTCCCGCAATTGTGCCGGGGGCATTTCACCAAGTCCCTTAAAGCGGCTGATATCGACCTTGGAATTCGGTTTGAATTCAGATTTCAGCAGCGCGTCTTTCGACACGTCATCCATGGCATAAACCGACTTCCCGCCCTGGGTTAGACGATACAGCGGCGGTTGCGCCAGGAACAAGCGCCCGGATTCGATCAACCCCGCCATTTCGCGATAGAAGAATGTCATCAACAAAGAGGCGATATGCGCGCCGTCGACATCGGCATCGGTCATGATCACGACCCGTTCATAGCGCAGCTTGTCCAACTGGAAATCCGCCCGCGTGCCACAGCCCAGCGCCTGGATGATATCTTTAAGTTCCTGATTCTGCTTTAACTTATCCGCAGAGGCGGAGGCGACGTTCAGGATCTTGCCCTTCATTGGCAGGATCGCCTGGGTCTTGCGATCCCGGGCCTGTTTCGCACTGCCGCCCGCGCTATCGCCCTCAACCAGGAAGATTTCCGTGCCTTCAGCACTTTCAGAGGAGCAATCGGCCAGTTTGCCCGGCAGGCGCAATTTGCGGGTCGGGGTTTTGCGGCGCTGTTCCTTCTGGGCCTTGCGCTTCTGGCGCTCATCCACCCGCTCCAGAATTCGCTCCAGCAGGTCATTGGCAGAGGCGGGATCTTCCGCCAGCCAATGGTCAAAGCGATCCTTCAGCGCCGGTTCCACCATCTTACCGGCATCGGCGGAGACCAGTTTTTCCTTGGTTTGACCCTGGAATTGCGGATCGGGGATAAAGACTGACAGCATGATGCTGGCTTCGCCCGTGATATCATCGCCGGTGATCTGTGTGGCGCGCTTATTGCCAACCAATTCACCATAGGCCCGCAATGATTTCGCCAGGGCAGAACGCATCGCGCTTTCATGGGTGCCGCCCTGGGGCGTTGGCACGGTGTTGCAATAGGTGTGGCAGAAGCCGTCGCCATCGGCGGGCCAATGCATCGCCCATTCCATCTGGCCGACGCCATCGCTGGCCTTCCAGGCTCCGGCAAAGGCGCGCGGTGTTATGGTGACCCGGTCGCCCAGCGTATAGGTCAGATAGTCCTTCAAGCCACCGGGGAAATGCAGGACACCCTTTTGTGGAACCTCTGATCCTTCCCGCAACATGGAGGCGGGGCAGGACCAGCGAATCTCCACCCCTTTGAACAGATACGCTTTGGACCGCGCCATGCGATAAAGCTGTTCCGGTTCAAAGTGAATCTTGGTGCCGAAAATCTCTGTATCCGGGGTAAAGGTGATCGTCGTGCCGCGCCGGTTCTGGGCGTCTCCAACTTTTTCCAGCTTGCCCAGGGGCAGGCCGCGGCTGAAGGACTGGCGATAGACAACGCGGTCTCTGGCAACTTCAACCATCAGGCTCTGGGACAGGGCATTTACGACAGAAACCCCAACCCCGTGCAGGCCGCCCGATGTGGCATAGACCTTGCCGGAAAACTTACCCCCGGAATGCAGCGTGGTCAGGATGACTTCCAGCGCGGATTTATCTTTGTATTTCGGATGCGGATCAATCGGGATGCCACGCCCGTTATCCCGGACCGTGCAGGACCCGTCTTCGGACAGTTCCAATTCGATCCGGCTGGCGTGACCGGCCACAGCTTCGTCCATGGAATTGTCCAGGACTTCGGCGACCAGATGGTGATAGGCGCGCTCGTCCGTGCCCCCGATATACATGCCGGGGCGGCGGCGCACAGGCTCCAATCCCTCAAGAACTTCAATGTCCTTGGCGGAATAGTCGTCTTGCTGCTTAACAGTGCTTTGGAATAGGTCGCTCATAGTGTCATTATACGGGCTGGACGGGCGCTCGCAAGCTTATAGAGTGTAGCGAATGGCATTTAACCACAAGATATAGGATTTGACAGAGATGACCACTGATTCCAAGGCGACTCCGCGCGGTGAATTGCAGATTCGCACAATCGCTATGCCCGCTGATACAAACCCTGCGGGCGATATTTTCGGGGGCTGGGTCCTGTCTCAGATGGATGTCGCTGGGGGCATCGCCGCGCGGGACTGCGCCAAGGGACGCGTGGTCACGGTCGCTGTCGATACGATGACCTTTTATTTGCCGGTCTTTGTTGGCGATGTCGTGTGTTGTTACACGAGCATTTTAAAGAAAGGCCGGACGTCCATTTCGGTCAATATTCAAACATGGGCCTTGCGCAGCGAAACCATGGAACGGGTGTTGGTGACGGAGGGGACTTATACTTATGTGTCCATCGGCAGTGACCGCAAACCCCGCCCGATGTCGGAATAGGCCGGCGTTCGTTTTGGCCTATACCCACATATGCTGGTCCTAGGCTGGTTGCAGGTCTTCGACAGTCTCCGTCTTTGGGTCTGGCCCGAATCTGTTGGGGCCCTCCGTACCGTTAAGGCAGAACAGGACCAACAGCGCGAGCCCGCCCAGAATTGGAATAAAGATCAGAAGATACCACCATCCGCGGCGATCTGTGTCATGCAGTCGACGGACGGAGACGGCAAGTGTTGGGATAAAAACACCGAGCGAGAATATGACGTAAAACAGGCCGACACTGTACTGATAGTCATAGGTACCAACCACCATATCGAAAATCGTTACGATAATAGTGGCAACCATAAAACAAAGATAATACAGCCAGAATTCTTTACGGCGGGCGCGGCCTGAAAAATCTGCGTATTTCTTCAGTGGTTGCAGTGCGTAATTCATGGTTTTGTCCTCCCCAATGCCATGGTGTTCTGATGCTACATTGTTTATCTTTAAAAGATCAACAGTGATTGTATTTTATTCATATTCACTATTTTTAAAACAGGTGGGGTTCAGAATTAGGGTTAGAGAAATGCCGAGATCCTAACCAAAACTGTAATAATTCATAAATACCACCTTTTCGCGTTTTTCTGATATAATCACAGTGAAAACGTCAGCGAATGGGGTGGGCCATGCCGTTTTATCATCCTTTGAAAACCATGAACCAGGTGGATCGTCGACGTACAATTGCGGGGATTGAGCGTTTGCGCGCTGCATTGGATGCCAATATTCCAGAACGCACAGATTCCCGAACGCTGATTCTGGGCACCTGGAATTTGCGCAATTTCGACGACAATCGCTTTGGCAATGGCTATCGGACTCTGGAGGATTTCACCTATATCGCCGAAATCTGCGCCCGGTTCGATGTCATTGCGCTGCAGGAGATATGCGACGACTTACAGCCATTGAAGGAACTGATGCGGTTGCTGGGGCATTGGTATGATTACATCATCACCGATGTGACCGAAGGCACGGGGGGCAATGGGGAGCGGTTGGGCTTCGTCTATGACACCCGTAAGGTTCAATTCAAGGGCGTGGCGGGGGAGATTGTCCTGCCGGACTCGCAATTGATCAAGGATGGGGAGCGCACGCTGCAATTTTCCCGCACCCCCTTTATGTGTGCATTCCAGGCCGGATGGTTCAAATTTGAATTCGCAACGGTTCATATCTACTTCGGCAATGATTCCGGACAGAAGTACCGACGCCGGGTTTCGGAAATTGATGGCATCGCCAAGTTCCTGAAGAAGCGGGCCAAGGCATCGGATTCAAACTATATTCTGGTCGGTGATTTTAACATCAAGGCAGCGGGCAGCGATGGCTTTAACGCGCTGGAGAAAAATGGGTTTACGGTCGCTCTTAATCACAAGGGCAGCACCAAGGATCAGACAAAATTCTATGATCAGATTTCCTTTCTGACGCGCAAGGACGAATTGCGCCCCGCAAATCCAGATCATTTTCATGATGTTTTTCAATTCTTTGACTGCATTTTTAGGGAAGAAGATTTCCCGGCGCATCGTGCACGAGTCAAAGAGACCATTCGCGATAAACTGGCAGGTTTCGCGGAAGAGCAAGCGGAGGCACAGGGGAAGTTGGATGCGGGTGAGTTGTCATCTGCGGCAACCACACGCTGGCAGAAAAAACTGCAGACGGCACAGGATAATATCGCAATGTGGAGCGCTCGCCTCGACAGTGATACCGATCTCAAGGACTATTATATGGATGATTGGCGCACCTTCCACGCCAGCGATCACTTGCCTTTATGGGTTGAATTAGAAATCGACTTCAGCGATGCCTATCTGGAAAAATTGAAAGAGTAAGGGGAGAGCGTTTGCCAAACAGGCTGCTTTTTTTACGTGGGGTCCTGGTCTAGGGTTTCTGGCAAGAAACCGGAGGACCCCCATGCCCCAACCCTTGAAAATGACAAGCGCCCAGATGGTTGCCGACGCCAAGGCCCGCATTCGCGAGGTGGATGCGCCCGAAGCGATTGAAATGGCACAGCGCGATGACGTGGTGATTGTCGATCTGCGCGACCCCAGAGAGCGGGAGCGGATTGGATATATTGAAAATGCCTTCCATTGCCCGCGCGGCATGGTGGAATTCTGGGTCGATCCCGACAGCCCTTATTTCAAGCCGATCTTTGGGGAGGATAAGACCTTTATCTTCCACTGCGCCTCAGGCTGGCGGTCTGCCATCACGGTCGCAACCTTGCAGGATATGGGCATGCAAAATGTCGCCCATATCACCGATGGTTTCAAATCCTGGATGGAATCCGGCGGCCCTATTGTGGGTCCGAAGCCTAAAGAGGGGTAATCCTCACCCCGCCTTCTTCTGAGAGGCCTTGTTCAGATAGGGTGCCAGATAGGTGCCGGTGTGGGATCGGGCGACCTTGATGATCTCTTCCGGGGTGCCTTGGGCGACGATTTCGCCGCCTCTGGTGCCGCCGTCCGGGCCCAGATCAATGATCCAGTCGGCGCATTTGATGACTTCCAGATTGTGTTCGATCACAACAATCGTATTGCCGCTGTCAACAAGGGTTTGCAGCACTTCCAACAGTTTGCGCACATCATGGAAATGCAGGCCCGTGGTGGGTTCGTCCAGCACATAGAGCGTGCGGCCGGTCGCTTTCTTAGACAATTCCTTGGCCAGCTTAACCCGTTGAGCCTCCCCACCAGACAGGGTGGTCGCCTGTTGCCCAACCTTGATATAGCCCAGGCCGACCCGTTGCAGCGTGATCAGCTTGTCGCGGATGGCGGGGACGGCCTTGAAGAAATCCGCACCTTCATCAACGGTCATGTCCAACACATCGGCGATCGACTTGTCGCGATATTTGATTTCCAGCGTCTCGCGGTTATAGCGGTGGCCGTGGCATTGGTCGCATTGCACATAGACGTCGGGCAGGAAGTGCATTTCGATCTTGATCATGCCATCGCCCTGGCAGGCCTCACAGCGGCCGCCTTTGACGTTGAAGCTGAAGCGTCCGGGCTGATAGCCCCGCGCCTTGGCTTCCGGCAGGCCGGAGAACCAGTCCCGGATGGGGGAGAAGGCACCGGTATAGGTCGCCGGGTTAGAGCGTGGCGTGCGCCCGATGGGCGATTGGTCGATATCGATGATCTTGTCCAGGAATTGCGTTCCCTCGATCTTGTCATGCAGGCCGGGATGCGCCCGTGCTCCCATAAGGCTGCGCGACAAAGCCCGCTGCATGGTTTCAATGATCAGGGTTGATTTGCCCGATCCACTGACCCCGGTCACCACGGTCATGGTGCCCAGTGGGATCGTGGCATCCACGGTTTGCAGGTTGTTTTCCCTGGCACCAAAGATTTTCAAGAACTGGTTCTTGTGCCCCTTGCGGCGCGTCTTGGGGATCGCGATTTCCTGGGCCCCGGTCAGATATTGCGCGGTCAGGCTGTTGGGATTGGCCAGCACTTCCTGAGGGGTCCCCGCCGCCACGACATGGCCGCCATGGATGCCCGCGCCGGGGCCCATATCGACAAGATAGTCGGCGGCGCGAATGGCGTCTTCGTCGTGTTCCACAACGATCACGGTATTACCCAGGTCCCGCAGGCGCCTCAACGTCTCCAGCAAGCGATCATTGTCCCGCTGGTGCAGGCCGATAGAGGGTTCGTCCAGCACATACAAAACGCCTGTCAGGCCCGACCCGATTTGCGAGGCCAGTCGGATGCGCTGGCTTTCCCCACCGCTCAATGTGCCCGAATTCCGGCTGAGCGCCAGATAGTCCAGGCCGACATTGTTCAGGAATCCCAATCGCTCATTAATCTCTTTCAGGATGCGATAGGCGATTTCTTTCTGCTTCTCGCTTAGTTGCTCGTTGAGGGCGGAAAACCAGGTTCCAGCCTCAGCAATCGACATTTGAGAGACTTCGCCGATATGACAGCCGCCGACCTTCACGGCCAGGGCTTCTGCCTTCAGGCGATAGCCGTTACAGGCCGGGCAGGGGGTGACAGCCTGATACTTTGCCAGTTCTTCCCGGGACCAGCTGGATTCTGTTTCCCGAAAGCGACGTTCCATATTCGGGATAACGCCTTCGAACGGCTTGGTGGTCTTGTAAGAGCGCAGGCCGTCGTCGTACCTAAACTCGATTTCCTCGTCGCCGCTGCCATGCAGGATGCAGGTCGCAACCTTCTCATCCAATTCCCCAAAGGGCGTTTTCAGGGAGGCGTTGTAGTGCCGTGCAATAGCTTCCAGTGTTTGCTTGTAATAGGGGGAAGTCGAGGTCGACCAGGGCGCAATGGCACCCTGCCAAAGAGATTTCGTCTTGTCGGGCACGATCAGTTCAACATCAAATTCCATATCCGTGCCCAGACCGTCACAAGTCGGGCAGGCACCGAAGGGATTGTTGAAGCTGAACAGACGCGGCTCAATCTCCTCAATCGTAAAGCCGGAGACCGGGCAGGCGAACTTGGCTGAAAAGATCACCTGGTCGCCATCATCGGCATTTTCTGCGAACAGCAATCCATCTGAAATCTGCAAGGCAGTCTCTATCGAATCGGCCAGGCGCGATTGCAGGTCATCGCGCACGACAACGCGGTCCACGACCACATCAATCGTATGCTTCAGCTTTTTGTCCAGGGCGGGGACTTCTTCGATCTCATAGAATTTGCCATCGACTTTCACGCGCTGGAAGCCGCGCTTCTGCAGTTCAGCGAATTCCTTGCGGTATTCTCCTTTGCGCCCGCGCACCAGCGGGGCCAGCAGATACAGCCGCTTGCCGTCGCCCATATCCATGATGCGATCCACCATCTGGCTGACCGTCTGGCTTTCAATCGGCAGGCCTGTTGCCGGGGAATAGGGGATACCCACCCGCGCCCAGAGAAGGCGCATATAGTCATAAATCTCGGTTACGGTGCCGACGGTGGAACGCGGGTTTTTCGAAGTTGTCTTTTGTTCAATGGAGATTGCCGGCGACAGCCCTTCGATCAGATCCACGTCCGGCTTCTGCATCATTTCCAGGAATTGCCGCGCATAGGCAGACAGACTTTCGACATAGCGGCGCTGACCATCGGCATAGATCGTATCAAAGGCCAGCGAGGATTTTCCAGACCCGCTGAGCCCCGTGATCACCACCAGTTTGTCCCGGGGCAGGTCGACATCCACATTCTTTAGATTGTGCTCACGTGCGCCGCGCACGGAAATTGTCGTATTGGACATGGAACCCCGCTGTTGGATTTTCATCGTCGGAAGAGAGGGAATATAGGCTGCCCAAGGGGGAACTTCGAGTCTTGATCTGCGGATGATGGAAATTACTTGCTGCAGCGCGGCATTGTTCCGGGATGACCAAAATTTTTCGACAAAGGGGATGCTATTTCAGCGATCCTATGGTCATCTAGGTACAGAGTTTGGTGAAAAGTTTTCGTGAAGGAGAGAGCAATGAAGGGTCACCCAGCCGTCATTGAGCATTTGAACAAGATTTTGAAGAATGAGCTGACTGCGATCAATCAGTATTTCCTGCACGCCCGCATGCTGAAAGACTGGGGCTTCAAGCGCCTGGCCGAAACGGTATATGAAGAGTCCATTGGTGAGATGAAGCACGCGGACTTGATTGTCGAACGTGTGCTGTTGCTGGATGGCCTGCCCAATCTGCAGGATCTGGGACGCTTAAGGATCGGTCAGACGGTACCGGAAATGCTGGAAAGTGATCTGGGACTGGAAACGACGAATCAGACCGAATTGAAGGCCGCCATTGTCGTGTGCGAGGAAAACCAGGATTATGTATCCCGGATCATTTTCAGCAAAATCCTGGATGACACCGAAGAACATATCGACTGGTTGGAAACTCAACAGCATCTGATCAATCAGACCGGCCTTCAGAATTATCTTCAGGAACAGATGTTCGATAACTCCTGAACGGGTTCTGGTCTAAGCGTCAGGGTATCAGTGTTTTGAAGGCGACTTCTCAGGAAGGGCACGCGGGTCTTTCGCGTGCTGTGTTTTCGTGTCCGCCTGTTCAGAATGGGCATTGTCTTTGGTCAGTCGTTCCGCCAAGGAGACCCATTTGCTCATGGATTTGACCAGAAACATCTGATTACTCCGCCGCGACCGGCATGCGTGATTTACAACGGTGATCGAAAATCATTTCTTCTATGGTTTCTACGCATTGACCGCATTGCGGCGCGACGCCCAGAGCCTCATAAACGGCGTCCGGATCGCAATGACCATCATTGATGGCCTTGGATACGCATTTGTCACCGATCGCGTTGCACACACACACAAACATAATCCGTCCTTTCACACATCGCGTATTAGAAAGATGATGATGTTAAGAATGATTGTCAATCGCATTTTTTAGAATATTTTCTGTTTCAGCCATTCAAAAGCAGCGTTTCATTTGGCTCCATAGACCCGCCCGCGCGTATGACGGGGATGGGAGGTCGCACACTCATCCTGAGGAGGCGCTGTATATGCGTGCTTACAGTGGGCTCCCCCTTCGAGACGCTACGCTCCTCAGGGTGAGGGTACATTTGTTGATACATCGTCACCCCGGACCTGATCCGGGGTCCAGGGCGGCAGGCGCGATTGGTGCTTGTGGCTCAGGGTACCCGCCTGCGCGGGTGTGACGAGATGGTAAAGATTAACCGCAAAGAGCGCAGAGAAGGCGCGAAGGACGCTGAGGGGATGGTGCGCTATGGCGTTGCACGTCTGACCTTCCGCTTCATTCTCATCCTGAGGAGGCGCGATAGCGCCGTCTCGAAGGAGGGGCTGTAAGTGCGGTGGTTACAGTGGGCTCACCCTTCGAGACGCTGCGCTCCTCAGGGTGAGGGTGCATTTGTTGATACATCGTCACCCCGGTCGTGATCCGGGGTCCAGGGCGGCAGGCGCGATTTGTGCGTGTGG
>NZSA01000040.1 GCA_002696645.1 Rhodospirillales bacterium | reverse complement strand
GCCTTTGGTCCCTTTATCGGCCCGTCGGACGGCGTCGAGAGCGTTTGACGATGAACCACATCGCCTGCACGCTCTCTTCTAGCCGACAGGCCGATAAAGGGATCCTGGTGATTCCAAATAACCGCGCACCACACTAGGGTCTCGCGCATGAAAATATTCAAAGCGCAGGATTATAAGGAAACACCATGGAAAAATGGTGGCGGGATCACGCGGGAAATCGCCCTTAAGGAAGATGAGGACGGTTTTTTGTGGCGGCTGAGCATTGCCGACGTCCGCACGGACGGCCCGTTTTCCAGCTTTCCGGACCGGCATCGGATTTTAACCGTGGTTGCAGGTATCGGGATGCGGCTGAAAGATCGCCAGACAGGCGCTGTGATTGAGGCATTGCCCCAAAGGCCGATTGATTTTCGCGGCGATCAGGGAATCGACAGTGAATTGCTGGCAGGTCCCATCCAGGATTTCAACGTTATGTTCGATCCCCTGCGCGTGAAGGCGGAGGTCCGGGTTCTGCGCGATGATACGGCGCTGTCACCGCCCGAAGGTCTGAATGCGGTATATTGTCTTTCCGGGGCAGGGAAACTGGATCAGCAGGAGATACGCGCCGGGGAAACCGCAATTTGGGATACGGGGCCTGGCCTGGCGCTGGCGGTGCCGGGTGACACAGCGATACTTTCCATCCACCTCGCCATCGTCGGATAAGAAAAAGGGCGGCGCTCCCGCAGGAGGCCGCCCTTTCTGATCTCAGCGCGGGGCTGAGCGGGGATGGTTACATCATGCCGCCCATGCCACCCATGCCGCCCATGCCACCCATATCGGGCATGCCGCCGCCGCCTTCGCCCTTCGGCTCGGGCTTATCGGCGATCATGGCCTCTGTGGTGATCAACAGGCCAGCAACAGAGCCCGCATCCTGCAGGGCACAGCGTACGACCTTCGCAGGGTCGATCACGCCGTCCTTGATCAGGTTCACGAATTCACCGGTCTGGGCGTTATAGCCCCATTCGGTATCCTTCGATTCCAGCAGTTTGCCGACGATCACGGCACCATCTGCACCCGCGTTGTCAACAATTTGACGGGCCGGGGCGGTCAGGGCCTTGCGGATGATTTCAACGCCAACCTTCTGATCGTCATTGGTGACCTTCAGGCCATCCAAGGCTTTCAGACCGTACAGAAGCGCGACGCCGCCACCAGGGACGATGCCTTCTTCGACGGCTGCGCGGGTTGCGTGCAGCGCGTCGTCGACGCGGTCTTTCTTCTCTTTCACTTCGACTTCAGTTGCACCACCAACACGGATCACGGCAACACCGCCAGCCAATTTGGCCAGACGTTCCTGCAGTTTTTCACGATCGTAGTCGGAGGTGGTGTTTTCGATCTGCTGTTTGATCTGGGCAACGCGGGCACTGATTTCCTTCTTCTTGCCAGCGCCATCGACAATGGTGGTCTCATCCTTGGAGATGGAGACATTCTTCGCCGTACCCAGCATGTCCAGCGTCACAGCTTCCAGTTTGATGCCGACATCTTCGGAGATCACGGTACCACCGGTCAGGACCGCGATGTCTTCCAGCATTGCCTTGCGACGGTCGCCGAAGCCTGGGGCCTTCACAGCAGCAACCTTCAGGCCACCGCGCAGCTTGTTCACGACCAGGGTCGCCAGGGCTTCGCCTTCGACATCTTCAGAGATGATCAACAACGGCTTACCGCTTTGCACGACCTGTTCCAGCACCGGCAGCATGGCCTGCAGGTTGGACAGTTTCTTTTCGTGCAGCAGGATGTAGGGGGATTCCAGTTCCACCTGCATACGCTCGTTATCGGTCACGAAATACGGGGACAGATAGCCACGGTCGAACTGCATGCCTTCGACGACGCTGAGCTCGGTATCCAGTGACTTGGCTTCTTCAACCGTGATCACGCCTTCATTGCCGACCTTTTCCATGGCTTTGGCGATCATCTCGCCGACGTCCTTGTCGCCATTGGCGGAAATTGTGCCGACCTGGGCAACTTCGCTGTTCTGTTTGATCTTGCGAGCGCGCTTGGCGATGTCGGCGGTAACTGCTTCGACAGCCAGATCAATGCCGCGTTTCAGATCCATCGGGTTCATGCCCGCAGCAACAGCTTTCGCGCCTTCGCGGACGATGGCCTGGGCCAGAACCGTCGCGGTGGTGGTGCCGTCGCCTGCCAGATCATTGGTCTTGCTGGCAACTTCTTTCAGCATCTGGGCGCCCATATTTTCGAACTTGTCTTTCAGTTCGATTTCCTTGGCAACCGTGACGCCGTCCTTGGTGATGCGCGGCGCGCCGAAAGATTTGTCGATGACCACGTTGCGGCCCTTGGGACCCAGGGTCACCTTGACCGCATTGGCCAGAATGTCGACGCCTTTGAGCATCCGCTCACGGGCATCAGAACTGAATTTTACATCTTTAGCTGACATAGTCGCTACTCCATTTGTCGTGTTTTAATGTGGCAGTAACGGGATTATGGAAGACCCCGAAAAGGCAGCCTTCGCTTTTAAGCGGCTTTCTTGGACGCAGCCTTCGTTTCAATCACGCCCAGAATGTCACTTTCCTTCATGATCAACAGGTCTTCCCCGTCGATCTTTACTTCCGTACCGGACCATTTTCCGAACAACACCTGGTCGCCCGCCTTCACATCCAGGGTACGGACGCTGCCGTCTTCCTGAATCTGGCCATTACCAACGGCAATGACTTCGCCTTGCATCGGCTTTTCCTTGGCGGTTTCGGGGATGATGATGCCCCCAGCGGTTTTGGTGTCTTCTTCTACGCGGCGCACAACAACGCGGTCGTGCAGGGGACGGAATGCCATGATTGAACCTCCTCAATTTTAGACAAAGGTTTGTCACGCTGTAATTAAGGTTGGCACTCTTGGCATGAGAGTGCCAACCCTCGTCCGGTGGATGTATTAAAATCGGTCAAAATTTTCAAGAGGGAGTTTTGATTTTTATCAGCGCTCTCGGTTAATTGCTGCTAATGCACTGAATTATAACATTTTTATTGCAGTGCAAAGAAAATCAGTGGCAGACTTTCACCTCAAGGGATGCGTCTGTGACCACTGAGAATCGACCCGACGATTGGTCCTGGGCGCTCTCCGCAATGTGTTGCTCTTGCTGTTAAGGAGATTGTTTATGACTCAGTCTTTTTCAACCCCTCGTTCCTCGGCTTATGACGCATCAGAGGTGCCACAGGATGGCCTGTCACAACAGTTAAAGGGCTATCGTCTCGCCACAGCAGAGATTATCTATCACATGCCGGACCACCCTGCAGTTTTGCAATCCTTTCTGTGGCAACACCTGGATATCGCCCCTAAATATCCGGAATTACATAAATTCCTGGATTTCTGGGTAGAGGAAATAGAAGGTTCGCTACATTCTGTCCATGTGGCGCGGTATGATCTGGTGACACCGGGCAACAGCCGGCATGTCGATGCCTGGATGCGGTTGCACTGAATGTGCTCTAAAGGGTGAGTGGTTCCGTCACCATGCGGCCGTCTTGATAGATGCTGAGCACGTGCTGGGTTGGGACGGCGGTCCAGCGGGCGCGGTCGGTGTCCAAAGGTTCTGATACAACGGTTAACGCGCCTGAGCCTGAACCTGTATGGTACAGGGTCGGCGCATGGGGATCGCTGGAATAGCGGAAGGCGATCAATCGAGTGCCGTCGGACAGGGCGGCGGTGAAGCGCAAGGGGTCTTCGACCTCTGCGGCGATCATTTCCCGTTCCACTAAAGACAGGCTCTCTCGCATCGCGCTGATCGGGTCGTCGTCCAATCCAAGGGACAAGGCCAGCAGAAAAATCAATTCGGAATCCGTGGTGCCCTGGCGACCGCAATACAGCGAATCCGGTAGCATCTGCTCCAGTTTGCGCCGGATCTTCGCATAGCCGCCGATCTGACCATTATGCATGAACAGCCATCGTCCATGGGTGAAGGGGTGGCAGTTGGACCGCGTCGTCGATGTACCTGTGGACGCCCGGACATGGGCAAAGAACAGGCGGGACCGAATCTGTGCGGAGAGATGCTTTAAGTTATCATCGTTCCAGGCGGGCAGGATTTCGCGGTACAGGCCCGGCTCTGGCCGCTCCCCATACCAGCCGATGCCAAAGCCATCACCATTGGTTTCGGATTTCGCCTCGGCTGCATGCAGGCTTTGATGAATCAGGGAATGATCCGGTTTGGTGACCAGTTCTTCCATGAACAGGGGTGGACCCCAATAGGCAAGCCATCGGCACATAACAAACGACCACAGTCTTCATTCGCGGTTACGATGGGTTCAATACAGCCTGCGTTGCCCTATTCTGCAAGGCTCTAGCTCAGCAAGCGTTGCTCAAACGGATATCTGGTCAGATTTTCAAATCCGGTCTCGGTGATCACCACCTGGTCTTCCAGCTTCACACCACAGGTGCCGCCGACTTCGCCGACATAGGCCTCTACACACACGCACATGCCAGGCTCTAACATGCCATCATAGCCAGTCGATTCCCAGTCTTCCGGATACATCACGGCGGGATATTCGTCGCACAGACCAACGCCGTGATACATGACGCTATAGCGCCGGGCGCGGAATTTCTCCGGCAGGGGTTTGGCGCCTTGCATCAATTCCTTGAAGGACGCGCCGGGTTTCAGCAGCTGCATGTTGTTCTGGATCTGCTCATAGGCGACTTGATAGACCTCACGCTCTGCATCACTGGGCTTGCCATCGCCGATCTTGAAGGTGCGCGACAGGTCCGCGCAGTATCCATAGGGGCCGACCAGATCCGTGTCATAGGCCAGGATATCCCCTTCCTTCATGATCCGGGGACCGCATTCTTGGAACCAAGGATTCGTGCGGGGTCCAGAGGACAGGATGCGGGTTTCGATCCATTCCCCGCCGCGAATATGGTTGCCCTTTTGCAGTTCTGCCCAGGCGGTAACTTCGGTCATGCCGGGGATTACGGCGGCCTGCATTTCCGCCATCGCAGATTCACAGGCGGCAATCGCACAACGCATGGCGTTTAGCTCATTCTCGTTCTTCACCTTGCGGGCATGTTCGGTCATTTCCTGACCGATCCTGATCTTGAAGCCGATATTCTCCAGCGCCCAATAGGTTGCGATTTCGCTCTTATCCAGGCCCAGGCGGCGGTTATCTCCCGCATGGGCGCGCACGATGGTATCGACCTGTTGTGCAAAGAGGGCGGCGCGTTCTTCCGCCCGTTGGGCGGCATCCATATAGAAGAAGTCGGCGCCGGGATGCACTTCCTTCACCAGCGGCAGATGCGCAGACAGATGGCGCGCCGGGGTATAATCCCACAGCGCCATATGCCCATCTGGCAGCACCAGACAGGCGCGGCAGAAATTATGCATCACCCAGATCTGCATATTGGTCGTGTCGGTGGCATAGCGGATGTTCAGCGGATCGAACATCAACAGCCCGCCCAGATCATGCTTATTGACCTGTTCCACCAGCCGCGACAGGCGATAGTCCCGCAGCGAGGGCATATCCGGTATTGTCAGCCCCAGTGCCGCCCATTCCGCGAAGGCCAGATCCGTCGGCCCGATCTCTACCCGGTCACCATCATTGGGTGTCCCATCCGGCAGGAATTCGGTCAGCGAGGAAGGGCGGCGCGTCGGATCGATCTTGCGATTGGACCCAAGGACATAGGGATCATATGGCATGGCCTGTAGCTTTCAGAATGGATGGCGCAACAGCGCTCATTCCAGGTTATCTCTGGCGATAAGCTTGATCCCGGTTTTGATTTTCCGTCAATTCTAATAGCGGCGTGAAATGCCGGAAATTGGCTGGGATGCGACCCGTAATACCAAAGTTGTAATCTAATACAAAACAATGTTAAAAATTGATTGCCGTTAATTTATATAAGGATTTCGAAAATGAGTATCTTGAAAATTATAAACGGAGTTAAGGCATTCAATGGTTACCTGTATCACTTTACTGACCAAAGAAATTTACTTTCGATAAAAAAACATGGGATTTTGTCATTTGAAGGAGCAAATAAGTTTCATATCAGCAATATCGTTACCGGTGGGAACGATTGGAGTCACGATGCGGATGGTTATTCAGGATTAAAAAAATTTGTTCACCTATGTTTCTGGTCGGAGCATCCTATGGAATATATCGCGCGCCAAGCTGGTCGATTACAACAAACGTCCTTCTTGAAAATCAACCCTGACGTACTTAACATTATGGGTGTTAAGTTCACAAATGATGTATCAAACAAAAGTGGTGTAAAGTTGTTAACACCGGAAGAAGCTCTGGATACGTTTGATTGCGATGTCCTCTTCAAGCGATCAAACTGGAAAGATCCCTTGATTAATGCGCGAATGCAGAAAACAAAAAAGTATGAGGTTTTAATTCCAGATCACGTTCCTTTGGAATATATAAGGTTCTAACTAATGGCAAATCGACCTATTTATTTACCTAACATTAATAATGATACTCTCACTAAGAATGATTTATTAGTTAAAAAAATATGGATAAACTTTGATTGGAATCCAGGTTTTTCTCAAAAGCAGAAAGAAAAAAATATTAAATTTTTGCATGATGAAGCAAAAAATAAAGGTATTTCGCCAATCTTAGAAATATCCACAAAATCAAGTAGTGAAACTGGAAAAAAGCTAAGTGCCTTTTCACTCAATATTCATAACGCTACGATTTCAATTGAAAGTGCATTTCAGGGAAGTAAAGTTTTTGAAAATGGTGGGCCGTATCAGGACCTGTACAATGTTTCTTCGCGCGATGCGAAAAAAGATCAAAGAATTAAAAGTTCTGGAAACATTATTGGTTTTAAATATTTTGATAAAGAATTCTCAAATGAGCCCAAGACTGCATTTTATACTTGGCTATATATCAACGCGCTACACGATTACACTTCCTTTATTAGGAAAGTTTATTCTTACTATAGAGCCTTTTCCGATATAGAGTTTAATCCAGAAAAGTCATTAAATTGCCAAGCAGAAGCTTTTTGCATTTTTGCGTCACTTGATTATCGCAACGAGTTAAAAAATGCTTGTCGATCGTATTCATATTTGCAGGAACTAATGCGTCAATCTGAAAATTGCGCTCAAAAAAATGATATTGTTTCAAAAGATTATAATTTAGAACCCAACCTAATTTAGCAACTACCTCAGTTTTATCTAACTTTTCCGATACCGACACGATTGGCGAAAATGGGACAGTTGAAGTCGCTGGGCGATTGTCGCGCGGGATAAAGACGCGCGATTGTCTGCGCTAGGTGCTTATTTCTCATTTAAAAGGGTTGGTCATATGAAGTCGCATGCACAGGCGGTGGTAATCGGGGGCGGGGTTGTTGGATGTTCGGTACTGTATCATCTGACCAAGCTGGGCTGGAAAGATGTGGTCCTGATCGAACGATCCGAACTGACATCCGGGTCGACCTGGCATGCGGCGGGCGGTTTTCACACCATCAATGGCGACCCGCAGGTCGCGAAGCTGCAATCCTACACCATTGATTTGTATAAAGAGATCGAGGAGATTTCCGGCCAGTCGACCGGTTTCCACCTGACCGAAGGGGTGTTCCTGGCCGCGACGCCAGAGCGCCTGGAACTGCTGAAAGTGATGCAAAGCCAGGAGAAGCTGCTGGGCATCGAAACCGAATTGCTGACCCCGAAAGAGGCGGAAAAGATCCTGCCGATCATGGATCCCAAGGAATTTCTGGGGGCATTGTGGACGCCACTGCATGGGCATCTGGATCCATCGGGCACGACCCATGCCTATGCCAAGGCGGCCAAGCTGGGCGGGGCGGAGATTTACCTGAGAAACCGCGTCACCGACCTGCAGCAGAATCCGGACGGCACCTGGACCGTGATCACTGAACAGGGAACCATGCAGGCCGATCATGTGGTCAATGCGGGCGGCCTGTGGGCGCGGGAAGTCGGGCGCATGGTTGGCCTGGAACTGCCGGTTCTGGCCATGGAACATATGTATCTGATCACCGAAGACATGCCCGAAGTGGCGGAGATCAATAAATCCACCGGCAAGGAAGTGCTGCACGTCGTTGATCCTGATGGCGAGATTTATATGCGCCAGGAACGCCAGGGCATGCTGATGGGAACTTATGAAAAGGCCTGCGTGCCGTGGTCCCCGAAAGAGACACCCCGGGATTTCGGCCATGAATTGTTGCAGGAAGATATCGATCGTATCGCGCCATCGCTGGAAGTGGGCTTCCGTCACTTCCCACCGTTCCAGCGTGCCGGGATCAAACAGATCATCAATGGTCCCTTCACCTTCGCGCCGGATGGCAACCCGCTGGTGGGTCCAGTGCGCGGCTTGAAGAATTACTGGTGCGCCTGTGGCGTTATGGCAGGGTTCAGCCAGGGCGGCGGGGTCGGACTGGCGCTGTCGAACTGGATGATCAACGGCGATCCGGGCTTTGATATCTGGGGCATGGATGTGTCGCGCTATGGCGATTGGACGACCATGGCCTATACCAATGCCCGGGTGCGGGAAAACTATTCCCGCCGGTTCAAGGTCCGCTTCCCGAATGAGGAACTGACCGCCGCCCGCCCGCTGCGCACCACCCCGATCTATGAGCGCCAGAAGGCCATGAATGCGGTGTTTGGTGTCGCCTATGGCATGGAACAGGCGCTGTGGTACGCACCCAAGGGCATGGAGCCGGTGGAAAACATCACCTTCCTGCGGTCCAACGCTTTCCCGCATATCAAGGCGGAATGTCAGACCGTCCGAAATGGAGTCGGACTGGCCGATATTTCGTCCTTCGCAAAATATGAAATCACCGGACCGGGGGCGGAAAGCTGGCTGAGCCATATGCTGGCCAACAAAATGCCGCGCCAGGGCCGGCTGACCCTGTCGCCCATGTTGAACGAAAAGGGCAAAGTCATTGGTGATTTCACGGTTGGCAAACTGGCTGACGAGCAATTTTTCATCTTCGGGTCCGGCGCGGGCGAAGCTTATCACATGCGCTGGTTTGAATCGCATTTGCCAGAGGACGGCAGTGTAACGATCAAGGCTCATGGCCTGGGCCTTGTCGGCCTGACCATTGCTGGTCCAAAAGCCCGCGAAGTCCTGGCTCAATTAACCGACGCCGATGTCTCCCATGATGCCATCAAGTTCCTGGATTTCAAAAAGATGGAATTGGGCATGGTGCCTGCCATGGTCGGGCGGGTCTCCTTCACCGGGGATCTGGGCTACGAGCTTTGGGTAAAGCCGGAATTCCACACCCGCCTGTTCGATGACATCCTGACCGCTGGGGCCGATTATGGGATCAAATTGTTTGGGTCCCGCGCGATGCGCTCCATGAGCCTGGAAAAAGGATTCGGTTCCTGGGCGACGGAATACCGCCCGATCTACGGTCCTTATGCGGCGGCGATGGGCCGGTTCGTTGACCTGAAAAAGAACGACTTTATCGGTCGAGAAGCAGCGATGAAGGAATTGCAGGACGGGCCCGCAAAACGGCTGGTGACTTTCACCCTGAAAGCAAAAGAAATCGATGTGATGGGCAACGAGCCGATCTATCGTGACGGCAAGATTGTCGGCTATGTGACGTCGGGCATGTATGCCCATCATGCCGACAAGTCCGTCGCCATGGGCTATATCCCCGCCGAGATGGCAGAGGAGTTCAGCGACGACCTCTTCCGGGTTGAGGTGTTTGGAGAAATGCTGCCAGCCACGATCCTGTCAGAACCATTGTTCGACCCCAAGGCTGAGCGCATGCGCGGTTAGGGGTATAAATAGGTCACTTTTCTCCCTCCCCCTAGAGGGGGGAGGGTTGGGGTGGGGGTGATAGGCCGCAAGGCCTTTCCCTGCAGATAGCTGAATTGCGGAGGAGAGAGCACCCCCCTCCCAACCTCCCCCCCTCAAGGGGGGAGGAGTAAGATATGGGGCTTCCTCGCTAAGGCAAAAGAGGGTGGCAGGCTTAGAACCTATCCACCCGTGATCCGGCCTGGGCGTCCTGACCCAGGATATGGGCAAGCGACGGCATGCCGATATTCAGGGTTTCTTCCATGGGCCAGATCGGATTGAGCAACAGCAATCCGCTGCCGGTCAGGCCGGCTTCTTCGCGGTCGGGCGCAGTGACCCACACTTCACAGCGCAGGCGTCCCCGGTCTGTGGCGGGCAGCGCCTCACTCAATTTATGAGTCAGCACATCGCCCAGCGCGCGGGTCTTGATAGGATACCAGATGGCGACACTGGCGCTGGGGAATCGCACCATGCCGTCGACCACAGCTTTGACGATGCGGGCGATTTCGTCAGGTGTCTCATAGGGGGGATCGATCAGAACCAGGCCCCGTCGTTCCTTGGGTGGCAGGGTTGACGGGATCACCGTATAACCATCCCGCTGCAGAACCTGGGCAGCACGGGTCTGGCGCAGGGTTTCGCGCAACAGGCGGGCTTCCTCTGGATGGGCTTCCACAGCGATGAAGCGGTCCCCTGGGCGCAGGGCTTGGGCGACCAGCCAGGGGGATCCCGGATACCAGCGCAATCCGCCGTCTGGGTTCAGGTCGCGGATGGTCTTTGCATAGGCTTCAAAACAGTCTGGCAGGGGCTCTGCATCCAGAAACCGGGCGATGCCCTGTGCCGCTTCGCCGGTGCGTTCAGTTTCTTCCCGGGCAAGGTCGTAGAAGCCCGCCCCGGCATGGCTGTCCAGCACGAAGAAGGGTTTGTCCTTCGCACACAGACGCTCCAGCAACAGGGTCAGGACCCAGTGTTTGTGTACATCAGCAAAGTTTCCCGCATGAAAGGCGTGGCGGTAATTCATGGCGTTGCTGTGTGCCGCTTTTCCATCACCACGAACAGTCGGAACCCGATCAGGCTGCCCATCCAGGGGATTAGTTTGTCCTCCAGGCGTAGTAAGGGGTCGACGAGGGACGCGGGCAACAGGGACCAGGCCTTAAACCCGCCAGACAGGGGATAGGCAAACAGGCTCAACCACTGGCGGCTGACGGTGCGCAAGGCAGGCACCCCTTCGGACAGGGATATGCGGTGTTCTTCGCGCCGGTACAGAAGGGTGGGAATGGCTTGGTTGGACTCAAACGGGTCCTTTGTTGCGCCATACTCTTGTTTGACCATCGGGTCGACAGACATATCCACGGGCTCTTCATGCAGATAGTTATAGAAGACCCAGCTCAACGGCGTGATGCCCGGTTCGATCAGCGCGATCTTGCCACCGGGCTTCAGCACCCGTGCTGCTTCGGTAAAGAATGTCTTTGGATCGGCCAGATGGTGCAGCACGTCGACCATGAATATCCCGTCAAAGGCATCATCCGGAAAGGGCAGCTGATGGGCATCGGCCACAGTATCGACCCAGGGCGCTGGCAGGATGTCCAGTCGGGTGATGTCCATGCCCTTTGTGAAATCCCGGCTGTGCCCGGACCCGGCGCCGACCTCCAGATAGGCCCCACCTTGGGGCAGGGCGGCCAGCATGCGGCGATAATAGTCGCCATAGACTGCGCGCAGCCCGGCCTTTTTAGACCAGACCTTGCCATGGGCGACCAGGCGGGGATCGATGCTCACAATCAGAAGGCCTTCAGCTTGCGCCAGGCGAAGACGACCATTTTCAGCAACAACCAGCCATCGCGGAACCTGCTGATCTGCGGCTCACCGTAGGTGCGGTCCGCATAGCGCATCGGAATCTCTATGATTTTTAGGTTCTGCTTTGCTGCGCCAAAGATCAGGTCAAAATCGCCGAACGGATCGAAATCCCCGAAATAGCTGCGGCCTGCCTGAATCTTGTGATAGTCGGCACGCGTCAGAACCTTCGTGCCGCACAGCGTATCGGTGAAACGCTGGTTCAGAAGGAAAGAAAAGATCATCGCAAAGGTCCGGTTGGCCCAATAATTCAGGAAGCGCATCGCCCCCTTCTCCATGGGATAGACCAGGCGGGAGCCATTGATGAACTCCCCCTTGCCGGTGGCGATGGCCTCATAGAATTTTGGCAGTTCTTCCGGCGGCATGGTCAGGTCGGCATCCAGAATCATCAGGATATCGCCACGCGCCTCGTCAAAGCCCTTGCGGACGGCATCGCCCTTGCCCTTGCCCGGCTGCTTGAAGACCTTGATGTCCCAGGCGCCATTTTCAGGCTTCGCATAGTGATCGCGCACGCGTTCGCATTCCTCGAATGTCCCGTCTGACGAATTGCCTTCGACATACAACACTTCCATATCTTTACAGAAGCGTGGCAGGCGCGTGATGGCGCTTTCGATATTGCCTTTCTCATTTCGGCAGGGGACCAGAACCGTGGTCGACAAATCCTTGCGCTTCGCCTTGCGCTGGGAGCGGGCGACGATGAAATGGCGCAGCGAGAGTTTGCGGATCAGGGGCAATGTCCCGATATAGCGATTGATTGCGGTTCCCACACCAAACAGGCGGGCGGGCACCAATTGGCGCCATTCGGTCTTGATTACATCGAAATCCGACAGGCCCAGAATGTTGCTGATATCGGCGGGGCTGAGGAAGTTCACTTCGGGCTGGGGCATTTTCAGGCCCGTCGCCTCCCCAGCGCGCAGCACCGGTTCCCACAAATGACTGTAATAGGTGATGACGATGCGGGTTTCCTCATCACACAGGTCGTGAATCTGTTCCAGCATCGCCTGACAGTCATCGACAAAGCCCAGCGTATCGGACAGCAGGATAAAATCATACGGACCCTGCAAGTCCTGGCGCAGGCTGTTTAACTGTTCGACATCGCCGACGCGAAACTGCAGTTCGGGATATTCATGTTCAGGATACGTGCTGCGCGCGACATCGACCATATTGGCGGAGAAATCGACCCCCATGCCAAAGGACGGCTTTAGGCCTGCCAATTGTGCGCCGGTGCCACAGCCCAGGTCCAGGATGCGCGACCCTTCCGGGATCAGGAATTTCAGGAAGGCCATATCATCGTCATAGAAACCGGCATTCTTGGCGCGCCAGTCATCCCGCTTGGCCGCCATCTGCTGATTGTATTCCAGGATTGCTGTTTTTCGGGCAGATAGCGTGTTTTGCCACCCATTTCGCCGAGGGATGGACAAGGGAGTTGTGGTTGTATCTCGGGATGTCTTGCGGGGCGCCGCTTTCTTAGGGCTCCCCTTTTTGGCGGTGCCTTTCTTTGAAACCGCCTTTTTGGCTGCAGCTTTCTTCGCTGTCGCTTTCTTTACGGTCGCCGTCTTTGCCACACTCACTCTCCTTTTTCCACCAGGGTCAGGGCTTCTGCATCCGCGCGGGTGGTGCCACTCATAAACCACACAATGCCGCCAACCAGTCCGACGGCCAGAATTTCCAGTCCCATTACAATGGACAGGGCAACCGCCCCCCCGGCATCGCCGCCGATCAGGGCGAATCCGGCTGCCATCGCACCCTCACGAACACCCCATCCACCAAGCGAGATTGGCAATGTTGCGATCAGGATAGACGTTGGCACGATAATCAGGCAATCCCAGTATGTGAACGGCAATGCCAAGGCCTGTGCAGAGATATAGGCCGTCAGCACAATGGTCAAATGTGTCCCCAGCGCAAGCAGCAGAATGGGTACAGCTTCGCGGGGGTGGCTGATCAACCGCACAAAAACACGCGACAGCTTAACAATAAAAGCACGGATGCGACCGCCCCGACCCTGTTCCGATTGCCGTGCGATCAGGACCACAATCCCGATGCCGATCATGCCGGCCAGACCGATTATCAGAAACCCCTTCAGGATGCTGTGATCGCCGGTTCGTTGCATCAACATCGGCAGGCCAATGGCGATCAGAAGACACAACCCGATCAGGCCGGTGATGCGATCCAATAATACACTGGTCAGTGCCTGTCCTACGGAAGCGCAAAATTTCCGAATGCGATAGACACGCATCACATCCCCGCCCACGGCGCCGGGCAGGGCCTGATTGAAGAACATGGCCTCCAGATAATACCGATAACTCAGCCGATAGGGCAGGGTGACCTGATCCATCCGCAACAGTCTGCGCCAACGTTCAGAATTTAATGTCAGTTGGAAAAAGATCAGCACGGTCGCCAGGCCTAACCCCATGGGCTGTGCCGTGCTGAGACGATTTGCGATATCAGACAGGTCCAGCTTGGACGCGATCATCCAGAACAATGCCAGGGTCACAGCGATTTTCAGTGCCGTGAAAACACCTTTTCTCTGAACAGGGGAAAGGGGCATTCGGTTTGCGTTCCCAATTGGCTGACGACGGATCAGGGCCAACCTCGCCCCGAATTGGGCGCTGCATAGCGCCTTCCTGGTATTATGGCAACCAATCGGCCATTGCACAGTCTCTATTAGTTCGCGGGCCTTTCGGGTTAGGGGGCACTGACCGATTAATAAATACCGCTGGGCGCTGCGGGAGAATTCGGATTGTTGCCTGTCGGGGCGTTGTTTGTTGGTAAGGGAATCAGGCCATTACTCCCACTGGATGAAGTGGGGTCGGCCTCGTCCTCGGTCTGACCGCTTGGCTCGCCTGATTGGACGATTGGAAGAATTGGCGCGCCATTGCCTGTGATTATAACACTATCGGAATTGGCGCCAGGTTCGGTTCCGGCCTTAAAGGCTTCCTCAATGACTTTATTGCTGGAAGGACTGGCCAGTTTTCCGGTTTCGGCATCAATGCGCACCATGCGAATGCCAGGCGGCGTCCGGAAGGGAATGGCGGGTTTATCGGCCAGGGCTTGGCCCATGAATTCCTTGAAAACCGGGGCCGCAACCGAAGATCCGGTCTCTTGGCCTCCCCAGGGCTGGCGGCCCAAGGGAATTGGAGTGTCGAAACCAATAAAGATCCCGGCGACCAGATCAGGAGAAAATCCGACAAACCAGGTATCCCGGGAATCATTCGTGGTTCCGGTTTTGCCACCCAACGGCTTGCCCAGTTCGGCGATGCGGCGACCGGTCCCGCGTTGCACCACGCCTTCCAGCATGGTCACGATCTGATAAGCAGACGTTGGTGTCGTCAGTTGCACCCGGTTGTCTGGCAGGATCGGCACCGGCTGATTGTCCCAGTATTTGACATCACATTCAGGGCAGGTGCGATCATCATGCCGGAACACAGTCTTACCGTTACGGTCCTGAATTCGGTCGATCAATGTCGGTTCAACCTTCTTCCCGCCATTGACCAGTGCACCATAGGCCGCAACCATATCGATCAGGCGCACATCCGCAGATCCCAGCGCCATGGCCAATTGTGGCGGCATGTTCTTGACGATCCCGAACCGCTCGGCCGTTTCAGACACTTTATCCATACCAATCGCCTGGGCCAGACGCACCGTCATCAGATTGCGGGATTTTTCAATCCCGACGCGCATGGGGGATGGGCCATAGAATTCATTGGAGAAGTTTGACGGCTTCCATTTCCCCAGACCCGGCCCTTGATCAATGACGAAGGGTGCATCCAGAATGATCGTGGCAGGCGTATAGCCGTTTTCCAGGGCGGTCAGATACACAAAGGGCTTAAACGCCGACCCTGGTTGCCGATAGGCCTGGGTTGCCCGGTTGAACTGGCTGGTTTCGAAACTCCATCCGCCGGACATGGCCAGTATGCGCCCGGTATGGGGGTCCATGGCGACAATGGCGCCATTGACTTCCGGTATCTGGCGCAGGCCATAGGTGCCTTTTGGATAGGGTTTTGGCGTTTCGCCTTCTTTATCTGGCGTGCTCTGGGTAACCGGGGCGACAAGAATGATATCCCCAACAGTCAGGACATCGCCAACCGATTTGATGGACGGCCCAACAGTGCGGTTTTCTCCCCCACGTGCGATGCGGGCCCAACGAACTTCATCCAAGGGAATTGTTCCTGTGGTTTTGTCCCGCAAGCCAATCGTTGCGGCGTCCTTGTCTACGGATAGGACAGCGGCGGGCACCCAATCCAAGGCACCTGCGGGTATTTCGAAGGCGATCAGTGCTTCCAGCCAGGGTTCATCGTCGCCCACCCGCCCGATGGGCCCGCGATAGCCATGACGGTGATCATAGGCGATCAATCCATCCCGCAAGGACTGGCGGGCCATTTCCTGCAGCTTCGGGTCCAGCGAGGTCCGCACCGACAGCCCGCCGGAATACAGGCCGTCTTCGCCAAAGCGATCCCCCAGGGAACGCCGGACTTCTTCCAGAAAATACCCGGCATCAACCAGATCCGCGTCGGCGTGATCTTTAACGACCAGGGGCGATGCTGTTGCGACGGCGGCTTCTTCTGCGGTGATGAAGTTTTCTTCCAGCATACGGTCGATCACCCAGTTCCGGCGGGCAATCGCAGCCTCTTTCCGCCGGATCGGGTGATAATTGTTTGGACCTTTTGGCAAAGCTGCCAGATAGGCGATTTCTGCAATCGTCAGATCATCCAGGCTTTTGTCAAAATAGTTCAAGGCGGCGGCGGCAACGCCATAAGACCGATAGCCCAGATAAATCTCGTTCAGATATAATTCTAGAATTCGGTCTTTATCCAGCGCGCGTTCGATGCGCAGCGCCAGGATTGCTTCTTTCACTTTGCGGGAAATGGATACTTCATTTGTTAGCAGGAAGTTTTTTGCCACCTGCTGCGTGATAGTAGACGCTCCAACCAGACGGCGACCCTGAGTGACGTTGACAATATTGGTGACGACAGCCCGGATAAGCGCCTGAATATCGACGCCAAAATGTTTGTAGAAATTTTGATCTTCTGCCGCGATGAAACCTTCTGAAACACGTTTTGGAATTGCATCAATGGGAACGAAAACCCGCGATTCAACGGCAAATTCCGCCAACAGGCGGCCATCGCCTGCATGGACACGCGTCGATGTCGGTGGTTCATAATCCGCCAATTGCTTATAGTCTGGCAGGCCCTGACCATAATGCCAGAAGGCCCAGCCAACGACGCCCAGCCCGGCAACACCGACCAGCAACCCCAGGAAAAACAGATACAAAAAGGCACGGCCGACAAAACGCATAGGGACTCCCTAAACAAACATCACAGGTGTACTGCTGCCTACCATAAGGTCGGACAGATTTGTGCCACGCGGTAGCATATAAAGTCTACACGTTCAGATTGGGCGATTCCATGGTCCAATTGCGGCAAATTCGCTAAAGGTTTGCGGTGCATCTCAGATTTCAGGATCTCAGGACCGCTCCAATTTCTCTTTTCTGTCAAAATACAGATCAATCGACCGCACCATCCCATCGGCCATTTTTGCCTGATGCGATGCTGACATTAAGCTGGCCTCGTCCGACTTATTCGACAGATAACCCAACTCAATCAGGACGGAGGGTATATTAGGTGATTTTAGTACCGCAAAGCCAGCAAAGCGGTGCGGATTACGCAGCAAGCGCGCCGATGTCTGCATTTCATCCACCAGGATCTCTGCAAAATAGGCACTGCTTTGCTTAACACTTTGCTGTGCAAGGCTGATCAGTATGGATGTTACATCGGCTTCATACCCGGTCAAATCCGTCCCCGCCAACAGGTCAGACCTGTTTTCCTTGGTCGCCAGCGCTTCGGCTTCCTTGTCGGACGCCTTGTCAGACAGGGTGTACACAGACAGTCCCCGCAGGCTGGACGAGTTATGGGAATCCGCATGTAGGGAGATGAACAGCCCGGCATTCACCTCATGCGCAATCTGATACCGATCCCGCAGGGGAATAAAGATGTCACGATCCCTGGTCAGGACAACATCATACCGCCCCGTTGCCTCCAGCGCTTTTTTCAATGCTTTGGCATAGGACAGAACGACCTTCTTTTCATAGACGCCACTGGTGCTGATGGCACCTGGATCGACCCCCCCATGGCCAGGGTCCAACACCACGACGCGCTTGTTAGAGCCCGGCGGTGGTCCTGGTGTTGCAATCGCCGGGGAAGACCGCGCCAATTCCTGCGCATAGGCACCCCAACCCGCAGATTCCATCGCCACAGTGGACGGGGTGGTCTTAGAGACCGGTCCCAGATCAATCACCACCCGTGGGCCGGAATTGTTCGCGGCGTCCAGAGCAAAATGGCGCATTACGGTCGCCGGGGCGGAAAGGTCGATGACAACGCGGGTGATACCGGGCTTGAAAAGACCGTGGCGATATCCGCCAATCAATCCCCGTCCCCGCACTTCGTCCAGTCCAGGTCCCTTCCAGTCAACAGATGGCAAATCAATCACCACGCGGTCTGGGCCGGCCAGTGTGAACACTTTGTAGGGGACGGCGCGATCAAATTCTAAAACAAATCTGGTCTCGCCCTCGCGCTCTCCAATACGGGCGTCGGACAGCACGGGACCGGATGATTGTGCACTGCTGATTTGCGGTACCAGTAATATTGAGCCGACGAGTAAAAGCATCGCGCGAAGCACGACCGATTGAAACAAGTGATTTATGAGGGGCTTAAGGCACCCCGTGCACGCCTGACGCATTCCGTGCCGCTCCTGACTCGGCAAGTCCCGTCCAGAATTTCATAGTAGATATGCCGTGAGTCGTCAGGAAATTCAAAGCACAAGGACAGTAAATTTATAAGTATCTTGAATTTATCTTCGGTTTAAGATTGTGCAACGCGCCATGCACAGATAGTCTCTCGCTTGAGAGAGTCCGTTTCGTGTCCGCCGCAGGGGGCGAACGGCAGCGCCGAAAAGCGGCGCGCCGCTGGTTTCCTTTGCGGGCCGGGCACAGGTCGGAACGATCCGGGGCACGCCGTTCGTCGCAGAGTTCGAGGACCCTTTTCGCAAAGGGCGCTAAGTCGACATTCTGGGATTGGGTTCGATGTCTCGTCGTTGCCGGGCGTGACGCTCTGCTGCTTTGTGTCCACGGCTTTTCTGACGAAAGGGCCGGAAACACAGGCTAACAGACTCATCGGCGCGTCTGGCTCGGTGGACGATTTCAGGATCGACCTATTCACCCGAACCACAGTGCCGCATTTTGAATTACCCCGGCCTGGCCGGTACTGAACCGCCCGGCGCCGCCGGATATAGTAAATGACGTATTAGAAGCAACGCGAAAGCGACACAATGAAACCAGTGAGCATAAGCGAGACGGAAAAGGGACTGCGTAACGCAATCCCCGTATCCGCAACGCGCCCGGCTCGCGCGACCCGATATCGGCGCTGCGTGGGAACGGTGATGCTTGCGCAACGGCTGCCGACGATCCGCGCGATAAGGGCCGGAGACGTCGAGGTAGGATTATATGACACGCAGAATGTTAATCGATGCGACCCACCCGGAAGAAACCCGGGTCGTCGTGGTAAATGGCAACCGGCTTGAGGAATTTGACTACGAAACAACGACAAAGAAGCAAATAAAAGGGAATGTTTACCTCGCGAAAGTAACGCGGGTTGAGCCATCCTTGCAGGCTGCTTTCGTTGAATATGGCGGCAACCGTCATGGGTTCCTGGCCTTTTCAGAAATTCATCCCGACTATTACCGCATTCCCGTCGGTGACCGTGAAGAACTGGTCGACGATGATCATGATTCCCAGGACGATGATGACGAAACCGCCGATAATGGCGATGGCGTTGAGGATATGGGGGCGGGTGAAGGCGTTGATGAAGCGGTTGAGGAAGCGTCCTTGCGCCGCCCGCGTCTGCGCCGCCAGTACAAAATTCAGGAAGTGATCAAGCGCCGTCAGGTGATGTTGATTCAAGTCGTGAAGGAAGAGCGCGGCAATAAAGGTGCTGCGCTGACCACCTATCTTTCGCTGGCCGGGCGCTATTGCGTTGTCATGCCCAATACGTCGCGCGGCGGCGGGGTCAGCCGCAAGATCGCCAATGTGGCGGATCGGAAGCGTCTGAAGACAATCCTGGCGGAACTGAATGTGCCGGAAGGCATGGCGATCATCCTGCGCACCGCCGGGGCCGAACGCTCCAAGGCGGAGGTAAAGCGCGACTTCGACTATATTATGAAGTTATGGGACGATATCCGCGAAAAGACGCTGGAATCCTCTGCTCCTTCCTTAATTCATGAGGAAGGCAATCTGATCAAGCGCGCCATCCGCGATGTCTATACCAAGGATATCGAAGAAGTGCTGATCGCCGGCGATGAAGGATATCGCGTCGCCAAGGATTTCATGCGCGCGCTGATCCCCAGCCACGCCAAAAAGGTCCAACCCTATAAGGATGATCAGGGCATTCCCTTGCTGCACCGCTATCAGGTGGAACAGCAATTGGCCCAGATCCATGAGCCAACGGTGCAGTTACGCTCGGGCGGATCGATTGTCATTCACCAGACCGAGGCTCTGGTCGCCATCGATGTGAACTCCGGCAAGTCAACGCGGGAACGGCATATCGAAGAAACCGCATTGAAGACCAATCTGGAGGCCGCTGATGAAGTGGCGCGCCAATTGCGCCTGCGGGATCTGGCCGGGCTGATCGTCATCGATTTCATCGACATGGATGAAAATCGCAATGATGCAGCGGTTGAGCGACGGCTGAAAGAGGCGCTGCGCCGGGATCGTGCCCGTATTCAGGTCGGGCGGATTTCCAGCTTCGGCTTGATGGAAATGTCCCGCCAGCGTCTGCGCCCCAGCCTGATTGAGGCGATGAGCCAACCCTGTCCGACCTGTGGTGGTGTTGGATACATTGTTTCGACAGAATCTGCGGCCCTGATGGTTACCCGCGCGATTGAGGAAGAGTGCCTGCGTCGCCGGGCGACCCAGGTCACAGCAAAAGTACCAGGATCGGTTGCGCTGTATGTCCTGAATCACAAGCGTGCAAGCTTGATGGAGATGGAAGGCCGGTATGGTATCACCGTTACCCTGGAAGCGGTCGATGGCATGTTGCCGCCGCACTATGAACTGACGCGGTCTGGTGCCGGCGAAGGTGAGGAAGGGGCGGAGCAGGTTGTTGAACGTGTTCCGGATCGTCCAATTGATCGGTCCGGTGAAACCGCGTCTGCGCCTCGCAGTAATGAGCGCCCACAACGCCCTGCTGCAGAAGGCAACGAAGACCGCAGCGGTCGTAAACGCAGCCGTCGTGGCGGGCGTCGTCGGGGGCGTCGCGATGAAGAATCGGCGGATGCAACGGTCGAAGATCAAACCGCACAGACCAACACCGATGCTGACGACGACGACACCGCTGTCGCCGAAGTCAATTCTGATTCCAACGGCCAGGAAAACCAAAGCAACGCCGCTGAAGGAGGCGATGGCGAGGATAAGACCCGCCGTCGTCGCAAGCGGGGCCGTCGTGGCGGTCGCCGCCGGAATCGCGGTCGGGAAGATGGTCAGGCCGCAGAAGGTCAGAATGGTGAAGGCCAGAATGGTGAAGGTCAGAATGGTGAAGGTCAGTCTGATATGCCAGATGGTCAAAGCCAGGCTGACAGCGGGTCGGAGAATTCTAACCAGATGCCACAAGACGGATCCGAGACCACGTCCTCTGAGGCGGGCAACGACGGGGATGAAAAGTCACGTCCACCGCGCCGCGGACGGGGTCGCGGACGCAAGCCATCGGCAGAAGCGGCATCCTCCTCCCAGGACGGTCCGCAATTCGTACCTGAAAATGCCGCGAATGACAGTGCGGATGCCGGGCCCGAAACATCTGAACCTCAGGCGAAGGTAAAGCCGGCACGACGCAGCCGTAAGAAGGCGGCAGCGGCAAAGCCGGAAGCGGCGCCAGCCGTTGATTCTGTGACGGAAGAGGCGGCACCGACTGAGACCAGCGGTGACGATGCAAAAGCAGCAAAACCGACAAAGCGGTCCCGCAAGAAGGCAGCCCCGGCAAAACCTAAACCTGCGAAGGCGGAAGCCACGGCAGGCGAAACCGTTGTGCAAGATACGATTCCGCCATCGTCGACACCTGCTGAGCCCGCCAGGGACCAGGTGATGGCCGCTGCGAATGAAGGGATGACGGATGTCCCCCCTGCATCACCCACCCCGGAACCGGTCATTGTTGACGAACCACCGAAGAAGAAAAAGCGCGGCTGGTGGAATAAGGTAATTGGATAAAATCGCATGGGCCGCATTCCAATCCGGGATGCGGCCTTGCGATCCTTCGATCCAGCCTTAACTCTGTTCAGAGACGATCCAAACTGAGATATGGGAGAATTCCATGGCACTTGAAGAAGGCGATGTCGCCCCTGATTTCACCCTTCCCACTGATGGCGGCGATAGCATTTCACTTTCTGCGTTGAAGGGTAAACCCGTCGTTCTGTATTTCTATCCCAAGGATGATACCCCCGGCTGCACCAAGGAAGCCTGTGGCTTTCGCGATGCGCAGGCGGACTTCTCCGGCGTTGGGGCGACGGTAATTGGCGTGTCAAAAGACAGCGTCGCCAAGCATGATAAATTCAAGGCCAAGTATGAACTGAATTTCCCCCTTGCTGCGGATGAAGATGGCACAGTGTGTGAGGCCTATGGCACTTGGGTCGAGAAAAGCATGTATGGCCGCAAATATATGGGCATTGATCGCGCCACCTTTCTGATTGATGCGGATGGGAAAGTGGCAAAGATCTGGCGCAAGGTGAAGGTTCCCGGCCATGTTGAGGCTGTTCAGGCGGCCCTGAAGGATCTGTGACCTTCACGTTTGACAAGATGAGTCTGGGGGATGCGGCCATTCAGGTGTTGAGCACCGCCGATGCTCGCCAGAAAGCGACTGTTGCACGGGCTGTATCCAGAGAATGGTTGTGCCGGAAATTGGGAGCTGTAGCAGCGACCGAACCGGTACCGGATCGCCCGGCGCGGCCGGATCACCCGGTGCTGATGCTGCCCCGCGATGTCCCCCGCCGGAAAATCAATGCCGGTGTGGCAGGGCGAATTGCCTTGCTGCATGCCCTTGCCCATATCGAATTGAATGCCATTGATCTGGCATTTGATATGATTGCGCGATTTTCTGACCAGGATATGCCCGAAGCTTTTTTCGATGACTGGATCGCCGTTGGAGACGACGAGGCCCGCCACTTCCTGATGCTTGAAGATCGCCTGCAAGAGCTTGGTGGGGCCTATGGAGACCTGCCGGCGCATGATGGTTTGTGGCAGGCAGCGATGGAAACCGCCCATGATCTGCTGGCCAGGCTGGCCATCGTGCCCATGGTTCTTGAGGCACGGGGATTGGATGTGACGCCTGATATGATCAAACGCCTCCACGCGGCAGGGGACCAGCAAAGCGCAGAGGCCCTGACCATTATTCACGATGATGAAATCGGCCATGTTGCGGTTGGAAAACGATGGTTTGATCATGTTTGCGCCACCCGCGGATTAACCGATCCTGTCGCCGCCTGGCAGGATCTGGTGCGCAAGCATTTTAAGGGGGGATTAAAACCACCCTTTAACACGACCAGCCGTGATCTGGCAGGATTCCCAGAACACTATTACGCTGTTTTTGAGGCGTAAAATGGCGCGACCCGGATCGGAGTGTCTCCGACTGGGTCGCATTGTTCCGGCCGGATGTTTTCAGGCTGGCGTGCGTCGCAGCTTTTGCCCGTAGCCCCGCTACGCGCGGCAAGTTGCTCCTGCTCCAGCCTGAAAACCTCTCGGTCAGCGCGATCAAGAATGATCTGAATTTGCTTTAGACGACAGTCAACTGCACATCGATATTGTTGCGGGTCGCATTGGAATACGGGCAGACTTGGTGGGCTTTTTCAACCAGTTCTTGCGCCTTCTCTTTCTCCACACCGGGTAGGGAAACTTCCAATTCAACTTCCAGACCAAAACCGCCTTCTGAGCGGGGACCGATGCCAACGGTGGTGGTGACCGTCATATCATTCGGTATTTTCGTGCCCCCCTGCGAGGCGACGAACTTCATTGCCCCAATAAAACACGCGGCATAGCCGGCTGCGAAAAGCTGTTCCGGGTTTACGCCTTCCCCGCCGGCACCGCCCAATTCCTTAGGTGTTGCCATGGTGACATTAAAATTCCCATCCAGCGTTTCTGCTTTTCCATCTCGTCCGCCTGTGGCTCGGGCCGAGGTGCGGTATTTGACATCTACAGACATAAGGGTGTTCCTTTCAGGATATTATATCGCTTACGATTAAATCGCATACGATATTTAGAAACCGAGACGAGTTTGTCAAGCGCTTGCGATTAGATCGTGCGCGATTTATATTACACTTTCTAGAGAGGAGATACGTTGTGACGCATGACACTTTGGATGATTTAAGATATCCGAAAATCTCGGACCTTTTGTGTTTTTCGATTTATTCTGCCAGCCATGCCATCACCCGTATCTACAAGCCGTTTCTGGATGATCTGGGGGTGACCTATCCGCAATATCTTGTGCTGGTCGCCCTGTGGGAACAGGATAACCAGACCGTTGGGGGGCTGGGACGAATGCTGCATCTGGAATCCAATACTTTGACGCCTTTGCTCAAGCGGTTGGAATCGATGGGTATCCTGCAGCGCCAGCGCGACAGTAAGGATGAACGCCAGGTGCGCGTGGCGCTGACCGGGACTGGAAAGGAAATGCGGAAGCGCGCTGCACGTATTCCTGAATGCGTCAAACAGGTAACGGGAATGGAACTGACAGAGCTTCAGCGATTGCAAAAAGAGATTACCAGGCTACGGACACACCTGGATCAATTCGACCAGGATAAATAATCCATTCAGGACCAGTCCTGCCGGACTCTTTCGATAATCTCTGGCGATAGATACAGGTCCACACGGCCCCGGACATGATCGATCAGACGGGCGCTGGTATTCTCCGCGGACCAGTCTTCGGTGTCCTGAACTTGATGTTTTGCCGCGCGGATTTGTTTCGCGCTCTCTACCCGCCATTTTGCGCACCAGGTGATAGACCACAGCCACATCAAACGCCGCATCGGCATCAGATAGGGGGACAGTGCATCCCCCAATGCCATCGGAAGGGCAGCGCGCCAGCAATGATAAAAGTGTGCGATCTCGTCACGGCTGGGCTCTGAATAGGTCGCGACATCCCAGGTTGTGGATGTGTAAAGCGTGGCATGGGCCAAATCGAACCCCGCCCCGCCATAGCGCCCCTTTTCCAAGTCTACCAGAATGGCAGTGCCATCATCCTTGACCAGAAAATTACCGGGATGGGCATCAAAGGATATCAGGGCCACCGGGGCCTTGGGTAAAGAGGCGATATCCTGTTCGGCGGCGCGCAGTTCTTCCCGGATCATGCGCAGACTGTCGGCGTCCAATTCGGCCTGGGGCAGGAAAGCGGCCTGGCCTTGCACTTCTGTCAATGTTTCCGCCATCGGATCGGTTTGATCTATCAGTGGCGGGCGTTCTGTGCGCTCGGGCAGGGGCAAGGTATGGATCGCGGCCAGGGCTTTGGCAGCGGCTGGCAAGTCATTGGGTGCAGATAAAGCGGTGCCGTGAATATGTTCGACGATCAACGCCCCCATAGGAACGGTCTTGCTGGGCGACAGATAGCCGTGGAATTTCGGGGTATGGCCGCTGGCTTCCATCCGTTGAAAGCAGGCCGCCTGATAACGCAGGTTCCGTTCGGCATCCAGGCGCATCTGACTTTGTCTGGGCACCCGCAACAGCAGGTCGCGCCCGGACAGGATGACATGATCATGGGCCAGGCCGGATGTCGGCATAGGGATCAGCGAGTCCAGCGAGATATCTTGGAATCCCTGCATTTTTGTCAATGCTGCATGCAGTGCCGGGATCTGGTCGCTTAGCTGTGTCATCGCGCGCGCCTCCCTTCTTTCAAATAGGCTGCATAGCTGGCCCCGTCATCCACATCCGACAGCGGGTCCAGGAAGCCAACACACATCTCTGCTGGCAGCGTTGCAAGCGTTGCCGTCAGGGCATCGGGCGTCGACCAGGGGACATTTCGCATGAAAGCATAGGGCACCGGTCGTCGTCGTGCCAGGCCGACCAACCAATAGCCACCATCATCCGCAGGGCCGAAAATGGCATCGTTGGTGCCCAGTTTGTGAAAGGCCTGATGAATATGGCAAGGCTGAATGCCAGGTATGTCGGTGCCAATGATGATCGCCGGACCAGGCGGCATATGGCGCAGAACCCCGCTCATGCGGGCACCAAGGTCGCCGCGAGGCTGTACCAATACGGGCAATCCGGCAAAAGCTGGATGGGTCCCATCATCCTGGGCGGCAACCGCGATTGTCAGGGTCCAGGGGCCCGGCTGTAAGCGCCGGATCATGGTTTGCAGAGTGCCGCGATAGAAGCGCCACGCCTGTAACCTGCCGATATCCCTGGCCAGTCTGCTTTTCCCGACGCCCAGACGAGGGGCGCGGGCAAACAAAATCAGGTGTCTTCGCCTTTGGTTCATCGATATATCCATCGCAGCAATCGATTTGGTGCGCCACAGAAATACAGGAAAAGGCATGTCAGATTCTTTGCGCTGCGCCACAGATAACCATCGCGCTGAAACTTATCGGCGGCGGTCAGCAGGGGGGCGTCCAGGGCGACAAGACGCGCCTTGCCAATCTTCCGGACAAGCGCGACATCTTCCATCAGCGCCAGATCCGGTATGCCGCCCAGGCGCGCCAGAAATTCTTTGGAAATCAGCAACCCCTGATCGCCATAGGGCAATCCAAAGGTGCGACATCGCCAGGCGACCATGCGCTCCAAACGGCGTGCAGATGCGGAGTCGGAGTCCAGTTGGAATTGAAAATAGGCGGCCTGATTCCAGCGGGCCGGATCGGTGATAAAGGCCAGGATATAGGCGTCCCACCCCCGTGGCAGGGTCGAATCCGCATGCAGGAAGAACAGCCAATCGCCGAATGCCAGATCCTGGCCCGCGCGAAGCTGCGGTCCGCGTCCCCCCTCCGCCTGGGTGACGCGCGCCTGATGGCGGGCGGCGATTTCCACGCTGTCATCCTGGGACCCGCCATCACTGACAATGACGTCCAGGTCCAACCGCGCCGTGGTCAGCTGTGGTAAAAGTTGCGCCAGCGGCCGGGCTGCATTGCGGGTGGGTATGATAACACTCAGCGTTGGGGGGGAGGCCATCAGCAATCAATCCGGAACGGGGTCATAGCCAGACCCACCCCACGGATGGCAGCGCGTTATCCGCCGCAAGGTCAGCCGCCCCCCTTTAAGTGCACCATGCCGCCGGATGGCTTCCAGCCCATAGTCTGAACAGGTTGGCAGATAGCGACAGTGCCGACCCAGGAAGTAGGAGAGGGTGTAGCGGTATAAATAGATCAGCCCCAGCAGGAGACGGGCCGCTAAACCAATTCGGGGGGTGCCTTGCTCAGCGGGCATTCAGGGCCTCCTGCACCGCTTTCACCACTGCTTTGAAGGGCAATAGAATGGAAGCATGGCGGGATTTATGGCTCTGTGCTGGTTCCAGCACCGCCAGATCAGCCCACTCCCCCTGAGGCACTGGCCCGTTGCGCTTTAACATGTCTTCCAGGGCATCACGGATGTGGGTCAATTCACTCAGACTTTTCCCCACGGCATGCGCCTTCATGATCGCGGCGGAAGATTGGCCCAGGGCGCAGGCGCGCACCTGTTGTCCATATGCAGACACCAGTCCGTTGGAATCCACTGTCACATCGACACGAATGCGACTGCCGCACAGGGGACTGTCCATTTGGACGCTGGCATCGGGATGGGCCAATCGGTCCTCTTTATTCAGGCCACCGGCAAGGCTGAGGATACGCGCATTATACAGCGCTTCATGGGCATTGGTCGGGCTTTGCTCTGCCATGAAATTCACCCTTTGTTGCCGGAATGGAACAAAACTAATAACAAATGTCGCCCCTGATATTGTTGACTTCACCGGTCATTGCAATGATATACCCGCATTCACGCGTTCGCGGATAGTCCGCTAAAACGCATTGGTATGAGGTTGCTTGTCATGTCGGACAAGGCGCTACGCCCCAAGATTGTCGCCGCTCGCCCCAGTTTTGAAGAGGCGGAAGACGCTGTGCGCACCCTGTTGCGCTGGGCTGGCGATGATCCCACCCGCGAGGGCCTGTTGGATACGCCCAGCCGCGTCGTGCGTTCCTATGAGGAATTCTACGCCGGCTATGCGGTTGACGCCGAAGAAGAATTGCGCCGCACCTTCGAAGAAACCGAAGGCTATGACGAGATGGTGATGCTGCGCAACATCCCGTTTCACAGTCATTGCGAACACCATATGGTCCCGATCATCGGGACGGCGCATGTGGCATATCTGCCGCAAAGCCGCGTTGTGGGCATTTCCAAACTGGCGCGCGTGGTTGATATTTATGCCCGTCGTCTGCAGACACAGGAAACCATGACGGTCCAGATCGCCGACACCATCTCCCGGGTGCTCAGCCCGCGCGGCGTGGCTGTTATGATCGATGCGGAACATCAATGCATGACCACACGCGGCATCCAAAAGCCGGGCGTCAGCACGATCACCACCCACCTGACCGGTGCCTTCCGCGAAAACCCGGAGATGCGCCGTGAATTCCTGGCGATGATCTAGAACGCAAGCTGTTGAAGGCCGTTTGTAAGCAGTCGGTCACGAGTCTGCCCCACTGATCTGAGATTCCATAAAAATTAACCTTTTCCTGATTGTCAGAAAAGGATGCTGCATCGCGGAATTTTCGCGTGGCTTTTCTTGACTCTCTCAGGCAGTCTGATTATGGTCCGCGCGCATGCTTGAAAGGGTGCTTTTGCCCCGGATTGGCATGCAAGGATGAAGGGGTGCTCACTGTGATGTTGGCCTTTCTGCAAGGTCGATCATGACCGGGGATGACAAAAAGTCTTCGTCAGCGGATTTCGATGCGCGATTGCGCGCGGCGCGGGATGCGTATGACGGGCGGACGGGGTCTTCCAGGTCACAGGAACAGGGGGATGCGCCGGACTCCGGGATGAAAGGGATTGGGTTCGCCATGCGCCTGGGGACCGAACTGGTCGCGGCGATTGGCATCGGGGTCGGTGTCGGCTATGGCCTGGATCAATGGCTTGGAACCACGCCCTGGTTGATGGTTTTGTTTTTCTTCTTCGGCGGGGCAGCCGGGGTGTTAAATGTGTACCGCCTGTCGATGGGCATGGACCAAACCGTCGGATGGCGACGTATCGGGGGGCGATCTGGACCCCATTCTGGTGGCGCTGAAACAGGCGACGCAGATGGAGATCGGGAAGATCGCGGAAAAAAGTAATTGGAATTTGGCTCAGAGTCGGGCCTATGCGTAAAACGGTTTTGGGAAACGGGCCGCTAGGCCCGGACTAACAGCGAGAAGGGGNTCGCCGTGGCTGGTCCGCTCGAACAATTCATCATTAAGCCTATCGTCGAAGGTCCTGTGGATTCAGTGGCCTATACCAATTCTGCCTTGTGGATGTCGGTGACGGTTGTCGTGGTCACCGCCTTTATGGTGTTGGGCATGTCCCGCCGCGCCATGGTGCCGGGCCGTTGGCAGTCCATGTCGGAATCCATGTACGAATTCGTTGGCGGGCTGATCAAAGAGAATGTCGGCGATGAAGGCCGGAAGTATTTCCCCTTCATCTTCACGCTGTTCATGTTCACCCTGTTTGGCAACATGCTGGGTCTGCTTCCAGGCAGCTTCACCTTCACCAGCCACATCATTGTGACTTTGGTCATGGCGACCTTTGTTTTCGTGATGGTGACAATCGTTGGCTTGTTGAAGCATGGTCTGCATTTCTTCAGCTTTTTCGTGCCAACCGGGGCGCCTGTTTGGCTGTATCCCCTGATGATCCCAATTGAAATCATCTCCTATCTGTCCCGTCCGGTCAGCATGGGGGTTCGTCTGTTCGCCAATATGATGGCGGGCCACACGATGTTGAAGGTTTTTGCAGGCTTCGTGTTTGGGATCGGAACATTGACCTTTGGCGTCGGTAGCATCCTGCCCATCGCATTGATGGTGGCGTTGACCGGGTTTGAAGTCCTGGTCGCCTTCCTGCAGGCCTATGTGTTTACGGTTCTGACCTGCCTGTATTTGAACGACAGCCTGCATCTGCATTGATAGCGGCGGTCTGATCTTGCGTGCCCGTCTGGCTCAGGTCGGGCGGTTTTTGAGAGTTTCGCGGGTGCGGGCGGGCCAAAATAGCCCCCGTCCGGCCCTTAACGGAAGCGCGGCTGTGACCGTGCCTATTGAAGGAGTGAGCGTAAAATGGATCTCGAATCAGCAAAAATGATTGGCGCCGGTTTGGCCGTTATCTGTCTCTTTGGGGTGGGTCTTGGTATCGGTAACATCTTCTCTTCTCTGATCACCGCAGTCGCCCGCAACCCGGCTTCCCGTAGCCAGGTTTTCGGTCTGGCGATGCTGGGCTTCGCCTTGGTTGAAGCCGTCGCGCTGTATGCGCTGCTGATCGCCTTCCTGATCCTTTTCGCCTAATTCTCTGGGCCAAGTTGGGGGCAGTCTGTTTAGGGCTGCCCCTCACCGGATCCAAGTGAAAGGGGTTTCAAGGATGAACCAGGTTCTAAAATCGGGCCTTCAGCTTTCAGCCGTCGCGGTGATTTCCGTGATTGGCCCTGTTTGCGCTTATGCAGCTGAGGCGGAACACCAAGGCGGCATGCCGCAATTGGATACCAGTTCTTTCTCCAGCCAGATATTCTGGTTGGCCGTGACATTTGCAGCGCTGTTTATCCTGATGTGGAAGGTCGCTGTGCCCCGTGTTGGGGACGTGATCGAGTCACGGGAACAAAAGATCCGTGCCGATCTGGAACGGGCCGAACAACTGCGTGTTGAAATTGCAGAGGCGGAAGCCTCTGTCGAGAAGGCTTTGTCCGAGGCCCGGTCAGAAGCACAGGATATCTTGCGTAAAGCGCAGGAGAAGCTTGTCGCGGACCATGCCAAGAAAATGGAAAAGCTGGATGCCGATCTGGCGGTTAAAATGACCGATGCGGAAGCGTCGATCGATGAAGCCCGCAAGGAAGCCATGGCGTCAATCCGTGAAGTCGCACAGGAAGTTGCTGCGGCTTCTATTGAGAAACTGTCAGGCAAGGCGGCATCCAAGGCGGATGTGACCAAGGCCGTAGACGCGGCGGCGAAAGGGGTCTGAGATCATGGAACATGAATCAATCCTCCAATCGACAGACCTTTGGGTTCTTGTATCTTTCACAATTTTCGTTGTGTTGGTTGTTTGGAAGGGTCGTTCGATCATTCTGAATGCAATTGACGGACGGATTAATCGCATCCGCGATGAAATCAAACAGGCTGAAGCCCTTAAAGAAGAGGCCACGTCTGCTTTGGCGGAAATGAAGCGCACCCAACGGGAAGCCACCGAACAGGCCGCGTCCATTATCGAAAACGCCAAGACTGAAACGAAAATGATGAAGAAGGACATGGATGCCCGTCTGAAACAGTCGATGGAACGCCATGAACAACAGGCCATGGAAAAAATCTCTCAAGCGAAAGCAAATGCAATCGCTGAGGTGAAGAACCAGGCTGTTGATATTGCAATCAGTGCCACCACGCAGGTCCTGACCAAAGCGATGGATGGCGCAGGGGGCGATAAGTCCATTGATGATGCGATTTCGGCTCTGCCCGGAAAGCTTCATTGAGCACGTTTCAGGGCTGACTTTCAGTCTGACTGAGTTTTCAAAAATGGGCCGTTTCTATAAGGAAGCGGCCCGTTTTATTTTGGCTGTCTGATAAGTCTATTGTGCATGGTGGCGCAGGAAGGCCGCCCCTTCGGTCAGCGCCGTCATGGCCGCGTCTACATGGCCACTCATATGCAAAAAGCCGTGCAAGACTCCCTCCACACGCCGATAGTCTACGGTTCCCCCCGCTTCCTGAACAGCCTGGGCCAGCGCAACACTGTCATCTGCCAGCGGGTCCATTGCGACGTCCAGAATGTACAGCGGCGGCAGATCATTCAGCGGATTGGCCAGTATGTCGAAACGGAGGTCGCTCATCTCTTCCGGGCTGTTCATCAGGCAGGTGCGGAAAAAAGCCAGATCCTGCGGGCTCAATCCATCTTCGGCGCCGCCCCATAATCTGCGGGATGCGGAATCCCGCAAGCCATAGGATCCATAATATAGCAGGGCTGCTTTCACACGGTGATGCTGACCCTGAGCCCGCAGCGCAAGTAGTGTCGCCATTGACATATTGCCGCCTGCGGAATCACCGCCCAGCGCAATGCGATCCGCATCCAACCCGTGCTGCGTCCCCTGATCGATAACCCATTGTGCGGCGGCCAGACAATCTTCCTGGGGCACGGGGAACTTCGCCTCTGGTGCCAGGTGATAATCCACCCCCAGAACGCACCATCCGCTTTTTTCCGCCAACAGGCGCATGATCCGGGCATGCGTATCCAGATTGCCGACAATCCATCCACCGCCATGCAGATAGATCAGAACGGGGCTTGGCGATTTGGCATTTTGGGGACGGTGCAGGCGCAACGCCAGCGGGCCATTTGCCGTATCGATGGTGATATCCTTCGATTCCCCCATCTCTGGCGCGTCCCGGTTCCAGAATTCACGGTCGGCATTATACAGGATGCGCTGATTGGGCAGGTCGGTTGCCGCAACCTCACCCAAGCCGTGACGTTCCTTGGTCTTCGCCGCAAGTTCAGCCGCGATCTTCAATGCGTGCGCCATTTGGGGATCCAGGCGCGGTGTGATGGAGAGCAATCCCATTTTTAAGGGTCCAATCTTTAAAGGCAGTGTCAGTCGGCCTTCGTCTGTCCCATCTTACAGATCAAACCCCAGGATTCCTTAGGAATCGGCATCACCGATAGTCTGGATTGTTTGATCAGGGACAGGTCTTCCAGGGCCGGTTCCGCTTTGATATCCGCCAGGGTAACCGGTTTTTCAAATGGGCGAATGGCGCGCACGGTGACCATTCCAAATCGTCCTTTCGCATCGGTCGGGTCGGGATGATATTCCTCGATCACATCAACAATGCCAACGATCTGCTTTTCATTAACTGAATGATAAAAAAAGCCCCAATCGCCAATTTTCATGGCCTTCATATTGTTTGAGGCCTGGTAATTCCGAACGCCGTCCCAGCCTTCGCCCTTATCAGCGCGTTTGACCTGATCGTCCCAGGACCATGTGCCGGGCTCTGACTTAAACAACCAATAATTCCGTGCCATTTCAGGCTCCCTCTCAGCTCATATTAAGGTGTAGCGTAGCGCCGCGCGGCGGGTAGGGAAAGGCTGCAACCGATCATCGCCAATGCACCACAGAACAGGCACAGCTGGGCGACGGACCAATCCGCATTCAGCATCCAGCCCAGGGTCGGTGGCGCGGCGGCACTGGCTAAGACGGCCAGCGCGGTCATCATGGCTTTGATCTCCCCCAGGAACCGGCGACCATAGGCTTCTACCCACAGCGCGACCAGCAATACAGCGGTCATGCCAGAGGTAATGCCACAGCACAGCATAAAAACGGGCGGTGTCCAGGCCCCAGTGCCTAGGGCCAATACAATACACCCGATGATCAGCGGGCCCAGGAACAAGGGCAATCCTCTGGCCGCCCCCTTCCTGTCGATATAGGTTCCCATCATCAGTCCGGCTGGAATACTGCCTATCGCGTAAAAGACCACACTGCCGGCCCATAGTTCCGGACTCCATCCCTTTAGTTCCGCGATCCGCACGCCGTGCAACAACAGGCCGGTGACAATATAGCTGGGACACATCAGGCCGGGCAGGGCCAGATAAAAGCGTGGATCGCGCACCACATCTTTGCGCCGCCAGCTTCGAACGGGGCGGGGGCGGCTCAAATCCGATTCCGCCAATTGGTCCTGGGCGTCCTGGTCCGCCAGATCCTGCTTATACAGCGCATAGCGTCCGTCATGCCCCTGCAACAGCCACAGCGCAATCGGCAGGCCAAGAAACAGATACAGGCCTGACAGGCCATACCATGCCTCGCGCCAGCCGAAGGCGGCTATGACTGCCACGCCCAGAACTGGAAACAGGGCTTCGCCCAGTGGGAACCCATAGCCACCAAAGGCGATTGCCTTGCCCCGGCCAACCAGGCTGTAGCGCCCCAGACTGTGCCCCATTGTATGGCTCATCAATCCCTGACCGGTCTGCCGCAACAGGAATATCGCCAGGAACAGGGTGACAGGACCTTGAGCCAGCCCCATCAGGGCGCAGGCGATGGCACAGCCGGGCAGAAGGATCAGCGTCCAACGCCGCAGATCGACGCGGTCAATAATGCCCCCCGTATAGACGATGACCGCTGCTGATAACAGTGTGCCTAGACCATAGATCGTGCCAAAGGCGGCATCACTGAGCGCGAAATCGCGCCGTATTTCCCCCCCGAATTGAGAGATGAAAAAGGTTTGGCCGAAACTGGACCCAAACGCCATGAACAGGCCATAAAAGGCCAACCGCGGATCAGCCCGCAGAAAATCAATCGCACCACGCATTGTAAAATCTTATCCCGTTCCCAACCCGGCGGGGCCTGGCCCCGATACGCAATCGACACAGACCGGCGTTGCCGGGTCAAGCCGCAATCGCTTTTCCGGAATCTCGTCATCGCATTTCAGGCAATACCCATAATCACCGCTGTCGATGCGGGCCAGGGCGGCGCGGATGCGTTGGCGTTCTGTGTTGCGGCGTTGCTCTGTCGCCAGCGCCATGGCCTGGCCCTGCATCGCATCCATGCGCGACAGGCGACCAACGGATTGCTGATCCAGGGTTACGGGCGCACGCGATTCCTTGCTGGAGTGAGCAAGGGCTTCAATTTCCGCCAATCGGTCGTTCAGCAGCGTGCGGAAAAAGTCCAGGTCCAGGGAAGATTGATCTGACATGTCGAAAACATAACACGCAAAAATCGCTGTGTCTTTTGCAGAAAATTAGCGGTTTTCCGGTGCGGGTTTCGCCTCTGGAACGGTCGCCTCGGGTGCATCATCTTCATCCACCTCAAAGTCTGGATGGCAATAAATCAGATCCGACTCCTGATCGGTTTCCGGCCATTCCAGATCCGGGCGCAGGGCCGTTACACCTGCTGCGGACATTCTGGAATCGATTGCCACAAAGGGACCCTGCTGTTCTGCGGGAAGGGATGGTCTGCGCGTCATGCGGTAGATACCAAATCCAACAAAAATCAGATTGATGGCGATCAGGGACCAGAAGTAGCCAGGTGTTCCGAACATATCCATAGCAAAACCAGCGATGTTTGGGCCGAACATCGCCCCAAGGCCGTTGCCCATGATCATCGTTGAACTGGCCGCGACCATCTGTTTGGAATTCAGATAATCATTGGTATGGGCGATGCACAGTGAATAGAGCGGCATTGCAACACCACCAAACAGCAGGGCAATCAGCAACAACAGATTCCGGTTGCTGAACAGATCCTCGCCAATCGGATAAAATTCCTGATAGGTCTGCAGGTTGTTCAGGTTACCGGGGTCTTGAAATATCAGCCCCAATATTCCGATCAGGACACAGGCACTGGCGGATAATACAATGACTTTTCTGCGATCAAAAATATCGGACAGCTTCCCGATCGGCCAGGTGAACAGGAAACCCCCGACAAAGATGGCAACCATGAACAGTGACGCGAAAGACGTTCCATACATCTTATAGGCATAGGCTGGGCCCATACCGATTAACATGCCCGCGGTTGCACCAACCATCACCATGCCGACCGTGCCCAGGGGGGAGATTTTAAACAGCTTTATCGGGCCCAGAGATTCCGGGGCGGTAAATTCGGGCGCGCGGGCACCGGAAATCAAAACCGGCAGGGCCGCCACTGATATCATTACCGAAACAATAGTGAACAGTTGGAAATTTGCAGGGTCATACAAATTCAGGATCAATTGCCCGCTGGCGAGACCCAGCATGGAAACGACCAGATAAATCGCCAGGATTTGCCCCCGTGTATCATTGGTCGCCTTTTCGTTCAGCCAGCTTTCCACCACAATATACAGACCGGCATAAGCAAGCCCAGTCAGGATGCGCATCAGGATCCAGACATAAGGATCAATAATCAGCGGATAGACCAATATCGTCATAGAGGCCAGCGCGGCTAGTGCGGCGAAAACCCGGACATGACCGACCTTTGCCAACATCTTTGGCACAATTGCCGACCCCAAAAAGAACCCTGCGAAATAGCCCGCGACCACGAAACCGGTTAGCGTGTTGCCAAAATCTTCGACCTGGGTGCGAATGCCGACCAGACTGCCGCCCAGCCCATTACCGACCATGATTAGGCCAAGGCCGAGAAACAGTGCCCAACTGACTTTTAAGGCGCTTATCATGGAAACCCGTCTTTCATTCGTCAGGAGGGCACAGGCACATCACTATAGAGCAAATCCCGAGCAAACGGAGTCGTTTACGGCGATGTATTTGCTGAAACAGCAATTCGCTAGAGCATCATGTGCGCGCATATACGTGCCCATGATGCTCTAGCAGCTTGCTATGCACGTTCCTATATCTGAGCGCTAGATAATAGTGTGGTGTGAAAGATCAATATTTTTGTGTTTGCGACGTCTCGGTCATAACAGGGCTTTTGAGTATCCCGCCCAGTCGTTATGGTTCGGTATCACACGGTCGTGTCGAAAGCGTTACACATTGGAGGGTTTATGCACATCGCCAGCAATTTTGATTCCGGTAATATCGAGGTGATATCTGCCAATTCATCGGATGATGTCCAATTGCGCATTCGCAAGGATGCTGGGCCGGATGGTTTCTTTCAGTGGTTCCATTTTCGTGTCAGCGGTGTTGCTGGACAACCGGTCCGGTTGAATATCATGAATGCGGGAGAGGCTTCCTATGTCAAAGGGTGGGAAGGCTACCGCGCCTGTCTTTCTTATGATCGGGAAACGTGGTTTCGGGTCAGTACAGAATTTGACGGCAAGGTTCTGACAATTGAACACACTTCCGAATTCGACAGCTTTTATGTGGCCTATTTCGCACCCTATTCCAGGGAACGCCATCGTGATCTGATTGCGGCCTGTCAAATGCGCCCCAATTGCCGCCATGCGGTTCTGGGTGAAACGACGGATGGGGAAGAACTGGACTTACTGGTCATCGGCGACAGCGATGAAACAAAGAAAAGCATCTGGACCATTGCGCGTCAGCATCCAGGCGAGTCCATGGCGGAATGGTTTATGGAAGGGATGGTAACCCGATTGCTGGATACCAGCGACCCGGTCAGCCGTGAAATTCTGTCCCGTGCGACGGTTTATGCGATTCCAAACATGAATCCGGATGGCAGCCGTCGGGGGCATCTGCGCACCAATGCCAAGGGTATGAACTTAAATCGCGAATGGGCGAACCCTACACTGGAGAACAGCCCAGAGGTCTACCTGACGCTGCAGGCGATGGATCGGGCCGGGCTGGACTTCTGTCTGGATGTGCATGGCGATGAAGGACTGCCCTATAACTTCATCGCCGGGGCGGATGCGATTCCCTCTGCAACCGATAAACTGATTGATCTGCGTAAACGCTATGAGGCCGCACTGTGTCGGGCCAATCCTGATTTTCAGTCAGAGGTGGGATATCCTGCTGCCGCGCCGGGTAAAGCCAATCTTGCAATGTGTACATCGCAATTGGCAGAGCGTTTTGGTGCCTTGTGCATGACACTGGAAATGCCCTTTAAAGAGAACGCGAATGCGCCCGACCCGCTTTATGGCTGGTCAATCGCGCGCTGTCGCCTGCTGGGGGCGGCACATTTGGATGCTCTCTATTCCGTGTTGGATGATCTGTGACATTTGATCAGGGGTTAATCCTGGGGGTTTTGGGTGCGTTGCTGGGCCTCTTCATCTGGGGGCGCTTTCGCTATGATCTGGTTGCAATGATCGGATTGTTGGCGGTGACTCTATTGGGGTTGATTGATCCCAAAGATGCTTTTTCCGGTTTTGGTAATGACGCGACGATAACTGTGGCCCTGGTGCTGATTCTCAGTCGGGCCTTGTCTGCATCCGGCGCGATTGATCCGATTGCCAGACTGGTTCAGCGCGGCTCTGGCACCACGGTCGGGCATATTGGGGGACTCAGCGGCACAGCCGCTCTACTCAGCGCGTTTATGAACAATGTTGGGGCTTTGGCCCTGTTATTGCCTGTTGCGATTCAGTCGGCGCGTAAGGCGGAACGCCCCGTGCGCCTNTTGCTGATGCCGCTTGCCTTCGCCTCCATTCTTGGGGGAATGCTGACACTGATCGGCACACCCCCCAATATTCTGATCTCCGCCATTCGCGAGCGATCAGTCGGGGACAGTTTTGCAATGTTCGACTTCCTTCCGGTGGGGGGCGTCGTGGCAATTATCGGCCTGATTTATCTTATTGTCTTTGGTTGGCGGTTGATACCGAAGGCCAGTGGTAAGGAGGATACTGATCGGTTCGGGGTGGAAGTCTATACCGCAGAAGTTAAGCTATCCAAGGACAGCAAGATTTACGGTAAAACGATCACTGAAATCGAGGCGATGAGCGAGGACCTGGACGTTGTGATCGTAAAATTGATCCGGCGTGGCCGCAATTATCCCTCTCCCCCCCGACATGAGCCGTTGCATGCGACCGACCATCTGATCCTGGAAGGGGTGGCAGAAGAGATTGATCGTTTCGTATCGGACTTCAGTTTAAAACTTAGCGGCGGCGGTCCGACACCCCAGGAAATTCTGAAATCGGGTGAGGCCGCGTCAATGGAGATGGTTGTTCAGCAGGGGTCCCCGCTGGATGGACGCACAGTCGCTCAGTTGCGGTTTGGGCCGCGATATCGCGTCGCCCTGTTGGGGGTTGCGCGACAAGGTAAACCGCATCGTGGGCGTCTGAAGGATTTTCGGTTCAAGGCCGGTGATATCTTGCTTTTGCAGGGTGCTGCGGAAGAATTGAATGAAGCCGTTGCCAGATTCGGTGCGCTGCCACTGCGCGAGCGAGATTTAAGCCTGGGCCGTCGTGGGCGTGGGACAACGGTCCTGCTGTGTTTTGCCGGGGCCGTTTTGGCTGCGGCGACGGGATACGTGTCTTTGCCAATCGCATTCGGCGTCGCCGTGGTGGCTATTGTTCTGTTCGGTGTCGTCCCCTTGCGAGAGGTCTATGACAGTGTCGACTGGCCAGTTATCGTGCTGTTGGGGGCGCTTATCCCGGTCGGCGGAGCGATGGAATCGACGGGGGCAACCGGGTTGATCGCATACAGCATTCTGTCCATTGCGGGCGGGATGCCAAACTGGCTGATTCTGGGCGTTATTCTGGTCGCCACCATGACGATGAGCGACGTTTTAAACAATGCTGCGACCACGGTGGTGATGGCCCCTATTGCCCTTGCCATTGCCCGGGAGCTGGGGCTGTCGGCAGATCCGTTTCTGATGGCGGTGGCAGTTGGCGCGTCCTGCGCATTCCTGACGCCGATCGGACATCAGAACAATGCGCTGGTGATGGGGCCGGGCGGTTATCGCTTCAGCGACTATTGGCGGGTCGGCTTGCCATTGGAAATCCTCATTGCCCTTGTCGCTGTGCCGGCAATCATGATTTTCTGGCCCCTATAGCGCGATTGCGAGGTTTTTTCACCACACCGTGCGGTGAGGGGCGTCATTGGGATCCGAAGTGGCGCTGCCAGACGGGTCCAATAACAGGATGCCGCGCGATATGTTTTTTCAATGCGTGCAGCCGGGGCAGGTCAATTTCCTCCGGGTACCAGACATAGACCATGGCCAGGTAGATATCGGCTAAGCTGAATGTCTCTCCCAGGATATAGGGGCCGGACTCCAGCAAGTCTTCCATAGTTTGCAGGCCTCGACGGAAATGATCCATTCCGGCGCGCTTGACGCCTTCACGTCCGTTCATTTCATCGGTATAGCGGGCAGGATAATAAACCCGAAGATCGCTTTCATAAATATTGATGGTCATGAAGATGATCCAGCGCAGGAAAGCGGCATGCTGGGCTGTTCCCGGTACCGGGGCCAGCTTTGCGTCGGGCAGGGCGGCGGCCAGATGGATCACCATCGCTGCCGATTCGGTCATGATGGAGCCGTCCGGCAATTTCAGTGCGGGTACTTGTTTCCAGGGATTGATCGCGCGGAACTCGTCTGAAAACTGCTCGCCACCGCGAGTGTCGATTTCGACAACTGAATGGGGCGCTTGTGCCAGGGTCAGTGCGGCCTCAATTACAAATCCACCAGAGCCTTTGTGGCTGTAGAGCGTGTAGGACAAGACTCAGTCTCCGACGGGATTGAGAAGAGCATGGGAACTGCGCAGGCTCGATATCCCGATCGACCCTGTTTGCTACCATCGGACACCTTTGGGACTTAGTCCAGCATGTGAATGTGCGCCAGTAAATTTCCTGACAGGATCATTCCATGGCCTGGGCGACCTGAGTACGGGGCTCGACCGCAGCATATTGGGATTCGAGCTTGTCCCGCAGGCTTTCGAACCTTGCCAGTTCCGCCCCTTTCAGGGTTTTGCCGGTGGGAAGCTTAACGCCCTGTGGATTGACCTGCTTGTTGTTCACATGGACTTCATAATGCAGGTGTGGCCCGGTAGAGCGTCCAGATGTGCCGACATAGCCGATGATCTGACGCTGGTCGACGCGGGCGCCGGCTTTGATGCGGCTGTCAATACGACTCAGATGGGCATAGGCGGTCTTATAGGTGCCATTGTGCCGAATGCGGATATAGCGACCATAGCCCCCATTCCAGCCGGCCATTTCCACAACGCCATCGCCAGCCGCATAGATCGGCGTTCCTGTCGGGGCGGCAAAGTCCAATCCTTTATGCATTTTGTTATAGCCCAGGATCGGATGGAAGCGTTTACCAAAGCCAGATGAAATGCGCGCGCCTTCGACCGGGGTACGCAGCAATGCACGGCGCACCGACTGCCCCTTGCTGTCATAGTAATCGGATCGCCCCTCATCATCTTCAAAGCGATAGAATCGCTTTATTGTGCCAGCGACCGTCATTTCTGCCATCATGATATCGCCAAAATCCACGGTCTCACCCTCATCGGTGCGCCGTTCTTGGAACATCAGGGAGAATCGGTCACCGGGTTGCACTTCCCGTTGAAAGTCGATGTCAAAAGAGAAAATATTGATCAAGGACCCCAGAACGGCATTGGGCACACCTGCATGACGGGCCGCGACATAGAGGGAACTGTCAATTTCCCCATCTGCCCGAACGATGTGATCGCTTAATTCACGCATGTCTTCGACGGCGGTATAGCCATCTTCCGATTCTGTCACATGGATGGAGCGCAATCCGTCTGGATGAAAGGCCAGCGCCGTGACTTTACCAATGGATCCTTCGACCGTGGGCACCATGGTGACGTCCATCGTCTGACCCGGGCGCAAATGGCGCGGGTCGAAGGCTTCCGACAGGGACTGCACCAGCGAATAAGCGGTCGCGCGGTCAAGACCGACATCCAACAGGACGGACATGAAGGTGTTTCCGGGCGCGATCTCCACATGCACTGTATAGGGTTGCGACAATAACCCGTCATGGGCGGTCGAATCGGATCCTAAAGCCGCCAGTTCCCATTGCTCTGACAGCTTCACGGAAGAAACCGTGCCGCTGGCTGATGGCAACAGCGCATCATAAGATTCGTTTGTCGCTACCGCACGGTTCATTGGAATGGACGGCTCAGACATCATGGTGATGCCCAGGCCCGCAGCCAATCCCAATCCTGAAAGTGTCAACAGGCCGGTCATAAAGCGCCGCCGTTTACTGACGGGGTGACCGGCGCGATGGGTGACGAAATAGTGGTCATCAGTGTGTGATGGGATGCCCAGGCGACGCAGCAGTCTCGCCTTTGCCCTGCTCGCAGATCCCCGCAGGGCCCGAAAATGCGCCTTGTCGACTTCCACGAAACCTTGCTCCCATCTCCCTGAATCAAGACCATCGTCATTGATGCAGGCCCGTTAATGCCCATATTCACAATAGGTTTCGCCTCGTCAAAACGGTGACAGAAACCGATTCTCTATCGTGATTCGCCAGTTCGTCTAAGCAAATATCAGGCCGAACGTGCGAAAAACAGCGGTTTTTAAGAAAAAACGACTGATATCTGTCGGTCATTTGCCTTAACACCGTTATCGATACTGGTTGGTGCGAAAACCGTCAAGTTGATGAATTAAGGCATTTCAAAGCCTTGCCTGAAAAAGAGGGTGGAAAACCGCGATGTCTCGGGGTCGGAATTAAAAAAAACGCACTGGGTTCAAAAAAGTTTCTCAAAACCGTTTGACACCCCCGGACATGGCCCGTATAAGCCGCCTCCTCGACGAGGGAACACCGACGCCAACGCGGCGACGGCGACCCGGATCGGAACAGAATATCGGTTATTTGACATTGTTGATATATGGAAGGGATACGCGGTTGGCGGTGGTCTTTTGGCTGCGGTTGATTGTGTATCTTGATGAATAGTCAAGTTACGTTTGAGCTGCTTGGNTGGTACTTTAGGGTGCTGGTTGGGTGGTGAGATTGGATCAATGAGAATACCCTTTGAGCTTAGGTGGATGTGCTTAGATGATATCTGGGCGCGTTATCAGCCATGTCTCCCCCCGGGGATGTGGTATGAACCTAAGAGTTTGATCCTGGCTCAGAACGAACGCTGGCGGCAGGCTTAACACATGCAAGTCGCGGGAGAAGGTTCCTTCGGGAACTGGGCACCGGCGCACGGGTGAGTAACGCGTGGGAACGTACCCTTCGGCGGGGGACAACAGCTGGAAACGGCTGCTAATACCGCATACGCTCTATGGAGGAAAGGCTTCGGCCACCGAGGGATCGGCCCGCGTTAGATTAGGTAGTTGGTGAGGTAATGGCTCACCAAGCCTACGATCTATAGCTGGTCTGAGAGGATGATCAGCCACACTGGAACTGAGACACGGTCCAGACTCCTACGGGAGGCAGCAGTGGGGAATATTGCGCAATGGACGAAAGTCTGACGCAGCCATGCCGCGTGGATGAAGAAGGCCCTAGGGTTGTAAAGTCCTTTCGACGGGGAAGATGATGACGGTACCCGTAGAAGAAGCTCCGGCTAACTTCGTGCCAGCAGCCGCGGTAATACGAAGGGAGCAAGCGTTGTTCGGAATTACTGGGCGTAAAGGGCGCGTAGGCGGATGCATCAGTCAGGGGTGAAAGCCATGGGCTCAACCTGTGAACTGCCTTTGATACTGTGCATCTAGAGTTTGTGAGAGGGTGGCGGAATACCCAGTGTAGAGGTGAAATTCGTAGATATTGGGTAGAACACCAGTGGCGAAGGCGGCCACCTGGCACAATACTGACGCTGAGGCGCGAAAGCGTGGGGAGCAAACAGGATTAGATACCCTGGTAGTCCACGCTGTAAACGATGTCTGCTAGCCGTTGGGTGTTTGGCACTCAGTGGCGCCGCTAACGCATTAAGCAGACCGCCTGGGGAGTACGGTCGCAAGATTAAAACTCAAAGGAATTGACGGGGGCCCGCACAAGCAG
>NZSA01000039.1 GCA_002696645.1 Rhodospirillales bacterium | reverse complement strand
TTGGAAGGCCAGGCCCATATCGTGGGTATAGCCGCGCAATGCTTCCCTGGCAGAGGTAGGCGCACGGCCCAGAATGGCCCCGGCCTGACAGCCAAAATCCCGCCGCGGATCATTGGCAGATGAATTCGACGTAGGGTTTCCAGTGGCCCCTTGCCCAGGGTGCGCGCCGCATCATCCATATGGGGCGTCACCTTTTCCAGGGCCGAATCCACAGCGCCAAAGCCAATCGCCATGAAGCGCGCGACATAGGCAAAGACCACGGCAAATGCGGTGCCAAACAATATCGGTCCCATCGGAACCCCAAAAGTCTGTTCAATGAACCGGCCGACCACTGCATCGAAAGAGGTGAAGGGTACGATGACCCCTACCGCCAACACTGCGCCAGGCACAGCATATCCGACCGATGCCAGGCGGGTTAGCATGCGCAGGAGCTTTCCGCCGCTTAGACGCACGCCATAGGCCATGAAAAGGCCGATCACCACAGCACAGACCGCCGCCGTGCCAGACAGAATCAGGGAATTGCTGGTGAAGGCGAAATATTCCGGGGTCAATTGCTGGTCCAGCCGCCGCAGCGCATTGACCGCCAGGACAATAAACGGAACCGCAAAGCCAAAGATCAAAGGTGCCCCGCACACCGTCATCGCCGCCACACGCCGCCAGCCACGCAATTCAAAACCCGGCAGCGCCTGTATCTTGGAACTGGTTTGACCATAGCGTTGGCGATGGCGCGATGATCGCTCCAGCCATAGCAGCCCGACCACAAACAGCAACATCACCAGGGCAATTTGGGCCGCACCACCAGTATTGCCCATGACCCGCCAGACCTCAAACACGCCAGCGGTCAACGTATGAACCCCAAAGAAATCGATCGTCCCGAAATCGTTCAGGGTTTCCATCATGGCCAGGGATACACCAATCACCAGTGCCGGGCGCGCCATAGGCAGCGCCACCGTCCAGAAACAGCGCCAGGGTGTTCGACCCAGAGTTCGTGCAGCCTCTAAGGCACAGACGGATTGTTGTAGAAATGCCGCCCGCGCCATCATGTAAACATAGGGGTATAGCACCAGGCTAAGGACAATAATCGCGCCGCCATGGCTGCGGATTTCTGGAAACCAGTAATCGCTTTTAACCTGCCATCCGAACAGATCGCGCAGCGCGCCTTGCACAGGGCCGCCATATTCCAGAATGTCGGTATAAACGAAGGCGACCAGATAGGCAGGCACGGCCAGGGGTAATAACAATGCCCATTCAAACATGCGGCGGCCCGGGAAACGACAAACGGTGACCAGCCAGGCAGTCGAAACCCCACCGGTAATCGTACCAATCCCAACGCCGACCATCAGGATCAGGGTATTGCTGATATAAGTAGGAAGGCTGGTTCGAACAATATCGAACCAGCCTTCATCTTTTGGAAACAAGGCAAGCCAGACGATTGATGCAAGGGGAATGATCACGATCAGGGCAGCCCCCACAGCGCCCGTCGTCCAAATCCAGGATCTATCCTTCTGCATCAGCGACCGGGTCACCGGCCCGGTCGCATCCGATGTGGTTACCGCCATGCCTTACCTTGTTTCACGCACCAACCCTTTATTCGTTATAGCCAACTTCTGCGACCAATTGCAGTGCATCCCGCAGATTGGCGGCAATCTGATCCAAGGTCAGGCTGTCTGGGGTCAAATCCCCAATCCCAGCCAACGCATCGGAGGGTTTCACATTGGGATTAACCGGATATTCAAAATTCACATCCGCATAAATCCTCTGTGCAGCCTCGCCCGTCAAGTATTCCATCAGCAAAACGGCATTTTCACGGTTTGGCGCATGGGGCGCCATGACCATGGCAGACACATTCACATGCGTGCCACCGCCGTCAAATTTCGGGAATACCGGATTAACCGCTTCGGCCCAGCCACGCTGTTCGTCATTGTCCAGCATCTTGAAGAAGTAGTAGGAGTTTCCGACAGCGATATCACATTCACCCTCGGAAACGGCCTTGACCTGGGCACGATCATTGCCCTGCGGTTTGCGTGCCAGATTGGCCTTCACACCTTCCAGCCATGTCTTGGTTTCTGCTTTGCCCTTATGGGCAATCATGGCTGCAATCATCTGCACATTGTATGGGTGGGTACCGCTGCGAGTGCAGACCTTGCCCTTCCACTTCGGATCCGCCAAACCTTCATAAGTCACCAGATCACCCTCTTTCATACGCTCTTTGGAGGTATAAAACAGGCGTGCACGCAGGGTCAGCGCAAACCAGCGATTATCCGCCGCACGAAACTGTTCTGGAACACGTGCTGCGAGCGTTTCGCTGTCAACCGGTTGGGTCAGCCCTTCATCGACCAAACGCGCTGTATTACCAAAGCTGGATGTCAGCACAACATCCGCAGGGCTGTTTGGGCCCTCTTGCGCCAGACGCTCAATCAAGCCGTCATCAGCAAACAGAACATTGACTTTAACGCCTGTTTCTTTGGTGAATTCGTCCAGAATCGGTTCGATCAAATAGGCTTGGCGCATGGAGTAGATATTTACTTCTCCCTCTGCGGCCTGTGCGACTGGCATTGCCATGCTCATGCCCAGAACCAGGCCGACCAGACCAACCTTTCGGGTCACATGTTGACGAAGAGTATCCAATCCAAATGTCATTGAAGGCATTCCTTTCCCTAGCGTTGTGTCACACCCAAGCTTGCTCGGGTCACGACTGGGACGCATCCTCTCAGTTGCTGGGCGCCAAACTGAGATTGCGTCGCATATTCATATGCGGCTTATAAAGATTATCATAATATTCTGCAAGTCATTCTTAATATCATCTTTGTGAATTTGATACTAAAGGCCCTTCAAGAATTCCAGCAGATGGTTCCGGTCTTCCTGTGACAGGGCCATGAAATCATTTCTGGATTTCAGGGCTTCCCCGCCATGCCACAGGATTGCTTCTTCGGGCCCCCGCGCGCGACCATCATGCAATAAGGGGGCTGCTCGATCCTTTGCTAGAGTTTCTGCCAATCCCCACAGAGGCGGCGTCCGCCATTCAAAGCTTTTAGCATCCCCTTCTGGCAGCCCGTCATCCAGGCCTGGCCCCATATCATGCAGGGATAAATCGGTATAAGCGCGCACGGGGATTGGACCAGCACGCGACGGTAATTCAGGAATATGGCAGGCCGCGCACCCTACAAGGTGGAACAGGTACTCCCCTTTCGTGTCTTTCACATCGGTGCTGTCAGGCGGCGGCAGCAGCTTTGTGAACAGGGTCAGTTCCGCCAAGGATATGCCGGATATCTCCCCAGATCCGCCCCCACAATCCGTCTGCCCTTTTGGACAGATCGGCATTTGATGGAAAACATTGGTGATCCCCATATCCTGCGCCAGGGCTGCGGCGTTCTGCATAACGATTGTGGGTTCGGACGCCTTCCAGCCGAATCGTCCGGTGCTATCCTTGGGTAAAATCATCGGTTCCAACAATCCTATCCCCCGAATAGGTTGCGCAATACGGATGGACCAATGCGCCAAAGCGCCCGGATCAGGCTGAATATCCAATGATGGCTTTCTAAGCTCATAGGCCTGACCGTCTGGATATTTACCTGGCTGTATCTCCCAGTTTAAAGATAGCTTCGCCTCAGGGTCCACGCCGGGGACGGCGCGATCCTGAATCTGGGTTCCGAATAAGGGATGCGGCGTGACACCCCCCACCGCATCCACAACACCGATCCGAACCAATGCGGTCAGAAAGTTGTCACCCGGCCCATCAGGCGGAAAACCGCGCCCCCCCGCGCTATGGCAGGACGCACAGGATATCCGATTGTACAAGGGGCCCAGGCCGACCAAATCATCAGGCCCCTGTGTGCCCGAGGGTCGGAAATGACCATTGAAGATCAGGCGTCCACGCTCATACGCCGCGCGGGTATCTTCAGATAATCCTGCCGGGGGGGCCATTGGATCCGCCGGTATAGGTCCGCCAGAAGGGGAGTCATTTGCAGGCAAAAGGGACTGCGCCACGGCAGTCCCAGTTCCCAGACACAGCAAAACCGCAACAACCAAAGCCCTGAACACGAATCCCGCCCATCCATTTTACACAAATCGACTGGCTCAGGCCTCCAAGGTCATCAAGGACGCATTGCCACCGGCCGCCGTGGTATCAACAGACACCGTGCGTTCGCAAGCAAAACGATGCAAGTATCTTGGGCCCCCTGCCTTGGGTCCTGTTCCGCTTAACCCTTCACCCCCGAATGGCTGAACCCCTACAATAGCGCCAATCTGATTGCGATTCACATAAGCATTGCCAACTTTCAAACGTTTAAGGACCCGACCGATCGTCTCGTCAATCCGGCTATGAATGGCGCAGGTCAGGCCAAAGCCTGTGCCATTGATTGCATCCACCACAGCGTCCAACTGCGACGCCTTATAGCGCACGATATGCAAAATGGGGCCAAAATGCTCTTGTTCCAGCATCTCTATTCCTAGAATTTCAAAGGCAATCGGGGCGACGAATGTGCCCTTGTCACACTGTGTTTCCATCGGCGTTTCACCAACCTTCTTCGCCTTTTTGGATTTGCTCAATTCGGCGATATGGGCATTCAGATTAGATCGCGCTTCTGCATCAATCACAGGGCCCAGATCGGTAGACAGCCAGGCAGGGTCGCCCACCCGTAATTCCTTCATGGCCCCGGCAATCATGGCGATCTGTTTATCGGCCACATCTTCCTGAATATACAAGACCCGCAGTGCCGAACACCGCTGGCCAGCACTTTGGAAGGACGAGATGACAACATCGCGCGTCACTTGCTCCGGCAGGGCGGAACTGTCGACAATCATCGCATTCTGCCCACCGGTCTCTGCAATCAATGGAATGATCGGGCCATCTCGTTCTGCCAGCGTCCGATTGATCAGCCGAGCTGTCGCCGTAGACCCAGTGAAAGCCACTCCGCCCAAACGCAGATCGGACAATATCGCATTCCCAATCGTTGGCCCATCACCGGGCAGCAGATGCAACGCATCAACAGGAACCCCCGCCGCATGCAAAAGCTTCACCGCCTCATAGGCGATCAACGGCGTCTGTTCTGCCGGTTTGGCCAGCACCGCATTTCCTGCTGCCAAGGCCGCAGATACCTGACCGGTGAAGATTGCCAGCGGGAAGTTCCAGGGAGAGATACACAGAAAGACACCACGACCGTGCAGCGAAATCTCGTCAATCTCTCCGGTTGGTCCAGGCAGGACCTCTGGCTGAGCAAACTCCATGCGGGCGCGCACCGCATAATAGCGCAGGAAGTCGACCGCCTCGCGCAGCTCTGCAATCGCATCATTCAGGGTTTTACCCGCCTCGCGCATGACAATCGCCATCAGGCGGGCACCATGCTGCTCATACAAATCAGCGGCCTTTTCCAGGGCATCTGCCCGTGCGCCTGCAGGCGTGTCATCCCATAATATTTGTGCCCGCAACGCCCGTTCAAACGCATCGCGCGCTATATCGGCTGTGGTATCAATCACTTCTCCGATGCGCTGGCTGCTGTCAGCGGGATTATAGACCGCGTGAGCTTTCCCTTTCACCGGAACCCCGCCCACCAATGGGGCAGCAGACCAAGGCTCCCGCTCTGCCAGGGACATCCCGTCGCGCAGGTTCATCAGGGTTGGAATATCGGTGATATCAAAGCCTTGAGAATTGCGACGACCGGGCCCAAAGAGGTTTTCAGGCATTGGAATTTGTGCATGACGCACGGGACTTAACCGTTCCGCCTCCCGCAAGGGGTCGGCAACAATTTCTGCAATCGGCATCTGCTCATCGACAATGCGATTGACGAAGCTGGTATTCGCCCCGTTTTCCAAAAGGCGACGCACCAGATAGGCCAGCAGGTCTTCATGACTGCCCACTGGCGCATAAATGCGTACTGGATAGCCGCCTTTACCCGCCTTGCTGACCACCTGATCATACAGGGCATCGCCCATGCCATGCAGGCGCTGATATTCAAAATCACTGCGGTTCCCCGCCATTTCCGCGATGGCCGACAGCGTATGGGCATTATGGGTCGCAAAGCAGGGATAAAAGGCTTCCTGTTCGGTCAGCAACAACCGGGCGCAGGCAAGATAGGAAACGTCGGTGGATACCTTGCGGGTGAAGACCGGATAATCGCTCATCCCCAATTCCTGGGCGCGTTTGACTTCCGTATCCCAATAGGCCCCTTTGACAAGGCGTACCATCATGCGGCGCTGTCCCTTTTTGGCGACAGAGGCCAGCCATTTGATAAAGGGATAGGCGCGCTTCTGATAGGCCTGAACGGCAAGCCCCAGACCATTCCAACCCGCCAGGGACGGGTCTGTTGCCGCCGCCTCAATCGCTTCCATCGACAGGTCCAGACGATCACATTCTTCCGCGTCGATACACAGGCCGATATCATATTCCTTCGCCTTGCGACACAGCTCCAGCAAGCGGGGGATCAATTCATCCAGGGTGCGGTCTTCCTGACCGAATTCATAGCGCGGATGCAACGCTGACAGCTTTACGGAAATGCCCGGTGCCTCAATGACACCTCGCCCTTTCGCGGCCTTGCCGATTTTCTCAATCGCCGTGCTATAGGACTTAAAATAGCGGTCGGCATCTGCCATCGTGCGGGCCGCCTCACCCAGCATGTCATAGGAATAGCGATAGCCTTTGCTTTCATTTCCCTTGGCACGATCCAGGGCTTCTTCAATCTTACGGCCCATCACGAATTGCCGTCCCATGACGCGCATCGCTTGATTGACTGCCTTGCGGATGACGGGTTCACCCGACCGCTGGACCAATTTGCGCATTGTACCGCGCCAGTCCTGCTCTGCTGACTTGCCATCATCCCCGACGATGCGCCCGGTCAGCATCAGGGCCCAGGTTGACGCATTCACGAACCAGCTTTCAGAATGACCCAGATGGGATTCCCAATTCGCGCCCCCGATCTTATCCTTGATCAGGGCATCAGCGGTTTCATCATCGGGGATGCGCAATAGGGCTTCGGCCATGCACATCAAAACAACGCCTTCCCGGGACGACAGTTCATATTCATGCATGAAGGCGTCAATGCCAGATGACTTAACCCGGTCCTTACGCACTTCGACAACCAATTGGCGCGCGCGCTCTTCGATCCGATCACGGGCGGCGGCTTCCAGTCTCGCCTGACCCAAACGCTCCGTCAGACAAGCCTCCTCATCCATGCGATAGGCGTCTCGCACCGCTTGGCGCAGAGCGCCGTGAGAAAGATACCGGTCGGCTTGTTTGTCGGTCAGCAGCATGTTCGTCTCCCTTAATCGAATGGAGCCGAAACAGTAAAACAAACCCAGCCAAATGTGCTTCTGTTTTAGGGGTGTTGACGATATATCTTATAGCCAAACCCAGATTTCATAGTGAAAGATTCTGCAATGACAGAGACAACGCGCAGCCTTGATAAAATTGATCGCAATATCTTGCGGCAGTTACAGGCCAACGGGCGGCTGAGCAATGTTGATCTGGCCCGATTGGTGAACCTGTCTCCCACACCCTGCCTGGAGCGGGTGCGGCGGCTGGAAAAAAGCGGATACATCACCGGATATGCAGCACGCCTGTCCCCGTCAAAACTGGAGGCTGGCTTGACCGTATTCGTTCAGGTCACGCTGGACCGCACGACCAGCGACATATTTGAGCATTTCAAACACGCCGTACAGCAAGAACCAGGTATTGCAGAATGTCACATGGTCGCCGGTGGCTTTGATTATCTGTTGAAGGTTCGCACCAGGGATATGGAGAGCTTTCGTCACTTTCTGGGCGACGTGATCAACCCCCTGCCCGGCGTGATTTCCACCGCAACCTATGTCGCAATGGAAACCGTAAAGGAAGGCGATGCGGTTCCGGTTTAACCTGAAACCGGCTTCTTCTGTTGGCTGTTCGATACCAGCCGCGTTGCCCCGGTGATCAGCCCGATCGTTCCGATATAGACGATAAGATGCAACACTGTCGGGCGTTCAATATACCCGATCAGCGTATGCAGTATTTTCCCCAGAATACTGCTCTCACTCAGCAGGAATGAACTGTCCCACAGGGTCGGACCCAGGGTGACAAAACCAGCTGCAGCCAGAAAGTTCATCGCCTGCGCCGCCATGCCAGCGGCCAGCAGAATAATCATCCAGTTCGTGACACTGAATATCTTACCGGTCGGGATCCGCAGCAGGCCCAGATACAGGACTGCACCGACAGTAACGCCCAGCGCCAATCCAGCCGACCCGCCCAGGATTGCGGGCCGAAAACCCCCATCAGATGCCGCCAGACCATACAGGAACAGCACGACTTCTGACCCTTCCCGCAAAACCGCTAACCCGACAACAAGCGCCAGCGCATAGAGCGGACGCCCCCCACTGCGTACAGTATCCCCAACAGAGCGCAATTCAGTGACCATCTGGCGGCCATGGGTCGACATCCAGATCGTGTGCCAGGCCAGCATGGCAACCGCCAGCAACAGAACACAGGCATTAAAGATTTCCTGACCATAGCCATTCAGCGTATCGGAAATCACCCCCGCAAATTGAGCGACGATTGCAGCCCCAACCACCCCTGCGGCAATGCCTGCACTGACCCAACGCCCCACACCGGGCAGGCCGCGGGTCGATGACAGAACAATGCTGATGACCAGGGCCGCTTCCAGAACTTCCCGAAAGACGATGATCAGGGCTGCTATCATGTCATATCTCCAACATGCTGTTATTTAACGACAATTACACCATTCGCCTGATCGGCATGAAACTCACCGATAAAGGCGTATTCGCCTGCTTCAAGGCCATTGATGCGAATCTTACCGTCGGTGTGACCGGCAATGACCTTTTCGATATGCAGGGCCATGCTTTCGAATTCTTCCGGTAAAGGGTCCCTGTTGGATACTTCCAGAATAAAGGTCTCACCGGCCGCGACCTCAATTCGGTCAGGTGTGAATTTATGATCCTGGATCTCCACCTTGATAATCCGCGCGTCATCGGCCAGGGCGTCGGTTGATCCACTGGCGACGGAGAAAATGGAGCCCAGAACCAGCGTTGCGGCAATCAGGCCTGATTGAATTTTCATTTGCTAGAATCCTTTGTTTTTCTTGCGAGGGGTCAGTTCCAAAAGCCAACGCCTCGCTGCCCATGATCGTGGCAAACATGAAACTGCGAATTATTCGCAGAAAATTCGTAGCGCTGACCAATATTTCTGTAAAGGACGGCACCGTTAGTGCGCTGAAAAATACATTCAGAATCTTATTTCAATACATTGTTTTAAAACAATAATATTGTGTTCATGACATAAAGTCGCATCTGAAATTTTAGTCGCTCGCCCAGCATCGCTCTGGACGTGACGAATGCTGCGCAGCGCTCTATCTTGCCCTTATGTGCGGTATATCTGGTCTGATTGATCTTAGGAAAGAAACCTCCCATGCCCGACTGTCCGAAACCGGACAGGCGATGGCTCAGGCTATGTGGCATCGCGGGCCGGATATGGGCGAGGTCTGGGCCGATGCGAATGCCGGTATTGCCATGGCCTTTCGCCGATTGGCGATCATCGATCTCTCCCCTTTAGGGGCACAGCCCATGCGGTCCTCTGATGGTCGCTATGTCATGACCTATAATGGAGAGATTTATAACTATCGCGACCTGGCAAAGGACCTGGCACGCCGCAGCTATAAATTTCGCGGCGCGTCGGACAGTGAGGTTATTCTGGAACTGTTCGCCCGGGACGGCATCGCCGCCACGCTGCCCCGCATGGTCGGCATGTTCGCCATTGCCTTATGGGATACGCAAACCCGGAAATTGGTATTGGTGCGGGATCGACTGGGCATAAAGCCGCTGTATTTCGGACGCCAGGGAAATCATGTCTATTGGGCATCTGAATTAAAGGCGATGCGCGCGACATCGACCTTTGAACCGAAACTGTCGCCCATCGCCCTGGATGGCTATCTGAAGGGCAATGTTGTTCCTGCCCCGGCATGCATTTATCAGGATCTGGAAATGCTGTCGCCCGGCCATTATGCCGAAATAGATACTGCGGGAGAGATTTCACGGCACTGCTATTGGTCCATGGCGCAGTTTGCCAATCAACCCATCGCAACCCTGTCCGAAGAAGAGGTGATAGACCAAACCGAATCCCTGATCGCAGATGCCGTAAAATTACGCATGGTGGCCGATGTTCCATTGGGGGCCCTATTGTCCGGCGGGGTGGATTCCTCGACCGTGGTTGCCCTGATGCAGCAGGCAGCAGACCGACCGATCAAGACCTTCACAATCGGGTTCGGGGCCTCTGACTATGACGAGGCGCATCATGCCGCTGCGGTCGCCCGGCATCTGGGCACCGATCACACCAGCCTGGACCTGTCGCCACAGGATGCCCTGGATCTGATCCCCAATCTGCCGGACTGGTATGATGAGCCCTTTGCGGATTCATCTGCCCTGCCCACCTATCTGGTCAGCAAACTGGCGCGCGATCAGGTGACTGTGGCCCTGAGCGGCGATGGCGGGGACGAAGTTTTCTTTGGCTATAACCGTCATAAAGCCCTGGGCCAGATTGAACGCAGGGTCAGTGCCGTCCCAGCACCAATGCGCCGCATGGGGGCCGCGGCCCTGGCGGCACCGGGGCCTGCAATATGGGATACTTTGGCCCAGTTTATGCCGGAATCGAAGCGCCCGCGCATGCTTGGCACCAAAGTCCAAAAACTGTCGCGGGCGCTTGCCGCAGGCACCCCTGATGCGCGCTATCTGGATCTGGTGACCCATTGGCCCGAAGATCTGACAGGCCTGAACATTCCAGGGCAATTACCCGATGGTCCGGTACTGGACCCCTCAGCCCGCGCTGCCTATGCCGATACGCTTGGCTATCTACCCAATGACATCCTAACCAAGGTCGATCGTGCCAGCATGGCCGTCAGCCTGGAAGCCCGTGTACCCCTGTTGGATCACCGGTTGGTCGAATTTGCCTGGACCCTGCCCACGGAACTGAAAATCCGCAACGGAATCAGCAAATGGCCACTGCGGCAGGTTCTGTATCGCCATGTGCCCCAGACTTTAGTGGATCGTCCAAAAAGCGGCTTTGCCATTCCATTGGGCGATTGGTTGCGCGGCCCGCTGCGCGATTGGGCTGAAACCTTGCTATCACAGGACCGTCTGAAATCCCGGGGCTGGATTGATCCCGCACCTGTGCGCCAGGCCTGGAAGGACCATCTGAACGGGCGCGGGGCACGGGCGGAAGCCCTATGGGGCATTTGCATGCTGGAGGCCTGGGCAGAGCGTTGGATGGGCAAGCCATGACACGGGTGGCATCGTTGGACCTGAGTGGTAAAACGATCCTGTATCTGGTGACGGAAGACTGGTATTTCTGGTCTCATCGCCTGCCCTTCGCCCGGGCGGCACGGGATGCCGGGGCGAAAGTCATTGTCGCCTGTCGCATGGCCGATCATCGCGACCGCATCATTGAAGAGGGATTTGTCGCCCGCGACATTCCTTTTGACCGGTCAGGCCTGAACCCTGTCCGGGACCTGAAGACCTTCCGCGCAATAACACGTCTGTATCGCCAGGAGCAGCCGGATCTGGTGCATCATGTAGCGATGAAACCGGTCCTGTATGGCGGGTTGGCGGCAGCGAAAACAGGAACCCCGGCCGTTGTAAATGCCATGGCGGGGCTGGGATTCCTTTTTATCGCCACGGGCTGGAAAATCACCCTGTTAAGACCAGTCGTTGAGCGGGCTTTTGGTTGGCTGAATAACCGCCGGAACACCCATCTGATCGTGCAAAATTCGGATGATGCCGCCCTGTTTGAAAATCGCATGCATGTGAAGCCTGCACGGATCGTGGTGATTCGAGGCTCTGGTGTGGACATCGATCGGTTTTACCCGATGCCAGAACCGCCAGGAACGCCCGTCGCTGTTTGTGTCAGCCGGATGCTGTGGGACAAGGGGATCGGCGAATTGGTGGAGGCCGCGCGTCTTCTGAAACAGCGAGGGGTCGACATCACAATCCGGCTGGTCGGCCCAACCGATGCCAATCCAGCCAGCATCCCGGTCGCCACCCTGAAGGCCTGGCAAGACGAACGTGTGGTCGAAATCGCAGGTCCTTCATCAGATATACCCGGCACGTATGGCTCTGCCCATATCGCGGTGCTGCCATCCTATCGCGAGGGCTTGCCTAAATCGTTGCTGGAAGGGGCAGCCTGTGCACGCCCGGTGATCGCGACCGATGTGCCGGGCTGTCGGGAGATTTGTCGGGACGGGGAAACCGGTTTGCGGATTCCCCTGAAATCCGTGGAACCCCTGGCCGACGCTCTACAAAAATTGGCTGAAAACCCAGCCTTGCGCCGCCAATTGGGTAAAGGGGCAAGGCTGGCTGTGGAAAAGGACTTTGCCGAAGGTATCATCGTTGCCGAAACGATGGCACTGTACAAAAAAGCCCTTGGTCCGGGAGGATACCAGAATGACACATGAATTGACAGGAAAGCGCATTCTTATCACCGCCGGCGCAGCGGGAATCGGGCGCATTATGGCCGAAAAGATGAATGCGGCGGGCGCGAGAGTCTTTGTGTGCGATATTGATCAGACGGCTTTGGCAGACCTGTCCACCACACACCCTGATATCGGTCAAATGCAGGCGGATATCTCAGATCGCGCGGCTGTCGACGCTTTCTTTGAACAGGGATTGGCCGCTCTGGGCGGCCTGGATGTCCTGGTCAACAATGCCGGCATTGCAGGGCCGACCGGCCCGGTTGAAGATATCAATCCTGATGATTTTGAAAGAACGCTGGCGATCAACATCACCGGACAGTTTTTATGCACCCGGCTGGCGGTGCCCCATCTAAAAGCAGCGGGCGGTGGAGCAATCATCAATCTCTCCTCCGCAGCGGGGAAATTCGCCTTCCCGCTGCGCACCCCCTATTCCGCGTCCAAATGGGCGGTTGTCGGATTTACAAAGTCGCTGGCGGCAGAGCTGGGCCCCTTCAACATTCGGGTCAATGCCATCCTGCCCGGCGCCGTGGAAGGCCCCAGGATTGAACGGGTGATCACCGCCAAAGCCGATGCGCGCGGCGTCCCTTTTGAAGAGATGTTGGCCAATTACACCAATCTGGCCTCAATGGGGCGATTGATCCCGCCGGAAGATATTGCCGCCATGGCTTTGTTCCTTGCATCCGATGACTGTGGAACCTTGTCTGGACAAGCGCTGAGCATCGATGGCGACACGCAAATGCTGAAATAAGGAGTCTGACGGATGACTGACACAAGGCCATGGGAAAATCAATTTTCCGTCGCGCGCATTGATATTGTTGAGGAAACACCAACCCTGCGCGTTCTGGAAATGACATTGCAGGCGGGGGAGAAAGTTCCCTGGCATTGGCATACCAACGTCCATGATCGATTTTACTGTCTTGCCGGATCGGTTGAAATTGAATGCCGCGCCCCGAAAGCGATGCATCACCTGAAATCCGGTGACAGTTGCGCCGTCGCCCCCAAGGTTGCCCATGAGGTTCGCAATATTGGCAGCGATACAGTCCGAATGATGTTGGTCCAGGGCGTTGGCCCCTATGACTATCATCCCGTTGGAATTGAGGAGAAAGAAGCATGAGGCTGGAGGGAAGCTGTCATTGCGGGTCTGTGCGGTTTTCCCTGGAAAGCGCACATCCCTATCCCTTTAACCGCTGTTACTGTTCAATCTGTCGCAAGACTCAGGGGGGCGGTGGCTATACGATCAATCTGGGGGGCGATTATGCCAGCCTGTCGATTGAGGGAGAAGAGCATCTGAGCGTCTATCATGCCAGGGATACGCGCGCACCTGACGGCATCAGCCCGCTGGGCCGCCATTTCTGTAAGCATTGCGGGTCCTGCCTGTGGTGCTATGACAGCCGCTGGCCTGAACTTGTGCATCCCTTTGCATCGGCAATAGATACCGCCCTTCCCGTGCCGCCAGAACATGTAAATCTGATGACGGCGTATAAGGCNCCCTGGTGCGAGACTGAAGCCGGTCCACAGGATAAGACGTTTGACGAATATCCGGACGAATCCCTGGCCCAATGGCATCAGCGACTGGGTCTGACCCGATGACGCGTCTGCTGTTCCTGTTGTTTCTGATAGGAACACACCTGTTCGGGGCCGGATCGGTCCGGGCGCAAGACACGGAGTACAGCCTTCGCGGTCTTTCCCTGGGTATGACGCGGAATGCCGCCCTGGAAGCCTTGTCGCAATATCGGTTCTTTTGCGAACCCTCCATACAGGAAGGGTATCACCGCTATCATGGAACCCTGTGTCGGTATCGGGAATACCATTTCGGCATCTTCTTTTCTGTTCGACCGGATGATGACACCCTGTATCGCATAGAAATTGAGGATAAATACCCTGATGGTTTCGATCTGGAAAAAGTTGATTCGGACCTGATCATGCGCTTTGGAACACCGGATGTGTCAAAGCGCAATGCGATGTTTTCCGGCTCTTACCTACGGCAATGGGGGGACTTTCTGACAGTCCGCCTGGAAGATTACGAACAGGACGCCATTCGCTTGGTCCTGGCCGACCCAAAGGTCACACAGGACGTGTTACGCGCCTGGTATGATTTAAAAAGTCAGTCCAAAGACGTGTCCCAATAGCGTGATCGCGATGGGAAGGGAAACGAAAGACACCAGGGTCTGCACCGTCACAATCGATGCGGCCAGCGGGGCGTCCCCCCCCATTTGGCGGGCCAGGGTGAAGGAGGATGCCGCCGTTGGGACACAGGCAAAAATCAGCGGGATCATTGCCATATTTCCTTCCAATCCAACCATCAGCACCAAGCCAAAGACGACCGCCGGGAAGACGATGAACTTTCCAGCCATAGACAGATAGGTCGATAACAGACCCGCCCGCATCTCAGAAAAATGCAAATTGGCCCCAATGCATAACAGCATGATCGGCAAGGCCGCCGCCCCCAGAATTCCGGCCGTCTGATGCAATACCGGAATCTCCCCGACGCCCAACAGGTTCAGTGACATCCCGATCACAATGGAAACCAGCAGTGGGTTGCGGGTCAGATCCCGCAGGATCGCTGCGGGCAGGCTGCGCCCCGGTGTTTTTGGCAACATGCCGACCATGGATGTCACAACAACGATGTTTGTCACCGGTATCAGGACCGCTGTTACCATTGCCGCTAAGGCCAGACCATCAGCGCCGAACAGACGCTCTGCCACCGCCAGGGCGATAAAGGTATTATGGCGCGCGGCCCCCTGTAAAACCGACGTGCCGCTGGGGGCTGAAATCCTGAACACTTTGATTGCGATCAGGCTGTATAGAACCGCTGCAAAAAATCCCCCCAGAATGACGATGGCGTAATTCCCGATCACCGCCCCTGACAGAGTTAAGCTCGATGTCGTTTTGAACAGCAGGACCGGGAACAAGACCCAATAGACCAGCTTGTCATTAATATTCCAGAAATCGACAGACGGAATGCCAATCCGGCGCAGGATATTACCCAGTACGATCAACAGGAAAATCGGCGCAATCGTTAAGACAATTTCCAGCACGGCCAACCCTTTCAGCGATGTTTGGGCGCACTATAGAACGCAAACGCGCAAAGAAAACCATTCCGTTACAATCTTTTACGTCTCGCCATTCTCGCTGGCCGCCATATCAAATGCGGCATCGACCGGGACCTGCAAACCATTCACCAGATGATTGGTTCGCGCCGCCAGCCCAATCACACGCAACAGATCCGCATGCTCTGATGCCGTCATCCCCTTCGCCTTTGCCGCAGCGGTATGGGAATGGATGCAATACTGACAGGCATTGGCGACAGAAACCGCGATATAGATCATTTCCTTGGTTTTTTGATCCAGGGCCGACGGGGCGATCATCGTGTCACGCACGCTGTGCCAGACATCCTCCAGCAGGGCCGGGTCGAAGGCCAGATAGAGCCAGAAGTTATTGATAAAATCACTGCCGCGCACCGCCCTTATATCGTCAAACACCGCCTTGACGCGGGGATCCGTCTCAGTGGCTGCAAGGGGTTGGACCGTGGACATGTTGCAATTCCTTTCAAAAGTGTGAAAAGGGACAGTAGAACCGCACTGCCGCCTAACTCTTTCCAAAATGGGTTAGACAAGGCTACAACAGTGGAACCTGTTATACACCATCAATGGATTGTGCCGCATGGCAGTACCCCCCGACTCTCCCGATACGACCGTTACGGCGCAACCTGTCGCAGCAGGTCAGAAAAAAGCCAGGCGCAAAAAAGCGACGGCAAAAAAGTCCGTTGCGAAGAAAAGCAGCCCCGTCAAATCAGCGGCAAAGGGGCCATCGGCACAAAAAGCAGGCGCGACCAGTACCGCAACCACCAGCGATGATCGCATCCCCGCCAGCCTGCAACATATGCCCGTCAGCCTGTTCAGCGCAGGGCTGGGCCTGGCAGGGTTTGCCATTGCCTGGCGCGAAACAGGAATAGCCTATGGAATAGGTCCCATTCCCGGTATCATTTTCATTGGAATCGCGATTGGTATATTTCTGATTTTGTTGGGCCTGTATGGCCTGAAAACAGTCCGGCATCGTCAGGCCGTGCTGGACGAGTTAAATCACCCGATCCAGGGAAATTTATTCGCCACGGCAACCATGACAATGATGATACTGTCTTCCAGTCTTATCGGTTTGTCCCACGGCTTGGCGACCCTGATCTGGAGCGTTGCCGCAATCGCCAATATGGCGATCACGGTTCGTGTCGTCACTAAGTGGATATCACGGGATAATCATATATCGCACGCAACGCCCATATGGTTCATCCCGGTTGTTGGCAATCTGGTGACCCCGATTGTGGGGGCGCCATTGGGCTATACGGGTATCAGTTGGATGGTCTTTGCCGTGGGGCTGTTATTCTGGATCATCCTGTTCACGGTCGTCTTTTATCGATTGTTGTTTGAACGCGCGATGGAAAAACCGCTGCGACCGACGCTGGCAATCCTGCTGGCACCGCCATCGCTGTGCTTTACCGCCTATGCCGTATTGAACGGGGGGCATATTGATGGCACGGCCCAGATGTTCTTCGGCATTGCCGTTTTCATGCTGTTGATCCTGATCCCACAGGTCAAAGCGATGCTGCAAATGCCGTTTGGATTAAGCGCCTGGTCCTGCACCTTCCCAATGGCCGCCTTCAGTGTCGCGGCCATTCTATATGCGGATGCGATTGACAGTGGTTTTGCGCATGGACTGGCGATTGCGGCGATCCTGATCACGACGCTGATCATTGCCATCGTCGGAACCAAGACCATCGGATACATTTTGGCCGGAAAAGTATTTCGCCCAGTTGAGACGCCCCTGCCGACACCCTAATGTGTCACATTCATTATTAGAGCCTTGAAAAGGACCCATTGCGTATGACCACCACCGCTTCAACCCCGATCTCTCGCGTTGCCGCCCGGATTTTGATTGAAACCCAATCTGTGCTGTTCAAGCCGGACGACCCTTTCACCCTGACCAGTGGCCGAAAAAGTCCGGTCTATGTGGATTGCCGTCGGCTGATCGCCTTTCCGCGCGCGCGCCGTCGCCTGATGAAAATGGGGGCCGCCACGATTGAGGAAAAGGTCGGTTTTGAAAGCCTGGACGTGGTTGCAGGGGGGGAGACCGCCGGTATTCCCTTCGCGGCCTGGATCTCAGACCACCTGATGCTGCCGATGTGTTATATCCGTAAAAAACCCAAAGGCTTTGGGCGCAATGCCCGCATCGAAGGGGCCCTGGCAGAAGGGCAACGGGTAATCCTGGTTGAGGACATGGCGACCGATGGTGGCTCTAAACTGTCCTTCGTCGACGGTATACGTGACGCGGGCGCGGTGTGTCACCACACATTTGTGATCTTCCATTACGGCATTTTCCCGGAAGGGGAGAAAGCCCTGGCCGACCATGGCGTCGCGCTGCATTCCCTGGCAACGTGGTGGGATGTTCTGGAATGCGCCAAGGAAGATGGCTATTTCAAAGCAGGCCAAGCGGACCAGGTGGAAGCGTTTCTGCATGATCCGATCGGATGGTCAAAAGCCATGGGTGGTTCGGAAGAATAGGAATGGGAGGACGGTCTGAATGATCCGCCTGATCCAAGTTGTCATTCTGGCGCTCGTCGGTGTGTCTTCCCTGACCTTCGAAGCGCAGGCGATTAGCAAGGAACGGCTGACCATCGGGATCAGTCAGTATCCCTCTACCCTGCATCCGGCCTTCGATTCCATGCTGGCAAAAACCTATGTCATTGCCATGGCACGACGCCCGATCACGGCCTATGACCCGGATTGGAAGCGGGTCTGCCTGCTGTGCACGCGCCTTCCCAGCCTGGAGCAAGGGACGGCCGCATTGGAACTGACACAGGATGGCCAGGAAGGCATGGCAGTCCAATACGAACTGCCGCCCGATGCCGTTTGGGGGGATGGCACGCCGATCACAACCCAGGATGTCTTGTTTTCCGTAGAAATGGGCAAGAACCCTGAATCCGGTATTGATAATGCGGAACAATACCGCCGCATCGACCGGGTAGAGATTGATGGGGAAAAGCGATTCACCCTGCATCTGAACAAGCGCTCTTGTGATTATCAGGGCTTATCCGGCTTAACGCTGCTGCNCCGCCATATTGAAAAGCCGATATTCGATGAAGGCGCGGCTGACTATCGCCGTCGTACCGCCTATGATACGGATTCGACCAATCCGGGCCTATGGTATGGCCCCTATCGCATCGCCCGGGTCACACCTGGCCAAAGCATCCTGCTGCAGCGGAACCCGGAATGGTGGGGAAAGCCCCCGTACTTTGATGAAATCGAAATACGGGCGATTGAAAACACCGCCGCCCTGACAGCCAATCTGCTGGCGGGCGATATTGACATGATCGCTGGGGAGTTAGGCCTGTCTGTCGATCAGGCGCTGGCCTTCCAGGAACGCTATGGCGATGACTACCAGATCATCTACAAGCCCAGCCTAGTCTATGAGCATATTGATTTGAACTTGGACAATCCAATCCTGAAGGACGTACGCGTACGCCAGGCATTGCTGTATGGTATTGACCGATCCCTGATCACCAAACGCTTGTTCAAGGGCAAGCAGCCTGTCGCACAAAGCAACGTCAATCCGTTGGATATCCGGTATGATCCTGACATTCCACACTATGCCTATGACCCGGAAAAGGCTGCGGATCTCTTGGACCAGGCGGGCTGGACACTGGGCGCTGATGGCATTCGGTACAAGGGGGACGATGCCCTGACACTGACCCTGCAAACCACCGCCGGGAACAAATCGCGCGAATTGGTACAGCAGGTTCTGCAAAATCAATGGAAGCAGATCGGTATCGATATCCGTATCGAAAACGAGCCCCCACGCGTGCTGTTTGGGGACACGATTTCAAAGCGTAAATATCCCGCCATGGCGATGTATGCCTGGATGAGCGCACCGGAATCCGTCCCCCGCACGACATTGCATTCCCAGGAGATCCCGCGGGAGGCCAATGCCTGGGCTGGTCAGAATTACCCAGGCTATGACAGTCCTGAAATGGATGAGATCATCAATGGCCTGGAATTTGACTGCGAAGAAGCCAGACAGGAGCAGTTGTGGAGACGGATGCAACAGCTGTATGTCACCGATCTTCCCGTTCTGCCGCTGTATTTCCGGTCCGACACCTATATCCTGCCAAAAAGCCTGTCGGGTCTGACACCGACGGGCCATCAGTTCCCCTCCCCGTTATGGGTTGAAGATTGGCATCTGTCACCGTGACCCAAGCCACCCGACACCGATGATCCACTACCTCACCCATCGTTTGATCCACAGTTTTCTTGTGCTGCTGGTCGTGTCCTTTGCAAGCTACGGGTTGATCGGTTTGATGCCAGGTGACCCCATTGATCTGATGTTTTCCGCCAATCCAGAAATGACGGCGGCGGACGCCGAAAGATTGCGGGCGCGCTATGATCTGGATCGCCCAGTCCTGGCACGATATGCCAGTTGGCTGGCAGGTGCATTGCAGGGGGATTTCGGATATTCCAGACTGTATCAGCAACCGGTCGGTGACGTGCTGATGCCGCGCCTTTGGGCAACATTTCAATTGCTGGGGATCAGCACCCTTGTGGCCCTGGCTTTGGCGATCCCATTGGGCGTATGGGCGGCGGCCCGACATAATCGCCTGACAGATTATGCCATCAATCTGATCTGCTTTGCCGGGATTTCAGTCCCCCCCTTCTGGCTGGCCCTGTTGCTGATCGCCTATATCGCTGTGCCGGTCGCCTGGATTCCCGCTGGCGGAATGGCCGAAAGCGGCGATAGCGGTTTGGACCATCTGCGCCACATGCTTTTGCCCGTCGCCGCGCTCAGCCTGGCATCCATTGGCGGCTTCACCCGCTTCATGCGCGGTGCGATGCTGCAATCCCTGGGTCAGGATTATATGCGCACTGCCAGGGCAAAAGGGGCCAATCCGGCGCGCCAGCTATTTGATCACGCCCTGCGCAATGCGCTGCTGCCCCTGATCACCGTGATTGCGCTTAGTTTTGGTACATTGTTTTCCGGTGCGCTGATCACCGAAACGATTTTCGGGTGGTCTGGCATGGGTCGTATGATTTACGAGGCCGTGATGGGCAATGACTTCAATCTGGCACTGGTCGGTTTGATGGTCGCGACCGCTTTCACATTGGCGGGCAGTATTCTGGCAGATATCGCATACGCCGTGCTGGATCCGCGTATCGCGCTGCAGGACCGGGGGAATGGCAGATGACGCACCCTACCCCCCTGCGTCGTGCGCAAAGGATCCGGGGAAACTTCCTGCGCAACCGGATGGCTGTTCTATCCCTTATTGTCCTGATCCTGCTGGTTCTGACCGCTCTGGCGGGTCAGCATCTTCTGGCGTTGCTGGACCTGGATGGATTTGAAACGGACCTCTTCAATCTGAAAGGACCACCTGATCCCGGCCATCCCCTGGGCACGGACGAGCTTGGACGCGACGTGTTGGCCCGTTTAATCCTGGGCAGCCAGGCCTCCCTGACTGTCGGCCTAATCACCGCCCTGACCGCCGCCATACTGGGCAGCATCATTGGCATTTGTGCTGGCTACTTCGGCGGATGGCTAGACAGCCTGTTGATGCGCTTGACCGATGGGGTGATCGCCCTGCCACTTCTGCCGCTGCTGATCGTCCTGTCCGCACTGGATTTCAATAAGATCGGGTTGGGCGCGTTTACCGACGGGTCCGGGTTGATGCGCCTTGTTATGATTATCTCTCTGGTCGCCTGGCCAACCGTGGCACGGCTGGTCCGGGCGGAGACTCTAAGCCTGAAGCAACGGGAATTTGTCGTCGCCGCCCGAGCACAAGGGGCAACCCCATTTGCCATCATGCGACGGCATATCTTTCCCAATGTCCAGGCATCCATCGTTATCGCAACGACTTTGTCGATCGGGAATATCATCCTGCTGGAAAGCGTCCTCAGCTTTCTTGGCCTTGGCATTCGCCCGCCGACACCCAGTTGGGGGACGATGCTGACCAACGCACAGGATTACATCTGGGACAGCCCAAATCTGGCGCTTTGGCCGGGATTAGCGATCTTTGTAACCGTCATCGCCTTCAATTTTCTGGGCGATGGATTACAAGACGCCCTGGACCCGAAACAACATCGCCGATAAAGCCTACCCCCCTATAAGACCAAAATTAGATCAAATGTCATCCATATGTTGCGGAACCTGGCGAAACTGACTATATTAAGGCAGATAAGTATCTATTCGACCGAAGAACCGGCGAATTTATATGGGTGCAGAATACGGGGGCGTCTTTCCCCAGCATCGAGAAAAGAAAGGATGACGGTATGGCCGACATCGGTGGTATTGGCGGATTTAACCCCGCAGTTACGCGCAGCACGTTCGACCCGGAGGCCGCAGCCCAGCGCCGCGCCGACGAACGGGCACNTCAGGAAGAGCTTCAACAGCAACCCGCCGTTGATGATGTCGAAGCTGAAGACCAGTTGCGCGCTGCGGAAACAGACACGCAACAGCAAGCATCCCAGCAGTCTCAGCAAGAAGATGATACCGACACAGTAACGCTGAGCAATGCCGCGCAGGATTACCTGACACAGGCTCAGGACGCTGCCCAGGCGGCCAATGACGACGCCACAGTGGATGCCGCGACGGACACAGAGGCTGTGACACAGATCGCGTCGGCAACCGGTGTTGGGGCAACGAACCAGACGACACGAAACGAAGAGTCCACAGCAACGGTGAACGGCAACCAGAACACCCAGTCGGAGCAGACACGTGCCCTTGGGCAGGTTGTTGATCAATACGCCTGATCGTAATTCCCCAGTATTCCCTGGACCCAGGGATACTCCTTTTTATACTGTCTTGAGCCCGCCTTGGCGGGCTCAATGCTTTTCTACGTAATACGCGCAGCCTTTTCAAAGGAAGTACCTTATGCGTCTATTTTTAATTTTCGCGGGCGTATTTGGCGCATTGGCTGTTGGTTTGGGTGCCTGGGCCGCCCATGGCCTGGATACTATGGTGACGGATAAAGCCGTCGATTGGGTGGAAACCGCCAGCCGGTATATGCTGATCCATGCCGTTGCAATTTTCGGCTGCGCGATTGCCCTGAGACACCAAACCACGCGCATGCTGGCACTGGCGGCGGGCCTGTTCACATTTGGCACGCTGGTTTTTTGCGGCAGTCTTTTGGCTCTGGCTTTTCTGGATTTTCGGGCCGCAGGTGCCGCCGCCCCGATCGGGGGATTAAGCTTGATTATTGGATGGCTGACCATCGCCTTAGCCGGGCTAAAAAGAAAGCTGTGACGATTGTCCGAAAATGCTTCCGAAACTGGATAGAATCGGCCTAAAAATAGTCGCAGGATTGTGTGAGATGGGAAAAGGAATCAATAGCGTGGCATTAAAATCATGTCATACACTGGCGATTGCGGCGCTGGCATCTGTGATTAGCCTTTCGGCTACAACGGCAATTGCCGATGAGGTGGCTGGCGAAAACACCCCTCCCCCCTGCAGTGTAGCGCCCACTAAGGCAGAAGATGGCAGCCCGGCGGCCACCCCTGGAAAAGAGCAATTGGAAGCGGCCTATGACTGCTTTGAAGAGCGCTTGCTGGCAGGCTATGCCCAGTCCAAACATATTATTGCCAAGACCTTTGGAAACTGGGAACGCGCCAGCGATTATCCCTTCATCTATGATCAGGTAGGCGATCAGTATCTTGTCGTTTATGGCAATGACCGCGCTGTGGGTGAGGAAAAAACCGTATGGATGGACCGCAACATGCCAATTGGCGCGACCGTTGTCGCCGCCGGATTCAAGATTGATGATCAAGGTGTCCTAACCCCCGCCCCGGCCATGATCTATGAGAAAATGATCAACGGCTATACGATTGCACGCGGCAACTGGCGCCAGACCATGATAGCCCCTGATGGGGACATTATTGGCGTCACAAATGGTCCAGGGGCCGATAATCTGACCGTATGCCAGGATTGCGCCGCCGGTTCAGCGGATCGCCTGTATCTGGCGATGTTGAATGATGGCGTTATGCCCGCAGACGCACCGGAAGCATCCGCCCCCATTACAGACAATGAATTGGGTGGTTCTTCAACAGGGGAAACATTGGATCCTGGGGCAATTTTGGATCCTTTGACCCCGCCGTCACAGGATAATGGTATTCCAGAATCTCAGACCTTTGATCCAAATGCTACACTGAACCCTTCCACACCGCTGGAGCCATTGGCGCCACTGGACTCTCCCTCGCCCTTGGACCCATTGGCACCGCTAGAGCCGTTGTCCCCGCTTGATCCGGCGCCAACATCTTCCCTGGAGCCATCGCAAGACACAGCGTCACTGGAACCCCTGCCAGAGCTAGAGCAGCCGATGCAGGACACAAATGCCGCCATGACGACAGAAGACCCTGACGCCATTGGGGAAGATACCTCCCAAGACAATTCCGACATTGCCTCTACTGGATTGGACACTGGAAATCAGGGGGTTTTAACAGGGCTGTCTCTGGAATTATCCGATGCCAATGACCCGCTGTTGAATATTCCAAGCGTCGATTTTACCGACCCACCGCCCTTTCTGGAACCCGCGGGCGGTAATCTTTAGGTCCATAGACCGGCCTGAGTGATCAGAACGCGCTCTAGCTTCCGCGCACGACCAGAACAGAACATTCTGCGTGGGAAACCACACGCGACGCGACAGACCCCAGGATAGCGTGTTCCAGTCCGGGTCTATGAGACCCGATTACGATCACATCTGTTGGGACTTTCTTCGCAGCCGCTAATATTTCCTCGGCCGGTCCGCCATGGGCGATAATGTGCTGAACCTTGATATCCTGTGGCACATGCTCTTTCACAAAAGCATGCAACTTTTCCTGTGCCGACGCGATGGCCTTGGATTCAAAACCGGACGGGAAAAAGGATCCAACGACCGTCATGCCGAAATCCGGTACGACGGTCATGATATGCAGCACGCCCCCAGACGCCTTGATCAAAGCAATGGCCTCTGGCAGGGCCCTTTTCCAAGACGCATCTTCACCCAAATCCACAGCCAGCAAGACATTCTTATACATGGTCTTCTCCCCCCATCCTAAGCCGTTGCATGGCCCAGGTTAATGCGCTTTTGACGGCGGGATTGAACCCAACCAATCAAGAAGAACAGAACAAGCGCCGGTATCCACAACAACTCTTTAGGGGGCTGATTGGATGGAACCTGGACATCCATAATCACCTGATCCCAATCAAACACGCCCTGTTTATCGGCTGGNGAGTCATAGACAACATTGTCGATTGTTACTTTCTCGCCATCGATGATCAGTTCCAGACCGAAGTTTTCCAAACGATCCTGACCCGTCGCCCCCTCAGGAACTTCGACAATTGCGGTAAACTCAATGGGTGATCCTGCCTTATCCAAACCATCAACCAGCAGGACCATATCCGTCCCTGGCTCCAATGCGCCGATCTGTTCAACAATCGAATTAGGCGGCATCGATTGGGTGGGGGAAATGATCATATCCATCCAGAACCCCGGGCGGAACAATGTAAACGCCACCAGGATCAGCAGAACCGATTCATAGAACCGCGACCGCGCCAGGAAAAAGCCCTGCATCCCGGCTGTGAAGATCAGCATCGCCGCCGTCGCCACTATAAAGACTATCACCGCCTGTAGGGGCCCTACATCGATCAGCAGCAGATCGGTGTTGAAGATGAACAGGAAGGGCAACAGGGCCGTGCGCATGGAATAGAAAAACGCGACAAAACCAGTCTTAATAGGATCACCACCCGACACCGCCGCCGCAGCGAAGGATGCCAGCCCGACCGGTGGCGTGACATCGGCCATGATGCCAAAATAGAAGACGAACAGATGGACCGCGATTAATGGCACGACGAGGCCATTCTGCTGACCCAGCGCCACCACAACAGGTGCCAGCAGGGATGACACGACGATATAGTTTGCCGTTGTCGGCAGGCCCATACCCAGCACAAGGCTAAGAACCGCCGTCCAGATCAAAATCAGGATCAACTGGCCAAAGGACATCAGTTCAACCAGATCGGCCAGCGCGCTGCCAATCCCGGTTTGAGATACGGCCCCAACGATGATCCCCGCCGCAGCGGTGGCAATCCCGATCCCGATCATATTGCGCGCGCCTGAAATCAGGCCTGCAACCAAATCGCGGATACTTTCCCCGATCATCCCATTGCCGGTCTCCCCCCGGAAAAAGGCGAACAGCGACCGCTGGGTAATCAGGATGAAAATCATCAGCATCACTGCCCAGAATGCGGACAGGCTGGGCGACTTGCGCTCTACCATCAGCATCCAGATCAAAACCAGGACCGGCAGCAGGAAATGCAACCCAGACATGATCGTCGGGCGCGGCATTGGCAGCGTGACGATGGGGGAGTTCGGATCGTCAACTTCCAGATCCGGATAGCGGGCACAGATGCTGACCAGAAAGACATAGACCAGGATCAACAGAGCCGAAACGATGTACAGCATCAGGAAATCCAGGCCATTGGCACTGAGGATTTCAGAGATCGTCTGCAGCAGATACATCGTGAAGAAGCCGCCGACGATGCAATAGCCAACCACCATGGTGAAGGTGGAGAAAATCGCTGCCTTTGTCCCCTCAGAAGCGCCCCGCGAAATGCCCTTGGACAGAATGATGATTGCCCCCAATGCAATGGCAGAGGCCAACAGCAGTGCCGGTGAACTGGTCAGCATGAAATATGCTTCTGACAGATAGGCAACCGCACCACCAATCGCGATGAACATCGCAGCCGACATCAGGAAAGACAGAAACTGCAGCTTCAACGGTTTGGGCGTCGTAACCCGTTCCAGGGCCGGCATGTCCTGCTTCATGGCTTCCAGATGGACGATATAGACCAGGGCGATATAGCTGATAATCGCTGGCAGGAAGGCGTGCTTTACGACATCGAAATAGGGGATGTTGACATATTCCACCATCAGGAAGGCCGCAGCCCCCATCACCGGTGGCATGATCTGACCATTCACGGAAGACGCAACCTCTACCGCGCCCGCCTTCTCATTACTGAACCCGACGCGTTTCATCATCGGAATGGTAAAGGTCCCCGTCGTCACCACATTGGCGATTGAAGAACCAGAGATCAGACCGGTCATACCGGACGCGACAACTGCCGCCTTTGCAGGCCCTCCCCGCAAGTGGCCCATCAGGGCGAACGCAACCTTAATGAAATAGCTTCCTGCCCCGGCCTTATCCAACAAGGCCCCAAACAAAACGAACAGGAAAACAAGGTCCGTTGACACCCCCAGCGCGATGCCGAACACACCGCTTTGAGAAAGCCACTGGTGATAGGCCAAGCCTTCAAAACTGACCCCTTTCCATTGTAACAATCCTGGGAAATAAGGCCCGAAATAGGTATAGGCCAGGAAGAAAATGCCCAGGATAGCCAACGGCGGGCCCAGGCTGCGGCGGGTGGCTTCTAACAGGGCGACGATACCGACGCAGAAGACAATGACATCAGTGGTATTGGCGTTCGCCGGGCGGTCGCTCAGCAATTCCCCCCCCAGGCTGGCGACAATCGGCAAATCTGCCGCGAAATAATAAAATGCGCAGGACGCTCCCAGGATCATGATGATCCAATCCGTGATTGGAATATAAGACCGTGGGCTGCTTTTGAACGCCGGATAGGCCATAAAGGCCAACACCAGAGCGAAGGTCAGGTGAATGGCGCGAGCATCCTTACTGGAAAAGGCACCAAAGCCAATTTCATATGGGATAGGTGACGCGATCCAGACCTGAAACAGGGACCACAGCAACGCGATCGTCGCCATGGCAAGAACCAAGGTCTGATTGGTTGGTGCGCGCCCCCCGGTGTCATTGGAAGCAACGAGATCGTCCAATTCAGACTGGCTTAGACCACCGGCCCCGTCATTCTTATCGCTCATCACCACATCCCCCTACGCATGACCTGTTGTAACACTAAGAGTGTATGCAAATTTAAGTATCAGGCAAATTGACGAAAAAAATGGGGGGCCGGCACCCAAACAGTCGCCCGCCCCCCAAACCGGACTTACATCCAGCCACGTTCCTTATAATACTTCACCGCGCCGTCATGCAGCGGGGCAGACAGATTGTTTTTGATCATCTTGGCTTCTTCCAGATTGGCGAAAGCCGGATGCATCTTCTTAAAGCGGTCGAAGTTATCAAACACCGCCTTTACAACCTGATACACAACGTCCGGGCTGGTTTTAGACGAGGATACGAAGGTCGCGCCGACACCGAATGTTGTCGTGTCGGTATCCGTACCCTTGTACATGCCGCCCGGAATGGATGTCATAGCATAATAGGCATTGTCAGCCGCCAGCTTTTGGATCACGTCGTTATCAACCGGCACCAGGACGGAATCACAGGTGGTGGTTGCTTCCGAAATCGTGCCTGCGGGGTGACCCACGGTAAATACGATGGCATCAACCTTGTCATCACACAATGCAGCAGCCTGTTCCTTGGAATTCAAATCCGACGCCAGGGAAAAGCTGTCCATGGTCCAGCCCATCTTTTCCATCACGACTTCCATCGTTGCGCGGGCCCCTGACCCTGGATCGCCAACATTCACACGCTTGCCGACAAGGTCTTCAAATTTCGTGATGCCGGAACCGGCGCGGGCAACCACAGTGAAAGGCTCTGGATGCACAGAGAAAACAGCGCGCAATTCCTTAAAGGCCCCTTCAGGGAACTTGTCAGGAGCCGTGCCATTATAGGCATGGTACTGCCAGTCAGACTGGGCCACACCCAAATCCAGGTCTCCGTTGCGAATACCGTTGATATTAGCGACGGAACCACCCGTTGTATGGGTGCATTTGATATCATGTTCGGACGTACCGCGGTTCACCAAACGGCAAATTGCGCCACCAACCTGATAATAAACACCAGTTTCACCACCGGTCCCGATCACAATATTGGTTTCCGCCACAGCAGCCGTGGAATAAAGGGCTGCCCCTAAAAAGGCGGCCGTAAGACCCATTTTCTTAATCATCATTTGATACTCTCCCTTCTGTTTACACCTTCTTCGTCACGAAACAGTGTTGACGCAACGGAAGCTCTAAAAAAGCCTGCAATCTTGTTAATCTCAGGCATCTTTCATTCTAACTTTTGTAACTTTGCCTATATGAAATGCCCATGGCGCGTGCCGACATTTCGCAAAGACACAATACCCTGTCATCAGCACAAACGGTGTGCGATGCGCCTCATACCCTCAAATTCAATTTTGTCGGACCTGAATTTTCATACGGGATTCCAGTGCAGGACACCGCCCGGCACATCTTTGCTGCAAGAAACACTTTTCCCGCGAAACCCGTCACCCTGTTCCTAACCTGCCTGTTTGTGTCCACTATACGTGAAGCGTGTTTTCAGCAGTTTCATTCTTTGTTGGCTTGTATCATGCCCACCCCATACGAAGGCGTCAATGCACAGAAAGTGTGCAGCACACTCATTGCTGTGCCGTGATCCCCAAGGCCCTGGCCGCGGCGGGATTCATCGGGGCAAACAGGGACGCGCTTGTCAGGTCTTCAATCCGTATCGTGGAAAAGGCAGGATGCGCCTCGTTCAGCCGGGTCAGGCCGCGGGCAATTGCCGTGGTCAATGCGCCTACGACGGCATCATCCGCATCCACAGTGGTCACCAGGACAGGGCGCAACCCAACGGTCTTAACCGGCACAGCCTGGCCGGGATAGGTCCTGGCCGGGATGACGACGGATGCATACCCCGGCAAATCCCCCAACAGATCAGCAACTTCTGAATCACTGAAGGATAGTGGGGTTATGCCGCATCGGCGGCCTGCTGCGGTCAGATACTCCGCAGGATGCACCGCCATTACGACGACGGCATCCGTCTGACCATCGCACAAACGCTCAATCGCGGTGACGACGGGCTCTGCACTGGCTTCCGCCAGATCATCCCGCTCCAGCCCCGCCGTTGCCAGCGCGACATTGGCCAGAATCCCGCGATAGCTGGTATCTGCCCCGACGCTGACGCGTTTTCCCTTCAAATCACTGATTTTAGAGATTGGGCCAGTTGCCTTGGCAAAAACCGTGAAAGCCTCAGTATAAAAGGCCGCGACGGCGCGCAATCCCTCTGCTGGGCCGGTTTCCTGATATCGGCTGCTGCCGCGCACCGCATGATACAGCCAGTCACTTTGCACCAGGGCAAAAGGCAATGATCCATCCTGCAGCGCGGCAATAGCTGCATCGCTGTCAGCCAGGGTTGCAACGGCACACAGGGCAGGCTCATCCGCCGTTTCAACCAGACGGCACAGCGTTCCAGCCAACGGAAAATACAATCCGAAAGGCAATCCGCCCCCAATCAACAGACGCTCTTGAGAGCCTGGCAATGACAATTCAATGCTGCTGGTATTGGCTGTTTGGGCACTTGCCGTGCCGCCCGTCAGCACCAAGCCCAGAAAAAGCGCCGCAGCCATCGATTTCAAATTAATCATTCCATCCCTCATTTCATACCAAGTGCCAGTCTAGCGCTGTTTTCGGTGGCCAGAACCCGTCCCGCCAACACAGCATTATCCGCAATCTGCGCGATCAGATGTGCATTGTCGGGTGCGATCTCTCCATTCGCAAGCCTAAGGTTATTTTCAAACCCTAAACGACAATGCCCGCCCAGCCCCGCAGCGGTCAATCCACAGGCGGCTTCTTTTGGACCAAAGGCACAAATCGCCCATGGATTGGTCAGCGCCTGTGTCTGCGCCATGGTCAGAAAAGGCAGCAGATCTGTCGGGTCGGATGTCAGGGTTTTACTGTATCGCCCCAACACGTACAGAATGAAACTTCCCTGGGTCGAAAGGATGCCCCGCCGCTGCAGATCAGCAAACCGGGCTACATCATCCGCGTCATAAAGGATATACTGGGGATGCACCGATTCCCGCGCCATCCAAGCCGTGAAGGCCGCAAAGTCCGTTTCATCTTCAGCGGTCGCACAGAGTTCGCGAATGGCCAGTGATACAGCCTCCGGCCGAACGGATTGCACCATAGCACGCTGTTGGTCGGGGGTGTAGAGGCCGACCGCCTCGGACGTGACTTGAACGATAAAGTCTGGACCCACCTCTCGCCGCACCGCCGCGATGGCCGCGCGATACAGATCCGCATCCAGCGTGTGGGTGCCTTGCGATGTGCGGACATGCAAATGGATCATCACCGCACCCGCCTCCCGACAGGCAGCCGCAGCCAGACCAATTTCATCCGCCTGCATGGGTAAGGCCGGGTGGTCCGCCTTTGTCTTGCGGGCGCCATTGGGCGCCACGGCCAATATCAAAGGAACAGCCCCAGCGCCAATAGTCATCGATCAGGCCAACCCGGCATCAGCAAGGGCAGCATCAATGGAAGCACCCAGTTTCTCAACGATTTCATCAACATGGCTGTCATCGATGATAAAGGGGGGGGCCAACAGCACGTGATTGCCACGCTTTCCATCAATTGTCCCACCCCCTGGATAGCACATTAACCCGCGCGCCATAGCATGCTTCTTAATCGCCAGATGGATTTTCAATGCGGGATCCAACGGTTCCTTAGTACTGCGATCCGCAACCAGTTCCAGCGCCATGAACAGACCGCGCCCGCGAATATCTCCGATCAGGGGATGATTGCCAAAGCGGGCCTGTAATCGCCCCATCAATTGCGCCCCCCGCTTGGTCACATTGTCCAGCAGGTCTTCATCCTCAATCGTCTTCTGCACGGCCAGCGCAGCCGCAGCAGCAATGGGATGTCCCAGATAGGTATGTCCGTGCTGAAAGAAACCTGACCCATCGCGTATCGTATTGTAAATCTCCGCTGAACACAGGGTCGCGCCAATGGGTTGATAGCCCGCGCCCAGCCCCTTGGCGATGGCCAGAATGTCCGGTGTCACATCATCCTGGGAACAGGCAAACAAGGCACCCGTGCGCCCCATGCCGCACATAACCTCATCCAATATCAGCAGGATACCATATTGCGTGCAGATTTCACGGATGCGCCGCAGATAGCCAGGGGCTGGCACCAAAGCCCCAGAGGTTGCACCGCCCACAGGTTCCGCCACAAAGGCAATCACATTTTCTGGCCCCACTTCCAACAACCGAGCTTCCAGATCATTGGCCGCGCGCAGTCCATAGTCTTCCAGGCTTTCATCTGCGCGCTGATCCCGGTAGGCATAACAAGGGGAGATATGCTCCACATCGATCAGGATCGGGGCGAATTGCTCCCGCCGCCACATATTGCCCCCAACGGCCAGGGCCCCCATCGTATTGCCATGATAGCTTTGGCGGCGTGCGATATAGCGGTGGCGGTGCCCCTCCCCCTTCTCCCAGAAATACTGATAGGCCAGTTTCAGCGCCGTCTCTATCGCTTCCGAACCGCCGGATACGAAATAGGCATAGTCCAATCCGTCCGGTGCCCGAGATATCAGGAAATCAGCCAGGTCTTCCAATGGCTTATTGGTGAAAAACCCCGTATGCGCAAAGGATAGGGCATCCATCTGATCCTTCATCGCCTGAATAACACGGGGATGGGAATGTCCCAGGCAGCTGACTGCCGCCCCGCCAGATGCATCCAAATAGCGCTTGCCTTCAGAATCGATAATGTAACACCCATCGCCCTGAACAGCGGTCGGAGGGGGCGCGCCGCAGTTGCGGTGAAAAACATGGGTCATGATCGTATCCTGTGTCAGATGGTTGGCTTAAGAGGCCATATCACCCTTTTCGTACAACCGTTGGCCTTCTTCAAGAGACCATACGACCATCCGCTTGAGAATCTTGCCCAGAACCTCATCAAAGCCCCGAACAATTTCCACCATGGAAGAGCCGGGAGCGGGCACGACATATTCAAATGTTTTAGAGCCGGCAATAACCCGCTTTGGCATCTTCACCAGTTTGGCATTCATCCGAATGCGAATATTGGGCGGTGTGCCTTCCGGCAAGGGAACGCCATGTTCATCGACATATTCCGCCTGAAATTCACGCAGATCCGTTTTCAGTATGAAATCAGACCGCAACCCGATTGCCTGGCGTCCAACAGAAATGATCTTGCCACTGTTTTCATAGCTTTCGATCAGAAGCGTCTGGATCATCTTTGGCGCACTATCGGTCCAGGCAGCCCGCGCGAAATACTCGATTTCAATAGGCGAACGGCGCAATGCAATTCGGGCGCTGGAAATCCCGGCGGCCGCCTGTGGCGCTTCAACCAGCAACTGCCACGACACTTCGGGAAGGTCATCGTTAAACGTGCTCTTGGGCGTTAAAACATAAATCCGGGCCGGATCCCCGCTGCCAGGTAGTTTCAGGGCACACCCGGCCAATACCGTTGTTGCCATCAGTCCAAATGTCAGGTGCCCCACATGGCGCATGGCCTGCCGGCGTGTTGCGCCCTTGTCGATCAACGCTTCCTTTTCGAAACCGGTCATTGTACCTCATACCCCTGCTGGGAATCGCCGAAGAAGAATTGTGCGGGATCCCGTTCAATCTGATTTGTGATGCGGCTGAGCGATGAAACAAGGACCCGCATTTCTGACAGTAATTGTGTGAATTCGAAAAATCCATTGCTGGTGAAATTCGTCACCGGATCGCGGTTTTCCTTGATCAGCAAGCGCGCTTCATCCGCGGCCGCTGCAATGTTAACCGCTGCAGATCGCAATTCTCCTGAAATCGCGCTGAAATCCTTCACGGCCTTGGTTGCGTCGGACGCGACACTATCGACCATGGGCGCAATTGTCTGGGCCAGCCCCTGATATTCCCCAAAGGTGTCTTCTGCGGAATCTGCTACGGAATCGATCCGTCCTGTCGCCGTCGACATCATGATGTCAGCATTTTTCAGAGAGGATTGCGCCTGTTCCATCAACTGGGCGATCCGGGCGTCAGTCTGGCCGATCGTCCCATCCAATCGGTCAATCGTTCCGGACAATTGTTCGGAAACCTTGCCAATCTGCCCGCGAATATCGTCTCCAACGGCAGAGAAATTAATCACCGTCTTATTGGCATTTTCCAGTATCGGGCTGGTTTGGGCGGCAAGATCATTCAGTTTCTTGGCAAATCCACTCAAGTCCTGAATGGTTTCCTCCGCTGCGCCGGCTATGCCATCAGATCGATCGGCAAAGGCCGCAACCAGGCGTTCCCCTTCCACCGCGACGCGTTTGAATTGTTCCATCGCGCCCGCCCCTTGCTGCAGTAGAAGCGCGATGTCTTCAGAACTGTCCGCAAGCGCGCCAGAGAACTTTTCAATATTCTCAATAGTTCCCTGCAAATGGGCGATATTTTCGTCATTCAACAGCTTGGTGGCCTGTTCCGACACTTCCTTAAGGTTACCCATGATTTCAGGCGCACTTTCAAAGACCTGCTGAAGCGCTGATTTATCCGATTTTATCTCAGGTCGTTCCTGCCCTGGTTTTGCCGTCAAGGCCGGTGCGGATTCCGTTCCACCGCTGATTTCAATAAATCCAACACCTGTAATACCCTGGGTTTCCAAACGGGCAACGGCATCTTCACGGATCGGAGTATCTTTTGGCACATCGATCACAACCTGCACTTCCCCGAAACGATCCGGTGAAATGCGCAGGCTGGTAACGTTTCCAATAGGAATGCCGCTGTAGCGTACAGGACTGCCAACCGACAGGCCCGTGACAGATCCCTTAAAATAAACATCATAGCGTGTCGTGTCCGACCCAATCTCAAGCCCTGCCAGCCAAACCACCGCAGCAATCACGGCGATAAAGAATGACAACACAAAAGTACCGACAAGGACGAAACTGGCCCGAGTTTCCATAATCTAACCGTCCCCTTATTCCGCAGCCATTCCAGAGACCGCCCGCGCGCGCGGCCCATGAAAATATTCCTGAAGCCACGGATGATCCGCTTTCATTAGCTGTTCCATCGTACCGACCATCACCTTTTTGTCCACAAGTGCCGCGATCCGATCACAGATCGCCGCCAGACTGTCCAGATCATGGGTTACCATAAAGACGGTCAGCCCCAGGCTGCCCTGAAGCGACCGGATCAATTCATCGAACGCCGCCGCGCCAATCGGATCCAGGCCCGCTGTCGGTTCGTCCAGAAACACCACATCAGGATCCAGCGCCAGGGCCCTTGCCAATCCAGCACGTTTGCGCATCCCGCCCGATAATTGCGAGGGCAGCTTGCCACCCGCCTCCGGGGCCAGGCCGACCATCTTGATCTTCAAGGCGGCTAATTCATCCATCAACGCCTGGGACATATTCAGGTGTTCCCGCATCGGAACCTGGATGTTTTCCGCCACGGTCAGAGAAGAAAATAAGGCACCATCCTGAAACAGAACCCCGATTCGGGTGCGCAACTGATTGCGCGCTTCTAATCCCGCCCCCCATACATCGGTTCCCAGCAATTCTATCGTGCCGCCACTGGGGCGCTGCAGGCCGACAATTTCCCGCAACAGTACTGATTTTCCGGTGCCTGACCCCCCGACAATGCCGATCACTTCCCCCCGATTGACGTCCAGATCGACCCCATCATGAATGACCTGTGCCCCAAACTGAGTTTTGATACCACGCACCCGAATGGCGATGGGATCTGTATCGGCTTCTGATTTCCTATGTTCCTGGGTCATATCAAATTCCCAGAATTGAAAAGAAAATGGAGAATAGCGATGTTGCAACGATCACCAGGAAAATCGATTCAACGACAGAGGTTGTTGTCTGGCGCCCAACGCTTTCTGCCGTGCGTTCAACCTTTAACCCCTCATAACAGCCAACAATTGCAATGATATAGGCATGTACCGGGGCCTTGACCATCCCGACCAGGAAGTCATTCAAATCCACCGCCTTTTTCAGGGCCGTTACAAATTGTTCCGGTGATAGCCCCAAAGACACAACCGTCATGACGCCCCCGCCCAGAATCCCCATCACATCGGCAAAGAATGTCAGGAATGGCAGGGTGATCATCAATGCCAGGACCCGGGGTTGCACCAGAACCTCAATTGGATCCAGGCCCAGGGTGCCCATGGCGTCGATTTCCTCATTCACCTTCATCGTACCGATTTGCGCCGTAAAGGCCGACCCGGATCGCCCGGCGATCATGATGGCAGTAATCAATACCGCAACTTCCCGCAGCATGGACAGGCCAACCAGATTGACTGTAAAGACTTCTGCCCCGAACTGACGCAATTGATCCGACATCAGATAGGCCAGCACGACGCCGATCAGGAAAGACAGCAAACCAACGATCGGTAAGGCGTTCAACCCGGTCTGTTCAATCTGTGTCACCAGGGCCTTGGGTCGCAAGCGACGGGGGGAAAGAATAGTTCTCCCCATTGTAATCGTAACCAGACCGACAAAGTTCAGCAGCTCGACGCCCTTCATCATTGCCGCAACAAAACCCCGCCCGATACGCTCCAAAAACTTAACCAGGCCATTTCTTGTGTCTGAAGGAACGACTTCTTCTGTCGCCTGACTGGAGACCAGATCCAACATCGGTCGATGGTTTCGGGAAACACCAATGAAATCCACAGTAATTCCATCATTGCGCAGCTGGGATGCACAGCGAAACAGCAGCCATGCACCCGCACTGTCCAAACGTTCCAGATCCGATAGATCGAAAACAATCCGATCCGCATCGCCCGTCCGCAGCGACGAAACCAGCTTGTCCAATGCCGTTGCGCTGGCGATTGTCCAGGCCCCGCCTGCACTGACGGTCAGGAACGCCCCGTCACTATTTGTGCGCATCCATCCTTCAGTATTCATGCGCCAACTGTCCTATCCCGCATTGCGGCATCCCATATCGATCATTACACTGCACCCCCTGTCACCCCCAGACCTTAGAGGCACATATGGACCTAGCGCAACATATCCGAACAGTTCCTGATTTTCCAAAGCCGGGAATTCTATTCTATGACATTTCTACACTGCTGGCCCAACCTCATGCGTGGAAGCATTGTGTGTTGCAACTGGCCGATATCTGCAGGGCGTGGCAGGCTGACATTCTGGTGGGGATTGAAAGCCGGGGATTTCTGACCGCCGCGCCCCTGGCGTTAGAGTTGGAACTGGGCTTCGTGATGGTGCGCAAGCAAGGAAAGCTGCCAGGCGAGACAGTCCGTCATGTTTACGAATTGGAATATGGCACCGATACCGTCGAAATTCAGGCCGACGCGATTAAACCTGGCCAGCGGGTTGTCGTCCTGGATGATCTAATGGCAACGGGTGGCACGATGACCGCAGCGATAGAGCTGATCCGTAAGGTTGGCGGCACCGTGGCAGGCGTTGCCTGCATTATCGAACTGGAAGGTCTTGGCGGGCGCGATGAAATCGACGTTCCCTTCAAATCCCTGGTTCAGTTCGAGATTTAGGTCCCTAAAGAGTACGATGTTTCAAGGTCGATACAGGGATGGCTTAACGAAGGGAGGCAACGCCATCAACGGCGGTGCCACATAAAGTGCCTGCCATTTCCAGTAATGCCTCATCCGCCCCATAGGCGCCCATCAGGGACAGCGCCACGGGTAGCCCAGCAACCCGCCCAACCGGCAGGGATAATTGCGGAAGACCTGTCAAGGGGGCGATGCCGGACAATCGAATGATCTGGGCCCTGATTTCATTTGAGGCAACGGCGCTGCGACCGGCCTCTAGAGCAGGACCAGGGGCGGCCGGCAATACCAGCACCGATCCATCCTGAGTGACCTGCTTTAGTCGGTCGGTAATTTCCGCGCGTTGAGTCAGGGCTTCCTGTTGCGCCGCCTTTGTCAGGGACTTGCACCATTCCAATCGCTCCCGAATTCCCGGACCGATGCTTGGTTGCGTTTCCTCAATCCAAGGTCCCAATGTCTGCCATATCTCAGCCCCCTGCGCGATACGGAAGGTTTCGAACCAATCTGCCAAACTGCTATCCTGGGCCAGCGTCATACGCTCAACCGGACCATACAGTGCTTCCAAACGCGCAACAGCAGGGTCCAGTGCCAGGGCTGTATCCGTAGAAACTTCCTGCCAGGCATCAACGGGGTAGAGCAAGCGCGTGGGACGCTTGGGCTGCAAGACGGGTTCATGGAGCAAAACCCGGCCAATTGTCTGCATCAGGGCAGGATCGCGCGCGAACCAGCCTGCCGTATCAAAGGTGGCTGCAAGGGGAAACACGCCCTTTAACGACACCCGACCATGACTGGGGCGCAGACCAAAAATCCCACAGAAACTGGCAGGGATGCGCACTGATCCACCTGTGTCTGTGCCCAAGGCGAAATCAACCAGCCCTCCAGCAACCGCGGCAGCTGATCCACTGGACGACCCGCCACAGACATGCCCCGGCGCATTTGGATTGATGGGGGTTCCGAAGTGATGGTTTTCGCCAATAATGGAAAAAGCGAATTCATCGGTGATTGTCTTGCCCCGTACAGAAGCGCCCGCCGCCAGAAGAGTTGACACCGCCTGGGCATGTTCCGTGGCGACGGAATGGGTCCGTCCCCAATCAGGATTACCGCATGCAGCGACCGTACCTACGATATCATACAGGTCTTTTACGGCAAAGGTTGTCCCAACCAAAGGCCCTGATTCTGCCCCATTCAGGGACAGGTCTTCATCGGTGAAAGCATTAAACCTACCAGCTGCGCGCATTACCGTTCCGTCATTGAATTGTTGATGCCTTTTTCAATTGGCTTCAGCAGATATTGCAGAACGGTTTTATGGCCCGTGATAATATCAACCGTGGCTGTCATACCCGGAATGATGGGCATATCCTTGCCCAGGCTGGTATCCGTCGTCGACAGGCGTACGCGGTAATAGGGTTTTCCATCCTCATCCAGGATCGTATCAGGGGAGATATCCACCAGCTGCGCATCCAACCCACCATGAATGGAGAAATCATAGGCCGAGACCTTCACGACCGCCGACAGGCCCGGATACAGCTGTGCGCGATCCGCGGGGCGAATACGAGCTTCGACCAAAAGAGAATCCTCCAACGGAACGATCTCCGCCACGGGGTCCCCTGGTTTCACGACACCGCCAATTGTGTTGATCAGGATCTTGTTGACGGTTCCACGCACAGGCGACCTGATATCCGTCCGCTTTTCACGATCCTGACCAGCGGTCAAGTCTTCGCGCAGGCGCTCCGCCTCTGTCCGCACCTTACTTAAATCCTGCTGCGCCTTTGCGCGGAAAGCAGACAATTCTTGTTCAATCGTGCTGGTGGATTCCTGAATTTGTGACCGGATGCGCGGAATCGACAATTTGGTGTCTTCCAATTGTGATTCCAATTCAACGACGGACCTGCGCAGGGTTAATAATTCCTGTTGCGATGCCGCACCACTGGCGACCAAAGGCTGCACCAGATTCAATTCCTGGCGTGCCAACTCCAACTGACTTTGGATCTGCGAGACCTGGGCTGTCTTCTGCCGCAATTCCTGCAATGCCTGGGTACGTTGGGTTTCACGAATGCGAATTTTTCCCTGCAATTCCTTCAGATTGGTATCAAACACGTCGCGCTGATCATTCGCGCGATCCGGCGCATTGGTCAGAATATCCTGAGAGAAGTTAATTTCATTCGCCCCGGTGGCTTCCGCCTGTAACCGTGCGCCCTCGGCCAAAAGACTGCGATACTTCGTGGTCTTCTCCGCCAGTTCGGCATCCGCCAGACGATTCTCAATGCGCATGATCACCTGGCCGGCATCAACAATATCGCCTTCTCGAACCGTAATCTCTGAAACAATACCGCCTTCAAAATGCTGCACGATCTTGGTTTGGCCGGATGGAATAATTTTTCCTTCGCCCCGGGTGATTTCATCCAGATCCGCACTATGCGCCCAGACCAGGAAAACGACGAAGAATGCCGCGATCAGGAACAGCAGGACATGCGCCCATAACCGCGCACTGCGCCCGACACCCGAATTGCTTTCGGCATCGTATATTTCGTCACCCCAATTGCCTGCAGACATCTAAGTCATTCCAATCTTAATGCGTGCCCGGCTGAAAGACGGGCCGCAATCGGGTTAAACCTTTGCCGCCTGAATACGCCCGGATGCCAGCGCTTCCATCACGATTTCTTTTGGACCATCGGCCACGATACGCCCACCATCCATAACGATTAAACGATCCACCAGCGTCAACAATGATCCACGATGGGTCACCAGGATGAGTGTTTTATTTGTCAAAACTGTACCCAACCGCGCCTTGAACCGTCCTTCTGTAGTGTTATCCATGGCGCTGGTCGGTTCATCCAATAAAAGGATTGGCGGGTCCAATAACAAGGCCCGCGCCACAGCAATCGCCTGGCGCTGCCCGCCGGACAGGGACAATCCGCGCTCTCCCACTGGTAAATCAAGACCAAGCGGGTGTTTAGAGATAAATTCATCCACCCCGGAAATGCGCGCTGCCCGTAAAATCGCGGAATCGTCGGCATAAGGGGCACCCAGGGCGATGTTTTCCTTCACTGTGCCAAAGAACAGGTAAACATCCTGGGGCACAACTCCAACAGAACGGCGCAAATCCGCAGGGTCAATCTGTCGAACATCCGTGCCATCGACCAAAACCGATCCTTCATCCGGGTCATACAGGCCCAGCAACAGCCGCTCTATTGTGGACTTACCCGATCCGATCCGCCCAATAATTCCAACCTTTTCACCCGCTTCAATCTTAAAGGACACATCGCTTAACGCAGTGGTCTTTGCCTCTGGATAGGTGAATTTCACATTCTTGAATTCCAACATCCCGTTGAATTCAGGGCGGTGCACAAAAGAGCGACCTTCGGGACGTTCCACCGGGGTCTGCATCATCTTGTCCAACGCATTCAGGGATTCCCGCGCCTGATTAAAGCGTGTGGCGATCCCGGCGATCTGGGACAGGGGTGCCATTGCCCGCCCGGCCAGTATGGTACAGGCAACCAGGGCACCCGTCGTCATATTGCCTTCATGGATTTCATAAACCCCGACCAGCACCACGGTGACCGTCACGAATTGCGTGAAAAATCCGCTAAGATTCAGCGCAAACTGGGACCACCGCGTTGCCTTCATAGACGAGGATGCAGTTTTGGACACAAAGGTTTCCCAGGCGCGCTGCATGCGCCCTTCCGATGCGGTTGCCTTAATGGTTTCCGCCCCGGAGATCGCCTCAATCAGGATCGCATGCTTTTGCATCGCTTCGCGCGTGGTTTCCTGAACAATCTTGCGCATTTGTATCTGAACGATAAAGCCACAGATAATCGCAAGGAAAACCATGAAGGCGGGAATAGCGACAATCGCCGGACTGCCGATAATGGCGATCACCCCCAGGAACAGGAAGATGAATGGGAAATCGACCAGGGCGGTCACGGTAGAAGACGTAAAGAATTCCCGCAGACTTTCAAATTCCCGCATCGAATTGGCTAGCCCGCCGGCCGAGGGCGGACGGTTGGCCATTTTCATGCCCATCACCTGTTGGAACAGGCGCGCCGCAATCTTGGTATCGGCCGTCTTACCGGCAACATCAACCAGATAGCCCCGGATCAATTTCAACATGAAATCAAAGCCATAGACGATGGAAATCCCGATCACCAGAACCCACAATGTCTCCTCTGCAAAGTTGGGCACAACACGGTCATAGACATTCATGGTAAACAGCGGGCTTGCGATCGCAAAACAGTTGACCATGATCGCGGCCACCCCGACTTCGATATACAGCTTCCAGGAATTCAGCAGCGTCCCCCAGAACCAGCCTTTGGGATCGGCGATGCGGTCATCCTGTGCCCGCTTGTCATATTGAAATTCAGGCCGCGCAAATAGGGCATAGCCAACATATTCCTGAACCAGTTCATCATAGGCCACGTCACGGGTCCCAGCACCCATTTCCGGCAGGATAATGGTCGCACGCCCCTCGTCCCTGCGAATATCTGTCAGAACACAAGCCCTTTGGCGGCTGAGCAACAGCACGCAGGGCAGAGACAATTTCGATACACCGTCCAGATTGCGGCGCTGCAGACGCGACGAGATCCCCGCCCTTTCCGCTGCACGCACGAACAGTTCCGGCGTCAACATACCATCTACTAACGGAAGGGCAGATGTCAGCGCCTCAGAGGAAATATTGCGTTCCAGCAAGGTGCACAAAATGGTCAAGCAGCCCAGCAGAGGATCGTCCTTGGTGCCCGGCGTCGGACGAATTTGCCATCCTGTTGAGGCACTTCGTCGATCCTTGCTATCACGCGGTCCTTCCCGTCGGTTCCGATTGGCACGGCGTTCAGCAGCAGCATTGCGTGCATCATCAGACTCTTGGGGTCCGGCATCAGGGGAGTTTGAAGCATCGGCATCTGATTTTTCAGCCGGGCGACGGGGAGATTTTGCAGCCCCGGCAGTTTTTGCCACGTCGTCTGCCACTTCATTCAATGCTGCGGCGGTATCATTCGCGGCGCTGGCGCGCTCAAAATGTCGATGCAAGGCCTCAGGAGATAACAGATCCCGTTCCGCACGCCCCGCATTCGGATCATTGCGACCGCTATCCAGGGGATTCAACAATCCAGCCGACCCTGAATCCCGGCCCTGATCCACAGAATCCGGCGGTTGTGTTTCGGTGCCTCTAGCGGCCTCACCGGGCGCATAGGGGCGTGGCGGATCAGTCCGCTTTGCCGACACGGCGGCTTTTTGGTCTAGATCTGATTCACGCGCCATGGAGTAATTCCAACGCTCCCGCTAAAGCCTACCGTCACACTATTTAAGACATACACGCCCGATTAGCCAATAGTTCTAACATTTAAGCACGATTCATACCAAACACCATCGTGTCAAAAGGTTAACATAATGAAAAAGCGGAGGACCATTCAGTCCTCCGCTTCGTCATTTTCGCACATGCGCTCTAATGGCTAGAACGCGTTACCCATTCTGCGGGTCTTCGTTGCTGTTGTTATCGGTCAGCCCCGGTATCACCGGCGCGATCATAACGATTCCAGCGTCATGAGCGGATGGAGGAGGTGTCGCTCCGCCCGTGTCTCCGCCGCTGTCACCCAGCACGTCATCCTTCATTTGCATCAGTTCATCGATGTTCAACGATCCATCCTGATCCGTATCGGCGTCGTAAGAGGCGATATTGTCTTCTGCCCCGAAGACAGAAGCGTCAACACCAACCAGTTTGATCGCACCACCATCACCCAGGCTGATGATTGTATCATCCCCATCCTGCAGGATTGTCATATCATCCTGTTCATAGCCGCTGATGAACAACTGATCCGTGCCAACTTCGAAGTCGTTGATGGTGTCGACCCCATCGCCGCGTGCATAGAAGAACGCATCGTGTTCTCCATCGCCCGTGCCGCCGACATCGCCGCCCCATAACTGATCGCCCTGATGGAAGTCAGCCGCAGACGGAACAGGTTTCACCGACAAGATCGCGTCGTTGTAATCCTGATCCCCGCCATTGATCAGGTCTTCGAACCCGATCAGGGTTTCACCGGAACCACCCACAATCACTTCCGGATCGCCAGACGGGGCGAAGCCGGAAACGGTCTGATAGGTCAGATGATTGCCGTTGCCGGAAACATCCTCAACCGTTTGATTGCCAGCATTATAGCTGCCGAAGTGATAATCCGCTGTGACATGGTCGGTATCGTCGGGCAAAGGTTCACCGGCATTCTGAGCAATCTCAACCGGGTCACGAACCTCGTCAAAGATGCGTGCCTGGGTCAGGGTGCCAGAGAATACCTGATCCTGATCAAAACCGCCGCCATCGCTGTCCTGTTCCTGTCCGAAGACCAGAGTGCCGCCGCTATTGAGGCTTTGACCCGTCGCGACATTGTTCGCGGCAAAGCCCTGAACCCCATCGACATAGACCTTCAGATCACCAGAGGCGCCATCCCATGTTGCAGAAATCATATGTTCCTGCCCATCGAACAGACCGGACGCCAGGATCGTGGTGACCACCGCAACCCCCGCAATCATAACCTGGATGGTTCCATTCTGCGCACCAATGGTGAATTCGTTACCATTGTTACGACCCGCAGAATAGGACACCAGCGGTGTGAAGTTAGAGGCCTGCTCTGTCGCCTTGAACCCAACTTCGACCGTGACCTGCTGGCCGGAAATCACATCACCGCCGCCTTGCAGGTATCCATCCTTGCCATCTGAGTTGATGGTCAAACCAACACCATCGGTAATTTCGGTCACCTGGGTATGGTCTTGTCCATCGGAATTCAGGCTGGACGGGTTGGAGAAGTAAGCCTTCGCATCCTGGCCTTGCAGTTCCTGACCATCCGCGAAGATTGTGATCTCACCCGTTGCACTTTCACCAAAGGTGACGACGGTGCCATCTGCCAGACCCTGGTTGATGTCGGCACCATCCGGGATCAGGAAGAAGCCGATATCTTCCTTATCAAAACCATCCAGCAGGATCGTGTGAGTCGATCCAACATCGGTCTGATGCAGATTGGCCCAGATCACCTGTCCGGTTTCCGGTGTGCCTTCATCATCCAGGACATAGTACCCGACGGAGTTGGAATAAGACGCATCCGTCCCCTGGAAGGTGACTGTCAGGGATTGAGGCCCAACATCAACCGACCCGGCATCTGATCCGCCCATGATCCAATCGCGGCCCGCCCCGCCAGAGACGATGTCGTTACCCGACCCGCCCTGCAGGAAGTCATTGCCGTATTGGCCAAAGACCTGATCGTCCCCGCTGCCGCCATGGATGGTGTCATTGTTGTCACTATCAATCGAAGGCGCTTCATAAGGCTGGGCGGAAACGGCCTTCAACAGGAAGTCAGAGTTGTGACCGCTGTTGCCCGCCCCATCGTTCATTGGCGTCAATTCAATCGATGTAATCGGGAAACCTGCTGTGATTGTGGCACTCGCCAAACCATTAACGGTACCGTCGATTACGCCGGTCGCCTGCTGACCATCCGGACCAAAGGCGGTCCAGCGAGCCTGTTCCAGATAACCCGGATCGTAAGGTCCATGATCCGCCGTAATCTGGGTTTCACCATCGAACAGGGCAGAGACCGTGACGGAGACTTCACCCATCGGCTCATCAAACGTCATCCGCATGACCTCGGTTCCGGTCGTGGTTTGACCATCGATTGTATCGATTTCGCCACCATCGATGCCGCCACCGACTGAAATCCCAGCATAGTTGTAGCTGCCATGCAGACTGGTGTCGCTGGTATTGCTGCCATTGATGGTGAAACTGATATCCTTGGTGGAGAAGTTCCGATCACTGTAGCTATCGGTCGACGGATCGTACCGCAAGGCCTGCAGTGTCACACCAGCATCATGCCAGGTTGCGACAACATCAGAGGTATCGATATCCGTGCCTGTGATATCAAGCGACAGGGATTCTGCCGGATCAACGGGTTCGACACCGCCAACCATGCCCGATACTTCCAGATTATCGAAGCGGATTTCAACGCTTTCACTTTCTGTCGTCTTGGCGTTGTTATAGCCGCCCAGTGTGATCTGGTGATCACCCGCAGGCAGATCGCCGACATTCACCGTGACCGTCTGCCAACCCGTGTCGCTGTCGCCACCGCCATTGCCGTTGCCAAATACCCGCGTCACAAAGTCGTCACCGTTGATGTCGATACGTTGACCATCAATCGCGACCCAGACTTCCCCGAATTCGTTCGATTCAAAGTCATCATCAACAATCATGCGATAGCTGAAGGTGATCGTGGTTTCTGTCGCCGCCGCATCCACAGAGAAGTTGGATGTAAAGCCGCCGGACATATCAGTGATGTCACAATCATCCTTACCGCCCAGCTTCACAACCATCTGGTCATCGTCCATATAGCCCTTGGCATAATGGTCGCCGCTGCTGCTGTACTGGTTCAGCGGATCATCCGAATAGCTGGGGGTGGAAAGGTCGAATTCTACTTCAACCGGCTGTGATACAGGCGGATCAACGGGTTCGACACCGCCAACCGTGCCCGATACTTCCAAATCATCGAAGCGGATTTCAATGCTTTCGCTTTCTGTCGTCTTGGCATTGTTATAGCCGCCTAATGTGATCTGGTGATCCCCCGCAGGCAGATCACCGACATCCAGGGTGACCGTCTGCCAACCCGTGTCGCTGTCGCCGCCACCATTGCCGTTGCCAAAGACCCGCGTCACAAAGTCGTTGCCGTTGATGTCGATACGCTGACCATCAATCGCGACCCAGACTTCCCCGAATTCGTCGGATTCATAGTCCTGGTCGACAATCATGCGATAGCTGAAGGTAATCGTGGTGCCTGAAGCCGCCGCATCCACAGAGAAGTTGGATGTGAAGCCACCGGCCATATCGCAGACACCACAGTCATCCTTGCCACCCAGCTTCACGACCATCTGATCGTCGTCCATATAGCCCTTGGCATAATGGTCACCGCTGCTGCCATACTGGTTCAGCGGATCATCCGAATAGCTGGGGGTGGACAGATCAAATTCAACTTCAACCGGTTGGTTGCCCGTACCAGTATCATCAGGACCGCCATCCCCATACAACACGTCATTGCCTTGCTGACCGGAAATCGTATCGCTTCCAGCGCCGCCATAAATCGTATCGTCATATGTGGCATTGCCATCCGATGTAACCGGCTCTGGAATATCAATTGCCAGGGTCGTGCTGCGCGTACCGGTATCTGTTCCGCCCTGATCCGGGTCGGTATCCAGCACCGTGACTTCAACAGACAGAGAGAAATCACCGGTTCCATTGGGGACTTCGATCTGCAATCCAGCCAATTGGTCTGGTGTCAGCACATGGACCTGCGATCCCGTGAAGGTATCGCCTGCCGCATTGGTCAGGGTCGCCCCGTCCGGGATATTGCCGATTTCAATGGTCAGAACTTCTTCCGAACCATCGGTATCGGTTGCCGCAGCGGTGATCTCAATGGGGGCAACAAAGCAACCTTCCGCCAATGTGCCAGCGGCATTATCGCCGAAGATCAGATCATCGCCCTGCTGACCGTAGATCGTATCATCACCGGCATTACCGTAGATCGTGTCATTGAAGCTTTCGCCCTCAAGACCGGCAACTTCCATCGTCCCGGTATCTACCAGGGTGATGTCATCCAGGGACATGCCGCGACCATCATGCTGGTCATTGGTCGAGTTTTCCGCGAACACGATCCGCATCGGCTCACCCGTCCCGACGAAGCGAACCGTAACGGTCTGCCAGTCGTGCTGGGTCTGGTTGGACATATCCTGGCTATAGCTGCCCAATTGTTCCCCATCGACCGTAATTTCCATGGCGTTGACTGTTTCGTCATAGCCCGGTCGACCGGAGTAGCTGAAGGTCAACTCATACACTTCACCAGCAACCGTTTGAACATCCCGATAGATACCATCGGCATCTGCAAAAGTGTTTCCGGGCACATTATTCAGTTCAACAAAGTTATCGCCATCGGCCGCCTGGTTCGTGCCATCCGGTTGATTGCCCAAATCGCGAACATCTTCATCCGTCCAGATTTCCACCTTATCGGCCGTAGAACGCCAACCATCTATGGAGTCAGCGAAAGTAGAGGGATTGCTCTGTTCGGCGTTGTCAGGAATGTCTTCAAAGGACGAAAAGAACACAACCGACGGATCTCCAACTGTGACGATCGTGGTTGTCCCATCATTTTCGCCGTCACCATAGATCGTGTCGTTTCCGGTTCCGCCGGTGATCGTATCATCACCGCCCAGGCCCGTGATCGTGTCGTCGCCGGCACCACCATCCAGAACATCGTCCTGTGGCGTTCCAACCAGTACTTCATTTTCACCTGTACCGGCCGGGATTTCATACCGTTCAACGTTCATGTTGACGTCGTTGAAGTCCATATCGCCACCATTTGCGATATCTTCCCAATTCTGATTGCCGACAACCTGATTGTCCGTCGTGTAATCATAATTGTTCTCGTTCAGCGCCGGGTTGGAGAAGATTACCGGATCCCCCTGGCCAGACAGCGGTCCATTGGCAGTCGAGGCTACCCAATTGCCCTGTGCGTTTTGAGAGAAGGTGACTTCCGTGCCGCTGGTCAGGCCCGGATTCAGACTCGCCCCGTTCGAGATGACAAAGAATTCGACCGAGTCTGGATCAACGCCTTCGATTTCCTTCGTGACGTTGATTTCCTGCTTGGTATTGCTGAACAGGATTTCACCGACCGTGGGCACGCCCGCAACCATGATGACATAGCCAAACGTGTTGTTATAGCTGGCGCTTTCATGACCCATATTGGTCACGCGAATGCCTTCACCCGGCTCCGGTTCGCCCCCACCATTCTTCGGCACGAAGGTGGCGGTTTCGGACTCTGCCGTCAGTTCAATTTCGTCCACGACTGGCGCAACATAGACCGTGAAGTCCTGGCTGTCGGTGGCTACATCGCCATCAACATCCGTCACACTGGCCGTCAGGGTCAGGTCGATATCGCCAGAGAAATCATGTGGCGGGTTCAGTCCGGCCGTTTCCAGTTCCGCAGCCGTCAAGGACCATACACCAGGCGACGTTTGTGTCCCCACGGTCAGGCTGGCCCCTTCCGGTACGCCGGAAATTGTGAAACTGCTGCTGGCAACATCTTCACCGGTGACGTCATAGCTGAGGTCCAGCGGGATCACCTGATCTTCAACACCGGTACCGGAGGCCGCAACCTCAAGCGTCGGGTCTGTATCGGTGATATCGATGGTCGCTGTTGCCATGGAGGTATCGCCATCCCCATCAGTGATGGTGTAGGTGAAGACTTCCTGCTCCGTCTCGCCATCCGTGCTGTGAACCACACTGTCATTGGCGGTAAAGCTGTAGCTGCCATCCGCATTGACGGTCAGAGACCCGGTCTGCGTCACCACCGTTTGATTGGCCGCAGAAGTCTGCTGTGCGCCGTTTGCATCGGTATAGGTGAAGCTGGTCAGGCTGGAGCCATCGGCACCAAGATCGTCATTGGTAAGCAGATTGCCGGTTACCGCATCGCCACCTTCGACGGTGCTGTTGGCGTCATCCTGAGCCACCGGCACTGTGTCGGTAACATTCAGCGTGATGCTGGCTGTATCGCTGCCATATTCATTTTCCAGCGTATAGGTAACCGTCTCGCTGAGGCCGCCGCCACTGTGATCTTCCGACGGATCGGAGGTGTAAGTGTAGCTGCCATCGGCATTGACTGTCAGCGTGCCATAGATCGTATCGACCGTTTCACCTGCCGCCGCTGTTTGGGTATCTCCACCCTCGTCAGTATAGGTGAATTGGGTGATTTCCCCACCACCGGTTTCGTCATTGCTCAGCAGATTGCCACTGGTGGATTCGCCACCCTCGGCCAAGGTTTCGGTGCCATCGTCCTGTGCATCCACAGGCGGGGGCAGGTCCGGGCCTTCCAGGGTCACATCCTCCCAATCCTGAACCGTGATGCCCAGGGCCTGGAAGGTCCGTTCGGCACCCGCATCGGTCAGCGGATTGGAATTGTTTGCGATGAAGTCCTGAATTTCGCGCAGTTCCGCAACAATCGCTGGGTTTTCCAGGTCCGCCGCAGAGTAGCGGATGGTCAGTGTATCAGTGCCGGTGCCGCCGTCATAACGCTCACCCACGCCGCCTTCACCGACGGTGAAGATACCACTGTCATTGCCGCTGCCTGCATGAACATCATCAATGCCCGTGCCGCCATCGACGGTATCGTCACCCTCACCACCGCGCAGCACGTCATTGCCCTGATCGCCATACAGCTGATCATTGCCTTCTTCGCCATAGATCGTGTCGTTATAGGTTCCGATATCGATGGGCTCACCGCCGCCAGTTTCGACCAGATCCGCATTGCCGATGATTACACCATCAGCAAAGGAGATTGCTTCGATGTTGTTTACGGTCAGCATGTTGCCGGTATCCAGATCAATGATCTGGGTATTGATGTGGCCCTGATTGTCCGTGAAATTCTGCAGTTGGTAGGAATCTCTATCCTTGCCCAGATACAGAACGTCATTGCCGTTTCCGCCATCCATCGCGGTGTTACCGCCAATGTTTTCACTCAGCATCACAGCATCGTCGCCACCACCCATATTCAGGTTATTGCCCTGACTGGTATTGCCGTTCACGACAATAACGTCGTCGCCGTCGCCCATCTGGAAGTTTTCATTCATCCGCAGATCGCGATCAACCACAAAGGTATCTGAACCGCTGGTGCCATTGTGATTGTTGTCATTGCTGTCGACGAAATCATTATCGCCCGAACCCAGATTGCCACCCGGTGTGCCGGTGCCAGACGTTGATCCAGCCGACACAGCCGATGTGAAGGAGAATGGATCCGGCAGCGGATCGCCATTGGGGGCGTGATCCTCATCCTGGTCAGACGTATAGCTGAAGCTGCCATCGGCATTAACCGTCAGGCTACCGTATTGTGTATCAACGGTAACGCCATTGGTTGAATCCACCGTCGCATAGGCGGTCTGACCACCCTCTGCGGTATAGTTGATGCTGGTGACAACCCCGCCCTGGGCCACATCCAATGTGCCGGTGATGGTGAAGCCACCTTCAGAAACATGATCCGGTTCGGTCAGTTCACCCTGGTCACCCGACCCGGATGATCCACCAATGCCACCAATATCAATCGATGGACCCCGGTCTGTGACATAGATGGTCTGAGTTCCGGTCACCAGTTCAATTTCTGGCACATCCGGCCCATCCCCGTGCAGGACGTCATCGCCCCGGTTGCCATAGATCGTATCATCCCCTTCACCGCCGATGATGGTGTCGTCCCCGAAACCATCGCCCGCAGGCAGGCTGACACTGATTGTCTGGATCACATCCGCAGACGTATCTGTGGTGTTGTCATCAAAGTCCGTATCGACCGTGCGGGCTGCAACAGCGATGTCAAACCCTTCGGTTCCGGCAGGGAATGTGACTGTCAGCCCCTCCAGATCCGCTGCTGTCAATTCAGCAGTTCCATTGGCCGTGACAGTAATGCTGCCAGTGTCAGAGGTCAGCGTCGCGCCTGCTGGCAGACCAGACAGGGTCAGACCGGCAACTTCGGAGCCGTCCTGATCGATCAGGCCGACATCAATGTTCAAGGCCGCCGACATGGTCCCGTCATAGGTGTCGCCGATCAACAGATCGTTGCCGCCTTCCCCTTCAATAACGTCGTCGCCTGCCCCGCCTTGCAGCGTATCCGACCCGTCACCACCAACCAGGTGATCGTCCGTGCCTTCATCACCCGTGGCAACGACATCGGCATCAACCGTCAAGGTCGGGCCATCGGCCACTTCGTGCACCGTAACTGGCAGAGGCATGGCATCGGTTGTGACGGTTTCACCCGTAACAGAATGCGTCGCCGTCGCCGTCACAGTGATGGCAAAGTCATCCGCAGAATGCTCACCAGCCTGGATTGTCAGCCCTTCCAACTCATCAGGAGTCAGCGTGTAGCTGGCTGATCCGGTCAGAACCTGACCTGTCCCGGTGACAAGGGTGGCGTCGGTTGGAACATTGCCCAACTGAACCCCAATCGTTACCGCACCATTGGCCTGTGCCAGGTCAGCCGCGATAGACAAGGCGATTGGCTGATCTTCCAGCCCTTCCGCCGGGCCAATCTGCAACGACAATTCCGGCAGCGTATCTTCAATCGCGAAGGTCTGCGTTGCGGTTGCCGTGTCACCATCCGCATCGGTGATTGTGTAGGTAAAGCCATCACTGACCGCCGCCCCATTCGGGTTTTCAACCGATGTGTTGGAGGTAAAGGTATAGCTGCCATCGGCTGCAATCGTCAGTGTACCGAATTCGGTCGCAACGGACGCCCCATTGACCGGATCAACCGTTGCTGTGGCAGGATTGCCATTCGCATCGGTATACCCAATCTCCGTCACGCTGGCGCCGTCAGCCCCTTGCGTGTCGTTATCCATGACGCTGCCTTCAACCACAGCCCCGCCTTCATTCAGCGTCACTGTCGCATCATCCACCGCCTGGGGCACATCGTCGATCACATTGACCTGGAAGGAATGGTTAAACGTCACATCGCCCAAATCGGCCGGATCCAGGTCATAATCGGTCACAGCCGTCTCGCTGGGCACGCCGCTTAAGCCAAAGCTGAGCGTGCTGACATTTTCCCCATCGGCTGTTTGATGATCGATCGTGTCCATCAGCGTGAAGGTGAAGCTGCCATCGGCATTCAACGTCACGGTAAAGACATCGCGACCATCCGCAGAAGCCGTCATCACATCGCCAGTCTGGCTGTAGGTGATTTCTTCCCCTTGAGAGGTCAGACCTTCCGGACCCTCGATCGTGAAGGTCAGATCAGCATAGCCGAGGCTGCTTGGGGCACCCGGCGCTGCGCCATCCGCACCGTAGTCGATACTGATCAGTTCTTCACCGTTCAGCCCCAAATCGCCTGAAGCTGTCAGCGGTTCCTTGTCCAGATCGGACCCGTCAGGCAGGTCGTCCTCATCCACCGTCACGACCTCAGAGACAACACCACCGGTGCCATCGACCGTCTGTTCGAACTCAACGGAGTGAACCAAGAAGTCATTACCGCCACCACTTGGTGCCGTGAAGACGATGCTGTCGAACGATCCACCATCGTCAGCTTGTGCTGTAAAGGCGGCATCGACCTGATCGGTCACACCCGTGACAGTAGCGGACCCGACCGGCTGACCATCACGATACAGCGTATAGGTTCCATCTTCATGGCTGTTCATCCAGGAATAGGAAATCGTGACTTCGGTGATCGGCTGGTCAAAGTCGATATGGAGCTCTTCCGAGATCATATCCGAGTCGCTGTAGCCGATTTCAGAATTGTCACCCGATGCCGCACCGGTCACTCCAAATCCTGGAGGATTTGCATGGGTCGAGACCAAATCGGTCGACTTATCAGTCAGCGTGCCGTTCGAGTCGATCTGACGCCCAGTGACCGTAAAGCCTGCCCCGGTTTCGCTGTAATTCTCGGCGGTGATCGTTACTGTAACGACTTCCGGCTCGCCAGTCAGATCGTTGGCCGTAGCAACGGGAACGTCATCGACAACGGAAACCGAGAAACTCTGCGTCACAGAGGCATCCGACAACCCGGAAACCGCATCCCCGTCGCCATCAACTGCCGCAGCAAGCACATCCGCATTCGGTGTACCGGTAATCGTGAAGCCCAGATCCATCGCATTTTCGCCTGCGCCATCGGCATGATCCAGACTATCCATCAGATTGAAGGTATAGGATCCATCCCCGTTCAGCGTCACGGTGAACACGTCACGACCATCTTCAGATGTCGCCGTCAGCACATTTCCTGTCTGGCTGTACCCAATCTCTTTGCCTTGCGAAGTCAGACCCGCCGGACCATTGATTGTGAAGTCCAGATCGCCATAGGACACACCGCTTGGTGCGCCGTCTGCGGCACCATCCGCGCCATAATCGATTGCGATGACATCCCCAGACCCAAAGCCCAGATTACCAGACACACTGGTCGTATCGGAGCCATCTGTACCATCGGCCAGATCATCTTCATCGACCGAGACGGAGTCCGCCTGTCCAACGACAATCGCATCGGTCAGCGCGACCGGCACGTCGTCGATCACATCAACCTTAATCGTTGCATCGGTGGCGTCGCCATCAGCATCGGTCACCGTCACGCCAAAGGGCAGGCCGGAGATGACATTCGCGCCATCGCCTGTCGGGTGATCA
>NZSA01000038.1 GCA_002696645.1 Rhodospirillales bacterium | reverse complement strand
TTGTGCGACATGCTCCAAATAGGGTAGCAATTGATCAGACTTGGTGATTTCCACAAAGGGAGGACAGCGCGGCGGCCGGCTGGATTGCAGCGGCGGCGTATCGAAATGGGGCTTTTGAACAGGCCGGGACCGGGGGTCGAGACTGTCTGGCATTGGACGCGTACTCCCTAAAAATGTTTGTTGTGGTAAAGTTGCATGCAATATCAGTGGATTTCAAGCAGGAATTCGGCGTATTTTCACTATGACTGATTGTATTGCATGCAGAATTAGATGAGGGGGATGTATGGCGACGCAGTTGGATCAAGTAACCCAAAGTCTCAGAGAGACAGTCCTTTCCGGGGTCTATGAACCGGGGGAGGCCTTGCGCGAGGTTGCGGTTGCCGATGGCTTGATGGTGTCGCGCACATTGGCGCGGCTGGCCATGGGGGCACTGGAACAGGAAGGTTTGTTAACTCGGATGCCCAATCGCGGCTTTCGGGTTCGTTTGTTCACGGTCGATGAAGTTGCGGACGCAATTGAGGTGCGCGGTGAGTTGGAAGCCCTGGCGGCACGGCAAGCAGCCGAGCGTGGCCTGCCCGCCCCGCAGGAGCGTCAGATGCGCAAGATTTTGGCAGAAGCCTCTGCCCTGTCAGATCAGGGGCTGACGGATGTCGCCGCGCGAACACGCTGGATTGATTTGAACGCGGCATTTCATGACGGTATTCTGGAAGCCGCATCTAATAAGGCGTTGTTTCCTGCGATACGGAATATATGTCGTGTCCCCTTGGCGGGGCCCAGGGCCATCGTCTTTAACAGTGCCCAACCTGAAAAAGGCTTGCTTCAGGTCCGCGCTGCGGAAGAAGATCATCACCAGATTCTGGACGCGATCATAAACCGTCAGGGGACACGTGCGGCTTCGTTGATTCGGGAACATGCCTATCGCAGTGGACGCAACAAGCGGGTTAATTTTGAAGCGCTGCAAAATGCGCGCCTTAGCCCCAGCCTGCCCGGAATTGCCTTGGTACGGCGTGTTGGTGATACGTAATTTTAGTGGAAATCTTAAATTGTAAGCCGGATTATTTTGTTAGGATCAGCTTGTCCTGGCGGGTTCTGCGCAGACGATATTGCTCCCCGCGATGTTCTATCACCACTTCATTCCTGTTCTGCAGCAGGGCGGTGCTTGTGACGATCAGAGGATCAGAGTCCGAGGATGTTTTGTGTGTGATAGACTTGATGAACATAGGGTCTTCTTTTTCCATAATTTTCTTGTAGTCGCCTCGCTCTTTACAAACTTTACTCATAAACGCGAATGATAGTTATTCGCAACATTGTTTAAGTGATTTGTAGATGGTTAATCGGATTGATGTCAAGCACAGTCAGGATACTGAATATGAAAGTGTTTTAGAGGCTTGGTTTGGCGGGCCAATAGTAACGCAAAAAGCAGAAGGTCTAGATGTTGGCTGGGGCTAGTTAAGGTCCCTATAGTCAGCATCATTTTGCGCGACTGGAAGAATAATACGGAAGCGTGTCCCTTCAGTTACCGTGTCGTCCAACTGAAGTGAACCATGAAATGTATTCGTGATAATGCGTTGGCTGATCGTCAAGCCCTGTCCAGAACCGTCCCCAACAGCCTTGGTTGTGAAAAAGGGGTCAAAAATGCGCTGTGCAATCTCTTTTGCAATGCCGGGACCGTTATCGTGCACGGTAACTACAATTTCGCTGCCGTCCAAAGCCGCGGCAATTCTGATTCTATCTTCCTGTGCACAGGCTTCATGATCAGGATCTTTAGCCGGTTGTTTTGACAATGCATAAGCAGAGTTAACAATTAGATTGATGATCACTTGATTTAACTCATTCGGGCATCCCAACACCGGGGGAAGGTTTTCCTGAATGCTGGTTTCCACAGTGACTTTGGCTTTGGTCTGATTGCTGGTCAGAAGCACGGCGTTGCGGATTTCGTCTTCAATTGAGATCAGAGATTTCTTGCCCTGTTCCGGGTGCGCAAAGTGTTTGATGGCTTTAACGATATCCCGAATGCGGATCATGCCCTCCTGGGATTGCTGGATCGCCAGCGGGATTTCCTTTCGAAGATAGTCCAAATCATCAGCGGAGATTTTGCTGGCATCTTCAGTTAAGAGTTCGTCGCAGGCGTCGTTTAGGAATTCCAGATTCGTGGTAACAAATTGTGCCGGTGTGTTAATTTCATGTGCCACACCACCCGCCAGTGACCCTAAAGCCTCAAGTTTACTGCGTTCAGCCGTTTCTTCCGCGAAACGACGCGCAAGGGCTTGTTCTTCCACCTTAAAAGCAGACTGATAGGCCCGTAGGGTCTGCCGGAAGGCAAGGAATATCGCACCACCGATCAGAAGCATATTCACAACAAACAGAAACTGCAGCCAGTTCAGCATTCTTGCGATATCAGCATTGCGGGTCGTGTTTCTGACTGTGGTGAAATTGATTGCCTGCAGGCTGTTACTTTGCAGTAACTCCTCAAATGGCTGTAAATTCTGATGTAATATGGTCGCAATGGCCTGGGGATTACTCCCGACTTTTTCGATCTGCTGATCGATCACTACGACACTGTTTTCCAGTTTGTCCAGTGTGTTAGAGAAGTCGTTGAGCAAGCGTAAGTCTTCAAAGCCATCGCCATGTTGGACCAGTTTTATCCGACTGACCAAAATCTCGTAATTCAGCAACAAATCGTCTGCTGAAACATTATTGTCCCTGGTCGCACCTTCAGATAACCGAAGAGTTGAGATCAACTCCTTCTGAACTTGAAACACAGCCCACAGCAAATTTTCCCTGAATTCGATCGCTTCTTCTTCAATCTGTTGTCTAAACCAAGTGGTAAAGACCAGATAGACAATGGCGAGGGCAATTCCGCCGCCGATCAAACCAATTCGCATGGGTGAACTGAAGGTGCGTCCGGGATTCATGGTTCACTGTACCTTTACAAGCTTAACCTGCCAGACGGCATAGGCCAGATAAGCGTCGGTTCGATACTTTGCGTCATCATCAAAGGGAAAAATGACCCACAAGGGGCCCTTGTCCCGGATCTTGAGACGCTGACCATCCATTTCATAAGCCAGAATGGCATTCGCGTCGGTGAGAACATCAATTGGCATGGATGCTGTATAGTCATTAAGTGCGGTGACGGATAATGTCTCACCAGAGGCTTTTACTGCATCCAGCAAGGCTTTCACTGGAATCCCGACAAAGTTAACTGTGCCAGAGGTCCATGGGGTTGCCGTCGTAATCTGTTTGGGTCCCAGTGCCATCAACTGATCAATATCAAAATAGGCGCTGGTACCGTCCGTCGTCGCATCGATCATTCCGGTCACTTCCAGAACTTGCTTGCCCGTTGGGGCTGGAAGCTGGTCTTTCGCATGGCTGACTTGAACCCCGACGGATGCAATAAGCAACAGCGTTGCGGCGATCAGTCCATATAGGGAGTTTTGTTTCATGGTCGTCTCCTAATGTTTGTGTGGCCTGTAAATGACGCGTGNTGCTCAGAAGTAATATCCTCAAATAGGGACAACTTTAGCGAAAATATATTTTTCGCCGTAACACATCATGTCCTCATTTAGGGATAGCGCGATAGAAAACCTTTTGCCAGAAAGGCACACGGGACAAACTAAAGATCGATGTTTTCGATGGATACGGATCATAAGCCTGTTATCTTAATAGTAGATGATGAGCCTAATATTCTTCAGGGGCTTCGTCGTGCGNCGCGTGGCCAAAGGAATATCTGGTCTATGGAGTTTGCAGAAGGTGGGAGACAGGCCCTAAACAGGCTTGAAAAGGGCGCCATCGATGTTTTGGTTTGTGATATGCGTATGCCCGATGTTGATGGCGCTAAAGTCCTGGCAGCGACCGCGAAGGCATATCCAGAAAGTATTCGCATAATTTTGTCGGGATTTGCGGAAAAGGATGCAATGCTGGACGGACTGGCAAGCGCGCATCAGTTTCTGCCAAAACCCTGCGATTCTGAAACCCTGATTAAGGCCATCGAAGCGTCGCTGGCACTCAGGGATTTGCTGCCCATTCATGCACTGCGTCAGTTGGTCGGAAAACTTGCCATCCTCCCGATACCGTCTGAACGATACTTTCAGCTTATCCGTGAACTGGATCATCCGATTGCATCAGCCAAGTCGGTTGGCAGCGTTCTTGACAATGATTTAGGCCTGGCAACGCTTGTGTTGCGTCTCGTCAACTCGTCGTTCTTTGCCATACCCTATCGAGTTACAAAATGTCGGGATGCTGTAGAATTATTAGGATTTGAGACGATCCGCGCCCTGGTCACGCTCAGCGAGTTCTATCTACGGGCTGATATGGATCCAGCTTTGGTTAAGGAAAGCCAGGCTTTGGCCCAGCGATCTTTAAAGATTGCCAGCATGGCGCGCCAGATAGCAGAAAAAATGGGCTGCAGTTCGGAGGTCGTTGAAGATGCAGCAACAGCGGGGCTGTTATGTCATATTGGAACAGTGGTGCTTCGGCTTAACCGCCAGGTCGATTTTAAGCAGATTCAAATCCAGACAGAAAAGCAGCAAAAATCAATTAATGACATTGAAACAGAGGTTTTTGGGGCAGGACATGCTGCTTTAGGGGCCTATCTGATTGGACTTTGGGGTTTCTCAAACTCGGTGGTAGAAGCTGTTGCTTTCCATCATAACCCAACTGCTGCCCGACAGCATGAAAAGGGCTGTCTGGCTGCGGTCCACCTAGCGCAGGCATTGGCATGCTCTGGCGATGCGATAGAGTCTGATGCGGTGGCAGAAGGCGACCCGGCGCAAAATGACACAAGGATGCCCGGTCTTGATAAGGCCTATCTAGAAGAAATAGGTCTTCATGAATTATCGCTTGTTGAATTAGCCAATGAAATCAATATTGTCCGGACCAGTTCTGATTGACGCGTAACATCCAGTTTTGAAAAAATGTTCTTTAAGTAAGTGCGTGCAGAGGCGCGTGTGAGTCCGCATTCCTGGGCGGCATCTTCCAATGACATCCCTCCAGCCAATGCGGCTGCAAGACGAGATTCAGATACCGTCAACGAAAACATATCCATCAGTAACTTTGGGTTGGGTCTGGTCACTTGATCGTCTGAAAACAAGAATAAGCAGACCAATCGATTATTGGTGGTACTTTCTGCTTCATAGGGCTGAACAGTCACCCGCAAGGGTTTTCCGTCCGGGGATAGCACCGTCAGGGCCGTCATTTCCGAAAGATTGCTTGCCTTGGCAATTGCTAGGTGCAGCCGTTCGGTTTCTTTCGTATTCGCAGCCCGGCAGAATCCGTTTGCATCCAAAGACAGTCCGACGTGCTCTGTAAGCATACGACCAGCCTTGGCATTGGTGAACAGGGCATGTCCGTCCGAATCCGCGACCAGTACACCATATCGAATCAAATCCAAAGCGCCTGCGGACAGGCTGTGGACCATTTTTGAACCAGCCATCCTGGCTGTGTTGGGTTGGTCGTCAGCACGCCGGCGGCGCGTTGATAATGCCTCTTCAATGCCATCGATTAGAATGTCCAGGCTGCAGGGCTTTACATAATACCTGAAGACATTGCCGTCGTTGATGGACGCGATGGCAATATCGAAATCGGTAGATCCGGATAATACGATACACAATGTACCAGGACAGCTTTTGTTAATCTCGCGCGCTAAATCCAGCCCATTCATTTGGGGCATGCGAATATCAACAACCACTACCCGGGGTGGCTTTGCCTTGAAATTCTGTAGCGCTTCAATGGGGTTCTCAAAGAATGCTAAATCCCAGTTCGGGCGCTGTTTTTTTAAACCTCTGCGAATACCAGACAGAATTTTTGGTTCATCATCTACGAAGGCGATACTTGGTAATACACTCATAAGCACCCATCCAAAGTCCGATTGTTTCGCTCTGTTATCGGAAAAATTGCCCTCAAATGCGGATAGAGGCAGCCACGCTAACATGACACAAGAAGCCATGAATTTACCAGCAGGATGAAACGTGATGACAAGGGTGCTGATTGTTGACGACGATGCCTTTATTCTTGAAGGGATAAAACGCATTGCCGGACAAAATTTTGAAGTAGACATCGCAAATAGCGGTCAGGAAGGCCTTCACATGCTGACGGCGGATGGGCCATATGCGGTTGTCGTCAGCGATGTGAGCATGCGCGGCATGTCTGGAATAGAATTTCTGGAAATGGCGCGATCTGTGGCCCCCATGACCACGCGGGTGATCATGTCAGGATATGCGGATCAGGAAATCTTGTCTGCGTCGATTAATCGGGCTGCCGTGTTTCGCTTCTTAAACAAGCCATTTTCTCGCAAAGAGTTCTTCGATTGTTTGAATGAAAGCGTCACGGAATATACGCGCACTGTTTCAAGCCAGTTGGGCATGTCTAAGAATGAGTTGGATCAGAAATGGATCCTGACCGAACTGGATAAGGCCGATTTTGATCGCGACTTCACTGTTCGATATCAGCCGCGCGTCCTGTCTGGTTCTGGTGTATTACACGGTTTAGAGGCGTTGATTCGTTGGAACCACCCGGAACATGGCCCCATTTCGCCAATGGAGTTTATTCCTGTTGCCGAACAAGGGTCGTCGATCCGGGAATTGACCCAATGGGTTTTACGCAAGGCCTGCCAAACCTGGACTGACTGGCAGTATCAGCATTCAATGGATGTTGCGATGTCCGTGAATATATCACCGGTCCTGTTTTCTGACCCGGGGCTGGTTGGCATGGTTCGCAACACCATTTCGCGCAGCGGCATTGATCCCAACAAGTTAGAGTTGGAGATCACAGAAGGCCTGGATCTACATGACTATGATTTAGTTCAGGATAAAATTGCAGGCCTGAAATCTCTAGGGCTGCACTTGTCTATTGATGATTTTGGAACCGGATTCGCCTCTATGAGCTATCTTCAGTCACTGGATGTCGATTGTATCAAAATTGACCGATCCTTCGTGACGCATGCGCCTGATAAAGCAAAGGATTATTCCATCTTAAAGTCGGTCAAGGATCTTGGGCAGCAATTGGGGTTGAAAACTGTTGCTGAAGGAATCGAGAATGATCGCCAGGCACAGACAATATGCGAACTCGGAATTGATGAGATGCAAGGCTATCTGTTCGCCAAACCCTTGTTAGCAGAAGATATCGTACCTTGGATTGAGGGCAGAACAGCGCTTATACCCAATGTAACGACAGAATTGCCACAATCACTGCTCCTCAAATGCGCATAGTCTTTCACAGCGATGGTTGCTTTCAGGAAACAATGGTGCGCCACGGCGGCAGTCTTGTGCTGTTAAAGTGTCGCCGTGTAGGGTGTTGGTCGGGTCGGCGGTGCTGGCTGATTTCCTGATAGTTTCATAAGGCTGTGAAATGACGCTTTCATGCGATGTGCTGGTGATAGGGGGCGGACCTGCAGGATCGACTGTATCCACATTATTGGTTGAACGTGGTTTTTCAGTCTTGCTGGTGGAAAAGGACCGTCACCCCAGATTTCACATCGGGGAATCCCTGTTGCCACGCAATTTGCCTATTTTGCGGCGGTTGGGGGTTGAAAACCGCCTGCGTCACATCGGTGTGACCAAGCATGGGGCGGATTTCTCTGGCAATGAGGCGGAAAGCCACGTCGTCTATGATTTTTCCGAAGCCATGGCCCCGGATGAACCTTCTGCTTTTCAGGTTCGGCGCGCTGAATTTGACGAAATGCTGTTGGACAATGCCTCTGAACGGGGCGTTCAGGTGGTGCAGGAAACCAGGGTAACGGGCATTGAATTGGACGCGGACCCTGTTACAGCGTCAATCCTGGGCACAGATGGCACAGCACGGCAGATAACGGCCCGGTTTGTCGTCGATGCATCGGGCCGTGATACTTTTCTGAGCCAGAGATTGGATCTGAAACGACGCAACAAGCGCCATAAGAGCGCGGCTGTGTTTGGCCATTTTTCAAACGTGGTGCGCCGAGAGGGTGAAGAAGCCGGGAATATCAGCATTTATTGGTTCGATCAGGGCTGGTTCTGGCTGATCCCGCTGCAGGATGGTTGCACCAGTGTTGGGATGGTGTCTGATCCCGGATATCTGAAGCAGCGAGATGGGGATTTACAAAACTTGTTCTGGCAAACGGTCAGCAACACTCAGGGCGTGGCGCAACGGCTGGAAAATGCCCAGCTTTTGGGAGAGATGCGCGGGACCGGCAATTTCTCATACCAATCGACTGAAATGACGGGGGAACGATTTCTGCTTGTCGGGGATGCCTATGCTTTCATAGACCCGGTGTTTTCCAGCGGCGTCTATCTGGCGATGCAGGGTGCCGAGTATGCGGCAGAGGCCGTGGAGGGTATTCTGACCCAGCCACAGGCCGCCCTGCGCCATCGGCGGCGCTATGAAAGGCGCGTGAGAAAGGGGTTGCGGGCGTTTTCATGGTTTATCTATCGCTTTACCGATCCGGCTTTGCGCCATCTGTTTTTAAATCCAACGCGACGGTTCCAATTGCGTCGGGCGGTGATATCCGTTCTGTCAGGGGATGTGTATGGTCGCACCCGAATATGGCCGCAATTGCTGGTGTTTCGACTGGTGTATCATGTCGCCAGCTTGTTCTTCTGGCGTCAGCAAAAAGCACATCGCGCACGGTTGGATAAGGTGGAACATACCGTTAGCTGATTCTTGCCAGCATGCCCTTATGGCGCAGCAGGCGGGCTATCCAATAACCTGTATAATACCAATGGATATAGGCCGCTTCCAGTAACAGCTTCCCGCATTGCGACAGGGACCAGGGGATTTCGTCCTCTGCGGCACATAATGGATAGTTCAGGCCCAGTCCGCGCGCCATGATCTGTAGACGCGCTATGTGATAGCGATTGGTTATCATCACGGGACGGTCAGTTCCGGGGGCGAGCGCAGATCGAAGATAGGTCAGGTTTTCCAGAGTGCTGCGGGACCCATCTTCGCAAAGAATGGTGTCGCCGGCCAGATGCTGGGCCAGCAACCAATCACGTCCGGCTTGCGATTCGGTCGGAAAATGTGGCCCGCGAGTCGCCCCCCCTAGGATCAGGATGGGCAGGATGTTAAGCGTTATTGCGCGGCGCAGCCTTAAGATGTAATCATCCGGCAGACTGCCATCCGCGTTCAGACACACCCCCAGTACAACAATCAGGGATCGGTCCGCTTGCAGGGTAGGCGTGAGGTTGCTTGAAGCCAGCCAGGCTTTTCGCAAGACATGGATCAAACACACCAGAAGACTGAGCCCGACTGTCAGGAAAATGACGACACTGGAGATCAACAGCATCGCCAGGCCGTCCGGGCCCATGGATTTATGGCGGGGTTGTGCTGA
>NZSA01000037.1 GCA_002696645.1 Rhodospirillales bacterium | reverse complement strand
CCGTTGCCACCTGGACAAGCCGCTCCAGGATCGCGTCATAGGAATCCGTCGTGCTTTCCGTGATATCGATCGAGTTTGTGTAGGCTTTTCGCGCCTCTATATCTTTGCGCAGGTCAACAATTCGCGTTGAATCCTTGCCATAGAATTTCAGCTCTTCAAATTTATTCCCGGTGCCAAGCGAATAGTTCAACTGATTGAGCTTCGATTGACCACTGTTGATCAAGAAGAGATTCTGGCTGAGCGTGCCTGTCGCGCTGACTCTTGATACCATGACGTCCGTTCCTTGTTCTGGCTGGTTTCCTGAAGGTCCGCTTCTGCGGGTACAACTGTTTAGCCTGATAGGGTTTAAGCAAACTATGTGCCAGAATATGGCGTGAACGACATGGGCGGGGTATTTTCTCTGTCAGGCGATGGAATATTTTTTTGAAAAAGGCTCTTGACAGGGTTGTAGGTCCGCCCTTATCTTCCGGGTTACCGAACAACTCGGTCCGTCTCGCAGAAGCGTGACGTTATATTTGGCAATCCAGAAAGGACCATAGCCATGTCTTCAGATATTACCCTCACAGGTGCACAACGTAGCGCTCTGCTCACACTGCAGAACGTTGCTGATTTGTCTGACCGCACACAGAACCGTTTGACGACCGGTAAGAAAGTAAACTCGGTTGTCGATAACGCTGTGGCGTTCTTCCAGTCCAAATCCCTGAATGACCGCGCGGCTGACTTTACCGACCGCAAAGACGGCATTGATCAGGGCATTTCATCCATTACCGCCGCTCTTGGTGGTCTGGAGCAGCTGGATCAGTTGCTCAAGCAGATGAAAGGTGTCGCGGAAGCATCGAAAACTCAGACAACGACGGAACGTGCTTCTGCAACCACTCAGTTCCAGGAATTGGGCAACCAGATTTCCCTGCTGATCGAAGACGCCAGCTATCAGGGCTTGAACCTGTTGAACAATACCGGGTCTCAGCTGGATGTTGCCTTCTCAACGCGGACATCATCCCGCCTGCAGGTTGATGGTTTTGACTTGAACGCGACATCCGTGACGGCGACCGGAACCCGGTCTTTGTTTACCGGGATCAACACGGTCAATGCTGCCGGTGGTTTTGACGCTTCGCTTGATTTCGTTGGTATTTCGGCTTTGTCGGGTACCGGCTTGGCCTCTACCGACGCAATGACCTTCTCGAACTTTAACCAGATCGGGACCAACAACTCCTATATCGGCGCTGTTGATCAGATCATCACCAACTTGGACTCCGCCATTAGCCGCGTTCGTGCGACATCGGCTGAATTGGGGACCAACGTTGCTATTCTGCAGACCCGCTTGGACTTCACGAATGAATATGTGAATACCCTGCAGGGTGGTTCGGACAAGTTGACCCTCGCGGATCTGAACGAAGAAGGGGCCAACCTGGTCGCCTTGCAGACCCGCCAGCAGTTGGGCATTCAGTCTCTGTCAATCGCCGGTCAGCAGCAGCAGGCCATTCTGGCGCTCTTGAACTAAAACAGCCTTAGGGTTGTGACGGACTATTGATTTTGGGGGCCCGGTTTTTATCGGGTCCCCATTTTCGTTTCAGCCATCATGGGGTGTGCCTGTTATCGGATCTCTGCAAGAAAAGCTGTCGAAAGTCATCGAATCATAAGACTTTCACGGTAGCGGTCCTGTACCGTCACTCGGCGCGTCCTCCATTCAGAAAGCCTTGGCCCGATGTCTGATGATTTCCATCTAAATATTTCTGACTTTGACATAGATTTTTCGACCCCATCGGGATTGGGAAGCACGTCTGATCCCGTGCAAGAGATTCTGACGCTGTTGGAAGAGGATAAGACAGCCGAAGCGTTGGATAAGGTTGATGCCTATCGGTCTGTTGTTGGCGCGACCCCTCTCATGCGCCACTTGCTGGCTTTGACGATCTTCAGGCTGGGCCGTTTGCTTCCTGCTTTGAAAGTGATGCGGGCTGCCCATGAAGATTTGCCCGATGCCTATGAGCATGCCGAAATATTGTCTGTGCTTTACTCCTCTGTTGGAAAGCACAGTGATGGCGTTTTTTACGCGAAACTCTCTACCGCATTGAAGCCGTATTATCCACAATATCAATTGGTTCCGTCCTGGATGACGTCTGCTGGGACTGCGTTATTGGCGACAGAGGAAAATCCCCTCGTGGATTATGGCCATGGCTATCTGTCGAATGGCGATGTCACAAAGGCGACGGCCTGTTTCCTGGATGCAATTGAACTGGATCACCAGAACGCGTCGGCCTGGCGCGGATTGATCGAAGCAAAACAGCGAAATGGTCAGGTCGGTCACAGCCTTAAGGCAGCCGAAGCCCTGGTTGAATTAGATGATCATAATGCGGATGATTTGTTGCTATACGCACGTTGTTTGGTAAATGCCGGTATGACAGGGAATGCCTGGACCGCCGCGCAGCGGGCACTGCAGGCTGAGCAGGAAGATCCCGTTTCTATCGCAAAATGTCTGCCGGGGCTGGTGCGCTATGATGAAACAGTTTCGCCAGATCGAGCCTTGGAACTGGCGCGGTCCTGGAATACCCTTGCTGATCTTCCCAGAGAGCCATTGAAAATCACCACACGGAATTCCGATGATGAATTGTTCCGCGTCGGTATCCTCAGTGGGTCGATGCATATCCGCTCAGAACGTGCGCCGTTCCTGTCGACGATTGAGGAATGCCTGTCACGCACCGCGCATATTTACTTCTATGCAAATAATCAGGTGGAAGATGCCATATGCCGTCGCCTGCGACGGGGGGCGGCCGCGTGGCGCAATATCTATCGCGTGGATGATGAAACTGTCGCGACCATGATGCGCAATGATGAAATTCAGGTGCTGATTGATCTGGATGGGTTCGATTGGACGGGGCGCCCTGGAATTGTTCAACGCATGCCGGCCCCGGTGGTTCTGTCCGCCTTTGGCGCGCCGGGCTGTATTCCCGGGGCAGACAGGGGCGCTTTGGCATTAGGGGAACCAGATTTCCCGCTATATACCGACGCAAAACAGGCGGTTGATATCCCCACCGGTCTGTCGACCTGGCCCCTATACGAGGATATGGAAGAGGATATTCCAGACTCCAAGGTGACGGGCGCGATGCGTGTTTTAATCGATGCCCCGGTTGGTCGACTGTCCGAGTCATTCTTGCAATGCGTGGCGGATTCCGTGCGCCAGGGCTTTCATGGCACGCTGGTCCTCTATGGAGAGGGCGATAATGACGAGATTACGCAGGAGATACTGCGGGAGCGTTTTGCAAATGCTGGTCTGAATCTGAATACGGTTGAGCGTGTTTCAAGACAGAGCCCGTTGGATGAAGTGATTGATGGCGTTGATTTGGTGCTGGATACATTTCCACTTCCCAGTGTTGAGGTCGCGTTGACAGCGCTGCGCCATGGGGTGCCTGTATTGACCCTACAGCCGGATCGGCCCGAAAATGCGGCGGTGGTCAGTCTGCTGCGCAGTCTGAAACTGGACAGATGGGTTCAATCGGATGCGGCCGGCCTGGCAAAAGAGCTGGCAAATCTATCAGCTGATCCGCAATCCTTAAGATCTACACGGCAGGATCTGGCAAAAAGTGTGCTGGATGCAGGGACAGTTTTGACGATCAATCAGCGTGGCCGGGAATTTGCGGCCCTGTTCGATAAACTTCTGGCACAGGCGGCGGAGCAAGCATGATTAAGATACTGGATCTGACCAAGGACCCCGAAGCGTGCGAAAGATTTGAACGCAATCTTGCTGCCCTGGCGCGGCATGATCCGGACCTGGCACAGCAATTGCGCGCGATTGATACGCCTGTTTCAAAGATCGTAGAAGTCGGCGACGATCTTAATCTGGATATCGGTCATACGTTATTTTATGACACCGGCGTCCGACAATTCGTGGATGAACAGTATTCAGCCTATGCCGCCGATCCCTACCGCATTGAAATTGGCTGGCCTGTTCGGGATAACTTCCCCCCGCAATTGATGACCAAAATGGCGATTAAGCGCCTGACCTATGGCGCAACGGCGCTGGGCATCGAAAAGCAGAAAGAAAACAAGCAGCAGGGCATAACTGGATTTGCCGTCTCTATCGGTGTTGGTATTGGGGATCATATCGGCCGCATGCTGAATGATTATGAGGCGCAATCCCTGATCGCCGTGGAACAGTTCATCGAATTCCTGTGGCATTCCTTATATCTGAACCCCTGGGATGAATGGATTGAACTGGTTGAACGCCGTAAGGGTCAGGTTTTCTTTATTCTGGATGACAATGCCGTTTCCGTGTCTTCGGAACTGACAACCGCCTTGCGATCAGACAATGGCGGCACGCTGGATGGAACGCTGGTTTACACCCATTACCGGTCGCATCTGGTGCGGGAAATTCACAAGGGCCTGTCGGATCAGATATCCTATATCGGGTCCAATCGTGGATTCTTTGAAGACGAAAACATCATGATCATGAACGCAACGCGCAATTTCCTGGCGCGCGATTATGCTGTGTGGCGAACCCGGCCAAGACGGGAAAAATTATGTCCGGCCTTTGTTGTGGCGGCGGGGCCATCGGTCGATATGGCGCTGGATACGATCCGCAAATACAAGGATCAGGTGGTCCTGATTTCCTGTGGGTCCGGCCTTAAGGTTCTGCTGTCTCAGGGGATCCGGCCAGATTATCATATCGAGGTCGAAAACACCTTCGGTCAGGCGGAAATCTTAGAGCGTGTTGCGTCCCAATATGACCTGTCGGGCATAACCTTTGTTGGGGCCGCGACGGTTAACCCGCGCACCGCCGCTGTTTTTGACAAGGCAATATTCTTTCATCGCGACACGGTCTGCTCGTCTCGTTTTTATGAAATGAACGAAGAACCGATGTATCTGGCGGTGCCAACGGTTTCCAATGGGGGCGCCCGTTTTGCCTTGGGGATGGCGTTTAAGGAGGTTTATCTGTTCGGCGTCGATTTGGGCAGCCGGATACCAGATTATCACCATTCCAAGTCGTCTGGGTATTACACGGATAAAGACTTCATGTTCTCTTTCCATGGCACGAAAGAGTCGACCGAAATGAACCTGACGATGGACGGGAATTTTGGCGGCACAGTAACCACCCATGATGGGTTCCTGCTGAGCCGCCTGTTCATGCAGAAACTGACAAAAATGTTCAGCAGTTACACGGTTTACAACTGTTCGGATGGTGTCGAGATTCCGGGTGCCATTCCAAAACTGCCCCAGACGATTAAACTGACATCTACGCCCAAGGACCGGGAAACCGCCTTAATGTATGCGGATCGTGAAGTGGAAAAATTTGCCAAGGGTGAAGGCGTTCCCCTGGATCGGTTCTATGATCTGCGGCAGAAGACGGTCAATTGGTATCAGGACATTTACGCAGCCATCGCTGAGATGAAGACCGTGACCAAACCGGATCCATTCGCATCCTATGGAACTTTATGGAGCCTGTTTCAACCAAAGCCCGGCGAAGGGTTTGACCCTATCATGGCTGTGATCTGGCAGAACAATTACGGGACTTTGATGACCCTTTTTAATGTGTATTTCCGAATGCACCGTCGGGTGACGGAAGAGGAAGCACCCGCCATTTATCAGCTTTTTCTGGATGAGCTGAAGGGGTTCCTGAACGATATGGAAGTTATCCTGTTGAGCGTCCTAGATGAGTTGATTGGCGAGGTCGAGGCCGTAGCGGCAGAGAAGGTCAAAAGTGCTTAGGCACGGAGAGCGGGATTTAAAATGCACCTGTTTGGAATTGATCTGGCGGAACGACCGGCCCTGATTGCGGAAATTGGCGTCAATCATGAAGGCGATGTCGATAAAGCGGTTGAATTGGTGCGCCTGGCCGCGACGGCAGGGGCCGATGCCGTAAAGTTTCAAAGCTATACGCCAGAGCGCTTTATCGGCGCGGCGGATCCAGATCGCCTGGCCCGTGTCACGCGCTTTGGTCTGGATGAAGCAGCGCATCTGCGTTTGAAGGCGGAGGCACAACAGCACGGCGTCGCGTTCTTCTCCTCTGCGATCAGCGAGGATTGGGTGCCCTTTCTGGCACAGCATTGTGCCGCGATAAAGATCGCCAGCGGGGATGTGGATTTTGAACCGGTCATCCGTGCGTCTGCGGCCACAGGATTGCCGGTTATTCTGTCGACCGGTACGGCGACATTGGAAGAGGTCCAGGCAGCGGTGGATTGGGTCATTTCCGAAATGGGGATGGAGGCAGCGTCGGCGCGACTGGCCCTGTTGCATTGTGTTTCTGCCTATCCAACACCCCTGGAACAGGCGAATTTGTTGGCGATTTCGACACTGAAGGCAGTATTTCCGGATGTCACTATCGGCTATTCCAATCACGTCATGGGACCAGAGGCCCCGATTGCCGCAGTCGCCCTGGGCGCACAGATTGTCGAGGTGCATTTCACGGATCAGAAGGAGGGAAGGGCATTCCGCGATCACAGCCTATCTTGTGACGCAACGGATCTGGCCTATCTGGCCCGTATCCTGCCGGGCGTGGCGGCAAGCCGGGGCGACGGCGTGAAGCGACCACAGCCCTGTGAAGACGGGGTTGGGCCTGCCATCCGCAAAGGGCTGGTCGCGGCAAGAGATCTGCCCGTGGGGCATGTTATCACGGGTGCTGATATCTTCTTCGCCCGGCCTGCGACGGAATTTCCGGCGTCCTGCTATCACGACGTATTGGGTAAAACCGTGACAGAAGCGGTGGCCAAGGGGCATTCCTTGCGCCGAACCGCCATTTCGGGATAGGGCATTATGTGCGGCATTGCCGGGCGCCTTGCCACATCGCCGCTGTCCCCAGATCGGCGCGCTGTTGCCATGTCACGCATGACCCAGCGGGGACCGGACGGCAATGGTGTATTCGATGTGCAACGCCCGGATGGTCAATTCCTGGATCTGCTGCACAGTCGCCTATCGATCATCGATTTGAACACCAGATCCGATCAGCCCTTTCGCAAGGATGGCTGGGTTCTGATCTATAATGGCGAAATATACAATTACCAGGAACTGCGGGCGCAATTGCAGCAGAAGGGTCACAGATTTCAAACCAGCGGCGATACAGAGGTTTTGTTGGAGGCGTGGCGCGCCTGGGGCTTAGGCGCGCTGGACCGTTTGGTTGGCATGTTTGCCTTTGCGATTTATCAGGAAGACAGCGGGACCCTGACCCTGGCCCGGGACCGGTTCGGGGAAAAACCCCTATACCTTTGGGATCGGGGATCAGAGGGGCTGTTTTTCGCATCAGAGATCAAGGTTCTGACCGCGCTGGCCGGGGCTGTACCCGCCATTGATAGCCTGCATATGCAACGCTATCTGGTGAATGGCTATAAGGGTCTGATGAAAGACCATCGGACATTTTTTGCTGATGTTCGGGAAGTGCCCGCCGCCCATGCCCTGGTGGTCGAGGCCGGCGAAGCCCCGGTTTTGCAGCGCTATTGGCAACTGACCTATCAGCCACAGGATATCAGCGCGAAACAGGCGCAAGAGGCTGTGGATGCCGCGCTGGAGAATGCGATTTTCCGAACTCTTCGGGCCGATGTCCCCGTGGCTGTCCGGCTGTCGGGCGGCATTGATTCCAATGTGATTGCGGGCATGGCGCACCATCGGCTTGGTCAGGATATAACCTGCTTTTCGATTATCGAAGAAGACTGGCGCTATGATGAATCCGCGATGATCGCCGAAGGCCTGAAAGGGTTGGGCGTGCCCAATCACCAGATATCCATTCCACGGGAGGGATTTCTGGATCGATTGCAGGACATGATCGCCTATTTCGATGGGCCGCCTTTGACGATTTCCTATTATCTGCACTATCTGGTCAGCCAGAAAATTCATGACGAAGGGTTCAAGCTGTCCCTGGGCGGGACCGGCGCGGATGAAGTGTTCAGCGGCTATTATGATCATTACCTGTTCTGGCTGGCAGAAATGCAGGATGAACCGGATTTTGGGGATCTAATAGCCGGGTGGCGCGGCAGCTATGGGCAATTCGTGCGTAACCCATTCCTGCAAAACCCACGGGCGTTTATTCAGCATCCCGATAATCGTGACCATATCTTTCTGGGCGCGGAGGATTTTTCGGAATTCCTGACACAGCCCTTTTCGGAACCGCATCAGGAAGATGACCTCTGTGCGGCAATCCTGCGAAACCGCATGATGAATGAATTGGCGCGGGAAACCGTTCCGGTCATGCTGCACGATGATGATCTGGCCGGGATGCGCTGGTCTGTCGAAAACCGCGCACCCTATCTGGATAAGGATCTGGTTGAGTGTCTGTTTTCCATTCCCAGCCAGCATTTGATCCAACAGAATTTGCCAAAGTATCTGTTGCGTCAGGCGGGACGGGGAATGGTGCCAGACGTCATTCTGAACAATCCGCGCAAACAGGGAATCAATGCGCCGGTGACATCTTTTGTCGATTTCACGGACCCTCAGATAAAAGAAACGTTGTTGGCTGACAGTCCGTTTTTTGACTATGTGGACCGGGATCGATTTGCGGCATTTCTGGGGTCTGACATTGCGCGCAATAGTGACAGTAAGTTCCTGTTTTCATTGCTGGCTGCGCGCTTGTTTGTGGATCATCATTCACGGTTGAAGGAGTAAGCCGATGCGCTATTGCACCCAGTGTATTTTGCCCGATACGCGCCCTGGCATAAGCCTGGATGCGAATGGTGTCTGTACGGCCTGTCACGGCCACAGGGATAAGGAAACCAGGATTGATTGGACGGCGCGCGAGGCGGCGTTCCAGACCCTGGTGGAGCAAACCAAGGCGCGTTCCCAAGGCTATGATTGCATCGTGCCGGTCTCTGGCGGCAAGGATAGCTGGTATCAGGTGATCATGGCAAATAAGTATGGTCTATCGGTGCTGGCGGTGACCTGGCGGACCCCGGCCCGAACCGAGATTGGTCAGAAAAATCTGGAAGGAATGATCCAGAATCTGGGCGTCGATCACATCGACTATACTGTGTCGCCTGATGTAGAGCGCCGCTTTATGAAGGCCGCGTTTGAAGAGCGCGGGACGACAGGGCTGCCGATGCATATGGCCCTGTTTGCGATCCCCATTCGACTGGCGGTGCAACTGCGTATCCCGTTGATTTTGTGGGGTGAAACCCCACAATTGGAATATGGCGGCAATGAGCTTGAGCGGCTGTCGGATACGCTGGATTCGGATTGGCTGGCGCGGCATGGCTGCCTGGAATCGACAGATGCGGATTACTGGTGTGGCAAAGAAGGGCTGACGAAAAGTGACCTGCTGGCGTATCAGGTGCCAAAGGATACCGATTTTACAGTCCGGTCTGTCTTTTTGGGAGCATTCTTTAAATGGAACAGTTACCAGAATGCCCGTATCGCGCAAGATTCGGGATTTGAATATGGTAAACAGGATTTGAAAATTGGAACCTGGGACTTTGCCGATATTGATTGTGACTTCATTTCATTGCATCATTTTTTAAAATGGTACAAATTTGGATTTACGCGTGACTTTGATAACCTTTCTGTGCAAATCCGCTATGGCATGATTGACAGGGGGGAAGCAATTGCCCAAATCAGGGAAAAGGGGTGGCAGGCACCTGAACAAGATATTGCCGCTTTCTGCCGGTTTCAGGGGAAACCGGAATCCTGGTTCTGGTCTGTATGTGAAGGCTTCAGGAACACGGATATTTGGACGAAAAGGGCTGGCGTTTGGTATATCCCGGACTTTCTGATACCAGACTGGCAATGGACTTAAACAGATTTGATTGGTTGGATATTTTGCGATGATGGAGCCTAAAAACCTGCGTGTGGGGATACTGACAACAGATACTCCCCATCATACGCATTTCGTCGAGGCCCTGTCCAAGAATTGGAACATCGTCCGCGTTTTTGAAGAAAAGCGAACGACCAGCGCGACGTTTGAAACCAATCACCAGTTGGAAGAACAAGGCGCGCAATACGAAATTGAGTGTTGGTTTGAGGGAAAATCGCGGGGCTTGTCTGATGTCGCGGACGTACAGACATTCGCTGATTTGAACGATCCGGACGCGCTGGATGCAATGCGCGATGCCCATTGCGATGTGCATCTGGCATTTGGCACCGGTCGCCTGGAACAATCGGTTATAGACATCACCCCGGATCGGATTGTTAATCTGCATGGCGCAGATCCAGAACATTATCGCGGGCTGGATACGCAGTTATGGGCGGTTTATCACCGTGACTATCGGGGGCTGATCACCACCTTGCACAAGGTCAGTCCGAATCTGGATCGGGGCGGCGTTATCATGAAAATGCCCCTGCCGTTGACCCGCGATATGCAACTGTATCAACTGCGCAAGGTGAATACGGAAGTCTGTTTGGATATCTCGCATCGCGGTCTGGACATGATGGCGACCTATGGGCAGTTTATCAGCCAGCCACAATTGTATATCGGGCGGCATTATTCCTTCATGCCCGCCGTGCTGAAGGATCGCTGTATCAAACAATTCGCGGAATTCACGGCAACGCTGTGACCCAGGAACCCCCGCAATTCGATCCCGCCTGTTTAACCGACATTAATTGCCCGGTGACCGGCGCGATGGATTGGGAAGTGGTTAAATCCTATACGGCTCCGCCCGATGGTGAAACGGACTTTGGCATCACGCCCTATCGGCGCGATCTGTTACGCAGCCCGTCAACGGGGCATGTTCTGAACCATCACCATTTTGATCTGTCCGGTCTGTACAGCGGCGACTATTGGGATCGCACCTATGGCGGTGGTCGTATGGCCCAGACCTATGACAAGATCATGGCGCTGCCCCCTGAGCAATCCGACAACCGTCAGCGCGTTGCCTATGTGCAATCGGTTTGGTCCACCTATGGGCCCAGGGGAGGGGATCGCACCGTGCTGGATGTCGGGTCCGGCCTGGCAGTCTTTCCATCGGCAATGGCCCAGGCCGGGTGGACCGCAACAGCCCTGGACCCGGATCCCCGTTCCGCCCAACACGCAATGGAAAAGGCCGGCGTAGAGGGTATGGTCGCAGATTTCATGACGGACACGGTCTCTCGTCGTTTTGCGCTGGTGACATTCAATAAAGTCCTGGAACATGTGCCAGACCCGGTCGCCATGTTGCGCCGCGCCCGCCCGATCCTGCTGCCTGGTGGCGGAGTTTATGTTGAACTGCCAGATGGGGAGGGGGCTCTGGCCGCCGTTGGACCAGACCGGGAAGAATTTTTCGTGGAGCATCACTGCGCCTTCTCGGCCCTGTCATATGCCATGCTGGCCCGAAAAGCTGGCTTTAGAGTGCAACGATTGGACCGGGTGATAGAACCCAGCGGCAAATTTACTTTGCGGGGGTATATGATGCCTGAGGAGACCCCCCAATGACCCCTGTGGGCTTTTCCGAACGCCCTTTCGATGCGTCTATCCTGGGCAGACCGGTATGGTGCCTTGACGATGTCGCGCAGGCAAAAAATGCGGTGACCGATGCCCAACGAGAGTCTATCGGCCTGATGTTCCGGCGGGGGGACGCCTCTGAAGGGGGAATTCTGGAACCCCTTGGTTTTCGTAAGATTGAGACATTGATAACGCTTGGCTGTGCGCTGCCGGGTCAGAAGCAAAGGCTTCCAACTGGGATCGGTATCGCGCAGGCCACGGATGCAGATGCAATCGCGGATCTTGCGGCAAGGGCCTTTCGCAGTGACCGCTGGCACAGTGATCCTGAAATTCCAGATGATCGCGCGGATGCCTATAAGGCGGCCTGGGCCCATAATGATGTTTTGGGCCGTGCGGGTGTCACGCTGGTTACCCTGAATGCTGCTGGGGAAATCACGGGGTTCAACGCCTTGTTGTTTCGCGACGATGCGCTGGTTGTCGACCTGATCGCCGTTGCACCGGATCATCAGGGACATGGAAATGGCAGCCGTCTCGTTACAGCCGCAATCGCATATGGGGCAGGGCGCTTTAAGACCCTGCAGGTTGGCACTCAGTCCGCGAATACTGCGTCATTACGTCTGTATCAGAAACATGGACTGCAAGAGATCAGGCGTGCCGATACCTGGCACTGGACACCTTCATGAACAAAGGGGCAATGATCAGCCCCTTCATTCCTTCTGTGGCAGGCGCGAGAGCAGGCGCGTGCCAAGCCCGCTGGGTAAGGCCCGCAATATCCAGCCGATACAGCGCATTTGCCAGGGGAAGGATATCTTTGCCGTTCCCGCGCTCAACCCTGCCAGTATGATCTGTGCGGCACGGTCCGCTTCCATGAAAAAGGGCATGCTGAATGTGTTCTGATCCGTGATGCGGCTGCGCACGAAGCCTGGACAGATCACGCATATCGTCACGCCGTGATGCGCGTAACGCCCCCGCAATCCTTCGCCATAGGCCAAGACAGCGGCTTTGGCTGCGCTATAGGCCGGTGCGCTGGGCAAGCCGCGATTGCCTGCAATGGAACTGACCATCCCAATCGTACCGCGCCCCCGCGTCCTCATACAGTCCAGGGCCGGATGGACCGTGTTCAGGACACCGGTCAGATTGACATCGAATATACGGCGAATGGTGGCTTCATCCTCGCCCCCTGAAATGCCTGCATTTGCCAGCACGATATCCAGCGGTGCAGCAATGTCTGCATCAATGATCCATTCACGCATCGCAGTCTGGTCCGTGACATCAACAACCGTGGCGGATACGGTGGCACCCTGATCCCGGCAGGCTGTTGCGACAGCCTGCAAACGATCCGAATCGCGCCCGGAAAGCGCAAGCGTGCAGCCCCCCTGACCATAGCGTTGGGCATAGGCCAGGGCGACAGCTGCGCCAATGCCGCTGGACGCGCCGGTGATCAGGATCGATATCATAGTTGTAGTGTGGCGATGGCGGGCACGGGCTGCAAGCGTCCCATCATGCTTCCATAATCATGCGGATCATGACAAAAGACCCTGAATTACAGAAAGGATGCCCGATATGACCGTATCCAGCATGACTGGTTTTGCCCGGACGGAGGGGGAAGACGACCTGATCCGCTGGGTCTGGGAAGCACGCAGTGTGAATGGAAAATCGCTGGATGCGCGCATCCGGGTGCCATCCGGCTGGGAACAGTTCGACCCTGTGATCCGCAAGGCGGTTCAGGAGCGGTTTAAGCGCGGCAATCTGACGATCAATCTGGAGGTAAAGCCAATCCTTGGAAAATCCATGGTGCGCATTAACGACGCCTTGTTGGATGATCTGATTCAGCGGTGCGAGGCATTTGGGGAACGCCCGCGTCTGGATATGCTGTTTACCGTGCGGGGCGTTGTAGAGGCTTCGGAGCAGGATCCTGGTGATCTGGCCAGTGATCCAGATCGCCTGTCGGCGGTTCAGGGCAGCCTGGATGATGTTCTGGTCCGCCTGTCGGATGCCCGTGCAGAAGAAGGCGCGCGGATCGACACGGTCCTGAGGGATCACTTGGGGGAGATTGAGACCCTGGTCGAAGATGCCGAACGGTCGGAAGAAGCAACACCCCAAGCCATTCGGGATCGATTATGGGCCCAGATTTCTGATCTATTGCCCCAGGATGGCGCGATCCCTTCAGAACGACTGGCGCAAGAGGCAGCCATTCTGGCGACAAAGGCAGATGTGCGCGAAGAGATTGACCGCCTGAAGGCGCATGTCGATGCAGCCCGCGATTTGCTGCGCGATGGGGTCGGAATTGGCCGTCGGTTTGACTTTTTATGTCAGGAATTTAACCGCGAGGCCAATACCCTGGCGTCGAAATCCTCCTCTCTGGACCTCACCCGAATCGGACTAAACCTCAAAGCCGTTATCGACCGCCTGCGTGAGCAGGTTCAAAATCTAGAATAAGGGTGCCAAGCCTATGGCCGAACCATCGCACGACCTTTTTCCCATAAAGCGGCGCGGCCTGATGCTGGTGCTGTCCTCCCCCTCCGGGGCGGGGAAGTCGACGATTGCCAGATCCATCCTGGACAGCGATCCGGAAATCGATATGTCGGTTTCTGTCACCACCCGCCCGAAGCGCCCGGGCGAAGTGGAAGGGCGCGATTATATCTTTATTGATCGCACCGAATTCGACCTGATGGTCAATCGTGGTCAATTGCTGGAACATGCAAAGGTTTTCGACAACTATTATGGAACGCCCAGAGCAGCGGTGATGGACGCCCTGGCCGAAGGCCGTGACGCGCTGTTTGATATTGACTGGCAGGGCACACAGCAATTGGCAGAAAGTGCCATTGATGATCTGGTGCGCGTCTTCATCCTGCCACCAAACTCTCGGGAGCTGGAGCGTCGCCTGAACACCCGCGCCCAGGATTCCCAGGCCGTCATCGCCGCGCGCATGGCCAAGGCATCAGATGAGATGAGCCATTACGCGGAATATGACTGGGTCATCGTCAATCATGATATTGAAGAAAGCGTTGAACAGGTCCGTGCCATCCTGTGCAGTGAGCGCCTGAAGCGTAAACGACAAGTCGGCTTGGGTGAGTTTGTGAAGGGTTTACGTGCGGGGTGAAGCCTCTGCTTATGAAAGATCGCGCAGCGCCTTTCTAAGAACGTCCCGCTGGATCTTTCCTGTCGCTGTGCGGGGGATTCTGTCCAGGAAAACCAGTTGTGTCGCCCCAAATACCGACGGCAGCAGGGGCGTTAGTTTGGGGGTTATGGCGCTGATTTCCGCTTCGGTCATCTTATCCTTGCCGCCGGTTACGATAGCCAGCCAGACCTTATCTCCCTTGTCAGCATCCGGCACCATACACAGCCCGACATCCTGGAAGTCAAAGGCATTCAGGATTGCTTCTTCAATGGGTTGAGGGGCAACCTTTATGCCGCGTATGTTTAGCTGATCATCGGCGCGCCCGATCAGTTTTAGGATGCGACTCTGGTTCAGGATTCCCAGATCACCGGGATAGAACCAACCCTGCTTGAACATCCGTTTTGTGGTGGCGGGGTCATCGCGATACCCCTGAATTAGGGTCTCGCTGCGCATCCGGATCACGCCCGGTTGGTTGTAAATGGGGTCTTCCGCATCATTGACGACTTCCAGGTCGACACCGGGCAGGATTGCACCAATGCCATCGGCCTGCATCGTGCAGATATAGGCGGCCTCGTTCGTTGCATAGCTTTCAATCAGGCTGGTCGCCAGCCTGTCCTGTACCCGCTGGCGGATTGACGCGGATACCTGGGCACCGATCGTGAAGATGCGCAGATTGGTCGGCTTCTGATACGCCGCTGGCAGGCGATCCAGAATATCGATCAGCGCATGGGGGATCAGCGTGACATGGCTGGCATCGTGCTGCTGGATCACATGGGCAAGGGGTTGGCGGCTGTCTGCTATGCAGGTGCCGCCCGCACGCAAACAGGCCGTGCAATGGGTGTGATAGGCCTGAATGGAAAAACCCAAAGCGACGGCATAGCGCGTGGCATCGTTCATGCCGGCCAGAAACTGGAATTGGCGCAGGCGACGATTCTGCATGTCCCAGGTTAGTGTCAGGGTTTTCAGGCTACCAGTGGTGCCTGATGTCTTGATAATGCGGTACGGGGCGTCAGGGGCAAATCGGGTCTGGATCAGGGGCTGTTCTGGCGATTGTTCGCTCAACATGGTTGCCCAAGCCTGATCCAGGATTACCGTGTTCTTTGATTGCGTCGGTGCGTCCTGGGCGGTGCATAAAACAAGATCGAAATCTTGAACAATTGGTTCAATGCTGGCCGCTTCATTGGCAGCAAATGACATTGAACAAATGCCCAATGCTTCCAGCCCCAGGGTCAGGACCAGGTGCATATACAGGTTCTTTACCTCCACCGCCGCCTTTGGGTTTTCGCCCAGGTTCAGACTGCGCAGGTAGGTGACTGATTTACACACATCCAGGTAAAGCTGGGCATAGCGATAGGCGACGCCATCTTCCAGAACTGCAACATGCTCCGGGCGGGTGACCGCATAATAGGCCAGGATATCGATTGTGCTGGCGGGGGGCGGTGTATAGGGCGTTTTGGGGCTCACGTCACCTGTCCGGCTTTATGCGCTTCATAGCGTCGTTTGTTTTCCTCATTGGCAGGATACAGGCCGGGCAGCTTTGCGCCGTTTTTCACTTCTCCTAAAATCCAGGCTTCAAGAGTTTCCTGTTCCTGGGCCAGGGGCAAAACCTCGTTGACCATCGCCTGGGGAATGATGACGGCACCATCCTTGTCGGCCACGATCAGATCGTCCGGATAAATCGCTACACCGCCACAGCCAATCGGTTCCTGCCAGTTCACAAAAGTCAGGCCTGCAACAGAAGGCGGGGCGGCCGCCCCAGAGGACCAGACCGGCAGCCCAGTTCCCAAAACCCCCTCCAAATCCCGCACAACGCCATCGGTGATCATGGCGGCAACGGACCGGACCTGCATGCGCTGGCACAGAATATCGCCAAACACACCGGCATCCTGACAGCCATCGGCAGCGATGACGGCGATACATCCATCCGGCATCGCCTCAATCGCGCTGCGGGTGGAAATGGGGGAGGACCAGGATGCAGGTGTCGCCAAATCCTCTCGCGCCGGAATAAAGCGCAGGGTGAAGGCTGGCCCTGCGACGCGCTGCTGCCCCGGTGTCAGGGGAAATGCGCCCCTGATCCAGACATTTCGCAATCCCTTTTTCAACAGAACGGTGGTCAGGGTCGCTGTCGTAATTTCCCGGAATTGGGCCAGCAGGTCAGGCGAATATATGGACATAATGTCTGCTTTCTGGATTAAGCATTAGGATAGGGTGGCGCGGATCCAATCGTGGAAGCTCTTCACATACTGTTCTTCCGGCATCAGGACACCGTGATCATAGCGCATAGACCGCAATCCCTTCTGGTTCAGTTCCGACGCTTTGGCATCCTGATCCATCACCATGATCGCGAAATCGGTGATATTCTCCAATCTGAAATCCGGTCGTTCCAGGGTTTCCGGCAGGAACAGCCATTCCACCTCAATCTCCGTCTCTTCCGGTCCTGTGGGCAGGACACGCACAGTGCGCATATAGTCGCGATGCCCGGCAATGAAGACCGATGGCAGGCTGATGAAATAAACCTGCCCACGGTCTTTTTCCGCCTGAGTCAGGGTCTTAAACCCATCGGGCAGGGCGGTGCCATCGCAAGACCAGCTTTCCGCGCCCGGTCGCAAGCCACCGCGATAGCGCGCATCGGGGTCCGATTGATGCTGGGACCAATCAGGATCATCCCGAGGGCCGGAGATACGCCGTTTATAGATCGGTACCAGATCACACAATTCCGGATGAATATTCGGGCAGTGAAGACATTCATTGAAGTTTTCCCAGAAGACCTTCCAATTGCACTGCATTTTCTTGCGCCAGGTATGCCCAACCTTCAGGGATTCCAAGGGCCAATTGTCGATGCGGTCGCTGCCCCGGTCAAAGCTGTCTTCCAGTTTCGGGGGATCATCGGCCAGACAGACAAAGACACATCCGCGCCATTCCCGAACCGCGACCGGGTGCAGGGGATAATCCGCCTTGTTGAAATCCGGTGCCTCGGCCAGGGATGTGGTCGCCAACAGGCGCCCGTCCAGCCCATAGGCCCATTGGTGATAGGGACAGCGAATGCTGCGGGTTTTCAGCTTTCCCTGTGCCTCCTGACACAGGATCGAGCCACGATGGCGGCAGGAATTGTGGAATCCCCGCAGGGTGCCGTCTTCGTCCCGGACCAGAAAAATTCCCTGCGTCCCGATGGTGAAGCTGCGAAAGGCGCGGGGCTCGCTGAGGCTGCTGGCGTGGCACAGATACAGCCAACTGGTATAGAAAATCTGATCCAATTCGCGCTTGTACCAACCGTCGTCCCAATAGGCAGCGCCAGGCAGGGTGGCCACGGTTTGGGTCAAACCATCAAAATCTTCTTCACCGGTAAGGATGCGCATGAAACTCTCCTTTCACGCATCAGTTTGCCACGGGAAAGGATGGGGTGTGCAACCCCTTTTATCGATGTGTTTAGTCCTTCAAAAAGGCATGAATCAATTTTCGTGCCCCAACCGGGGCAGGGGTTTCACCGGTCGCAACAGCCTCTTGTACGGCAGGCAATAGGTCGCGCAGTTTCGGGTCCTGACGCAGGCGATGGGCAAATTCCGCTATCAGTTCATCCCATAGCCAGGTTTTGGCCTGATGTGCCCGCCGTTCGGCCAGGGTGCCTGCCTTGGCTAAGGATTCGTGGAAGGTGCCGATCTTTTCCCATGCTTCTGGAATGCCTTGGCCGGTCAGTGCGGAACAGGACAGAACTGGCACGCTCCAACTATTTCCACCCTTGCTCAATAGGCGCAGCGCACCATGATAATCTGCTGCTGTGCGCTTGGCCTGATCGATCAATTCACCATCCGCCTTGTTGACCAGGATCATATCGGCCAGTTCAACGATGCCTTTCTTCAATCCTTGCAGTTCATCCCCGCCGGCGGGCAACAGCATCAATAGGAACATGTCAGTCATATCCGCCACGGCGGTTTCGCTTTGCCCGACGCCAACGGTTTCCACCAGGATGATATCAAACCCGGCTGCCTCGCATAAAAGGATGCTCTCCCGGCTGCGTCTGGCGACGCCGCCCAGTGTCTGCCCGGCGGGAGAGGGGCGAATGAAGGCATTTGGGTTGCGCGACAGGTCTTCCATTCGTGTCTTGTCACCCAGAATAGACCCGCCACCGCGCTTTGAGCTGGGATCGACGGCCAGTACCGCCAGGCGATGGCCCAGATTGGTGACATGCGCGCCAAAGGCTTCAATGAAGGTGGATTTCCCAACGCCGGGCACCCCAGAAATCCCGATACGCATGGCGGTGCCCGTATGGGGCATGATCTCCGCGATCAGGTTTTCCGCCTGGATGCGATGGTCGGTGCGGGATGATTCAACCAGGGTGACGGCTTTCGCAAGCGCACGCCGATCCCCGGCCAATAGTTTCGGGGCCAGGCTATTGGCAACAAGGTCGCTGGGAAGTTTGGATCGTGGGGAGGAGACAGCAGGTTTACTCACAATGGTACGGATCACTTCTTGGGCTTAGAGGAGACGCCAAGCGAGGTTTCGGCCATCTGGCGCAAACGGTCCCGTTCTGCGGGGCTCAAGTCACTTAAGGCATTTTGTTTGAAACGATGAACACTCAGTGCAGCATGGATCAGATGGCGTTTGCGTTCAACCGCGGCGGCGGGATCTTCCGATATGCCGCTGCTGTTGGATCTGGCTTTAGCCTGTGCGCGGGCGGATTGCTGTAATCGTTCCTCCCGGTCGGCTAATTCTTTCTTGGCCGTCTCAATGGCGGCCAACACGGTCAGCGCATCCATTTGATCCTTGCTGGGCTCGTTTGATCGCCCGGTTGACTTGCCGCGCGGGGGGGCTTCGACGCTTTCATCGGGGGCCATGATGGGCGGCATTGCAGCCTTTGCCTGTATTTTAGCGGACTTTTCGGATTTTTTCTTGCCACCAAATAAGTTCCACGCCATTGGTCCCTCCAACAGAATTGATGCAAAGCATCATGCATTTACACAGGATACTCTCGCCATTCACTCTTTCTGCTAATGCGTCATCGCAAATGTCTTCGTACCCGCGGATTTACTTTAGCATTCCGGGTCAATGCAATCTTTGGGCCCAATCCATTTCGCCATATGGATTTCATCACCATAACGGATCCGCGCGGATGACGATTCCGGCCCATACCGTACTGAACGTCGACGACGACCTTCTTCATAATAGCCGAGTCTCTTATAGAAGTCCCGTGCACGTCGATTATGCGACAAGACAGTGAATTCCAGCCGTTCCAGGGAATCTTTGCGGGCGCGGTCTTCCAGATCCNCCATTAGAATCTGGCCTAACCTTTGGCCCCAATGGCGGCGCAACACACCAATTCCCAGAATTCCGATATGGGCGGTACGATACAGGGGCCCGGGCACAAGAATGCCTTCAGCTATGGCCTGATTGCCGTGCCAGATATTGATCATGTGCCATCCCCGTCGTTCCTTGTAGGTGGCGGCAATTTCCGCCATGCCCTGAGCATTAATGGCGCGTTCTTCGGGTAATCTGGTGTAGTAATCTGTTTCCGAGAGTAATGATTGGCCAAGCAACAATAATTGCGCGCTGTCCTGTGGCTGGGCTTCCCGCAGGGTCATGGAGGCCGGTAAACTGGAGGGGGAGGATTGTGTCAAATGGCATCTGCCTTATCGCGAAGAAAGCCGGGTGCCGGCAATTATAGAACAATCTGTTATTTCTACCCAAGAGATGATTATGGTAAACAAGTGACTTGCGGTCTGGTAAAAATATACTTTACCTAGGGCGGGGCAGTCATTGTGATAATGTGGGTCGTCTTTAGAATGACGGGCCATGTTTTTTGATAAGTTATTATCATTGTGAGGGTTTGTTACGCATGTCTACCCCGCCAGAAAAAGGTGTGACGAACAGAAAAGCCAATAATCCGTTGCTTCCGGAGACATTCGAGCAACGAGGGGTTTACGTTCCCTTTACCACGCCCATTCTGGCCTATGCACGGTTGCGCCGCCCGATCGGTGGGTCGCTGGAAGTGCTGATTCCCGGTCTGGCGGGGGGATCTGAAACCTATATTATTCCATATAAGGTTCTGCCCGATGTCCTTAATCTGCTGGTGCATGATCGCGCCTTGCATGAGGAATTGCTGAATCTGCGCAAGATTTCACCGGGTCGGGTGCGTCAGTCCGCCAACCTGATTGCGATGACCGGATTGGGTGGTCCGGCCCTTGCGAAACGTGCAAAGCAGGACAAACAGTCGGAACTGGAACTGCCGACATTGATCCTGTTTAGCTTAATCCGTAATGCAATCAGCCAGTTGGCCGCCAGTCATCCCGGTGTTGCCGAACTGGATGGCCGAAAAATTGCGACGCCTGAAGGGTTGAATTTGGCCCGTGACGCCTTGAGTGGTTATGGTCAAACCATTGGCGAAAGCGGGAACAAGATATATGCGCGCCTGGAACGCTGGGCAAATGCGCTGGCGCCCCTTGGCTTGTCGGATGGGTCGATCAAGGGGCCGTTGATGATCCTTTTGACGACGCTGGAAGACTTGACGGTGGAACTGTCAAAATGGCTGATTCAGGAACCTCCAGATACTGCAGAAATGGCACAGCGCACCGTCACCGCCGCCCGAGCAGCGGCGCAAAGGGCACGGGATCACTTGAATGCGATTGCGGAGCTGGAACAGGACATGGCGGAACCGCTGCGCAGCTTCGATGAATCGGAGAATAAGATCACACAGCATATCGAGCGGATTTCCTTGATGCTGGACGGGTGGCAACGGGTCATCGACCTGTGGGAAATGGGTCGCGATGGGGACCGTTTCTTCCAACGCGATACATTGGAGGGTTTTGCGCAGTATCTGCCGATCCTGCCGGTGGAGGCTGTCGGGGAGAACGTAGAGTTGTGGGAAAACCTGCGGGAAAGCCAAAACAGATGGAGCCGGACCAGCGAACACAGTATTGATGCCGGAATGGACCAGGAGACAAAGACCAAATTGTCCAAGTTCCGAAAGGAACCGGTATGAGTAACGCGGGAGAGCAATTACAGGGGTTTCTGAATCAACTTCCTGAGAAGGAGTTGAAGATTCTGGCGGCAAAGATTGAACTGGATCGCGGCGAAAACAGGTTCGGTATTCCCCATGATGCAATAATGGCGCTGTTGCGCCCCCGCCTTGCTGAAATGCGGGCGCCGCGCATTTTTACACCGCAACGGGTCTTGTGTCTGCCGTTTGAAGATATGCTGATCTTTAAGGACCCGGATCCAAAACAGCCTGGAAAAATAGCGCGTGCTGCCATTGGTCCGATGTGGAACCTGTTGATGGACCGCGTTAAGCCAAAATGGGACCCGATTGCAGACGCCTTTATCGCGGCGCAAAAAAAAGGCGATGAGACCACGAAGAACCAAACCGCATCGGCTTTGTGGGCATTGGCCGCGCAAACGTTGAAGGAATGGGATACAGAACTTGGCACCGATGCCGGCGAAATTCGCGCGGCGGCCAAAAAGATCGGCGGCACCAAGCGGCTGGAAGATTTGCGGGAAATGATGGCGATTCTGGCCATCGCTGATATTGTCGAATCCCTGAAAGAAAAGCTGCCCCGGAAACCGATCCTGAATTTCACCCCCGAACATGTGACAATTGTGAAGCGCCATTATGACATGGTGGGTGATCAGGCGGCAGACCACGAGGTCTATCTGTTATTGGCCCTGATGGGCCGGTTGCTGCAGCCCTTTCCAATCTTGAAAGTGTTCCGGGCCTTATCGCGCAAGCTGGATGATACGCTGACCAGCAGCACGGATTTGGGCATTGCGGGAAACATTGTTATAGAGGCGTTAGAGCGCGACGCTGATGCTGTTGCCGAAGCCGCCGACGCCCCCAATGCTACGGAAACCGATGTGATCGCCAAGGCCAAACGATTTTCGTTGGCGTTCAAAGGCATTACGGCTGATATCGGCATCCGCCGGGATGGCGATTGGGGTAAGCGCATGTATGGATGCCGCGGCAAAGTCAGTCACGCCATCGAAAACCTTGTTCTGTCAAATGCGCAGGACGTGATCCTGAATATGCTGCCCAATAAAGGGAAGGGCATTCCGGACTTTTCAGATTTCCCTGATGAAGCGAAATTCGAAATGGCAGAGCGGCGGGCGCGGGCCTTAGGAGAGGCTTCCCGCATGGCAGAACAGATCGGGCTGCAATCCGCCTGTCAAAGCAAGGTCAATCAACTGCGAAAGGACCTTGAGCAATATGCGGCCAAAATCATTGAAAAGCTGCCAAAGGTTGGCCCTGATAACAAGCCAGAGGCTAGTGCGCATCTGGCAACGACCGTGCGATTGGTTGAACTGATTACCAATTCTGATACGGCGGATTTGCTGCGGCGACGCGGCAATGCCGCACTTACGGGCAAGACATTGAATTAAATTCCTTTTCGTGGTGTTTTAGGTATCTGGAATATCTGGTGGATCGACAGTTTCGTGCGGGCTAGTATGCGCCTCTTCCTTGGAGGACGACCTCCCCCATATTGGGCAGTAATGACCAGGACGACCTGGACCCTTTAGACTTGGGAGGGGTCAATGGCCTGGTTCTACCTTCTTGTTGCCGGCATTCTCGAAATTGTTTGGGCGTACACAATGAAGCAATCTCTTGGCTTCAGTCGGCTCATACCATCTCTCATCACAGTGTCTACGATGGTGGCCAGCTTCTGGCTGTTGGCCCTTGCCATGCAAACCATTCCGCTTGGAACGGCCTACGCGATCTGGACTGGAATAGGCGCGGTAGGGGCCTTTATCGTCGGGATAGTCTTTCTGGCTGAACCTGTTAGTGCATTGAGACTGGTTGCTATTACCCTTATTGTTTCAGGGTTGGTGCTGTTGAAGGTATCGAGCGACTGATCTTTCATGCTTGTTTCCTGGTGGTCCGCCGCTGAAACACCTGCCGGGTTTGCCATTTAATTTTTAAGGGGCAAGTCGTGCATTTTACGCATGGCTCCCCTGCGTAATGAAGATTACTCGTCAGCGTCACTTGGCTATATATCGAAATTCAGAAGACAGACGCTCGAAGCACGTGCCACTGGCCCCTGCGATCGGGAAAGGCCTCCCAAGAAATTGGATATCCCGGCCCCACCGATCCTGTCCCCCCTCGGCGAAAGCCGTTTGAGGATGGGTGTATGTAACGACGGAGGCGTCCTTTTTGGACAGTTTGGGTAAAGCGGTTCCAATAGTGGGATCGTCCTACCCCATCCTTAAGGGAGTGCCGGGATATGACTATCGTACACGGCGGCCTAGCGGTCGCTGAAACCTCTGCTATTTCTATCGACAATGTGCATGCCCATGGTTTGCATCTGGTGGATGCTGGTACACCGGCTCCAACCGCGCTGTCCGGGCGTTTGGCGGATTTCGTCGCCAATGCGCGCTTTGACCGCCCGACCCTGGTGATGGACCTGGATGCGGTCGCCGAACGCTATCGTGTGTTGGCTGCGGCTTTGAGCCCTGCCCATATTCACTATGCTGTTAAGGCGAACCCGGCCCCGCAATTGCTGGCCCGCTTGGCTGCTGAAGGCTCAAATTTTGATGTCGCCAGCCGTGGTGAAATCGAACAGTGTTTGGCGCTTGGTATCCCGGCCTCTCGTTTGTCCTATGGCAATACGATCAAGCGTCGCGCCGATATCGCCTTTGCTGCGGCTGCTGGCGTGACCATGTTCGCGTTCGACTCAGAAGCGGAATTGACCAAATTAGCTGATGTCGCCCCGAACACGACGGTTTATTGCCGCGTTTTGGTGGATGGCACCGGCGCTGAATGGCCTTTGGGTAAGAAATTCGGTTGTGCCGATCAAATGGCGGAAGACCTGCTGATTCGTGCAGTGGAACTTGGCTTCCAGCGCCCCGGGATCAGCTTCCATGTTGGTTCTCAGCAGACCGATCTGGGGGCCTGGGATCGCTGTTTTGGCCGTGCCCGTGCCTTGATCGACCGTTTGGCCGCACGTGGCGTTGAAATCGGCCTGATCAATCTGGGCGGCGGTTTCCCGTCCACCATGACCCGGTCCAAGGCTCAAGAGCCCCGCCAGTATGCAGAAACCGTTCGTGCACATGCGCTGCGTCATTTTGGTGATCTGAATGTTCACATGATTGCCGAACCTGGCCGTGGCCTGGTAGCGGATGCAGGCTGTATCGTCAGCGAAGTTGTTCTGGTCTCTGAAAAAGGCGATGGCGACGACCGTCGTTGGGTCTATCTGGATATCGGTAAATTCTCCGGTCTGGCAGAAACCATGGACGAAGCGATCCGTTATCGCTTTGAAACCCCTGACAATGGTGGCCCGGAAGGCCCGGTTGTCATCGCGGGCCCTAGCTGTGACAGCGCAGACGTAATGTATGAAAAGAACGCCTATAGCTTGCCGATCAGCCTGCAGGAAGGCGACCGGGTTCTGATCCTGGCGACCGGTGCTTATACCACCACCTACAGCTCCGTTGGGTTCAATGGGTTCCCTCCGTTGGATGCCGTCTGCCTGTAATCAAGGTGATTGTTAACCCGTCCCTATACGGTGCTTGCCGATGGGGACGGGCTGCATTTTGAGATAGAGCGTTAAATTTGCTCTAATTCTGGTATTTTTCGCCAACGCCTGCTATCTGCTAGTCCGCAGTCACGCCAGCGCGGAAGGAACAGCAAAATGCGGCAGGCATCGGTTGAGCGAAATACAAAGGAAACCAAGATATCCGGCACCGTTGGAATCGACGGGGAAGGGCGATATGACGTCGCCACGGGTATTGGCTTTCTGGATCATATGCTGGAGCAACTGTCCAAGCATAGCCTGATTGATCTAACGTTGCGCGCCGACGGGGATTTGCATATTGATTATCACCACACGACGGAAGATTCCGGCTATGTGGTTGGCGAAGCCCTGATCAAGGCCCTGGGCGATCGCAAAGGGATTGAGCGGTATGGGCATGCCTATATCCCTATGGATGAAACGCTCACACGCGTCTCCATTGATCTGTCCGGCCGCCCCTATCTGGTGTGGAAGGTGAATTTCACCCGCCCGAAGTTGGGGGATTTCGATACAGAGCTTTTCAAGGAATGGTTCGCCGCCTTCGCGCAATCGGCGGGGGCGACGCTGCATGTCGAAAACCTGTATGGGGAAAACAATCATCATATCGCGGAAAGCTGCTTCAAAGGGTTGGCCCGCGCCTTGAAGGCCGCGGTGACGCTGGACCCGCGCAAGGCGGATCAGATCCCCTCGACCAAAGGCACATTGGGCGGGACCCTGTAATTGATGCTGACCACAATCGTTGATTATGGGTCAGGGAACCTGCATTCCGCCGCAAAGGCGTTTGAACGCATGGCGGGGCCGTCTGATCGGATTTGTGTCACGGACGATGTTTCTGTAATCGCCACGGCAGACCGCATCGTATTGCCCGGAGTGGGGGCTTTTGGTGACTGTCGTGCAGGCCTGATGAAGGTTGAGGGACTTTACGAAACCCTGCAGAAAACCGTGATTGACCAGGCCCGTCCCTTTATGGGTATCTGTGTCGGTATGCAGTTGATGGCCACAGTGGGGGAAGAGCACGGAACACATGATGGCTTCGGATGGATATCAGGCACGGTGACCCCGATCCGGCCGGATGATCCTGCGCTGAAGGTTCCGCATATGGGGTGGAATAATCTGGTGAATTGCGCGCCGCATCCTGTTTTGGACGGCATATCAGCGTCGGCTTACTGTTATTTTGTGCACAGCTTTCATTTGAAGACGGACAAGGCCACAGACTGCTTGGCACAGGTTGACTATGGTGAAAGGCTGACGGCGATGGTGGGGCGCGACAATATGGTCGGTGTCCAATTCCATCCAGAGAAAAGCCAGGCCCCTGGATTGCGACTGATTTCAAATTTCCTAACCTGGACGCCCTGAGTGGCAAAGTGAGTTATCAATGATTCTGTACCCCGCGATTGATCTGAAAGACGGCCATTGCGTGCGCTTGTTGCGCGGCGATATGCAGGCGGCAACGGTTTTTAATGAAGACCCTGCAGCCCAGGCCATGGCTTTTGTAGAAGCTGGGGCAAGTTGGATCCATGTCGTGGACCTGAATGGTGCATTTTCCGGAAAGTCAGAAAACGCGGATGCCGTGTCGTCCATCCTTAAGGCCGTTGGCAGTCGGGCAAGGGTTCAACTGGGCGGTGGCATCCGGTCGGTTGGGCATGTATCCGCCTGGTTGGACCGGGGCGTGTCGCGGGTTATTTTGGGAACAGTTGCTGTCAAAGACCCCAGTACCGTCCGCGCCGCCTGCGCGGCTTTTCCCGGCTGTGTCGCGGTTGGCATCGACGCGCGCGACGGCAAGGTCGCTGTTGAAGGCTGGGCAGAGTCGACAGAGATTGAAGCCCTGGATCTGGCCCAGAAGTTTGAGGATGAAGGGGTCGCTGCAATCATCTATACCGATATTGATCGCGACGGGGCCTTGCAGGGCGTCAATGTCACCGCAACCAAAACTTTGGCAGATGCCCTGTCGACGCCGGTTATCGCATCGGGCGGGTTGTCTTCATTGGATGATTTGATGGCCTTGAAGGCAGTCGGGGGTATCGCTGGGGCGATTTCCGGGCGGGCTTTGTATGACGGGCGCATGGATCTTGCCGAAGCCCTGGCCGTCTTGAAACAGAAGAAGGATTAGGCGCGATGCTGACCACCCGCGTGATACCTTGTCTGGATGTGAAAGACGGCCGCGTGGTCAAGGGTGTGAATTTCGTTGATTTGCGCGATGCGGGCGACCCGGTGGAACAGGCCCGGATTTATGATGCGGCTGGCGCGGATGAGCTAACCTTCCTGGATATCACGGCCAGTTCTGACAATCGCGAAACCATCTATGATGTCGTTTCCCGCACGGCAGAGGTTGCCTTCATGCCCCTGACCGTGGGCGGTGGGGTGCGTGTCGTNGANGATATCCGCAAATTGNTGNTGGCCGGGGCCGATAAGGTATCGATCAATACCGCGGCTGTGAAGCGCCCCGAATTTGTGGCCGAGGCGGCGGAGCGGTTCGGGTCGCAATGTGTTGTCGTGGCGATTGATGCCAAGGCAGTAGCCCCGGATCGATGGGAGATTTTCACCCATGGCGGGCGAGAGGCAACGGGCATTGATGCTATTGCCTTCGCACAACAGGTCGTCGACCTGGGTGCCGGGGAAATCCTGTTGACGTCGATGGATAAAGACGGAACCAAGAGTGGTTTTAACATTCCGCTAACCCGCGCTATTTCCGATGCTGTATCCGTGCCCGTCATTGCATCAGGCGGCGTTGGCACCTTGGATCATTTGGTGGAAGGCGTGCGCGATGGGCATGCCTCTGCGGTTCTGGCTGCTTCCATTTTCCATTTCGGTGAGTTCTCCATTGCCCAGGCCAAGGCGCATATGGCGAAGAGTGGCATTCTGGTGCGCCCCGTGGATGGCGGCAGCGCCGCTGTTACAGAAAGGAAGTAATACAATGCCGATGCCCGCAGATTCGACAATTCTGGACCGGCTGTATCAGCGTGTGGCAAGTCGCAAGGGGGCGGACCCAACGACGTCTTACACCGCTAAACTGTTTTCCAAAGGCCGCCCAAAGATCGCCCAGAAGGTGGGGGAGGAGGCGGTGGAAACTGTCATTGAGGCGCTGGGCGGGGACAAGGATGCGCTGGCCTCGGAAAGTGCTGATCTGCTGTATCATCTTTTGGTCCTATGGGCCGATGCAGGCTTGAAGCCTGACGATGTTTGGGCGAAGCTTGCCGCGCGTCAGGGCACATCCGGCCTGGCGGAGAAAGCCGCAAGGCTGAAGGAATAGCGGTTAGAGATGGGAATAGGATCACGATAATGGCCTATAATGATCAGAATATATTTGCGAAGATTTTGCGGGGCGAGATTCCGTGCAACAAGGTCTATGAAGACGATTATGCACTGGCCTTTCATGACATCGCGCCTCAGGCCCCGGTCCATGTTCTGGTGATCCCGAAAGGGCCTTATATTTCCCATGCGGATTTTTCAGAGAAAGCCAGCGATGCCGAAATCGCTGGTTTCTATCGCGCCGTTGGCACTGTGGCGCGTCAGTTAGACCTGGATGAACCTGGCTATCGCCTGATTGCCAATCATGGCGCCGCAGCCTTCCAGGAAGTCCCGCATCTGCATGTCCATATTTTCGGCGGACGTCCGATGAAGGGCATGGTGCCAAAGGCAAATCAGTAAGGGGTTTATTTGAAGATCCCCTCAAAGACAGGCTTGCAGAAGCTGTCCCTTGGATTCGCAAGGCAATGGGTGACCAGTTTTTCGGTGGTTGCACGTTCAAAGGCTGCGGTCTCTATATTGCGCACAACGGTGCTTCGAATTGCGTTGCCATAAAAGCCCATCCATACGCTGGACAATGACAATGCGATCAGGATCGTGATGCCAAACTTTTTGGTATTCGGATCAGGCGCTGGGGCATTGTCTGAGGCCTTTATCGTATCCTTTCCAATGATATAAGTCACAAAGCCGCCAACCAAGGTAAGCAATGCTGGTAAGACAGCACCCACGACGGGTGATTGGCTTGCGCCGGTAAACAAACCGATGGTCCCACCGACCAGACCAAACGCAATAGCCAGTAGAAAGGCAGTTGAAGCCCCCGTCACGAATTTAAGGAATGGGAGGAGACCGACGACAGAGGAGATCAGGACTGCGACAAGCAAGGGTGCCATTATATCGCCGCCAACAGAAGCCAATGTTTGCCAGGGATCAAAGGCGTTTGGATTTGTTGCCATGGCTGACGAGTCCTACCCGCGGAATTCTTGTCTGTTCAGTTGGTTCGTCATGTCTCTATAGACATCAATCCCCTCCCGATATTTTTCAATTCCTACAAAGTAGTTGCCCAGATTTTCATTGTATTTCTGCAGGTCGATATCGCCGGTGGCAAACAGTTGATCCAGCTTTTCCCGGTAATTTTCAACAACCTCAACACGCAGGGATTCAAGGCCTTCCCGATAGTTTTCCAGTTCCGCCTGAGAAGCCTCTTCGGGAATGTCGATGTTGAAAACCTTAGCCAGAATATTAGGATTTTCGGCTATGGCCGCTGTGACATCGATATCTGTTGTTAAGCCTACAGCCTGCCAAATTTGCGGCAGGGACGCAAAAGCGCCCGGACCGCCCGTCCGTTCACAGCGGGTGACGCAGGGTTCGTCGCTATAACTAAAGGAGCACAGGCATAACGTTAAATCAGTGTCATCGCTTGCATCAACGGCGACGTCGTTCGCGCCGGTGGATTGGGATGAAGTTTCTTGCGCAACTGCGAATTGAAGCGGCATAAACCCGGCGATTAGTGCCGTGAAGACAAGTATTTGCACCGTCTGTTTCATATCTGCGTCTCCCAAAACGATTCGTTGGAAGTATAGCGCAGAGAAATGCAATCAGCAATTGGCAGTTGTGGCGGGATTTCTGTGGCCAGCCCTGGCGGCTGGCTATGCGCACAGCCACAGATACTCCTGGGATGCCTTGTAAAGATAATAGATCGGTCCACTCGATCTGCTGCTATTCCGCTGGTTGCGCTAGGGGGCGAGAGGCAGACAAGGTGGTTTCATTCCCTTCATGCGGATCCCTTGGGATCAGCAGGGCCAGCAGCAGTGAAATCACAGCCATCCCAGCGCCAATGAAAAAGACCATCGATGGATTTCCCAACCAGATAAAGCCAAAGACAGCAGGCAGGCCTACAGCGGCGATATGGTTGATTGTGAAACTGACCCCCGCGGTCGATGCGATGTCCTTGGGCGCGGCGATCTTCTGGAAATAGGTCTTGATGGAGATCGCGAAGGCAAAGAACAGGTGATCTATGACATATAGGGCTGCGGCGATGATATGATCGTCTACGAAAGCATACCCTGTGAAGACGCAAATTAGACCGATATACTCAAAGATCAGTGTGTTGCGCTCCCCAAAACGGCGGATCAGCCGCCCCAAAGTCGGCGCGATGAAAATATTGGCAATCAGGTTAATCATATACAGAAGCGTGATCGCGGTGACGTCATAGCCGAATTTCTCCACCATCAGGAAGGCGGCAAAGACCATGAAGATCTGGCGACGCGCACCGCCCATGAAAGTCAGCGCGTAATACAGCCAGTACCGGCTGCGCAGAAACAGGGTTTTTGTCTGAATCTCCGGCCCTTCATAAAAGGGATAATAGGCCTTGCAGAAAACGGCGACAGCCAACGTGAAAATACCAGCCCCAACATACAGCGGCACATAGCCCAGATTGAACCCGGGAAAGGGGTTTTCGACACCAAAGAAATCCTGCACCAACAGCATAAGCTTTTCATCAAAGCAGATCATGATCACGATGAAGATTGCCAAGGTGCCCAAAGAGGCGGCTTTCAACTGAGTTGCCAGATGAACAGCCGCATTTTTCTTGTCGATTAACTGCAGTGTGAGCGACTGGTTCATGGTTTCGTAATAGTGAAATCCTGTCGACATCAGCAGCGTCGTGGCATACAGCCCAAATTCAGTGGGGAAATAGCCAGTAAGCGCGGTCCCGATGCCCAGCAAGGCCAGTGACAGAAAGGCCAGGTTCTGTTCCCGAATGAAGGGCAGCAGCAGCACGGCTGCAAAGGACAGAAAGCCTGGAATTTCTCGAATAGACTGTAAGAAGCCAATCTCTCGCCCGGTAAAAGCGGCCCGTTCCACCACGAAATTGTTCAGCAGCGCGAACCAGGCATTCATGCTGACCGCCATGGCAAAGGCCATCAGGATTAGCATGCCGCGTGGGCCTTGCAGGAATTTGGGAACGTAACGGGACATAGGGGGCTCCAAAGAAAAGTGTGGAGACAGATATACGCCCCACTGGATCGGCTTGCTTGCGATATAATGACATTCGATATTTAGAAACAGCCAGATGATCTAATTAAATATCCCGAGCAATTCGACGGTCTCTCCCCCCATGCCTTCTTTGAATTTTTTTACGGCACGGGCGGCCCCGTCGCTGACGCCCCCCAGGTCAAAATCTTGTATATTACGATCCTGCAACACTTGCAGGGCATTCCATAACAATAGGTTATGCGCATTGCAGGCGCGGCCTGCGGGTGTTGTCCAGCCGGTCTGATAGGTAGCACTGCGCCCATGACACAGGATCATGATGGCCGCGACGGTTGTCGCCCCTTGCTGGGCCCGCCCGATAAGAAGGTTCTGTTTGACACTGAAATATCGGGCCAGGATTTGCAGCAGCTTTGACGAAGGCCCCTGATACCCCCGGTTTCCTTTATCGGCGACATAGCCGTTTAAAAGCATTGGGAAGGACGTGCCATCACTGTCCCACTGAACCTCCAGATCGGATCGTTCTGCCTTGGATAGAGGGCCGCGCCATTTGCTCTTGAGATTCCCGCGCAATACGTCAAGGCCTGGGCGCAAATCCAGCCAGATGGTTTGATAGCCTGGACCGGCAAGGCGCGTGAATCCCAGCCCCTCCATATCTGCCACTGATGCTTCCCGCATAGTCAATTCCGGAAAAATGCGTCGTTTGCGCCCCAATCGGCGTTTATACAGGCGATCAAATTCCTGCCAGAATGCGACATGGTGGTCCTTTGTACCAAATCCGTCCAGCCACAGCGGCCCCCGATCCACAATGATGGCATGTATCGCATTGTTCAGCACACCGGCCTCCATCAACTGGCATATACCAGCGGGTTGTCCATCAATCTGGATGAAGGCCTGACGCGGCTTCTGACCCATGAACTGGCCATAGGACAGGCCGTATTCGATGCTTTGCAACAGGTTGGCGCGGCGAGTTTGGGCGAAGCATGATTGCCATTTCGCCATATCCCTCAATGTTTTGCAGATCATAATCGATATCATGGGCGCGGCTGAACCTTGTTGTCTTTATGCGGACATGTATCGGACAGTAGCAGCCTGTCGCTGAAAAGAAATATCGCTTTCTGGGCGGTTTTACGATATATAATTGAATTATGACGCAAAAGAGACAAAGCCCACGTTCGCCGGTTCCCACGGCACTGGCCCGCTCCGTAGAAGTCCGTGCCTTTGATATGGCACGAGAGGAACAGTTTAACATCCATGCCCATGACTGGGCGCAATTTACTTATTCTGCCGAAGGGGTTTTGACTGTCGTGACGGATCAGGGGCGGTTTCTGGCCCCACCCGCCATGGCGGTCTGGCTGCCGCCTGGCGTCATGCATACGATTGAAACCGTCAGTTTCGCAAAGTTTCGCAGCCTGTATATTGCAGCGGATCGGATTGGGGGAATGCCGGAAACCTGCACGGTTCTATCCGTTGACCCGCTGCTGAGGAATCTGATCCTGGCGGCGGCGGCGCTGCCCCGTGATTGGGATGAAGAGGGGGCAGATGGTCGTCTGATGGCGTGCCTGTTGGACCGCATTCGCGCAGCACTGCCCGCATTCCTGCATCTGCCATTGCCCAACGATCCCCGGCTTAAGGCGGCAACAGATGCATTGCTTGCCGATCCGTCGGATCGTCGCCCGCTAGAGGAAATAGCCCACAGCGTTGGTGCGGCGGGCCGAACCCTGGCGCGATTGTTTCAGCAGGAAACGGGAATGACCTTCGGGGCGTGGCGCCGACAGCGGGTGTTGTTATCGGCGTTGGAGCGCCTGTCTGCCGGAACGCCTGTGACAACGGTTGCACTGGATTTGGGGTATGAAAGTCCGTCTGCTTTTATCGCCATGTTCCGTCGGACTTTGGGGGACACGCCCACACGCTATTTGCAGGCAGGCTATCATTGAAAATCCGAAACGACCAAAGACGGTTAGCTGCGATGCAGCCACCAGCGTCCGTCGGTGATTGAGAAAATGGGCTTGTAATGTTTGATGCGGGTTGAATCGATGACCTGTGGAATCTGGTTGTCCAGCACAAGGGCCTGATCGTTGATATACACAACCAGGATGGCATGGGCGACATTCAGGTTCTGATCCTGCAAGACGACAATGCGCATATTTTCCTTGGGCCATCCCAGATGAACCAGGGATACATATTTGCTGATGGCATAGTCTTCGCAATCACCGGTGCGATACATGAATTCCTTTGGGGTCGCCCAGTAATCTTTTTTGCCATAGTTGATGGGATCCAGAAGATAGGCGTATTGGTTCAGGTACTTATTGACGTATTCCAATTGATCCAGGGGCGCCAAGCCCTTCAATTTATTCAGGAATATTCGCCATTTGGCGATATGACAGGGTTCCGATGCGGTGATCTGGCATTTTGCCAGTTCATTGGGTTCGTCCTTGGCATAACGTTCCAGCACGCCGGTCCACTTTTCAAACTTTTCCAGTTTTGTGGAACTGAGTTCTTTGCTGCCAAACAAATTAACAGCGGCCGATGCGCCGCTTGTCCAGATAAGCGACAGCGTCAGTTGGGCGACCAGCAACCCTATTATGCACATCCAATTTGATCTGTTTTGTGCCATAGAGGCCTCTTAAAGTCGAACCAACAACGCCGCGACTATAGGATCAATCCGTCGGGCCTGCAAAAATTTTGCATGAAAAATTGCTCGAATGTCAGGGACCTTTTAAATTTTACTGTAAAGGGTGTACGAGCGTTCGGTTTTTGGGCATTATCGGTCCGCGAAAAAACGCGAATTGGTCTGAGCGCCGTTGGTGAGAAACGTTTCAGGCTTTAAGGTATTTGACCGGGGGGAAGGTTTTGTGAGCAGCACGACCAAAGACGATAGTAAAGCAGGCAAGGCAAGCATGAGCGCCGGCCTGAAAATGGCTCTGACGGGGGGCGGCGTTGCGATTTTCATCGCCGTTGGCGTCTTTCTGATGATGCAGTTCGCGACGTCTGAACGGGATCGCGAAATGCGTCAGTGGCAAAGCCGTATGTCTATCGTCATCGACAGCCGTTATACGGACATTAATCGTTGGATTGACCGGCAATTGGCAGATTTGCGCGGGATTGCGGATAATGCGTCTGTGCAGTTGTATCTGACCGTTTTCCATGAATCCGGCACCAGCGCCAGTGCAGATGATGCCCCGCCAGAATTAGGATATCTGGGTAATTTGTTGGAAGTGGTTGGAGAGCGCGCGGGTTTTAAAAGCGATGTTCAGGGCCCTCAGGTGAATGCCAATGTGCAAAAGGCGGGCGTCGCTGGCTTGGCCCTGATTGACATGGACAATTTCATCATCGTTTCCAGTTCAGGTTTCCCCCCTTTGCAAGGGCCTGTCCGGGCCTTTTTGGAACAGGCGGAACGGGGTGTGACCTCAGTTTCCGATGTATTCATTAACGAGCGCGGAAATTCTGCCATGGCCTTCCTTGTGCCGGTTTATGCGGTACAGGCCGATGAGTCAGCGGAATCCCAATTGGGGTATGTGGTTGGCGTTAAGGAAATTGCCGACGAACTGTATCCCCTGTTGGAACAGCCAGGCGCGACCGAAGAAACCGCTGAGACCATGATCGTGCGTCAGAATGGCAACAAGATCGAATATCTGACACCGCGCGCCGATGGGACGGCCCCGCTGCAGAAAAGTCTGGCGGCTGATACGCCCAATCTGGCGTCGGCCTGGGCGGTGCGCACCGTGGGGGGCTTTGCGACCGTTACCGACTATGCCGGGAACGAGGTGCTGGCAATCTCCCGGGCCTTCAATCAGGTACCGTGGACGTTGGTCTATAAGGTGGATACCGCAGAAGCCCTGAAGGAATCGGAAGACCGACTGCAATTGCTGATGATCGTTTTCGGGGTGATCATCATCCTGGTTCTGATCGGGATGCTGGCGCTGTGGTATTATGGAACGTCCCAGCGTGCGACGGAAGCGGCGGCCAAGTTTGAAGAACTGGCAAACCGTTTCCAGGGTCAGCGGAACTTTATGCACACCGTGACCGACAGCCAGCCCAACAGCATCGTGATTCTGGATGAAAATGGTCATTACCGCTGGTTTAACAAAACCGCGCTGCAATTGTCCCGCATGGATCGGTCTGACATGTTTGACAAGCACGTCTCCGCCATTTTGGGGCCAATTGAGGGCAAGCGTATTCATGCCTGGGTCAAAGAGGCATTGGCGAAGAACGAGCGTCTGACCGTCACCCATGAAATGGAATTGGGGAATGATGGGCCCAAGGTCTATCGGACGGATTTCCAGCCACTTCCCGCACGGGAAGATTTCCCGCCGGGCGTTCTGATGGTCAGCCAGGACATCACTGAAAGCGTGCTGGAACGCGAAAAGCGCGAAACCGTTATGCGACAGTTGGTCGGTACATTGGTGTCAGTCGTGGATCGCCGCGATCCATTCTCTGCCAATCACTCGGTTCGTGTGGGTGAAGTATCGCGCGCCGTTGCGCAGGAAATGCAGGCCGAGCGGGTGATGATGGAAACCGCTGCGATCGCGGGCAGTCTGATGAATCTGGGCAAGATCACGGTACCCGAAGAACTGTTGACCAAACAGGGTAAGCTGACCGATGAAGAGGTCAGGATGATTCAGGAGTCGGTGTTGACCAGCGCTGAACTGGTGTCCAAGATCGACTTTGATGGGCCGGTTTATGATACCTTGCGCCACTTGCAGGAACACTATGACGGCACGGGCACGCCTGATGGTCTGGCGGGCAAGGATATTGTCATTACGGCGCGCATTGCAGCC
>NZSA01000036.1 GCA_002696645.1 Rhodospirillales bacterium | reverse complement strand
TATTTTGCGGACCGGTGCGCCTTGGCGGGATTTGCCAGAGCGCTATGGGCCTCGAACGACGGTCTACAATCGCTATGTGCGGTGGGGCGAACGGGGTGTCTGGAAAGGCATATTTGATGCCTTGGCCGAAGAGGTCGAGGATAGTCTTCTCTTCATTGATGCGTCCATCGTTAAAGCCCATCGCGCTGCGTCAGGCTCAAAAAGGGGGAACTGGCAGAAGGTATTGAACGCTCATGCGGCGGTCGCACAAGCAAAGTTCACGTGGCCGTAGACGCCAAGGGTCGCCCGCACAGGCTGAAGATCACCGGCGGACACGTCCATGACAGCCACGTCATGGATGCCTTTTTGAACTGGACGAAACCACCTCTGGCCATCGTCGCGGACAAAGCCTATGGCAGCGCCAAAATACGACGCCAAATCGCAGACGGGAGCGCATTGGCGGTGATCCCATCGAAAAGCAATGCCCAAACTCCAGTCCCCCATGATAAGAACATCTATGCCATGCGCAACATCGTTGAGCGCTTCTTCTGCAAGATGAAGGATATGCGAAGACTGGCAACGCGATTTGTGAACCAGACAACCAACTTCCGAAACATGTTACATCTCTTCGCCATCAAATGCTGGATCAGTTGAGCCCACACCCAATTCAGATGCTGGTTTTACGTAATATACTCATGTATACGCACCAGAGTATTTTTTGGAGTAACTTGAAATTTTACTTTGCGTGACATATCCCATTTCAAAAACTCATCTATTGTCTCTGTTAATTGGAGCTCTGACCCTATATTATATTCCTTTTCGATTAGAGAAATATCCGCCTTGTTAAGGATAAGTGTATCGACGCTTAAAGTGAGAAGGTAGGCGTCACCGCCGATTTCTCGTAGTGCCCATGCCGCGATCTTCAGCCATTCGCCATCTGGTTGCTTCTTTGCCAAACCTGGAATGCGCGCCATGAGTTGGAGCGCCCGTTCTCGAAAGAATGTTTCGTCGTTAAAGAATCTGTACTCAACATGAAGCACTAAACGGAATAATTGTTTCCAGAAGGGTGGGACCCAATCCGCGAGCGGTGGTTCATCAAGGAACGCCCAATCGACTATACCTATGCCGACATCAATGTGATGACGACTGCTTTCGAAATGACCGCGTTCTTCCACGAACCGAAATTTGCTTCGTTTGCGCTGTTGGCTCAACTCGTTCCAAACCACGCTCCAATCTTGGTTCGGGGCGCCGCCGTACCAAAACATGTAAGCTACGTGCATAGCCTTTGTGTTTGAATGACTGGTTTGAAGTCCGATCAATTGCCGTAAAGCTATTTGACGGTAAAGAGCCATGCAGACAGACACCGATTTTTTTAAAACTTCTTCGTCATTCGCGTGTACGTCTTGCTTAGAGAGAACAGTTATTAAATAGGCCAAGAAGTGGTCGTAGGTTTTCGAGTGAAAATCATGATCGCTCTTACCATGGCCAGTTTCAATCATAGGCCGTATTGCGTCGTCTTTCCAGACTTCCAAGTCAGGATCAAAAGAATGAATTTCAGGAGGCATTACTCTCTCCCGAGAGAGAGCGTTGCATATCGCCCCGATCATAACTTCCTCGAGCGTGAGACGGTCCGGAACCGCTCGACCACCTTTCCTAGAATGTCGCCACAACAGCCACGACAAAGTATGTAACGCTAAGATCGAACCGTCAGCTCGCCTAGCAATCGTCGAGCCAAACTCATCAAGCGCAGCCTGAAGCCGCTGTTCTTCTTCCAGATTCGTTTTGTTGTGAGATGGCGGAACGCTTTGCGACAATACTTCTAAAATCTTCAATATAAGAATTGGCGTCGTCATGGTGCCGCTATACTTATACCCTAATGAATCTTCCATCCATTCGAAGCATGTGGGCGAATGAGCCAAAAGCTTTATTGCACCGGAAGCGTCATCTCTCATCGCAATTATTGCTAGCGCCTCGGATACGACTGGGGGATTACGCGTCTCCTCTAGCAGTGACAGGTACATTTCAGGGTCAATAACTTCTAAAAAATTAAAGACATCCGCCCGAGCCTCCCAAACGAAGAACGAGTTGAAAAGCTCTTTATACCAGATCGTCTCTAATTCAGGGTTCTCGCACCATTCCCTTAATTCGGTTCGGAAAGCCTCTTTCTGATTAATTGGCGTCGCATCAGGTGCTTCGATGTACATTAGATTTGCCAATTTTCGGAGGCTGGGTTCAAATTGAGCTCTCGCGCCTTGCTGAAATAGTAGTGCAAATGCACTTATGAAGCCCGCTCGTCGAGAGCTATTGTAATCATTGATAAATGCAGCCGCATTAATGATGGCGATCTCCGCGCCAGTATCGCATCGAGCAACAGCCTTTGCTAAGGCCGCCCCCATACAAAACTCAAGCCGCACTGTATTGGACTCTATGTTCGGTACACCCGAACCAACATCGGCCAATCCAACAACAAAAGAATGAGCTTCTTCCCTTAATTCAGACCAAATTTCCAGGCCGTCAATCTCATTCAAAAGATTCTCATAGACGTGGCTACTAAGATGATCACAACCTTTTAGATAACGCTCCCATACCCGCGCCAATCGTTCTTGGCTGGTTGAAAAGGCAATATTTTGCGTGAGTTCTCGCTCGATTTTGGCCCATTGTTCTTCTGTTTTAGGAATATCAGAGTTCATGAGCACTCCTCCCATATTTTCTCAAATAGGTCCGAGAAACCAACTTCTTGGTCAGACCAACCTCGACTGCAAGCGTTAAGCGCAGGGTGATTTCCACCAACGCTGGCCCCGAAATGCCACAATTCTCCGTCAAGCACGGCAAAGCGGTCGTGGAGCCGCTTGTAAAAGTTGGAATGCAATAACGCACGCACATCGACTGACGGTTTGGTTGTTTTTAGGTCGCTCAAGGAAGCCCTGAGAATGGTGGCCATTTTTTGGGTGTGTTTTGGTAGTTTTGTTAAAATTTTGAGTTCAGCTAATCTCTGCCCGTCTTTGAGCCAAGCCCCTACTAGTCGGGCAGAAGCCAAGTCAAAGAAATCGTCGAGAATTATAGCTTTTGTCGAGGAACGTAGAGCCAATGCGAATGCTATTAAACCAAGTGGCGGCCCCTCAGACTTTATGTGGTTGTATCTCATGTGCAACATCTCAGGAGTTGGCGCTCTGAGTCGATCACACGCGTTCATGCAAGCATTGTCTATGGAAGGCCAGAGCATCATAGGCGTCAATTCAGGATCGGCTACATCCAGAATTAATTTTGGAGTTTTTACAATGTTTGTTGGGGGTATCATGATTCTGGCCCATTTCTTTCTTTCTTCCTCGCCTTTATCCATTTGCTGAATGGGCTACACCTCTGCCCATTTTTCATTTCCAAGAGAGCGTCCAAGATAGGCTCTGGACTAGGCAAGCGAATGATTAAACTCATTCGCTCACCTAGGCTATGCAAAGAGTTTCCAGAGAACCAGACAGCGTCGTCAACAACCAGAAACCGATCATGAAGTTGGGGGGGGGTCCCAGTTAGTACGTAGACATCAATGTGGTGGTCCTTCGGCCATTTTTTTAATTGCTTCTCCAAGACATCACCATTCTCAATATTGTTTTGATCCTTATTTTTAAGGTGCATGGCAGAAGTAATAATGAAAACGCTCGCGCCTATCCATCGTGTTGCCAGTGCAAAATTGAGCAAGTCAATTGATCCTAAATACGGATCGAAGATCATAACTCGTTCTCGAGCTGACCCAATGAGTGCACGGATCGTAAGGCGAGCAGCAATCTTATTGTCCTGAAAGAGTTTTTGGCCGTAGCGTTCCGCCACCGCGATTTTTTCTCGACGCTGATTTGCCCGTAACAAATGCGTCGCAGATGTATCTTTTGATCCAGACTCGCCAAACACAGAATCACTTATAGGCCGCTGCATTCGCACCTCAAAAGGTGTATCTGCTGCAGTGTCAAGCGACGGAGTTATGCGCTTTACCCCCTCGGCAACAGACATATTCAATGCAATACTTCGCAGGAAAGGGAGAGGTTCTGAATACTCAAGGAGGCCTAAAGAGGAATGACGCAGGGCAAGGCCAACCTTTTCGACCCGCCCATTGTGGTAAACCCTTATAAATGGTGAATCTATAAGAATTGTTCGAATGTCGACAGGTCCGTGAACTCGGCGTTCCTCGATGATCAGCGAAAGGTCTTTAAATGACTGACTTGAACGCAGGATTAACTCAATTTCACTGAACTCCTCACCACTCTCATTCTGGCCAAGTCTATGGTTCAACTTCCTAAGAATTGGATTTGGGAGCATTAAGTGGATACTCCCTATGTTCTCATCATAGGCTGCTAAATCAAAGTGTAGTCGCTCGGAGAACCATGAAAGAGCATCTTGTTGCATTAATAATTCGACGTGAATGGGGGGGCGTCTTATGTCGTAGCGACTGTGTAAACGACTTCCAGCCTCCGAAAATGGAACATTTGGATCGATGATCAGCGCAGGCCATGCTGGCTCCTCGGCGACCTCCCCAGATATCATCCTATCATTCTTTTGAGACCCAGGGATACTAACGCCGTCCTCGCGACATTTCTCATACCAGTTCAATGCGTCTGAAAAAGAAAGAGACCAACGTTTTACAAAGAGTTGGGTTCGTGTTCCAGACCAGCGGGAACTTTTCACCATTTCGTCTAGTGGTTCGGGAGCCACGTTTTCGTTTGGAACTGCCTCAACTAACCCAAACACGCAGTACTGTTTTCCGTCGCGAACGATCCATGCCAGTGATATTGAGGCATACTTATAAAACGCTTCATGATTTAAACGTGATGTCGCGTTCGGCCGATCAATTTGCACGCTCAAGCCCCCCTCATCTTATTGAAATGCTTTTCAGTTTAATTGCTCTCCACGGTAAGGAAGAACTTTACTATACTCGTTAAAAGAAAAAGTGCACAAGTTAAGCGATGAACTTCAAAATGATTTCAATCAATGTTGATAGTTTAGCGTTTGTGGATATGACAGAGTACCTCTATTAGGCAGCCTAGGGTAAGAACCGCGATCTGTTAGCCGCAGCGTTGAAAGAGGCAAAACTTAATTGTGACGGCCAAAGTGAAAATCACTTTTTTGAACCCCGCTGCGTAAATTACTTTTCTCTAAAATCCTATCAGGTGGTTGATGACAAAGTTTGAAATTAGAACCATCAGAACCGATGAAGACTATGCTTGGGCGATTGGTCAGATCGATTCATTTTGGGCTTCTGAACAAGGGACACCTGAATTCGAGTATCTCATGGTATTGTCCGAATTAGTGTCTTCCTATGAATACGGAATCACACGGATAAGCGTTAGATATCGAACTCCTTTGCCGACCAATCGAGTGCTCGCAAGCATCTCCCCAGAAAAAGACACATCCCTTAACAAGATATCCCCTACTGGGAACAAGATTGATGGACGCCGTCTGCGACGCACTGGGCGAAGCGCGCAGCTCAATGCAAAGGTCAATCCTGATATAAAAGATAAGATTATCATAGAGGCCTCCAATCGGAACATCGCTGTTGGCCTGCTCATTGAGGAGATGTTAAATCTTTACTATAAATCTTCTAAGATTACATCCCCCCCCAAGGCGCAGATGGTGGTGGGCGGTGAATAAGAATAGCTCTGATAACTGGAGCGGTCGTTCTGCTCAAAGACGATGCAGGTGTACCGAATGCACATGAAAAGAGATGTGCGGTACCACATTTGTGGATGGTAATCCTGTCTTTCAAACCGCTCAACCAGTATTCAGGAAAAATACCCTAGTGCAGGACAATAGCGCATGGTCCAATAGCGCGGGGACCAAGATAGAAATCTTTCAAAGCCTCTCCAGGGTGCATCGGGCTTTCGAGCACACTCACTCTTTAGTGCCTTTCCCGTTTTCGCTGATTTCTGTCGTTGGCAGCGCTCCCATTTTTGTGAGCGCTTTTTCCACATCTGCATATTTTGAGTAGAACCTATACAGTTCTTTCCGTCCTTGGCTTGATACAGCCTGGAAAAGCCCACGATGACTTGCAATTAGCATATCTCGTTGAGCTTCAATGCGTAAAAGCCGCTCTTTAAGTGTCGCAACTTCCTTCTGGAGTGCGCCTCGTGACTTAGGGTCCAATTGATCTTTTAGCTGACGGATGGTCCTTTGGCGTTTTTGGGCGTCTCCTAGAACTTGAAGTCGTTCTGGATTGTCGCGCGTAATGGCGGACGCATTCTTAAACACTTCTGGAATATGTCTAACGACAGCGCGTGCTGTGATTGTAATGTTATCTGCGATCATTTCATCAAGTGCGGCTTCAAGAGCCATGAGTTTTCCACTGCGATCAATCATCGAAAAGCTCCAAGTTTATTTTGCTGGTATCTCCCATGTCTAACAACGAAGACTGCACTCGCCCGTCTTCGTATAGGTCTTTACCATTGGGGAATACTTTATCGCCTGGCTTTGTAGCAAGTGCGGCATCAAGCCCTTCGATCAACTCTTCTGCATGCTTGATCTGATTGTGATATCCAATAGTGGGCATCGGGTTTTGCCGAAGCATATCTAGCGCAATCTGCGTTCGTTCTCGGGTTCTAATGATATAAGAATCGTGAGCAGGATTATCAGATCGCGCAAAATGGCCACAGTTTTTCACGCACTGAAGGTGCTTTGGGCAACTACTAATCATAAAGTTTTTTAGGCAGTACCCGAATGGCGTGACATGAAAACCATCAGCTTCAGCGGCTAGGTATTCGAACGCAACGGCTTCGCCCTCTGTTTCACGAATTTTGATGAAACGCTCGACGATTGGCCCACGCGCGCGTCCAGTCAATATAAGACGCAGCGTTGTTTGAGCTTTTTCGGGTAGTATATCTAATGCGTCGTCTGGAATATCGATATTCTCTAAATCCTCTAGCAAGCTGCGATGATCGTAGTCTTGATTTTGACGGATATCCTTTCTGTTCTGATGCTTTGCAATCGCGGCATCAGATACGCCATATCGAAGTAGTTCTGTTGTTTTCAAATGTCTTAAAGAATGGGTGTTAAGACGCAAATTCCTATTGTGAGGGGTATCACCATAAGTGGAGAAGATAGAGTTTCCAGTGTGTCCGACGGAAAACCAATTTGATAAATCCTGCGCATTGTATACTCCGATTGATGCATAGGCATCAATATCAAGGATATTTCCATCCCGACCTTCAATCATCGCACGTTTAGGCAGGAGAACTAGGTTGTCTTCCGGCTGGAGGATGCTTCCATCTGTGATAGGGAAGGGGGCAACATCAGACTGCTTTGATACCGCATTCATTTTCAGGAAGTTTTCAAGTTCCCCAATGTTCACAGTCGTCACTTTGCTGCCATTACTGCCATTTCCCTGAAGATTCAGCCCCAATCTTTTGTATTTGTACCAGAAGTCCCTGACCTTTCTGCTGACAGTTCTTTGCGATGATATTGCATCAATGATACTGGTTCGAGCCGTAATTAATGCGCGTCGATCTTCATGACTCCAACTACTGCGATATTTTTTTGTAAGCGCCAAAGGTGGATCATCATCAAGAAACCACAAGTTCCCAGTAAGTGCAGGATGAAGATCAATTATACTCACTAACTGATTGGGCTCATATTGGGGGAAAATACGGTTTTTTTCTCGTTGCCTTTTGATTGTATTTCTCATTGGCTCAGTTAGATATTTGATCCGTTCAACGGCCTCTTTGATAATAACTTCTTGGTCTATCGGTACGGCCATAGCGGTGCGCACAAGCACGGTTCGTGAATCTGAAGAGTTTTGCTTCTGCTTGGACGCAAAAATCGAGAGATAAAGCGCTCGCTCAAATCCGAATGTTGTTCGGTCTTCCGATTTCTTTTTTATTGGGACGTCGCGATACCGCAGGCACTCATATGGAAGGGACGCAATCTCATTTGCGCGTGCGCCTGCAAATAGTGCAATTTTTGCGAGCTCAAATGAAACCGCATCTACGAAGAACTTTGGGCTTTCGCTAAAGAGTATTCGCACAAGTTCCCAAAAAGCTCGGGCTTCAGGCAGTTTTTCGGCATTCTTTCGATCAGTAAGTCTTGAACGCTTAAACTGCTGTTTGTGTCGATTGGACTTGGTTTTTATCTCAGCCACTTTTTGAGCAGCACTAGTCGTTTTTTCGTTAGAGTTAGCTTCACAGAAACGGGCGAGAGGAGATCTATCCGCCAATGATTCAATATCGACAACGGTTCTTATCATCATCTCAAGATTCATCGCACCTTTTGGACTACTCTGGATCGTGAGATTGTAAGCCGTTCTAACTATGTCAGCGGTAATTTCCCAAGGTGGGATCTCCCCAGCTACTGATCCAAGAATTCGAATAGGCCGACCAATATTCTGAACGCTATGCTGAGCCTTATTCTGTTTGCGGAAAGCTTGATCTAAGATTGCTGCCTTGAGAAAATCCTGCCAATCATCACTCAAATTCTGTTTGGATTGTGCTGTCCCAGGATCAATGTATTTGTTTAACATCCTAAAACTCGATAGTTTATGGGCTACGCCACGATCTGATCGAAGGGCTGAGATATTCCATTGAAAATCAACTGGTTTATTTTGGATTTTGCCTGTTTTAGGATCATAGGGCAGATGCCATTCAAGACCATTCTCTTGGGCAATAACCTTTCCTCCCTCGATAAAAAGTCGATAGTTCTCGTTCATTCGTGATGCCCAAGATTTTTAGTCATATCAGAAGCTTCCTTCTTTGCTTCATCCACCAATTCTTTCAGGCTCATCGAGTTTAGAGTTTTATGGTCTAGATCTGCATGCTTATTACTCAGTGTGTCTGCCCATAACTCTGCCATCTCAATGACATCGCGTAGTTGTGTGAATGCAGGGTTTGCCGAATCCCCTTTGGCTGCACGGTGAAAGTCCATAACGACCTCTCTTAATCCGTGGGCGACTTCCCGATGAAGCTCAGGGTCATCAACAGCAATGAAATCCACACAGCTGTAGCAACTCGTCACCGGGTTCCATTCGCAGTTCCCTTGACCTCGCGTGCATGCGCCCAATCCGGCAATTGGCACACCATGTGGCATACCACTAATTTGTTTTTCTTCAGGTATTCCCATCAGTTTCTGTTTATCGATCGTTTTTGTTTTTGCTACCTCTAATACAGCGCTGTAAACGGTTGATAACCCCAGAGCCCTATTTACAATCTCCGCTTCGGAAGCTGCGTTTTCGATATAGACTAGACTTACCTCGGGCACGCTTTGACAATGTGCTTCAGCAATTTCCTCCATAGAATATCCGGCGTCTGCCATGCGTTGATGTGACGTGTGGCGAAAGTTATTGGCGGAGTAGGGGATATCGCATGCCCACTCAGCTGCGCCTCGCAAAAGAATTCCAATGTCTCTCTGCGTTTTTTCAAATAGTAACCGATGGATCCCCGAACGCGTAACAGGCCGCAACAAACGTTCTTTTTGGAGGTGCTCAAAAATTGGGGACCATTCAGATTTTACACGTTGAATTTTCCATCTGCTTTTCAAATCATTCTTTTGCTTTCGCCAAGGGTAACGCAGACGAGTTTGTTCGTGATTTGTCAGCGTAATATCATTGGGTGTCATAAGGGCCATTTGGATAGGGCGTACACCATACGAAAATGCCATTGCCAGGACTGCCGCTTCTTCGAGTTCAATGCGATGCATAGTTCTGGAAGATGCTCGCCGTGCAGAATAATTAAGAAAATGGATGATCTTGTGTTGATCACTAATAGGAATGAAGGTGCTTTGATCCCGAACAGCCTGAAACGCATTACTTTTGACATTTGATAGGTTTGCGATCCAGGATTTATAACTCGAGTTCCATTCGCCTATTCCAACGTCAGCAAAATATCGCAAAAGTGAACGTATACAATTTCCGTCAGAGCTATGCGTTATTCTCGGAAAAATTAAGGTATCCCAAATTACTTTTGCATACTTGAATTCAAGCCCAGCAAACGATGTAAGAAGACCTGGTAGTTCGCGATCAAAAATGATCCATTTCGAAACATATGCTTGCGCAGTATGTCGAGATAACTTCATTAAGTAGTAGTAAAATGCATGTTTAAGGAGTTTTTTGTAACCGTGACCTAAGCCATCAAAACGGATCGGTGCAGAATTCACCATCTCTAGAACGTCCAAGGTCTCCAAGTTTCGGATCGTTAACTTTTCGCCTAAGAGGTCATCATAATAGCGAATAATTGTTGGGAGATCGGGCAAACCCTTGGAAATCTCCTCAGTGCGTATTTGAGCATCCATGATTGCCTGAGACAATTCAGACGTAAGAGAGGTGAGGGCCCCACCTTCAAAATATTGGTTAGCATCCAATTCATTTTCCAAGAAGATGATCGCCTTTCTCTAATGCGAGAATTGCGTCGATAAAAGAGTTGAATTCATCATGCCATTCTGCAACGGCATCATCTTCGTAAAATGCCGATGAGTAACGCATTGGCATTGCTGAGTCTGGAGACCATCCAAACCATCTTCGTAGCCGATCTAAAGCTTCTTTATGATCATATTTTTTCTTATATTCTCGAAGTTTTTTAACGGCGCAAGTATGCCTAAAGACATGAGGATTTATAGATCGTTCCCCAGAAACTTGAAAAACTAAATTCTGCGCTCGGTCCGTGAGTCTTGCATAGGCGCTCGGGAATGCCTTTCGTGCCATAGACATGGAGAGGGGTTTCCCTTTTTGAGAGTTGAACAAGAAGGGATGGTTAGCGCGTCCTCGATATCCTTCTATATAAACCTTAATAAGAGACACAAGTTTTGTTGATATCGGAAGTTGACGATTAGAATATAGATTTTTGAGGCTTGGCTCCTCAAAACGGGAATCAATGTCTTTATAAATATTATCTTGAATGTTAATCCAGTATATTGGCTGGCCAGTATTTGGATGCCTATCTGATTGAACGCAATCAACTGGCAAACTTAATGCTTCACCAATACGAAGTCCCAAATGCAATAACATAAGAAACAACAGGTTATTCCGGTATTTATTGTTTATCCTATCGAAGGGATTGATCTCCGAACCTGGATCAAAAATTGTGTACAGTTCTTCGATAACTTCACTTTTCAAGCTACGTGGTAGCAATGCCTTGGAAACCCTTGCTGGCTGCAGCGCAGCAAGCTTATATTCTAATTCCTTTAGTTTTGCTGACAATTGATTTGTTTTGGAAATTGAATTTGCCTCACGGTACTGAATAATTTTTGTAACAAACGTTACGGCAATACTCCAATACTTTGATTGATCTTTTCCGTACAAGGCATTGTTATTATTTATTTTACTAAGATAGCCGCTTAAAATATCATCGATTTTGTCGATATCGCTGGTTGCAAGCGCGTTGTCTAAATCACTTGATTCTGTTTGTTCACAGTATCGATACAATGCATCAATAGCACGGACAACGCTGCGCTTCGTTTCTACCTGTCTTCCGGTTAGATAAATCTGGTAATATACTTCTGGCCAGAAGCGCGGAATCCCAATTTCTGAGAGCGTAAATGCTCCAGACCAATGGCTTGGGATATTAGGATTATGTACGAAGTGAGTTGTCATCCAAGGTATATAAAAAACGTTTTTCGAGGTCGCAACAATTAAACGATACGTTGTTTGTTGTGACGGTGGATATGTTAAATGGCCTGGAAAAGAAGGCTTTTTATCAATTTCGCAACAGATCAAAAATGACTGGTCCTTTCCATAATATACATTATCACGATTAATATAAAGAGATACGTGGAAGAGTCGGCCACTGCCTTGCGCCACCCTCTTGCCAATAAAACGGAAACCAACTACGCCGTTAAGCATACAAGGTATCCTGCGATCAGAAACGGACGTCATGACAAACACATCAACCCGGCCCTCGGATCACAGCGTCCCTGATCAGCAGGTATTGGGCATTGTGCTGATCCTGGCGTCCAACGTGATCATGGCGCTGGGCGATGCGCTGATAAAATATGTTAGCGCCGATCTGACGATCTGGCAGATATTTGTCGTCCGGTCTGTTTTCGCGTTTTGTTGTCTGGGCGCCTTTGCCTATTGGAACAGAGGCCCGGTCGCGCCCAGGCACTATGGCTGGGTTCTGTTACGCAGCCTGTTCCTGGTATTGACCTGGTTGTCATTCTACGCCTCCCTTCCCGTTCTAAACCTCTCTCTGGCCGCCGTGGTGATTTACACCAATGTGATCTTCACAACGCTTTTGTCTGCGGTGCTGTTCAAAGAGCGCGTTTCCGTCAAACAATGGCTGGGCGTTCTGTCCGGATTTGTCGGCGTCGCAATAATCTTACGGCCCGGCACCGACAGTTTCTCCTGGTTCGTCCTGATGCCCTTGGCGGGCGCATTGTGTTATTCCTTAGCCAGCCTTGTGACGCGCCATAAATGCCAGGGGGAACGCGCCCTCACCCTCGCCGCATCTCTGCATGTCTCTTTCATCTTCATTGGGGCGCTGGCGACGGTTCTGATTGCAGCGATTGGTGTCACTGACACGGTTAGAGACTTTTCCTACTTTCTGTTTGGCAGTTGGACACCCCTGACAATGAATGCCTGGGGTATCATGGCGCTGTTAGGGCTGTTATCGGCGTCTTTCTCCCTAGGGGTGGCGCGGGCCTATCAGGTCGCCCCCTCCCAGATCATCGCCACATTTGACTATAGCTATCTGGTTTTTGCCGCCGTCTGGGGGTTCCTGTTCTTCGCAGAAATCCCTTCGATCACAACTCTCATCGGGATGGCTGTCATTACTTTCGCAGGTGTTCTGGTTTCAGGCCGAACCAGGCCCCGCGCTTAAAGTCAGCACGGAATAGGCAATCAAGTCTGGACTAGGCCTCGACGGGTTTGATCATTCTCCCTAAACTGACCAAAAGCTGACATTGTGAATGGGTCATTTCCTATGCCAAAGCCTATCAGAGTGAAAGAAGTTGAAGACTTTCTGTCCACCCATCCCGACACGAAATATATAGATGCGTTTATCTTTGATCTGTGCGGATTTCCCCTGGGAAAGCGCTATCCGATCCAGGATATCGACAAGCTGTATGCAGATGGACTGACGATGTGTGCGGCGGTGTCGCTGTTGGATGCGACGGGCAATACCAGCGACCCGATGGGGCTTGGCGTCTCGGATGGGGACCCGGATGCGCTGGCCCTACCCATCCCGGGCACGTTAGCCCCGGTTGCCTGGGCATCAGAGCCCACAGCACAGGTTCTGCTGGAAATGCGCCGGCCCCAGACAGGCGATATTGTCCCGTTCGAGCCACGCCAGATTCTGCGTCGCGTTGTGGATCGCTTTGCGGACCTGGACATCACACCGGTCGTCGCACTGGAACTGGAATTCTATCTGATCGATATGGACAGAGCGGAAGATGGCGGGCCCCTGCCCGTTAAATCCCCGCTGAATGGCCGCCCGGCCCGGGCCAATCAGGTTTATAGCATTGAGGCATTGGAAGAATATGCCGAGATCCTGACGGCGATTACCGATGCCTGTGCCTTACAAGGTGTCCCCGCCTCTATCGCGTCGGGTGAGTTTGCCCCTGGGCAGTTTGAATTGAACCTGACTCATGTGGCTGATGCTATGGCGGCCGCTGATCATGCCTGCCTGCTGCGGCGTACCGTGCGCGCCGTGGCACGGACTTTTGGCATGGAAGCGACCTTTCTGTCCAAACCCTTCCTGGAAGAGTCCGGTTCCGGCCTGCATGTCCATATGAGCTTCTGTGACAAGGATGGGCATAACATCTTCCACGAAGAAACGGACACGGATGAAATCCAGATGCGCCGGGCCATGGCGGGATTACAGGCCGCAATGCCGGAATCCATGGCGATCTTTGCGCCCAATCTGAATGCGTTCCGACGGTTCGCGCCCAACCTGTTTGTGCCGGTCACACTAGATTGGGGCTATGACAACCGATCTGTCGCCTTCCGCATTCCATCCGGACGGGGACAGGCCAAAAGGATTGAACACCGGGTCGCGGGCGCGGATGCCAATCCCTATCTGGCGCTGGCCAGTGTTCTGGCAGGCGTTCATCATGGCCTATCGAACAAGTTGGAGCCGATCAGTGAGGCACGCGCGGGCAATGCCGGCGAAGAGGTCGACCCGCGCCTGCCATTGACGATTTGGCACGCTCTGGAGCGATTGGAGGATGCACCCATTCTCAATGACTATCTGGGGGCGGATTATGTACAGATGTACAAAACCGTGAAAGAGAATGAATTTAAAGACCTGCTGTCTGCCGCCCTGCCCCGTGAATATGACTGGTATCTGTAAGGAACCCCATGACCGACACATCCAATATTGATCGCCTGTTGGCGGTCATGGCCAGATTGCGCGATCCCAACGGCGGCTGTCCCTGGGATCTGCAACAGGACTTTACCAGCATTGCCCCCTACACGATCGAGGAAGCCTATGAGGTCGCAGACGCGATCGAGCGCGGCGACCGCAATGACCTTAAGGACGAACTGGGCGATCTGTTGCTGCAGGTCGTGTTCCATGCCCGCATGGCACAGGAGGAAGGCAGCTTCGATTTTGATGCGGTCGCAGGCGCGATCACGGACAAGATGATCCGCCGTCATCCGCATGTCTTTGGAACAGATGGCGCGGATACACCTGACAAGGTCAAGGCAAGCTGGGAGGAAACCAAGGCTGTGGAGCGTGCCGAAAAAGGCCAAGATGACAGCGCCCTGTCCGGGGTGGCCCGCGCCCTTCCCGCCCTGATCCGCGCAGAGAAACTCTCCAAGCGCGCGGCACGGGTCGGCTTCACATGGTCAGAGCCCCGCGAAGTCTTCCGCGATCTGGAGGAGGAAGTCGATGAGTTAAAAGAGGTTATCGCTGAAGGCGGCGATCCCGACCGGCTGGAGGACGAAATGGGCGATATCCTGTTCGTCGCTGCCAATCTGGCCCGCATGCTGAAAGTTGATCCCGAAAAAGCCCTGGCCCGCACCAACCGAAAGTTCGAAATGCGATTCCGCGCGATAGAAGCCGCCGTCGCAGCGGAGGGCAAACGCGTCGAAGATGTCCCCCTGGCAGAACTGGACCGCCATTGGAACGCCGCAAAAGGTGTGGAGAAGAAGTCTTAGAGGGCTTGTTGTTTCTTACACGTCTTCAAAACCAAAAAACGCCCCGCATTCGGAATGGGATGGGACGATAAGACGGTCATTGTGACGATTGAAGCGCACTTGATTCCGCTTGAACAGGTTTTCGACCGCCCCTAAATTATCGACGTCGAATATCAACCCTCTATGTCGCAGTTCCGTGTCGCCCAGGGTTTGTTCTATGCCATATTCTATTGCGATATGATCCGGCGTTCGGACGGAAACACGACCATATAGGTCCCAAAGGGGTGAACACCATTTGGCGTAACGGTAAACCCCATTCGCTGATACCGTTCCCGGGCCAAATCCAGACTTACCGCGATCAGCACGTAAAGATCAATTAAACGCATAATACTCGATTTTCAGTTTAATAATGAGTTTGCAGGTCTCATCTTTAATCATAATTGATCCCCTATAAAAATTCTCATTATATCATATACAACTTTATATTTATTTATAAAAATGAGCTTCTCCAGCACTGACAACGGAATGCTCCAGAGAAACCCGATGCTCGTTACAAGGCATCAAACGATAAATTTTTGTTTTAATTGACATTCTTCTTGAAGCGCTTCATTAAAATATTCAATCACTGAGATTTTGGGGTGGGCGCTTCAATACACGTTTAGATCGGTATTATTGTGTTAAAGAACATTATTGCCTTGAAAACGTGGACTCGAAAACTCGGCTGTGCATTTGCCTTTTTTGGTCTTTCACTGCCTTTGGTCAACAGTGCCTTCGCAATCAGCGCTGGGTGCACTGCTTGGAATGTGACAAACCCCAACAACGACGGCTTATTAGCCACCAACGTAGCTTTTAGCGCCTGGGAAGTGGCCAAGATCACATTCACACATAATTCCGGCGCATCGCCAAACAATTATACCTACACCTATACGGACAACAATAACGCCGCCAATTCTCGCTCCGCCACGGCGGGAAGCACCACCACCGGCGAAACCGTCACCCTCACCATCCAAATCCCAGCTGATACAACAGACGGTCGGCTTTTTTGGAATGCCTCCGGCACAACCGCGCTTTACAGCTTTACTGGGAACTGTGTTGCCGGAACAGAACCGGTCATCAAGGCATCAACATCTTCCGCCAGCACCACAGCAGCCGTTATCAGCGCTGTCTCGCGATCCCAAACCACGGTTATTCAACGGAACATCGCGTCGCGCGTCTCATCGGCAATCAGTACTGACAACAATTCCAGCACGGATAACGTACAACGCCCTCCCCCTTCAATGCGCGAAACCGGCACCCATCGTACCGGCCTGACTGGCGCCACCGCCAGTGATGATCCTGATAGCATCACCGACCGCAACGAGGCGTTGCGGCTGATGGCAATGATGGGCAGCTTTGATAGTTCCACTGGTCATGGCATGAACATGCTTGGTCTTGGCCCTGCAGACCCGGGAAATAATGGTGATATTGGCGGGGTCAGCGACATTGATGGGCGATCCGCATTGCAAAGTGAATCGCCCTTCACAGTGTGGGGTCATGGATCCTTTACCTCGGTCGAGAGTAACTATGTCAATGGCGCAACGAACAACAGCTATGACGGCGATGTCTGGGGCTACAGTGTTGGGCTGGATTACAAATTCGCCGATGCCCTGATAGCGGGCCTGTCACTTGGCTACACCGATACTGATCTGAGTACGGCCTTCAACAATGGCAGCTATAAGGAAACCGGTTGGACCGCATCGCCCTATGTCATTTATCGTCCGATGCCAAACCTGAACATCGTCGCTGAAGCCGGGTATGGCATTGGTGACATTGGTGTTACACGAGGGAATAGTACGACCTTCGGCACGACAGAATCTGACATGTGGTATGCGGCACTTAGCACATCCTATCGGATCCAGGCGCATGACACTCTGCCGGTATCCCTGACACCGTCAATGGCCTTCATTGCCGCCCGTAAAACCGTTGATGGCTATCGCGAAAGTGACGGTACGGCGGTTGGCGAAACAACGTCCAACACCCGCCAGATCAAACCGGCCATTGAGGCCGCCTATAGATTCACGCCCACTCAAAGCCTGACCATAACGCCATTCCTTGAAACTGGCCTGATTTATGATTTTACCGATGAAACCAACAATGACAAAAACGCGTTCAATATCGGCGGCGGGGGTCGCCTTTTCGAAAGCGCCATAGGGCTCAATGCTGCCCTCGAAGGCAGTTATCTTGCCGGGCGATCCGATTACACCCAATACACCATCGGCGGAACCATCACCTATGGCTTTGCTCTAACAAATCAAGACGGACAACAAGTGGGCATTCTCACACCGTCCTTCTCAAGCGACCTGAACGAATATGGCAATCAGCGACTGCAGGCAGGTGTTGGTTTTGACAGAGGCCGTTTCTCAAGTCAGGTCGCGGTAGAACATATGATGTCGGGCATCAGTGACGCTGACAATGCTGCGCCAATTGCCGGGGACAGTCGCGTTTCGGTGCGCATGTCGATGCCCTTCTAAACATGGGGCATTACCATGATGTCACACGAACCACCCCTTAAAACATCTCCTTCAATTTATGAATCGGGTTGCAGAAAAACATCATAGGACACCATGACATGCGCCTGATAGGCGGGGCGTTCGGTCAGGCGGGCATAATAGCGGGCAATATTTGGTAAGTCGGTGCGGTCAATATCGATATCGAAATACCGATACAGGACATGGCCGAAATGGATATCGGCAAGGGTCAAGCTGTCCCCGACCAGAAAGGCCTGATCTTTTAGTCTTGCATCCGCGATAACCAGTTTTTCTTCCAGAGCGGCGACAGATTGGTGAATGGCCATAGGGTCGACTTGGTCCTTTGGCGTGCGGATCAGACGCCAGAAGATCGGGACAGTAAAGCCCATGGCGACATTGATTTTGGACCATTCGGCCCATCGGTCCACCTCTGTCCGGGCCAGCAATTCCTTGGGCCAGAAGGCGTTGTCTGCATAACGCGTGGCCAGATAGCGCAAGATCGCTCCAGTTTCCCACAGTGGCGGATTTGTCCCATCCTGCAACACGGGAATGGCGCGATTAGGATTGAGTTGAAAGAACGCGTCGGTATCGGTGCCGCCAAAATTATGGCCGATGTCATGGCGTTCATAGGCAAGGCCCAGCTCCCCGATGCACCACATTAGGGCTTGGACATTTGATGAGGTCTTTCGACCCCAGACGGTTAACATTGTTCAATTCCTAACTGCGTGGCGAGATTTGTTGCAGGCGCACAATGGTGGAGACCGGGACAAGTTGAAATCCCTGTTCACGTGCTGTCTTCATCCATTCTGACACAACCGCCAATGTTTCGGGATGCGGGTGACCAATGGCGATGGCATAGCCTTGGCGCTTGGCAGTCTCTTCAACCCGGCTTAACTGCTTGCGGATCGCATCGGTATCGATTGTGTTGTCCAGAAACACATCCCGCACGGCGTATGGCATCCCCAGCGCGGCGGCAGTGCTGTATCCTTTAGAGTCCGAGGTTGTAACTGAATCGACGAAAATCAAACCGCGTCGCTTTAATTCGCTCAGGACAAGGCGCATCCCCTCCGAATCCGCCGTGAAACGGCTGCCCATATGATTGTTGATCCCGACATAGCCGGAAAACTGGGAAAGGCCCCAATCCAGTCGTCGCAGGATTTCCTGGGGTCCCAATTCCTTTTGTAATGCATTGGGGCCGGGATCAACGCCAAGGTCCAGCGGAGCCATGGGCATATGAACCAGAATTTCATGTCCCCTTTGGCGCGCTGCGGAAACCATTTCCTGTAAATGATGACCATAGGTCAGAAACGCCAGGGTCAGCGGTGCTGGCAGATTGATTGCCTCCCTGCTGTGCGCCTGATCAATGCCCAGATCATCAAAAATCAGGGCGATCATGGGCATACCGGGAATGGGCGTCAGTGGGACGGCATTGGCAAGCCAGGTATCTGGATCCGCCATCGGACCGGGAGGCGCCAAAGCGGGCGCGTCGGGCAATCCGTTTTCAGAGTTTCGGTTCTCTGGGGCCGCGGGTTCCGGTACAGATAGCTCCGGGGCTGGCACTGGCGCGGCGGGTGCAGGAATCGGGGTGACCAGGGCAGGTTTTTCTGCCTGTTTTGGGGCCTCATTCGGGTCCGGGCGCAATGCTTCTGGTTGGTTTGCCAGACTTTCTTCATACAGTCGTTTCGCGGTTTCTGACCCCTGTACGATGACAGGTAAAGGCGGGCCTTTGGGCAGGGTCGCTTCGTCAATATCGTTCTGATTGATCTGAACCGTGGATTGGGGAGATGGCACGGTTTCAGAGGGGCCCAACCATAAACCCAAGCCGGTCCCCACCAGGATGCCAATAACCAAAACCCCGCCGACAACGGCGCTGTAGAGAAACCGGGTTGTCCGGAACCAAGGCAGACGATGCGCTGCGTGATGAATGCGCGCGCCAGACGCCCCCTTGCCTTTTTTTCTTGAAGCTGTCGCCATAAGGCTTTTCCAAAATCTGTGCCTGGCCAAGAATGCCAGATGCCGTGGTCGCTGAGTCTAAAGCCGAAGGATGAATAAAGGCAAGGCGCGGACATCTGATCCCGTCCGACCCTAAGGTCAAGCCCCTTCGCGCAGGCGGGTATCCAGGGCCACACGCATCAATCGCGCCTGCCGCCCTGGACCCCGGATCACGTCCGGGGTGACGATGCTGATGATGGATACGCCGATACAGCCCCTCCTCAGGATGAAATCTGTGCGGGTGGTGAGAATGTGGACACATAAAACGTGCACTCACCCTGAGGAGCGCAGCGTCTCGACGGGTGCTTTTCTGCACGCACCGCCCCCTCCCCGTCATATCCTCGCAGGCGGGCATCCAGGGCCACACGCACACTTTGAGCCTGCCGCTCTGGACCCCGGATCACGTCCGGGGTGACGATTCTGATAATGGATACGCCGATGCAGCACCTCCTCAGGATGAGACCTGTGAGGGGGGTGAGAATGTGGACACATAAAACGTGCACTCACCCTGAGGAGCGCAGCGTCTCGAAGGGNGCCTTTCTGCAAGCACCACCCCCTCCGCGTCCTTGGCGCCTCCTCAGCGCTCTCTGCGGTTACTCTTTACAGCTCAGACAGGGCGTTGGGGCCGATCCTTTGCCAGATGTCTTTTCCCATGCCGGAACGCTTGCTATAACGCGAACATCTTATCACTTGTGGGCCGATAGGTCCTTACCCGCTCGGATTGGGCCTATGTATCTCTTGATCGATAACTATGACAGCTTCACCTACAATCTGGTCCATTTTTTGGGCGATCTGGGGGCGGAGTGTGAGGTATATCGCAACGACAGGATTGATGTTGAAACGGCGATCGGTCTGAAGCCGCAAGGCATTGTCATTTCGCCTGGCCCCTGCGATCCGCCAAAGGCTGGCATCTGCCTGGACTTGATCAAGGCGGCGGCAGAAAACAATGTGCCTTTGATGGGGGTCTGCCTGGGGCACCAATCCATCGGCTACGCTTATGGTGCGACGGTTGAGCGCGGCCCTGCCCCCATGCATGGCAAGGTCTCTGAAGTCTCTCATACCGGGCAAGGTTTGTTTGAAGGCCTGCCGGATCGGCTGAAGGCAACGCGCTATCACAGCCTTGTCGTGTCGGAACGGGATTTACCGGACTGTTTTACCGTGACCGCGCGCACCGATGATGGCGTGATCATGGGCATGGAGCATAAAACCTATCCATTGCACGGCGTGCAATTTCATCCAGAAAGCATTGCGTCGGAACATGGTCATGAGATATTGGCCAATTTCCTGAAAAGAACGCGGAATTAGGGGGATTTGGCATGGCAGCCGACCTGCAGGATATGAAACAACTGATCGGGAAAGTCGTTGGCGGCGAAACCCTGACCGTGCCAGAGGCAGAGCGCGCGTTTGACATTATCATGTCGGGCGACGCGACCCCGTCCCAGATGGGCGGATTCCTGGCNGCCCTGCGCCTGCGCGGTGAAACCGTGGAGGAAATCACTGGGGCGGCACGGACCATGCGCGCCAAGGTGTCGCGTATTCATGCGCCGGATAATGCCATGGATATCGTCGGAACGGGCGGCGACAAGCTGGGAACACTGAATGTCTCGACCGCTGCGGCCCTGGTCGTTGCGGGGTGTGGTGTGCCCATTGCCAAACACGGCAATCGTGCCGCCTCCTCCAAATCAGGCACAGCGGATGCGTTGGGCCAGTTGGGTGTCGATCTGGATTGTCCCTTCCCCAATATCGAACGGGCCATCAAGGAAGCGGGCATTGGATTCATGATTGCCCCGCGCCACCACGGGGCGATGCGCAATGTCATGCCGACCCGGGTGGAACTGGGCGTTCCCACAATTTTCAACATTTTGGGGCCCTTATCCAATCCGGCCTTGGTGAAGCGCTATCTGATCGGCTGTTTCCGTCCTGAATTTATTGAAAAAATGGCAGAAACCCTGGGAGATTTGGGGGCAGAGCGCGCCTGGGTCGTGCATGGGCACAGCGGTATGGACGAGATCAGCACGACCGGCCCTACTCGGGTCGCCTCGCTGGAAAACGGGAAAGTCACCACATTTGACATCTCCCCAGCGGACATTGGCTTGCCGGTCGCGGCGTTGAACGACCTGCTGGGTGGCACGCCGGAGCATAATGCGGGGGCCATCACGGCCTTACTGGACGGGACGCCGTCGGCCTATCGTGATATTGTGGTCTTTAATGCAGCGGCTGCATTGCTGATTGCTGGTAAGGCCAAAGATTTGAAAGACGGCGCGACACAAGCGGCCGATAGCATCGATTCAGGCCGTGCCAGACAGGTGCTGACAACCCTTGTGGCTGTTACCAATGATTATCCAAAAGAGGGAAAAGCCGGATGAGCGACGTCCTGGCCAAAATCTGTGCTGACAAGCGCAACCATATCAAGGCCCGCAAAAAGGCTGTGCCAGAGGCGGATATTCGTGCCCAGGCCGAAACCGCCCCTGCACCGCGCGGATTCGCTGAAGCATTGAGGAAAAAGGTTGCGGCGGGTGACTATGCGCTGATTGCCGAAATCAAGAAGGCATCGCCGTCCAAGGGGCTGATACGGGCTGATTTTGCGCCTGCTGCCCTGGCCCGGGCTTATCAGAAAGGCGGTGCGGCCTGTCTGTCCATCCTGACGGACGAACCCTATTTCCAGGGTAAGGATCAGTATCTCAGCGCAGCCCGCATGGCCGTGACCCTTCCGGTTCTGCGCAAGGATTTCATGCTGGACCCCTATCAGGTCTATGAATCGCGCGCCTTGGGGGCCGATTGCATCCTGCTGATTATGGCAGCCCTGACGGACAAGGTTGCGATTGAATTGGAAACCCTGGCCCATGAACTGGGTATGGATGTCCTGATCGAAGTCCATAATGAGGAAGAAATGCAGCGTGCCTTGCAGCTAAAGTCCCCTCTTCTCGGCATAAATAACCGCAATCTCAAAACTTTAGAGGTGGATCTTAAAGTTACTGAGGAACTGTCTGAAATGGTACCTGAGGGCAAGGTTCTTGTGGCGGAAAGTGGTTTATACGGCCCGGCTGATCTGGCACGGATGGAGAAAGTCGGCGCGATGCGCTTTCTGGTTGGCGAATCTCTGATGCGTCAGGACGACGTGACGGCTGCTACGCTGGCCCTGTTGACCCGTGCACAGGCAGCCTGACCATGGCAGAACTGACCCATTTTGACGCGAACGGCAATGCGGTGATGGTCGATGTCTCCGACAAGGGGGAGACCGAACGCACAGCAACGGCCCGTGGTCTGGTGCGCATGGCGCCGGAAACCCTGGCGACGATCAAGGAGGGCCGCGTGAAAAAGGGCGATCCCCTGACCGTCGCGCAATTGGCAGGCATTATGGGGGCAAAGCGCACGCCGGACTTAATCCCGCTGTGTCATCCCCTTGCCCTGACATCGGTAAAGGTTTTCCTGAGCCTGGATGAGGAGATTTCTGGGGTCAGGATTGAAGCCACGGCGAAGCTGAAAGGCCGAACCGGTGTGGAAATGGAGGCCCTGACTGCGGTGTCCGTGGCCGCACTGACCGTCTATGATATGGTCAAGGCGATTGATAAGGCGATGCAAATTACAGATATCCATCTGGTTCATAAAGCGGGGGGCAAATCAGGCGAGTATCGGGTTGCGGAGACAAATTCCTGATGATTTCCGTCGCTGAGGCCCGTGAACGCATTCGGTCAGCCCTGACGCCGGTTGGGATTGAAACCATATCACTGGATCAGGCGCTTGGCCGGGTCACGGCCTCTCCTTTGCTGGCGCGTCGCACGCAGCCTCCTAAGGACGTATCTGCCATGGATGGCTATGCGGTGCGTGGCGCGGATGTCCAGACGGTGCCGGTATCGCTGAAAGTCGTTGCGGAGGTTGCAGCAGGCGCATCTTATGAAACAGAGGTGCCTGCCGGTCATTGTGTGCGGATTTTTACCGGTGCCCCCCTGCCCGCCGGCACCGATACGATCGTCATTCAGGAAGACGCGGATGCGGACGAACAGACCGGCACCGTCACCATCCGGGAAGGCGCGCGGATAGGCACCTATGTGCGCAAGGCCGGNTTGGATTTTGCCNAAGGCGATGANTTAATNCCCGCAGGCTATCGCCTGACCGCGCGGGATATTGGCACAATCGCCGGAATGAACATTCCCTGGCTGTCGGTATATCGTAAACCCCGCATTGCGATCCTCTCGACGGGAAATGAAATTGCCATGCCGGGCGATCCGCTGGGACCCAATCAGATTGTCAGTTCCAATGGACCCGCCCTGGCGGCTGCGATTACAGCGGCAGGCGGTGCACCAACGCTGCTGCCCATTGCGGCGGATAATCCGGAGGCGCTGAAAGCCCTGGCTCATCATGCCGCCGGTCATGACCTGCTGTTGACGACGGGGGGCGCCTCGGTCGGTAAGCATGATCTTGTCGGCAGTGTGTTGCAGGATGTCGGCCTGAAGCTGGATTTCTGGAAGATTGCTATGCGACCCGGCAAGCCCCTGATGTTTGGCCTGTTAAACGAAATGCCGATGTTGGGGTTACCGGGCAATCCGGTCTCTGCGCTGGTCTGCTTTCTGTTGTTTGGACAGTCTGCCCTGGCGCGCCTTGCCGGCATGAAAGATACAGACCCGGCCTTCGAAACAGCGCGTTTGGGCGTTGAACTTGGCCAGAACGATCAGCGGGAAGATTACATGCGCGCAACCCTGCGACGCGATTCGGATGGTNTTNTGGTGGCGGAGCCTTTTCAGCGTCAGGACAGTTCCATGATGCGCCGTCTGGCAGCGGCGGATTGCCTGGTGCGACGCCTGCCACATGCTCCTCCGGCAGTAATGGGGCAACCGGTTGAAATCATGCTGTTTTCTGGTGGGTATCTTAGCTTTTAGGGGAACATATACCCGCTAAAGAGAACATATGTTCTAATTTTACCCCTTGACACAGAGTGCGAACAAAATTAGTCCATAGAACAGGTAATCACGGTCTGAGCGCCATTGCGCCCCATGAACAGGAGAAGAACAAGATGCTGACCCGGAAACAATATGAACTCCTGATGTTCATTCACGACAAACTTCAAGTTTCGGGGGTATCCCCTTCTTTCGAAGAAATGAAAGAGGCATTGGACCTGAAATCGAAGTCTGGGATTCACCGCCTGATCACAGGGCTGGAAGAGCGTGGATTCCTGCGACGCCTGCCCAACCGCGCCCGCGCCTTGGAAGTTGTGCGCTTGCCTGAGAATTCGACGCCGGAGCAGTTGCCGATCCGCAATCGCCGCGTCGAAATGCTGCGCCAGAAGGAAATTGGCAGCAAACGATCCATGATGCGCGGCGGCGGTAACACCGTTCAATTGTCCCTGTATGGCCGGATCGCTGCCGGAACACCGATTGAGGCGCTGCGCGATCATTCCATGCTGGTTGATGTGCCCGCCACCCTGTTGGGCCGCGGCGATCATTATGCCCTGGAGGTTGAAGGGGATTCGATGATCGATGCCGGAATCCTGGACGGGGATACTGTAATCATTGAGCGCACGGAACATGCCAGCAATGGCGATATTGTCGTCGCGCTGGTTGAAGGGATGGAAGTCACCCTGAAACGCCTGCGCCGCAAGGGGGAAAGCGTCGCCCTGGAACCCGCCAACCAGAATTACGAAACCAGGATTTATCGCCCCGATCAGGTAAATGTTCAGGGTCGGCTGGTCGGTTTGCTGCGGAAATACTAATCCACGGACCGTTGGCTGGTTAACCCGGATTTGGTCCAGGGTCTGTGTCCCCGCGCTGCCTCAACCGTTTCCACGCCAAGGGCTGGCTTGCTGTCATAGAATACATGCACGCCATCGCGATACAGATCGGCGGGAGTGATCGCGGCACGTTCCCGGCACAGGCTGGGATGCGGGACGATGGGCAGCCGGGTCACATCGGCCTGCAGGCAATCTTCGGCAACCGCCCTTGGGTCCTGGGTAAAGGCAAACACCCCTGCCCGACCGTCTGACAGGGTAATGTTCAGGCTGCATCCCAAAGGATCACAATGCAATGGGGTTTCCCGCAAGGCCATCAGATCCTGCCAATCCCCGCCCAGCGGAAGCGCCGTCTTTTCCTGCCAAACCGACAGGGTGAATTTATCGCGCCGTGTGGACTGGACCCATAGTTTGCCCTGCCAGATGATCGCAGCCTGATCCGTAGTTTCATGGAACAGCACCAAAGGCGTTGGCTGTGACAGGGGAGAGGCCAATCCGGCGATCACAAAAGGCGCCCCCAGATATCGCCACCGATGCCGCCAGATTGCCGCCCATAACCCGCCCAACGTGACACAAATCAGGCCCCAACCGGTCATGGGGGGCAAGTGTCCAGTGGCACCGGGTAACGTCGCGACCCAATGGGCGATGGTCAGCACCGCATCGATCCCCCATCCCGCCGCCGATAAGGGCCATGCTTCCAGGCCGAAGGGCATCACCAACAGGCTCAACAGCCCCATGGGCATCACCCAAAAGGTGACAATTGGCACAGCGACGAGATTGGCCAGGACCGAATAATGCGCAATCCTGCCGAAATGATGGATCGCAAAAGGGGCGGTCGCCGCCCCGGCGATCACCGTGGTCAGGCACACCGCTGCCATATAGAAGGCCGCCTTTCTGCTCCATCCGCGCGCCCCATCCTGTTTCCCACCCCCAAATCGATAGCTTTCATAAACAGCGACCAGGGCAATCACGGCGGCAAAAGATAACTGGAAGCTGGGGCCGATCAGGCCTTCCGGCGCGATCAACAACACCACCATGGCTGCAAAGGCGACCAAACGCATGGAAATCGCCTGTCGATCGGTCAACACTGCCACCAGAACAAGGCCGGTCATAAGAAAAGCCCGTTGGGTTGGAACCGTCGCGCCGGAAAGCAACAGATAGCCAAAAGATGCGATTAACGCCCCGAAAGCAGCCCATTTTTTGATTGGGCGATCGCGTGCCCAAGATTCCCGCAGGGCAAGAAGGAAACGCAAGGTCACAAAAACGATCAGGGCGATCATGCCGATATGCAGCCCGGAGATAGCCAGCAGATGGGCCAGTCCGGATTGGCGCAGGTCTTCCAGAATTGGTTCAGGCACGGCGGCGCGATCCCCGGTCAACAGGGCGGCCATGACCCCGCCCCGTATGCCAGGCAGGGCAGCCTGCAACGCGGCGGAAACATCCATTCTGGTTTGCTGTATCGCTATATGGGCTGTTTCCCATAGATCGGGTTCTGAAAGGCGCGGAACCTTTTCCCAATCCGACAGGCTGAACCCGACAGCGCCCAATCGATCAAACCAGGCCACACGGGCGAAATCATAAGCGCCTGGATAAGAAGGTCTGGGCGGGGGCGATAGTCGGGCCATAAGGCGGACCCGATCTCCAATTCCAGGATATGCCCCCGCCCGAAGCTTAATGCGCACGACTTCGGGGACTGGATCGCCCCGCCCGCGCCAGCCGAAGTCTAAATCCTTCAGACGAATGCGGGCACCGTCCGGGAATGTCTCGACGGCGGCAACTCGGCCACTCATGCCAGGATAGACCTGCGCGCGTTCCAGAACCGGGGCGGCCACCCAGTGCGTTTTCCATACGCTATAGGTCAGTCCGAATAGGGCAAACAGCAACAGAATCAGAATTCCAGAAAGGCGTGGCGCCCCCATCCAATGCGCCACACCTGTGATCAGGCCTGCCAGGACGCCGCAGAATACAAGGGGCAAAAGCGGTGGCTCTATGGGTAGGGAGAAGTATGCGGCTATACCAATGCCAAAGAAGACAGGGCACCACAAAGCCCACCGGTCCCGCTCGCCGGCCAGGGTTGCAGCAAGGGCATTCTGCCAAAAACGGGCAGAAAAGGTATTATCCCGCCGCATAAACGACGCTGCGTTCTGGCCTTTAAAATGACCGCTGTTCATGGTGTCCCCCCGCCAGAATGCCACCATAAAGCGACAGGTCATGACTGGCGAGATACTTTTCCAGGCTTTGCCCAACAGGTGGCTGCTGTGCTAAAGGACACACGCATTTGCTAAATCACGATCTCATTTTAGGAGTGACCATGACTGTTGTTACGCGCTTTGCCCCCTCTCCGACCGGATTTCTGCATATTGGCGGCGCGCGTACGGCCCTGTTCAACTATCTGTTTGCCCGTCATCATGGCGGCCAGTACAAGCTGCGCATCGAAGATACCGATCAGAAACGCTCCAGCCAGGAAGCGATAGACGCGATCAAGGACGGCCTGTCCTGGCTTGGCCTAGAAGGCGACGGCGACATTCTGATGCAATCCAGCCAGGCCGCGCGCCATGCCCAGGTTGCCCGTGATCTGTTGGCTAAAGGACATGCCTATTACTGTTATTGCACACCAGATCAACTGGTCGCGATGCGCGAGAGAATGAAGGACGAAGGCCGCAAGACACCCTATGACGGGACCTGGCGGGACCGGGACCCGGCGACTGCACCGGCAGGCGTTGATCCGGTAATCCGGATCAAAATGCCCCGTGATGGCGGCAGCACGACGATCCACGACCTGGTACAAGGCGATGTGACGATTGAAAATGATCAATTGGATGATTTCATCCTGTTGCGGGGCGATGGCACGCCGACCTATATGCTGTCTGTTGTCGTAGATGATCACGATATGGGTGTCACCCATGTGATCCGGGGGGATGACCATCTGGTCAATGCCTTCCGCCAGCACCATCTGTTCCTTGCGGCCGGTTGGGTTGTCCCAGCCTTTGCCCATATCCCCCTGATCCATGGTCCAGATGGGGCGAAACTGTCCAAGCGGCATGGCGCTTTGGGGGTGGAGCAGTATCGGGAAATGGGCTATCTGCCGGAAACCCTGAAAAATTATCTGCTGCGCCTGGGCTGGTCCCATGGGGATGAGGAAATCATCTCGGAAGAACAGGCAATCGCCTGGTTTGATATGGATGCGGTGGGTCGGTCGCCGTCTCGCATGGATTTTCAGCGTATGCAAAACCTGAATGCTCATTACCTGCGGCAATCCGATCCGGTGCGATTGGCCAGAATGATCGCCCCTGCCCTGAATGTTTCTGATGATGCGGATATGATTGAACGCCTGGCAGCGGGCATGCCCGGCCTGACACAGCGGGCCAGCACACTTCCTGAACTGGCCGATGCTGCGCGGTTTTATGTTCAACGCCCCCATTTCCCCTTGGAAAATCCGAAGGCGGCAAAACTGGTTTCGGGCGATGGCCCGGCAATCGCCAAGGATTTTGCCGATCAGGTCTTATCCACCCTGTCGCCCTGGACAACCGAGTCCTTACATGATGCGATGCAGGCCTATTGCGACGCGAAAGGCCTTGGCTTTGGCAAGGTCGCTCAACCGATCCGGGGGGCTGTAACGGGCAGCAATGCCTCTCCTGACCTGATGGAAGTGCTGTTTGTCCTGGGACGTGATGAGTGTTTGGCCAGGATTGCCGCAGTTCCAGCAGAGTCATAAATTTGTAGGCACTTTCGCCATATTGTGCGCTGCGTCATTACCTTGTACTGTTCCGCACCGAAGCGAAGATAATGCTCATATTCAGCCCTGCCCTACACTCATGGGGCACACGGTAACAGAGATTGGGCACATTGATAATTAGGAGGTTCCAGCATGAGCGATAAAAAACAGCATACAATGACCCTGACCGATAACGCGACGGGCAAGAGCTGGGAATTGCCTGTAATGAGCGGGTCTGTCGGTCCCAAAGTGATCGACATCCGGAAGCTTTATGGCCAGACCGGCTATTTCACCTATGATCCAGGTTTCACCTCTACCGCCTCTTGCGACAGCGCGATCACCTATATTGATGGTGACGAAGGTGTTCTACTGCACCGCGGCTATTCAATCGAAGATCTGGCGGAAAACTGTGAATTCATGGAAGTCTGCTATTTGCTGTTGCATGGGGAATTGCCCAATAAGAAGGAAAACGAGACGTTCAAGCACACCATCACCTATCACACGATGGTGCATGAACAACTGCTGTATTTCTATCGCGGCTTCCGGCGCGATGCCCACCCGATGGCCATTATGGTCGGTGTGGTTGGCGCATTAAGCGCGTTCTATCATGACTCCACGGATATTAATGATCCGGCACAGCGCATGATCGCCTCTCACCGGCTGATCGCGAAAATGCCGACTATTGCGGCGATGGCGTTTAAATATCCAATCGGCCAGCCGTTCATGTATCCCGATAACAGCTTGAGCTATACCGCAAATTTCATGCGCATGACTTTTGGTGTGCCGGCGGAAGACTATGTCCTGTCCCCGGCGGTTGAACGGGCGATGGACCGAATTTTCATTCTACACGCGGACCATGAGCAGAATGCGTCGACATCAACGGTACGCATTGCAGGCTCTTCCGGGGCCAACCCCTTTGCCTGTATCTCCGCTGGTATCTCGTCCTTGTGGGGGCCTGCCCATGGCGGCGCAAACGAAGCTGTTCTGAATATGCTGGAACAGATTGGCGATGTGAAGAACATCCCCAAATTCATTGAGCGTGCCAAGGACAAAGATGATCCTTTCCGCCTGATGGGCTTTGGTCACCGTGTCTATAAAAATTATGATCCACGCGCAGGCGTTCTGAAGAAGAGCTGTGATGAAGTGCTGGCCGAACTGGGCGTGAATGATCCCCTGCTGGAAATCGCTCAGGAATTGGAGCGTATCGCGCTGGAAGATGAGTATTTTGTCAGCCGCAAGCTGTTCCCGAATGTCGATTTCTATTCAGGCATCATTCTGAAGGCAATCGGCTTCCCGACCAGCATGTTTACGGTTCTGTTTGCCCTGGCCCGCACCACCGGCTGGGTCGCCCAATGGAATGAAATGATCGCAGATCCGCATCAGAAGATCGGGCGTCCGCGTCAGTTGTTCCTGGGGTCGGACCGTCGCGATTTTATCGAAATAGATAAGCGCTAATACGCAATTATCTGACATGAAGAGCGCGGCTCAACTTATTGTTGGGCCGCGTTTTTTATGGTCAGACTGGCAAGGATCATGCGGGCGGCTGCCACGCTTGGCGCATCCTCGCCTGATGGTTTCAACTGATCCAGATAGGGTGCCAGCAGTGACGCCTGTTGCGTGCCGGATGGCCCCAAAAGGGCATCAATATCCTGGGCCAATTGGCCTGCCAGACAGTCACTTTGAATGCGTTCCGGCACAATTTCGCGTTGGGCCAGAATGTTCAGCAAATGGGCATATTGTGTTTTGATCAAGCGCCGCACCAGAAAATGGGTCAGCCCATTGATCTTGTAGGCAATAACCGTTGGCACCCGCGCCAATGCCAATTCCAGGGCGACGGTACCAGACGCTGCCAGCGCCGCATTTGACGCGTCCATAGCATCATATTTCTGCGACTGATCTTCCAGAACAGTCACATCAACCGGCCAATCTGCTGCTTGTGCCTTAATTGCCTGTACCAGATGCGGCACAGCCGGGATAATCACGTGCAAACCTGGATGTTTTATCTGTGTTTCTGCGACAGCATCCTTAAACACGGGCAGCAGTCGCTCCATTTCGCCACGTCTGGACCCTGGCAGGACACACAGCACCGATGCATCAGAGGCAATGCTAAATCGCTTTCTAAACCCGGGGCCATTCCCTGTGTCGGCACCACTTTCCAGAATGGAATGGCCAACAAAGTCTGCTTTCAGGTCAACAGCCTCAAAATAGGGCGGTTCGAACGGCAACAGGCACAGCAAGCGGTCGAACAAGGCCTTGAACGCAAAGACCCGCTTTGGTCGCCAGGCCCAGACCGTGGGCGCTACATAATGGACTTTGGGCCATACTGTGGCCCCGCAGGCGCGCGCCAGGCGCTTGTTGAAACCAGGCGCATCAATCGTCACCATAACATCTGGATCAAAGCGGATGGCCGCCTGGGCCGCCTGGGCAATCCGGCGCTTCAGTTTCGGGATATGTGGCAGGATCTCGATCACCCCCATGATCGCCAAATCGGATAGGGGAAACAGGCTGTGCAGCCCTTCCTTTTCCATTTCCGGTCCGCCAATCCCCTGCAGTTCAATGCCCTGGGGCGATAGCTTTTTCAGGGCGGCAATCAACCGCCCCCCCAGAATGTCGCCGGAAACTTCGCCGGCGGATATGAAGACCTTCAAGGGGCGCGACGGCAGCGTCACTTTGTGTCGTCCCCATCCGTCACAGCCAATAGAAACAAACCAGCAGAATCCGCGGCCGCAATCGTCTCAGCCTTAGACACCAACAGGCTGCGGCCCGCCTGAATGACCACACCGGAAAACCCCGCCCTTGCGGCGGCGCTGATGGTATCTGGTCCAATGGTCGGCAAATCGGCGCGCTCTGTCTGTTGCCGCTTGCTCAATTTCACCAGAACGGGTCCATGGCCGCCTTCTTGCCCCGCGCGCTTCAAATGACCGCAGCGATTAATAAGAGCATCGGTCCCTTCCGCTGCTTCGACGCCCAGGATTACGCCATTCTGAACCACGACCGCCTGACCGATATCCAGTCCGGCCATGGCGTTCAAAACCGCGCATCCTTTATCGATATCAGGCTGTACGTCCAATGGCACCGCAAGCGCGCCCAATTGTCCAGATTCCGGCATGATATCATCCAGAATGGTATGGATGGGATGAACAAACAGCCCCTCTTTCTCTTCCAGATAGGTTATCACGGAGCGTAGAAGCCCGTCATCGCCCAATTTCATAAGGCTGCTGCCCACGATGGTCAGTGCCTTTTTATCCGGACGAAGCTCAAAGAGGGATGGACGATTGACCGCGCCAACAAAGACCAGATCACGAATGCCAAGACTGCGGACCAGATCGATGGATGCCTGGGCGGCCCCCATACGAATAACGTGACAGGCATATTGTTCCTGATACAAGGACGGATCAGCCTGATCCTTCAGGATCAGGNCTGTGACATCCACCCCCATGCCGCTGGCGCGTTGAGCGACCTTTAGCGGCAGATCCCCGCGTCCCGCCACTATTCCCAGTTTTTCAAAGGGCATCATGGCGACGTCCAATCCTGTTATTTGCCTAGTCCGCCTGTCCAAGAGCGCGCGGCTGCGTCAGTCCACGGCTGGACTGCGCCTGAACGAAATCGACGATCTGTTTCACGGCCTCGTCTGTGCCGAAGATTTCAGCAACATCTGCGACGCGTTCCTTGATCGTGCCTTCATCTGCAAACAGCATGCGATAGGCAGAGCGCATTCTGTGAATGGTTTCCTTATCAAAGCCGCGTCGTTTCAGGCCGACCACATTCAATCCACACAGGCTGGCCCTGTCCCCCATCACGGAACCATAGGGGATGACGTCATTTTCAACGCCAGACATGCCACCGATCATGGCATGCGGGCCGATACGGACGAATTGATGGACCGCTGACAAGCCACCAATAATGGCGAAATCTCCAACCGTCACATGCCCTGCCAGGGTCGCATTATTGGCCAGAATGACATTATTTCCGACCATACAATCATGTGCCACATGCGCGCCCACCATGAACAGACAATCATCTCCGACCCGGGTCAGCAAACCGCCGCCCTCTGTGCCGGGATTCATGGTCACATATTCACGGATCTTATTCCGCTTCCCAATTTCCAGGAAGGACTCCTCGCCACGATACTTCAAATCCTGCGGCGCCATGCCGATGCTGGCGAAGGGGAATATTTCCGACCCCTCGCCTATTTTGGTGCGGCCATTGATAACGACGTGGGAATGCAAATGCACATCCGCGTCCAACACGACATTCGGGCCGATGCTGCAAAATGGCCCCACGCGGACGGTGTCGGCCAGGGTTGCCAGAGGATCAACAATGGCGCTGGGATGAATATTGGTCATTAAATGGGTCCTGACCCTAGGGTTTGTCCCGTATCATTGCGGAAAATGTGGCTTCTGCGACGACTTTGCCGTCGACACGGGCTTCCCCACGGAATTTCCAAACCTGGCCCCTGTTTTGTTTCTTGACGACATGAACTTCCATGCGGTCGCCGGGAACGACGGGGCGCCGGAACTTCGCCTCTTCGATGGACATGAAATAGACCAGCTTTCCTTCGGACTCTGGGCCCAGGCTGGTCACAACCATAACNCCGGCGGTTTGTGCCATGCTTTCAATGATCAAAACGCCCGGCATTACAGGCTTCCCAGGGAAATGTCCTTGAAAATGCGGTTCTCCGATGGATACGCATTTGATGCCAACTGCGCTTTCATACGGAACAACATTATCAATCCGGTCGATCATCAGGAAGGGATAGCGATGCGGAATACGCTCCATCACCTTTAAAACATCAATATCGTCCAGGTAATCTGTTTTTATGTCATCCATGATTTGCTCATCTCTTATTTATTATTCTGCCCCTTACGCATCAACGCAGCTACAAAAGCATGTTGTTTAAGCCATTGGCGCATTGATGTAGCAGGATAGCCCCCCACCTTCTCCCCAGGCTCAACATTGCCGATCACGCCACTCTTTGCCGCCACTTGTGCCCCGTCGCCGATTGAAAGGTGCCCGGCAATGCCAGATTGCGCACCACAGGCCACAAAATCGCCCAGCTTTGTGCTGCCTGCGATACCGGATTGACCCGCCAAAACACAGCCGCGTCCTAAGACAACGTTGTGCCCGATTTGAACAAGGTTATCAATCTTGCAGCCATCGCCAATAACCGTATCCGGCCCCATGCCGCGATCGATGGCCGTATTTGCGCCGATTTCAACATAGTTTCCGACCTTAACACTGCCGGTCTGCGGGATATCCAGGTGGCCCCGACCACTCATCGCGAACCCAAATCCACGCGTTCCGATGCGCGCGCCAGGAAGAATTTGGCAGCCCTCCCCAATATCTGCATAGCCGATATAGACGTTAGGACCAATTCGGCTGCCAGCACCTATTGTAACGCCTGTATCGATAACCGAATTCGCGCCGATAACAACGCCCTTCCCCAGTACAACATGCGCCGCGATACTGGCCCCGGCCTCTAATCGAACGCTGGGATCAAGGGTCGCGGTTTCATCTATGTGGGCTGTTGGGTGCAAAAAGGGCTCAACGGGCGGAAGAGGATAATATAACTGGGATATTTTTGCGAAATCGTAATAAGGATCTTTTGAAATCAAGCCAATCGTCGCCGGCGGCAGGAATTCTGCATCCTGCTTGGTTATCAAAACAGCGCCCGCTTTGGTTTGACCCAGCGCCGATTTATAGCGCCGATTGAAAAAGAAACTTAAAGTATCCGGCCCGGCCCCATCCAGGGTCCCAACATCCGCAATGGAAACATCTGTTTGCGCGCCATCAACAACTGCGCAGCCAACAGTGTCGACCAATTCTTTTAGCAAAAACGGGCCGGCCTTCTGGAAGAATCGTTTGTCCGCCATAAAAACCGTCGATGCTATTGAGCGGGTGGTACGGTAAAATCGATTGTCTGAACGCGCTTATCCAACCGTTCAATCACAATATCAGTGATTTCAATATCATCCGTTGCCAGAACGATGGTTGGATCCCCGACGGACCGATCCAAAATCAGGTTGATACCATTGGATGTGGCGATTTCACCGACAATTTCACGATAGTAAGTTACAATTTGGCCTTTTGCTTCAGCCAAAGCTTTTTCCATCGCTTGCTTACGTTCCGCTGCTTTCTTGTTTGATTGCTGCAGACGTTCTTCGAATTCTTTGCGTTTGGCCGCAAAAGCATCTGCGGAAAGAATGGCCTGCTGTTGCTGCAAGGCTTTTCCATCCTCTTCCAGACTGGCCTGCATTTGACGCAATTCGGCCAGCGTCGCCTCATTTGCTTTCTTGAATTTGACGCGTAAATCCTGCCAAACCAAGGCACGTCGTTCAATTTCCGGGACATCCAGAACAGCGATCTTCGGAGCGACGACATCTTGTGCGTAGGAGATAGCAGGTGTGGAAACACTGTATCCAACGGCGATCAGCCCCATAAAAAGGGCCAATCCAGCCGCAGAAAGCGGCATAATACGGATCATTTTAGAACCTCGTTCCGAAGTTGAAGCGGAAAATTTCAGTATCATCGAAATCTTCCTTTAACACGGCCTGAGAGAAATCAACCCGGATCGGGCCGAATGGCGAGACCCATTTGATACCGGTCCCCACTGACGCGCGTATTGAACCGGTATCCTGAATGGTCGTGCCACCGGAATCAACCCCCGAAAGATAACCGGCATCCGTAAAGACGGCCCCGGAAACACCGAATTCATCTGGAAGCCCTAGCGGGAAAACCAGTTCAATCGACCCATTGGCCATACGTTCCCCACCAAGGGAATCGCCACTGATGGAATCGCGCGGTCCAGCGCCCCCATTTGCGAAACCGCGCAGATTGTCACCGCCCAACAGGAAGCGGTCGTTCAATCGGATATCGTCGCCCAATCCGATCAATGACCCGACTTCAGCGCGGGTCACCAGACGCATCTCATCGGTAATTGGCAGATAATGGGATCCTGACAGGGTAGACTTAAGATACCGCACAGACCCACCAAATCCGGCTAAATCGGTTCCCAGAGCAATAAGATAGCCATCGGTGGGGTCCAATCGGCTGTTCAGCTTATCATAGGTCAGTGTTTGCCCGAAAGTTGATACAAGATCGTCGCCGGCGGAGGCCTTCACGAAGCTACTGGCATTTGGATCAACGTTTTCAATGGTTTCCTGGGAAAGGCGATAGCGAACCTGTTGCCGCCAGTCTTCATTGAAATCATATCCAAGACGAACGCCCGCGCCGGTTTCCTGACTGTCATAAGACGCAATATCCTGACGGTCGATAACGGTATGGAACAGGTCCAGGCCAGCTGAGAGCTCACGGTCCAGGAAATATGGTTCAGTGAAGGAAAAATCGATCGTCGTGCGACGCTGTGACAGCGTTGTCCCCAACCGCAGATCTTGACCCCGCCCCAGCAGATTGCGTTCCCGCATCTGAATTTCACCCAAGGCGCCATCGGCTGTGGAGAACCCGGCCCCGATTGACAGTTCCCCTGTTGACTGTTCCTCGACATCAACCATTACGACGGTCTTGTCGGGGTCTGAACCAGGAACGTTCGTTACTTCAACATTAGAGAAGAAATTCAAATCCTCAATACGCTGACGGGAGCGGCGCAATTTGGTGGCGTTGAAGGCATCCCCTTCCACAAGCAGGAATTCGCGACGAACAACTTCGTCCAGGGTGCGCACGTTGCCGCGCACCTCAATACGCTCCACAAATACGCGTGGTGCTTCCTGAATTTCAAAGGTGATATCAATCGTCAGCGCATCTTTATCGCGGTTTACGATGGGCCGAACATCCACAAACGCATAGCCCAAATCGCCCACGGCGTTTGTAATGGCGACAATTGTGTCATCCACTGCATCGGCATTATACCAATCGCCGGTTTCCAACTCGATCACGGGCTTCAGAGTTTCCGGATCGATATCGGGAATCTTGGATGTCAGGTCAAACTTACCAAATTTGTAGCGCTCACCCTCATCCACTGTGAAGGTGATAAAAAAGTTTTCCTGGTCTTCCGAAAGCTCAGCAACGGCAGACGACACCCGAAAATCAGCAAACCCGCTGGCGAGATAATGGCGACGGAGCAATTCCCGATCAAATGTCAGCTTGTCTGGATCATAGGTGTCAGAGCTGGATAGGAAGCGGTACCAACGGGTCTCTTTGGTGACCAGCACTTCACGCAAGGCGCTGTCTGAGAAATACTTGTTCCCGACGAAACCGATGTTTTCAATGCCCGTCAATGCGCCTTCATTAATTTCAAAGACCAGATCGACCCTGTTCTGCTCCAACTGAATGACTTTGGGCTCAACCTTTGCGGCAAAACGACCGTGACGTCGATACAGATCAATAATGCGCTGAACATCGGTTTGAACCCGGGTGCGCGTATAAACGACGCGGGGACGCAATTGGGTTTCCGTCTGCAGCGTCTCATCATCCAGACGCTTGTTCCCCTCAAACGCGATTCGGTTGATGATCGGATTCTCTACCACCCGGATGGCCAGCGTATTGCCGCTCATCTGCATGCTGACATCGGCAAACAAGCCGGTTGCAAACAAGGTCTTCAACGCCTGGTTCACACCACGCGAATCAATCTGATCGCCTTCCCGCACACCAATATAGGAAAGAACGGTTTCACGCTCGATCCGTTGGGTGCCCTCAACTTCGATGCGCGTGATCGTCGGGGATCCGGGCTGAACAGTATTTGAGCCCGACCCGGAAACACCCGGTGCCGTCCCCTGCGGTTGCGGGGCAACGATTGGCGGTACGGTTTGTGCGGCGGCGAAATCAACGGAGACTGTCAGCGGCAGAAGACATGCAACAAAACCACAGGCGAGCCGAAACGCATGACCCAGCCCAGTGTAACGCCTTTGTGGACCACCCTCAGACTTTTGTGCCACCACAAAGCCTGCAAGGTCCGCTTGCGTAATCTCAAGGCCGAAACCGTTATTGGAATTGTTCCTCACCCACACGCCCTTTTTTTTCAAGCAACCGCACACAAAACGACACACTGGTGATTCAGCTTACACTGATCACAGCAGTGTTCATACCCTATCCTGAGTCCAGATTAAACCGGAAAATGCGATGTGAATCAAATTGCTTAGCCCGGATTCGTTATGTTCTCAAAACGCGATGGAACACCTATCCGGAGAAGCCCAGTAAAGTCGGGAGTTTCNGATCGTTTAATGTCACCAGGATCATCACGCCCAACAACAATGCCAATCCAGCCCGCAACATATATTCCTGCATACGCTCGTTCAGGGGTTTTCCGCGTACAGCTTCGATCACATAGAACATTAGGTGTCCCCCATCCAGCATGGGGATGGGCAGCAGGTTCAACAGCCCCAGATTGATGGACAGAACCGCCATGAAGACAACCAGATCCANNGCNCCNCGCTGGGCCACCTGATTGGACATATCGACAATTTTTACTGGCCCGCCCATATCATCCAGGCTGCGGTTTCCAGTGATAATCTCCCCGATCGCAGAAAGCGTCAGGATGCTATAGTCCCAGGTTCGCTCAGCTGCCATTCCAACAGACTGAAAGGGTCCAAAGGTCACAACCTGGAACGGGGCATGGATACCAATCAAATAGGTTGACGACGCCTCGTTGAAATTTGGCTGCAAACGCTTGGTCAGGACCAGTCCGTCCCGGTCGACCTTAAGCAGAAGCTCCCGTCCCTCGCTGGATTGAACCGCATCAACCAGGCTCGCCCAATCGGGAATATCACGACCGTCAATGGACAGAATGCGATCGCCTTCCATCAACCCGGCCTGTTCTGCCGGGCTGTCGGCGACAATTGCGCCAATGCCATAGGTCGCAACATCTCTGGATTCACGAATGCCCGCGCCGCCGAACAACAGCGCCAGAACTGCGATTGCGAATATGAAATTGGCCATTGGACCGGCCAGGACAATCGCAAAACGTTGGGCTAAGGTTTTATGATCAAAGGAAACAGCGCGATCTTCCTGGGTCATCGCCATGCCGGTTTCGCCCTGGACGGACTCCATGCTGTGTTCGCCATACATGCGAACATATCCCCCCAGGGGAACGATGCTGAATTTCCATCGCGTTCCATGGCTGTCGGTCCAGCCGAACAATTCTTTGCCAAATCCGATTGAGAAAACCTCAATACGGACCCCGCACCAACGCGCGACCAGATAGTGCCCCATTTCATGAACAAAGACCAAAATACAAAAAACAATCACGGCATTGAAATAACCGATGCCACCAATGAAAGAGTCCATGTTGGGTCCTTACCTTTATTCCGCCGCCTGCGCGGTGAATTCCAATGCCCTCGCCCGGGCTTCTTCATCCAAGGCGAAAACAGCGTCCAAATTGTCTAATGCGCGCGCCGGAATTGCATCGATAACACGTTCGACCGTTTCCCAGATATCGCAGAAACGTCCCTGCCCTTTCAGGAAAGCTGCAACCGCAACCTCGTTCGCCGCATTCATGATACATGGGGCATGTGGCCCCGCGATCAAGGCATCCCGAGCCAATCGCAGAGAGGGAAAGCGCGCCGGATCAGGGGCTTCGAAATCCAATCGACAGGTTTCCAGAAAATTCAGTCTGGCAGATGGGCTTTCCATGCGATTGGGCCAGGCCAGGGTATTGGCAATTGGCGTTCGCATATCGGGGCTGCCCAGCTGAGCGAGAACCGATCCATCGGCATATTCAACCATGGAATGGATCACCGATTGCGGATGAACCACGATCTCAATTTTATCTTCCGGCATATCGAAAAGATAATGCGCTTCAATCAGTTCCAGTCCCTTGTTCATCATACTGGCGGAGTCGATGGAGATTTTCGCCCCCATCGCCCAATTGGGATGGGCAACGGCCTGATCTGGTGTTGCCGCCACCATTTCCAGGGCGCTCCAGGTTCGGAACGGGCCACCAGACGCGGTCAGGATCAATCGTGAAATCGCAGCCCTGTTATGCGATTCGAAGACCTGAAATATCGCATTATGCTCTGAATCCACCGGCAGCAGCGTCGCGCCATGGGTGGCAACTTCCTGCATCATTAAAGGACCAGCTGAAACCAGACATTCTTTATTGGCGAAGGCAACACAGGTGCCGGTCCGAACCGCCGCCAAAGTCGGCTTCAGACCCACCGCGCCGACAATTGCTGCCATGACATAATCCACTGGCTGTGAAGCCAGGTCGATGACCGCCGATTCCCCTGCAACGGCCATGCAATCACTGCCAGCCAATGCAGCCTTCAAATCAGCATACAGCGCCTCATCCGCAATGGCGGCGACCTTGGCCCCAAACGCTTTGGCATCCCGCGCCAGGGCGGCAACATTGCGATGCGCGCTTAATCCATAGACATCAAACCGATCGGGCGCGCGACGAATAAGGTCCAGGGTGCTTTGCCCGACAGAGCCGGTTGCGCCCAGAATGGTCACGCGGCGTTTTCCCGTCATGGAATCATGCCCCCAAACTCCTGATACAGCAGCCACGGCCCCAGCCCCAATAGGGATGCCCCCAGAAACCCGTCAAATCGATCCAGTAAGCCGCCATGACCGGGGATCAAGTTTCCGGAATCCTTTCGTCCCGCTCGGCGCTTCAACCAGGATTCCACCAGATCCCCAATTTGGGAGCACACGGATAATCCGGCCAACATCAGCACCATTTCAAGTTCAGAATGCGGTACCAGGTCCCCATGGAACAGATAAATCGTCACCAAGCCCAAAATGATGGCGGAAACCACGCCCCCAATTGCGCCAGACCATGTTTTGTTTGGACTGACCCTGGGGGCCAGCTTCGGCCCGCCAACAAGGCGTCCTGTAAAATAAGCCCCGATATCAGTACCGATCACCGCGGGCACCAACAGGATAAGCGGCGGAATCGTGTAAAAATCTGCCCGCAACTCAGACAAAACCATTGTCAAACAGGCCAGACAAACTGACGCGGCGGCAACCATTCCCATGGGAAAGGCGCGCTTGCGCGTTGATGCCGCCCAGGCGACCAGCAGGGTCCCCGCCATCAATAATAAGGCAACCCAGACCGGAAATCCCTGATTCGGTAAGGCTGGGATCATCGCCAACAGACCAAGCGCGCATAACCCCATCGCAAGCAAACGCGGGCCAGTCCGCTGAACCCCGGTCAGATCCAGGGCCTCCCAGATCATGCCTGCGGCCATGGCTGCAACAAAGATAACAAAAAACGTGCCGCCCATATACAGCTCTATCGCGGCAATCAGGATCAGCACAAAGCCGGAAATGGCCCGAACCTTCAGATCAGACGCAAGCTTGGGAGAAAGTGTCGGGGCCGGGTCGGTCATGCGTAATGCGCGGTCGTGCCATAGCGTCGATCACGGCGGCGAAAATCATCTACCGCCTGCTGAAACGCTAATTTGTCAAAGTCAGGCCAGAATACATCGGTAAAGAACAGTTCTGCATAGGCACATTGCCACAGCAGAAAATTACTGATGCGTTTTTCACCGCTGGTGCGAATGATCAGATCCGGATCGGGCAATCCCACCGACCAGAGGTAATTTTCAAACAGGGCCTCATTAACGGCGTCAGGCTCCAGCAATCCTAATTTCACAGATTGCGCAATCCGCCGGGCCGCATCGGTGATTTCCGCCCGACCGCCATAGGACAGCGCAAGCGTTAGGGTCTGGCGTGAGTTATGCTCTGTGGTGCGTTCCGCCTCTTCCACCAATTTCTGAATATCGGGGGCCAGACGTTTACGCTCCCCAATCACCCGAAAGCGGATATTCTTGCCGTGCAATTCCGCAATTTCAGACTTCAGATAGCGACGCAATAGGCCCATCAGATCACTGATTTCGGTTTCCGGCCGGCGCCAGTTTTCGGACGAGAAACTAAACAGGGTCAGATACTCGATCCCCATATCGCCCGCAGCCTCGACCGCTGCCCGCACAGCCTCTGCCCCTTTACGGTGCCCGGCCAGCCTAGGAAGGCCCCGCTGTTTAGCCCATCGACCGTTGCCATCCATAATGATTGCAACATGTTTTGGCGTGGGTTTGGTGTCGTGATCTGCATCCATGCTAAAGACCATTTTTGGGAAGGAGTAAGCTTGATCCGTTAGACCTGCATGATGTCCTTTTCTTTTTCAGCCAGGGCTGCATCGACCTTGGCGACGAACTCATCGGTCAATTTCTGAATATCATCCTGGCCTTTATGCAGCTCATCCTGACCGATATCACCGTCTTTTTCTTCCCGCTTCAGGGTATCGATCCCGTCGCGGCGAATATTGCGGATCGCAATGCGTGCCTGTTCCGCATATTTGCCGGCAACCTTTGTCAATTCGGCGCGGCGTTCCTGGTTTAATTCCGGCAAGGGAATACGCATCACCGTGCCTTCAGTCATGGGATTAAGGCCCAGATCTGATTCACGAATCGCCTTTTCAACCGCCTTTACCATGCTGTTATCCCAAACCGTGACCATCAACATGCGGGGTTCAGGAGCGGAAATGCTGGCCACCTGATTAAGCGGCATTGAGGCACCATAGGCGTCAACATGGATGGGGGTCAGCAGGTCCGTAGAGGCGCGCCCAGTCCGCAAACCCTGAAATTCCGTCGCCAATGCATCAAGTGCCCCATCCATACGACGGCGCAGATCTTTAATTTTTGCAGACATATCGTTCTTTCCCACTAATCTGGATCCCCTTGGGATCTCTTTGATTGCTTAAACCGTGATCCTTTTAACTGGTTTGCCCGGTTGGGTCCAACCGATCATCACACAGCGTCCGTAACAATGGTGAAGCGCCCTTGGCCGCACACAACCTTTGCAAACGCACCTGGATCATAAAGCGAGAAAACCAGGATCGGAATATTGCGCTCGCGTGACAAAGTTATGGCGGAGGCATCCATGACCTGTAAATCATCGGTCAAAACCTGATGATAGCTTAATCGATCATATCGTGTCGCGGTGCTGTCCTTCATCGGATCCGCTGTATAAACCCCATCCACCTTCGTTGCCTTCAACATCGCATCGCAGTCCATTTCGGATGCGCGCAGGGCAGCGGCTGTATCTGTGGTGAAGAAAGGATTTCCTGTGCCCGCAGCGAATATGACAATGCGGCCCTTTTCCATGTGGCGCGTGGCGCGGCGGCGGATATAGGGCTCGCACACCGTTGCCATGGGAATAGCGGATTGAACGCGTGTCGGAACGCCCTTGGCCTCAAGGGCCGCCTGCATTGCCAAGGCATTCATGACCGTAGCCAGCATTCCCATGTAATCGGCCGTGGTGCGTTCCATTCCCTTAGCCGCGCCCGAAACTCCGCGAAAGATGTTGCCCCCGCCGATGACCAGACAGATTTCACAGCCCATTGAGCGCACGCTGATAATCTCGTCTGCGATTCGCCCCACTATTTCCGGATCTAATCCAAATTCCCTATCCCCCATCAGGGCCTCGCCGGAGATTTTCAACAAAACACGTTTGTAGACAAGGGTCCCGGTTTCGGTGGGCATACACATTCTCCACGGATCAGATCTTTGGGGCGGGATTATTCCAGCGGGCGCATTGTGGCCTGAGCCCCCGATTCAGGCAAAACAAAAGCAACAAAAAAGGGCCGCCCCAATCTGGAAGCGGCCCCCTTTTAAAGCAGTCAGGATCAGCCTTTGACGGCAGCTGCGACTTCTGCTGCGAAGTCTTCTTCCTTCTTTTCGATGCCTTCACCCAGGACATAGCGCGTAAAAGCGCTCAGTTTAACAGGGGCACCGACATCTGCTGCGGCGTTTTCCACCACTTTGCGAACCTTGGTTTCACCGTCGATCACGAATACCTGCTCCAGCAGCACTACTTCTTCATAGTATTTGCGGATACGGCCTTCGACCATTTTCTCAATGATGTTTTCAGGCTTACCTGATTCGCGAGCCTGTTCGACCAGCACGGCGCGTTCCCGCTCCAGATTGCTGGAATCGACATCTTCAATATTCAGGGCTTCAGGCTTGGCGGCTGCGATATGCATCGCAATCTGCTTACCCAAGGCTTCCAGCTTCGCCTTGTCGCCGGTTGATTCCAGGGCGACCAGAACACCGATCTTACCCAGGCCCGGTGCAACCGCGCTGTGAATATAACCCGCGACCACGCCATCATTGACCGACAGCGCCGTGCAGCGACGGAAGCTCATATTCTCGCCAATGGTTGCGATGTTATGGGTCAGCTGTTCCTGAACCGTGCGACCCGTTTCGGGATAGGCTGCGGTCAGGACCTTCTCTGCATTGCCATTTTCCGTCAATGCGATCATGGCGACGTCGCTTACAAATGTCTGGAAGCCTTCGTTACGGGCAACAAAGTCAGTTTCCGCATTGATTTCCAACAGCGCGCCCTTGGTCCCGTCGGTAACGACCGAAACCAGGCCATCGGCGGCAACGCGTCCGGCTTTCTTGGCAGCAGCGGCAAGGCCCTTGGTGCNCAGCCAATCCACTGCGGCATCCATATTGCCATCGGTTTCTGCCAATGCTTTCTTACAATCCATCATGCCTGCGCCGGTCGTATCGCGCAGTTCCTTCACCATGCCTGCCGTAATCTGGCCCATGGAAATGCTCCTCTCGTCTCTCGGTTCAAATTGTTAGGCTACGGGAACAACGGTTCGCCGCGCGTCCCGTCGCTGTGCCACAGAATTGTGACAAAGTGACGGTCGCGACAAATATTCCCGACGATCCTCAGACTTTTGCGTCGTCTTGTGCCGGTGCGTCTTCTGCTGCGGCTTCTTCAACAGCAGGGGCTGCCGTTTCTTCTGCAACAGGGGCCTCAGCCGATTCTGCTTCCAGGGCAGGTTCAACAGCAGGTTCAGCCGCCGCACCCAGATCAACACCCGAAGCCGTCATCGATTCCTGCAATCCACCCAGAACCGCACCCGCGACCAGATCGCAGTACAGGTTAATGGCGCGCATGGCATCATCGTTGCCCGGTACCGGGAAGGTCACGCCATCTGGATCAGAATTGGAATCGAGGATCGCAATAACCGGAATATTCAGGTTGTTGGCTTCCTTGATCGCAATTGATTCCTTGTTGGTATCGACGATGAAGATAACGTCCGGGACGTTGCTCATGTCCTTGATACCGCCCAGGGCGCGATCCAGCTTTTCCTTTTCGCGTTCCAGACCCAGGCGCTCGCGCTTGGTCAGGCCTTGCAGGTTTGCTTCGTCTTCGAACTGGGATTCCAGAGTCTTCAGACGCTTGATTGAATTTGCGATTGTCTTCCAGTTGGTCAGCATGCCGCCCAACCAACGGTGATTGACATAGTACTGACCGCATTTCAGGGCGTTTTCAGCCACGATGGACTGTGCCTGACGCTTGGTGCCGACGAACAGCACGCGACCGCCAGCAGCAGCAACACGGCCGACTTCTTCCAGCGCGCGGGTCAGCATTGGAACAGACTGTTCCAGGTCAATGATATGAATGCCATTGCGTTCGCCAAAGATGAACGGTTTCATCTTCGGGTTCCAGCGACGGGTGGTGTGTCCGAAATGGACGCCAGCTTCAAGCAACTGACGCATGGTAAAAGTTGGCACGGCCATAAAATGGCTCCTTTGCTTCTCCGGTTGATCCTCCACGAAGCCTTGGTTAGCCAGGATTTTATCCCCTGGCACCGGACGGAACGGACCCTATGACGGCCACATCCCGGAAGCTCCGTGTGTGNGTTGAGCGCGGCTATAAACCGCCACCCCTTAGAATGCAAGCAAACTTGTGACGATTATGCTCCGTCCGTGCTTTCCTGTTGGCGGCGCCACATCGCGGCATAGACACCATCGGATGTCACAAGATCCGCATGCGTGCCACGCTCCACCACCCGGCCCGCATCCATCACCAGGATTTCATCGGCATCAACGACGGTCGACAGACGGTGTGCGATGACCAGCGTTGTGCGGCCCTGACTGACCTCCCGCAGGGATTTCTGGATTTCCCGCTCGGTTGCGGTGTCCAGGGCGGATGTTGCCTCATCAAACAACAGGATGCGCGGCCCTTTCAGGATTGCCCGCGCGATTGCGACGCGCTGCTTTTCGCCGCCGGATAACTTCAGACCGCGTTCACCAACCATGCTGTGATAGCCATCCGGCAGGCTTTCAATAAATTCATGAATACGTGCCAGCTTGGCCGCCGCCTGAACCTCTTCGCGGCTGGCGGTTGGGCGACCATAGGCAATGTTGTATTCAATGGTATCGTTGAACAGGACAGTATCTTGGGGGACAATTCCAATAGCGGCACGCACGCTGTGCTGCGTTGCGTCGCGCAAATCGACACCATCCAGCGTCACAGAGCCGGCGCTGGGATCATAGAACCGGAATAACAATCGGCTGATCGTCGATTTCCCGGCCCCGGATGGTCCGACAATCGCCAGGGTTTTGCCCGGCGTGACTGTGAAATCCACCCCTTTCAGAATCGGGCGACGGGGATCATAGCCGAAATCCACCGATTGAAACCGCAACACCCCTTCTGGATTTTCAAGCGTAACCGCGGCCGGCTTGTCCAGAACCTCGAAAGGAACGCCCATCAGTTGGAACATATCTTCCATATCCGTCAGACTCTGGCGGATCTGACGATAAACGAACCCCAGGAAGTTAAGCGGCAGATAAAGCTGAATCAGATAGGTATTCACCAGAACAAAATCACCCAATGTCAGCTCGCTCGCAGCAACCCCATTGGCAGCCATCAACATCAGGGCAACCAGTCCCACGGCAATGATGGCCCCCTGCCCGACATTTACCACTGACAAGCTGGTAATTGAGCGTACCGCCGCATTCTCATAGCGCTGCAGGGCATGGTCATAGCGCCGGGCCTCGTGCCCCTCATTGCCAAAATATTTGACGGTTTCATAATTCAGCAGGCTATCGATGGCCTTGGTATTGGCGACGGTATCGCTTTCATTCATCTGGCGCCGATATTTCAACCGCCATTCCGTCACCAACAGCGTGTAAGCGATATAGCCAACGATCGTCACAAAGGTGACAAGCGCATAGCTGATATCAAAAAGGCCCCACAGAATGCCACAGACCATGCCAATTTCCAGCAAGGTCGGAATGATATTAAACAGCATGAAGGACAGGACGAATTCGATGCCCTTGGTCCCCCGCTCTATCACTCGCGACAGACCGCCGGTCTGACGTTCCAAATGAAAACGCAGACTCAGGCCGTGCAGATGTTCGAATGTCTTCAGGGCGACCGTGCGGATGGCATTCTGGGCGACACGGGAAAACAACGCTTCCCGCAATTCCTGAAACAGCACCGCCATCAGGCGCATCAATCCATAACCCAACAGTAAGGCAACCGGAATGGCCGCAATGCCAGCGCCCGTCGCGACCGCCGCTGTGGTTGATGTACTTGTATCCATAGTTTTGGAGAGCTTATCGAGCGCATCCACCGCATCGCGGTAGAACAGGGGCACCCAGACATTGGCGACCTTTGCCAAAGCCAGCGCACCCATGGCCGCAATCACGCGCAGCTTTATCCCGGTGCGATTCTTTGGCCATAAATAAGGAACGACCGACAACAGTGTCTTGAAGTGAACACGGCGTTTCGCATTCTTGGGCTTGCTGTCGGATTGCATCATATTCTTTCGATAAGGTGGCGTGGTCGGTATAGCAAGTGGCATCGACGTGCTTGAAAGGCAATTGCCTGCATTGCAATGATACAAGCCGGGCGGTAGTTTTACGTCAGAAAACGCAAAAGCCGCAAAGGGATGTTATTTATGTCGATCAAGACACTGCTGGTTCACCTTGCACCCGACCCTGATCGAGAAACACGATTAAAGGCGGCGGTTGGTATCGCCAAACAGTTGGATGCCCATTTAATTGCCCTGTATGTGGCGATGCCTGTCCATATGCCAGCCGGTGCCGAAGGACGTGGCGCCTCCTCGCTTTATCTGCACGAGGCGCGGTCTGCGGCTAAGGAAAAGGCCGGTGCGATTGAAGCGCAGGTCCGGGAATTTTGTGACTCGGCTGGGATCTCTTGGGAATGGGCCTATGGCGAGGAAGATCATTTAGAACACTTGCTGGAAGAAGTGTATCACGTTGATCTGACGATCCTGAACCAGGTCAGTTTTGATAATTTTGAAGACCGTCTGATTTATCAGTTACCGGAAAAACTGGTGATGGGCGCCGGTGGCCCCGTTCTGGTCTTGCCAAAGGGGGTGGATCAGGTGGATCTGAAATCCTTCGATTCGGTTCTGATCGCCTGGACTTATTCAAAGGAAGCCATTCGGGCGTTGCGTGACTCCCTGCCGATGATTGAAAAGGCGAAGCATGTGAAACTGTTCACCTGTGGCAAAGCGCCGAAAGTTGGCGAAGATCTGGCAAAGCCAGTCCTGGAATATCTGGCGCGCCGGGGGATCAAAGCGGACCATATCAATCACTCCCGCTCCGGCCATGCTGGTGAGGAGATTCTGGATCTGGCCGATGAGGTAAAGGCCGATCTGATTGTGATGGGGGCCTATGGTCACAGTTCCATGCTGGACAAGCTGTTCGGCTCCGCCAGTCGCTATGTGATAGGGCATTCAAAGGTGCCCCTGTTGATGTCGCATTGATTCCGCGATTAACCGTACTGCTGTCGCACCGCCAGTCTGGTCTTATTTAGACAAAGAACAGAATGGTGATCAGCCCGAATATCGGCAGCAGGATCAGGCCCGACCACAGCATATACCCAAAGAAACTGGGCATTGGAATCCCGCGCTCTTCTGCAATAGACCGGACCATGAAGTTCGGGGCATTCCCGATATAGGTATTGGCCCCCATGAAGACCGCCCCGGCGGAAATTGCCAGCAACGTATTCGCCATCGGTCCCATCAGGGCCTCCGGGTCGCCACCTGCGGTATTGAAGAATACAAGATAGGTCGGCGCATTATCCAGGAAGCTGGACAGGACTCCCGTAGCCCAGAAATACATCGTATTCACAGGTTCCCCGTTATGGGTGACCAGCGATACGACCGGTTCCAATGCGCCCGCAGTCCCTGCCTTCAGAATAGCAATTGCGGGGATGATTGTGATGAATATTCCTGCGAACAGCTTTGCGACTTCCAGAATGGGAAACCAGCTAAAGCCATTGGCTTCGCGGCTTTGCCGGGATGTCAGAATCCAGGACAAAACAGCCAGGCCCAGCAGGGCGACGTCCCGAACGAGGCTCTGCAAATCAATGGTCACATGATAAATTTCGAAATCAATGCCCGGCTTCCAAATTCCGGAAATCAGCACAGAGGCGACAACACCGGCCAATAGCAGGATATTGATCCCCCCTTCCAACCGGATCGGATGGCGATCTTCCTCAGCCGGGGTTTCCACATGCAACCCTTCCTTCTGTTCCTTGCGATACAGATAGCTATCAACAAAGAAATAACCAACCAACAGAATGCTGGCCGCTACGACCATGGGCAGGAACATATGGACAGTCGGCCAGAAGAAAGAGACCCCCTTCAGAAAACCCAAAAACAGGGGTGGGTCCCCTAAAGGCGTTAAGGACCCGCCGATATTGGCAACCAGAAAGATAAAGAAAACAACAGTATGGACCTGATGTTTGCGGGTTTCATTTGCCCGGATCAAGGGCCGGATCAGCAGCATCGCCGCCCCGGTTGTCCCCATGATGCTGGCGATGAATGTGCCAATCAACAAGATCCCCACATTCACAATTGGCGCCCCTTGCAGATACCCTTTCACCCGCACGCCGCCCGCAACCGTGAACAAGGATAACAGCAGGATGATAAAGGGGATGTATTCCAGGGACATGACATGGACCAGCTCAAACAAGGCCAATTCAAAGCCATAGAAGATCGTAAATGGAATCAGGAACAACAGCGCCCAGAAGGCGGAAATCTTGCCAAAATTATGATGCCAGATATTCGGCGCAACCAATGGGAATAGTGCGATTGACAACAGAATCCCAACAAAGGGAACAATCCAAAGAAGCTGTAAATCCGCACCGTTCAAATGCGGTACCCCTTCACCCGCCGCAAAGGCCGGCCCGATAAACGCCGTCAGAAGATAAACGGCAGCGCCGCCAATCGTTGATAGACCAATCCTGTTTGAAATCAGCACCGCATTCATACCCTCTGGACCGTTGTTTCTGGTCACGCCCCCCTGTCAGGCGCTTATGTGATGGTCTTTGTGTCTAATACCCTTGTTCCAATAGATCAAGTCGACCGGGATGCCGCTTCCCGCTCTGCATCTTCCTCTTCAAGGCTGGGTGAAGAATCGGCGCGGGGATCCAATTCAACGGCCGCGGGGGTAGATTTTGGCACCGGCTGAAAGCCTTCGCCGGATGGTTCGATCCGCCCCGGGCGTTGACGCATCCGAAACAGGATGTAACAGCCCATGCCGCCATGCACCGCTGCTGTCCACCAGAACAGGGAGTGATAATCAAACAAATCCATCAGGGTTGCCGCAGGCAGGGCCCCGATCAAGGCACCAACCCCATACAGCAACAGCAAGCCACCACTGGTGGACACAAAATCTTCTGGTTCCGCTCGATCCCCGGCATGGGCGACAAGAATGGCATAAATTGACTGTGCGAATGCGCCATAGACAGCCGCCACGGCCAGGGTCAGAACGACACCATTGATAAAGGACAGCGCAAGTCCCAACGTCGCCGCGCCGAAGAAACAAATCAGGACGGGTATACGGCGATCCAGCTTATCCGACAGCCAACCGATCGGCCATTGCAGGACCGCATTGCCCAGAATTACAGCGGTGATGAACATCCCGACCGTCTGGGTCGATAATCCGATCCCCTGAGCATAAAGGGGTGACAGGCTCCAAAAAGCACCATTGGCAAGCCCAACCCCCAAACACCCTAATGTCGCAACAGGGGACGTTCTATATAAAGGTCCCATTTTTAGTTTAGCGGTCCGCAGGGGGGCTGGTGTCTGTGAAGTGGTCAGCGCGATGGGGACCAATGACAGGCACACCACAATCGATGCGACCATAAACAGCGTGGAATCTTTCGCGGGAATAAAAATAAAGAGCTGCTGACTGGCAATTTGGGCGCCGATATAGCACAGGGTGTATAGTGCCAGCACCCGACCGCGATTGCTGGCCCCTGCCCGTTCATTCAGCCAGCTTTCCACGACCANGATCAGGCCGGCACCAACAACNCCATAGATGAACCTGAAACNGATCCAGGCGACGGGGTTCAGAAACAGGATGAAACACAGGCTGCTGCTGGCAGCGATGGCGGCCATCGCCCCGAAGGCCCGGATATGCCCGACCCGGCGCACCAGCCAGGGCGTCAACTGGCACCCCAGAATAAACCCGATGAAATAGCCAGTCCCCATGCCCCCGACGAATATTGCGCTAAAGCCTTCCTGTCCTGCCCGCACCGGCAGCAATGTCCCCATCAGGGTGTTGCCACCGTACAAAAGCGCAATGCTTGCCAACAGTGCAAAGAAAGACCCGAAGACTCCGGGCATACGAAACTCCTCAATAGCAGGGCAGACTCCAGAATGGTGCGCCCATGCCCGCACTGTAAACAATCAAATCATGTCTGGGAAAGTCTTAGCTGGCTCCCTGCGACATTATCCCTGTCGCAGAACGGGCTTTGCAGAGGGCATCCATTTTCGCAGGATCCGCCCGTCGGAGGTTTTGACCTGAGCTTTGGGCTCCGGCTTTTGTGTAAAGTGCTGGGCGATCTGTTCAAATGGTATGACGGTTCCCGCTTCCTTGCGATAGGCACGGCGATAAACATCGTTATGGGTCATCATACGATTCAGATAGTCGGCGGAATGGTGGCCATATTTCCGCCAGATGCGATTTAGGAAATTATCCGCGACAGGCACCAGCTTGCGCATCATAATGGGCGGGCGGCTGTCTTCGAAGGCATGAAAGACTGTTGGTTCCGTCGGGCCGGTTTCTTCCGCAACAAAGGTGGCAGGCATGAACATCCGTCCATGGTTTTCCGCCGCATACAGGGCCTGAGTGATCCACAACAGACGTTGCAGCTTTTGCGCCGGCAAATGCAGATCATCGCGGCGCGATTGGTCAAAGAACCATAACGCCACGTCCAGCGCGGACGAAACAATCGGTACAGTCATGCCTATTTCGTCTCCCGATTTTCAAATCTGTTCTGAATTGGTATAGCAAATCGAGTGCCAAGTGGCGATATTGATACCTGAATCGAATGAACGCGACGAAATGAAAGGGATTATCTAATGGAAATGACTGGCGAGTATCGCATTCCAGCGGCGCGTGAAACCGTTTGGGAAGCGCTGAACGATCCGGAAGTCCTGAAAGCCTGTATCGCGGGCTGCCAATCCCTGGACCGCACCGAAGAAGGCGGCTTTGAAGCCACCGTCAAAGCAAAAGTCGGCCCGGTCAGCGCAACCTTCAAAGGGGCCGTTCGCCTGGAGAATGTGAATGCGCCGGAAAGCTACACCATCGTTGGGGAAGGCAAAGGCGGCGCAGCGGGCTTTGCGAAAGGGGGCGCCGATGTAAACCTGGTTGAAGAGGGCAGCGATACAATCCTGACCTATAAAGTGAATGCCCAGGTTGGTGGAAAACTGGCACAGATCGGCGCGCGCCTGGTTGATTCAACAGCCAAGAAATATGCGACAGATTTCTTCGATAAATTTGTCGTCATTGCGCAGGAACGCGATTCAGGGGCGGCTTCTGCGGCACCGGCAGCCCCTGCTGCTTCGGACACACCTGCAGACACCACACCGGAAGCCCCCGCAGAACCGGCAGAATCTGCCCCATCGCCTGAACCCGAAACGCATCAATCGGAAGCGGAACAGCCCCCCCGCCCTGCGCCAAAGGAAACGCCTGTTGATCGGGATGCGATCAAGGCAGAGGCGAAACGCGCAGCCGTCGACGCGGTGCATAAACAAACCGCCAAGCGCTGGGGGCTGACGCCAATGCAATGGATCATGATCCTGGTTCTGGTCATGTTGGGCCTGTCCCTGGTTTTTGGTGGCGAAGCCCCGATGCCTGGCGCGGGGAATTAGGGGTTCATCGATAACATTTCCCCAGGGGGCAGCCTGTCATCATGAATTCACAGGATTGTGGGTGCAACCGGACTTGACCGCACGCGCTGTCAGTTCCACACTCATTGGTAAGAACATGGCTCTTTATCGCCATGCATATCACGTCATAAGGGAGGACTAATCTATGCCATCCGTTTCAATGACGGTGAACGGAAAGCAGGTTTCTGGCACTGTTGAGCCCCGGACTCTGCTTGTCCAATTCATCCGTGAGAATCTTCATCTGACGGGAACGCATGTTGGCTGTGACACCAGCCAATGCGGGGCCTGTGTTGTTCATGTCGATGGGGCTTCGGTTAAATCCTGCGCCATGCTGGCCGTAGAAGCCGATGGATCAACTGTCATGACCATTGAAGGTCTGGCTGGAAATGAAGATGTGCTGCACCCGATGCAGGAAGCCTTCCGGGACAATCACGGTCTGCAATGCGGTTTCTGTACGCCAGGGATGGTGATGAGCGCGATTGACCTTGTGAACAACAACCCGTCCCCATCCGAACATGAAATCCGCGACTGGCTGGAAGGCAATATCTGCCGCTGTACCGGCTATCATAACATCGTGAAATCCATTGCCGCCGGCGCGGCCGCGATGAAAGGTCAAAAGGCTGCCGCAGAGTAGCCGCAGAAAGAGGAGCGTTAGGACTATTCGCGCGCCAAAAGAGAACGGCATAAATGTTCCGGCGCAGCAAACAGGCAGTCCCGTATCGTCGGGATCACCCAAGGGAGAAACGTCATGAGTGCTACTGGGATCGGCGCCTCTGTGAAGCGCAAAGAGGATTTCCGCTTTTTAACCGGACGCGGCAATTATACGGACGACATCAATCAACCCAATCAAACCTACGCGTACATCCTGCGCAGCCCGCATGCCCATGCCAAGATCAAGGGCATTGATACCGCAGCGGCAAAAACTGCCCCGGGCGTTGTCGCGGTCTTCACGGGCGAGGATATGCAGGTTGGGTCCATCCCGTGCGGCTGGGGCGTGAACAATAAAGACGGCAGCCCAATGAACGAGCCGTTCCACCCTGCCCTGGCTCAGGGCAAGGTCCGCCATGTCGGCGATCAGGTCGCTGTTATTATCGCTGAGACCTATTCCCAGGCAAAAGATGCGGCAGAACTGATCGAAGTCGATTATGAGGAGTTGCCTGCCGTCACCAATACCGAAAAAGCCATCGCCCCCGGCGCGCCACTGGTTCATGACGACGCTGCGCCCAACAATATGTGCTATGACTGGGAATTGGGCGACGAAGCCGAAGTGGATGCGGAATTTAAGAATGCCGCCCATGTTGTCTCTATTGATCTAACCAACAACCGCCTTGTTCCAAATGCGATGGAACCCCGTGCAGCCGTTGGGGATTATANCAAAGGCACCGGCGAATATACCCTGTACACCACCAGCCAGAATCCACATGTGATCCGGCTGTTGATGGGCGCATTCGTGCTGCAATTGCCAGAACATAAATTGCGCGTTGTCGCCCCGGATGTCGGTGGCGGCTTCGGATCGAAGATTTATCATTATGCCGAAGAAGCGATTGTCACCTGGGCTGCTGGAAAAGTCCGTCGCCCGATCAAATGGACGGCGGAACGGTCAGAAAGCTTCCTGTCGGATGCGCATGGTCGCGACCATATCTCTCATGCCGACCTGGCGCTGGATGCGGACGGTAAATTCCTGGGGTTGAAGGTTTATACAAAGGCGAATATGGGGGCCTATCTTTCCACTTTCGCAACCTGTGTGCCGACATATCTGTATGCCACATTGTTGGCGGGCGTCTATACAACGCCCAAGATCTACGTCAATGTGAAGGCGATCTTCACCAACACCGTGCCCGTCGATGCCTATCGCGGTGCCGGTCGCCCCGAAGCAACCTATCTGCTGGAGCGTTTGGTGACCAAGGCTGCCAAGCAACTGGGCATGGATCAGGTTGCCATTCGGCAGAAGAACTTCATCCCCGCCGATGCCTTCCCCTATCAGACACCAGTTGCCCTGCAATATGACAGCGGCGATTACGAGGCGACCCTGAAAAAGGCGATGGAACTGTCGAAATGGAATGACTTCCCCCAACGCAAGGCAGAGGCCGCCAAACGCGGTAAACTGCGTGGCATAGGAATCTCCACCTATCTGGAAGCCTGTGGTATCGCCCCTTCGGCGGTGGTTGGATCACTCGGAGCCCGCGCTGGACTTTTCGAATCGGCCAATGTCCGCGTGCACCCGACGGGATCGGTTTCGATCTATACCGGGTCCCACAGCCATGGTCAGGGACACGAAACAACCTTTGCACAACTGGTTTCGGAAACCCTTGGTATCCCCTTAGAAAATATCAATATTGAACACGGGGATACGAACCGTATCGCATTTGGGATGGGAACATACGGCTCCCGCTCTCTCGCGGTCGGCGGCGAGGCCATCATGAAGGCTTTGGGCAAGGTCGTGGATAAGGCCAGCAAAATCGCCGCTCATCTGATGGAAGCCTCCCCCGAGGATGTTGAATTCAAGGATGGCAAATTCACGGTTGCGGGCACGGATAAGGAAGTTGATTTCGGGACGGTCGCATTGACCGCCTATGTGCCCCACAACTATCCCCATGAAACGCTGGAGCCGGGTCTGGAAGAAAATGCCTTCTATGACCCGATGAACTTCACCTATCCAGGTGGATGCCATATCTGCGAAGTGGAAATCGATCCGGATACCGGCACGATTGAGGTGATTAACATGACCGCTGTTGATGATGTCGGACGGGTCATCAATCCAATGATCGTCGAAGGACAGATCCATGGCGGTTTGGCCCAGGGTATCGGCCAGGCCCTGCTGGAAGCCTGTGAATATGATGACAATGGACAGCTCACATCGGGCTCCTACATGGATTACTGCATGCCTCGCGCGGATAATCTGCCGAATTTTGTGGCTACGACCGAATCCACACTATGCGCCCATAACTCATTGGGCGTTAAAGGGTGCGGGGAAGTTGGTGCCATCGGGTCCCCGCCAGCGGTTATCAACGCTGTTCTGGACGCCCTGCATGAGCTTGGGGTAGAGGATATCTCCATGCCCGCAACACCGCAGAAAATCTGGCAGGCAATTCAGGCCGCCTCCATGCCTGCCGCGGCCGAATAAGCCCGGCGCGGATAAGAAAGGAAGACAATCATGTACGAATTTTCCTATCACAAGCCCAGTTCTGTTGCGGATGCAGCACAGGCAATGGGCTCGGCGGATGATCCAAAGATCCTGGCGGGGGGCCAAACCCTGCTGCCGACAATGAAGCAACGGCTTGCCTCCCCCACGGATGTCATCTCCTTACGGGGATGTCGGGATCTGGTTGGAATATCCTCTGACGGGTCAACGGTTACCATCGGGGCGATGACGACCCATGCCGCCGTTGCAAATTCTGCGGATGTCCAAAAGGCAATCCCAGCCCTAGCCGCGTTGGCTGGTAATATCGGTGATGCCCAGGTGCGCAATCGCGGCACGATTGGGGGCTCACTGGCCAATAATGATCCGGCAGCGGATTATCCTGCCGCTGCTCTGGCGCTTGGGGCGACGATTGTCACCACCAAGCGGGAATTGTCAGCGGACAGTTTTTTCACCGGCATGTTTGAAACCGCGCTTGAAGAGGATGAGATCATCACTTCTATCCGCTTCCCGGTTCCGCAGGCGGCTGCCTATGCCAAATTCGACAACCCGGCCTCTCGCTATGCCCTGGTAGGCGTTTTTTATGCCAAGACATCCGATGGGCCCCGGGTTGCAATCACCGGCGCTGGGCAGGGTGGTGTTTTCCGGTCGACAGAGATCGAAGACCAGATTGCCGCTGGCAAAACCCCTGACAGCAGTAGCATTAATGAAGGCGATCTGAATGCCGACATTCACGCATCCGCAGCCTATCGCAAGCATTTGATTGGGGTTATGGCCAAACGCGCTGTTGCGGCGGCGGGTTAATCCAATCGACAAACTTGATGTAAAGCGGCCCTGCTTCGGTGATACGCGGCGGGGCCGTTCCTTTTCCAGCCCTTTCTTTTTTCAGCATAGGTCGGCAAAGTACCTGGATGGACATATCCACTGGATCCTTACCATGCAGCCTTACCGGTTTTTCCTTCTCTTCCTGACTGTGTGGGTGATTGCCAGCACACATGCGACCGCCCAAAGCGTTGCGCAGACAGTTGCCCAGCGGGAAGTTCTTTGTCGGGCGGCGGACACGGCGGCAGAAGTGCGCCTCAGCGCCTGTGGCAGCCTGATTGAAGGGGCTGTCTATACCAACCTGTCGGATTACGCCGTGACGCATTTCAATCGGGGAATGGCCCTGGCGCAAACTGGCGCCTTGGAGGCCGCAATGACAGATCTGGACACGGCGCTGGATTACGATCCCTATTTTTATCAGGCCTATATTCAGCGCGGCACGGTGCTTTTATCCAGGGACGAGCCCTATCGCGCCATTCTGGATTTCAGCGTGGCGGCAGGATTAGACCCCTTAATCGCAGAACCTTATGCCAATCGCGCCCTGGCCTTGTTTGCCAACAAGGAATATGCAGCCGCCCTGAAGGACCTGGAGACCGCCCTGAAGTTCGATCCGACCAACACAGCGGCGCGACGCTCCCTGGCTTGGATGCTGTCGGTTGTACCGGATAAAACGCTGCGGGATGGACCCCGTGCCATCAGCTTGATCGATGGTGGTCAACAGGCACAGACCGATCAGGTCGTCTTTGCTGCTGCGCAGGCAGAATCCGGTGATATCGATGGCGCCCTGCAAACCTATCAGGTGCTGGCAGGGCAAGATCCCCGTGCCGCGCAACGGTTTCAAACGTATCTTATGGCCGCTGGATATTATCAGGGACCGATTGACGGGAAATTCTCCCCCGAACTGGAAGCCGCGCTGAAACAATGCCTGCAGGCGGGCTGCCGCATCGGTGGACCGATGGCTCGTCCATGACCCCGACCCCCGAAACTGAATTGAAAGTTGGCGAACGGCTGGTAGAGGAGGAACCGCCACCGGGTCCCGGCCTGTTGCATTGGTTCGGGCGGGGATTAAGGACGGCCCTGATCGTGCTTGTCGTCCTGTGTCTATTAATAGGATTGGGCTGGCTGTTTCGGTTGCCCATCGCGAATGCGATCCTGCCAAAGGTCCTGGAATCTTATTTAGGTCAACCCGTTACACTGAACATCACACAAATAGAATTATCAGACGTAACGATTGAAAATATTGCTGTTTTGAATGGCCCCAGCATTGCGACCCTGCAATTGACCCCCAATTTATCCCTTACCGACGGGGTCTATCTGAATTCCATATCCTTGGCGGATCTGCGCGCCGATATTCATGTGACCGATACGGGCGGCACAGAAATACAGGGACTGGAAGCGCTATTCACCCCCCAGTCAACCACGCAGTCGGATAGCACCCTGCCGCAGATACCCATTCGGCGCATTGATGTTTCTGGCATACAAATTCAGGCAACGACCCCGATTGGCCCGCAACTGTTAAGCGGCAGTCTGGCGATGGTGCTTGAGAATGCGCCTTCCCTGATGCCAATGACCCTGGACGCCCGCCTGAATGCGCCAGACAGCCAAAGCGCGCTTCTGGCGACGGTTACAGCCGGTCCCCGTGGATTGGTCGCCGATGCGACATTGGATCTGTCACTGGGCCATTGGCTGCCCTTCCTGCCTGCCATTCAGACCGCAACGGGTCGAACAACTGCCAGTCTGGCCCTGTCCAGTGGCCCCCTGAATATGGCCCAGATTGAAGAAATGGGCCTGCCCGGTCTGATGGCGGCATTGACAGGATCTGCAGAGATTGCCTGGTCCGGCGCAACAATCAAACCCGATGATTGGTCCCTTCTTACTCTTGAAGACGGCCTTGCACGGTTAATGATTGAAGGTGGGCGTGCCCAGGTCCGCCTACCCACCCCGATTGAAATTGACAGCGGGCCAATTCCTGGCCCTCTGCGTCAATTGCTGCCCGACAGCTTGAAGACTTATGGGGATGGCAATCCACAAATTACTGTCACCCAGAAAGAGGAAACGCCTGCCCTGGTCCTCAGACCCGATCCGGGCGGCGGCTGGGCCACGGACTTTGCTCTGGATGCCAGTTTCGCCCTGGGGCCGTTTTCAGCCCAGATTACACCGGAAAGCCTGAGCTTAAACGACAGTTTCACGCCCGATACACTGTCCATCACAACCGCCAGCATCGATATGGTGCGGGGCCTTGATCTGCCGCGTCAGATTACCGGCCATCTTGAAACCGGCCACCTGGATATCATCCTGCCGCTGCTGCTGTCTGATCCATTAACGCATCCCGCTTTTGATATCCCCTATCAGGCGGATGTGACGGTTTATGGGGATATCCTGCCACCGATATGGGCCCGATCTGCTGCCCTGAAATCCACCGGCACGGCCCGATTGCGCCAAGGTTTAACAGGGTTGGACATGACCATTGATCGGGGCAGTCAATTGAAACTGGACGGATTGACCGGAACGGGGGATGTGCGCCTGTCACCGCAATTGCGCCTGGATGTCGCGGGGCGCGATCCAATGTCGGCAGGGATGGATTTTACAGACCCACTCAACAGCCTGACGGTTCAGGGGGCGTTCCGACTTGGCGCGCTCAGCCTCGCCATTCCCGGTGCCGATCCGCCGCTTTCCCTGAACTTGGATCGGCAACTGGTCTCCCTGCGCTATCAGAAAGGCGCGGCAACCCTGGCCCTGGGTCCGGTGGATGTCACAATCCCGGAACGAAATGCCGGGCTCAGCCGTGCTGTTCTGCACCTGGATATCGGCGGACGATCAGATGGCACCCAATCCGGAACCGCCACGCTGTCGGCGGAGGGTATTTTATTTGCCGGAAAACCGATCCTGCCAGGGCGCATGACCGCCAGCATGGCAATTAGCCAGGCCATGAATGGCACCATATCCATCGATGGCCCGATCTCTCTGGCCGAAGGGCGCGTGACCACCAGCTTATCTGCGAAACATACGCGCGATGGCAATAGTCATATTTCCCTGGAAACGGCCCCGATACAGTTTGGCGCGAAAAACCTGACGCTTGGGGACATCCTGCCACCATCCTTGTTGGGTGCGGATCAAGCGATGCCCAATGTAACCGGGCAAATTGATGCGGCGCTGGATTTAAAATACTCCCCCGCCGGACAATCCGGAACAATGACGGTCAATTTGGCTGACATCGGTGTCATGGATGCAGAAATGGGGGCAAAGGCCATCAATGGCACGCTGCGGTTCGACATGGCCCATCCCGGCGCGACGCAGGGCCAGCAAGTTCTGACCGGCACTGCTATAGCGCCTGGACTGCCGGAAATGCCCAGCACAATTGCCTTTTCCGTGGATGATGCGCGCCTTGTTCATATCAAAGAAGCCACCTTGGATCTTTTCGGGGGGCAGTTCGCACTGATCGACACGCAACTGGATCCTGCCCAGGTCAGCTTGAACGGCACTCTGCGCCTGCGCCGTGTTAACCTGTCCACCGCCCTGAAGCACTTGGAAATAGAGGGTGTTGAAGGAACGGGGACAATTTCCGGTCTGATACCGGTGCGTGTCACAGGTGGAGATGTCATCCTGAAAGACGGCAGTCTTGCAGCGGAAGGCGGCGGCGTTTTGAAAATCGACAATGAAACCGTCAATCAAGCGCTGGCGAGTGATCAAGAGCAGGTTCAACTGCTGACACAGACCCTGAAGGACTTCCATTACGATGGGTTGACGGCGACAGTTGTGCTGCCCGCCGGACAGAATGGAACGATTGGCTTATCGCTGAGCGGTCGTAACCCGGAAGTGATGGACGGGCACCCATTCGTCATTAATGTCAATTTAGAAAGTGATTTCAGGAACTTATTTCGTATTCTTCTGGCATTCATGGATGCGTATGGCTCCGTGCTTGACAAAGCAAAGCTCCCATCGCCCTGATCTTGCCCTTTTCTAAAGTTATAAATCAGTTGTAGAGTCCCTTTACAGATTGTCACTGCATACGATCGGATAAAAACCCCGTGTTTATGGCCCCCGGAAAATTTGGCCTTGCCGCCGCCCTGCTGAGCGTATCGCTGGCATCGGCCTGCACGCCGACCGTCCAATTGGAGGCTCCGCGTGAGCCAATCACCATTAATCTAAACGTCAAGCTGGACGCCGATGTCCGCTTACGGCTGATCAAAGAGGCGCAAGAAGATGTTAAGCAAAATCCAATATTCTAACGCCCGACCCGCTGCGCTTTGGTCTCGCCGTTCTGCGATGGTTGCCTTCGCTGCCCTGATGTTTGCCGGCACCCTGCTGTTTGCCCAATTGCCAAATGCGCTGGCCGCTGATTCGCTGGACGGTCCGCGATCTGCCGGCACGGTGGGAGAGCGCTATGACGGCTATGCCGTTGTGCGCGAGGGCGCAGGCGGCGATGTTCAACAGCTTGTCGCCTCCATCAATGCCAAGCGCAAAGAATTCTATCAGTCCAAGGCGAATGAGCAGGGCGTGGACATCACGGCAATCCAAGTCATTTATGCCAAGGCCATCTATGACAAAGCCCCCAGCGGCTGGTGGTTCCTGACCGAAAGTGGCTGGGTTCAGAAATAACCCGCACTGCTGTCGGGGCTATCAAATCGGTTGAGGCGTATGCCCGGAACCCTATATCGTAGGGTACTGGTTCTATATTACGTGAGGTTTTATGTCTGGCACCCTTCCCCAATCTGTTGATGAAACACAGAAAATGCTGTCTGACGGGCGCTATGTTGCGGATCGTTCATTGTCGACCGCCCTGTTTTTGTCCTTAAAGCTGCACCGGCCGCTTTTCCTGGAAGGCGAAGCGGGAACTGGAAAGACAGAAATTGCAAAGGTCTTGTCCGAGACATTGGACCGTCCCCTGATACGCCTGCAATGCTATGAAGGGTTGGACATCGCCTCGGCCGTGTATGAATGGAATTATGCCCGCCAGATGATGGAAATTCGCTTATCAGAGGCATCCGGCAGCGGGGATCGCGCCGCGCTGGAGGCTGACTTGTTCTCAGAGCGGTTCCTGATCAAGCGACCTATCCTGCAAGCCCTGGAATCCGCAAAGAAAGGTAAGGCCCCGGTTCTGCTGATTGATGAATTGGATCGTACAGATGAACCTTTCGAGGCATTCCTGTTGGAAGTCCTGTCCGATTTTCAGGTCACCGTCCCGGAATTTGGAACGGTAAAAGCCGAAGAGCCGCCATTGGTGGTGCTGACCTCTAACAGAACCCGTGAAATTCATGACGCGATCAAGCGGCGCTGTTTCTATTATTGGGTCGATTATCCAGACGCCGCGCGGGAATTGGCCATCCTGGCCCTGAAAGCCCCGGAAGCGCCAGAGGCCCTGAGCCGCCAGATCGTCGCCTTTGTTCAGAAAATCCGGACGCTGGACCTGTTCAAACTGCCGGGTGTCGCAGAAACCATCGACTGGGCCCAGGCGCTGACACAGTTGGACCGTCTGGCGCTGGACCCTGATACGATTAACGATACTTTGGGGGCGCTGTTGAAGTATCAGGACGATATCGCCCGCCTGCGTGGATCGGAAGCCGCCCGCATTCTGGAAGAGGCGAAGGTCGAACTCGCTCAGGCGGGCTATGCGGCGTGACGGGTCAGGCGCATCAACCTGCTGCCAATCTGGTCCTGGGCCATGCCAATGGCGGTCGTCTGGCTGAAAACATCATGCATTTCGGGCGCGTGCTGCGGGCTGCGGGCCTGCCCGTGGGCCCGGGGAAAGTGCTGGACGCGATTGAAGCCGTCAGCACCGTTGGCGTCGACAGCCGGACAGATTTCTACTGGACCCTGCATGCCATATTCGTCAATCGCCGCGATCAGCGGGAAATCTTCGATCAGGCTTTTCACTTTTTCTGGAAGAACCCGAACCTGCTGGAAAAGGCTATGGCGATGCTGTTACCCGCGATGAAGGGCGAACAGCAACCGGAAAAGGCGGAAATGTCGACCCGTCTGGCAGAAGCATTGTCAAAGGAACGTCCCCCTGCCCCGGAAAATGATGCGGACGAAGACGAGGATGAAGAATTCGACATTGATGCCAGCCTGACATTCTCCCGCAAGGAAGTCCTGACAGAAAAGGACTTTGAGAAGATGAATACGGCGGAAATGGAGGCCGCCCGCAAGGCGATCACCCGCATGCGATTGGCGTTTAATCCAGTGGCGACACGGCGGTTCTACGCAGACCCCAAGGGGCGGCGGACCGATTTGCGCGCCACCCTGCGCCGGGCCGCCCGAACCGGAGGGGACCTGGCGCAATTGAGCATGCGCAAGCGTCGCCGCCGGGTGCCGCCCCTGGTCATTCTGTGCGACATTTCCGGATCAATGGACCGCTATGCCCGCATGATGCTGCATTTCATCCATGCGCTGACCAATGATCGGGACCGGGTTTCCAGCTTTCTGTTCGGTACCAGACTGACCAACATCACCCGCACCATGCGGCGCAAGGACCCTGATGTCGCCATCGATCAATGTGCTGCGCAGGTGGAGGATTGGGCAGGCGGCACCCGCATCGGCGTCACCCTGGCCGAATTCAACCGCATCTGGTCCCGCCGGGTGATGACACAGGGACCGATCGTACTGCTGATCACAGATGGCCTGGACAGAGATGGCGCAAAAGGTCTGGAAGCAGAAATGGAACGCCTGCATAAATCCTGTCGCCAGTTGATCTGGCTGAACCCGCTGTTGCGCTGGGATGGGTATTCCCCCAAGGCAAGCGGGGCCAAGGCGATGATCCGAAATGTCGACAGCTTCCGCCCCATCCACAATCTGGACTCCCTTGAAAAACTGGCAGATGCTTTAAGCAAGGAAACCCCGGCGCAAAACCTGGCGCGCTGGAAGGAGATGGCGGCATGAGTGATCCAATCGACCCCTTAACCCAGGCCAAGGAATGGCAGGACCGGGGGCTTAAAGTGGCCCTGGCGACGGTTGTGGAGACCTGGGGGTCGTCCCCTCGCCCGGCGGGCAGTCAATTGGTGGTCAATGAAGAGGCTGGCTTCGAAGGCTCCGTATCGGGTGGCTGTATCGAAGGGGCTGTGGTGACCGAAGCGCTGGATATCATGGATAGCGGCGTGCCTAAGCTGATGGAGTTTGGCGTATCGGATGCTATGGCTTGGGAGGTTGGACTGGCTTGCGGCGGCACGGTGCGGGTTTTCGTCGAAAAGCTGGAGGCCTAACGCCGTCATGAAGCGATCCGTCCTGGAACAGGTACAAGCCGCCCGCGATGCCGTTCTGCCAACCGTGCTGATCACCCATCTGGCGGATGGTGCACAGGCATTGATCGTCAAGGGGGAGGTCGTCGCCGGGGATTTAATGCCCGACACCGCGCTGAAGACCGCCGCCGATGACTGTCTGCGCCAGGATAAGTCCCGCACGGTGGATGGATATTTCCTGCAAATCTTTAACCCGCCGCTGCGGCTGATCGTTATTGGCGCGGTGCATATTGCCCAGGCCCTGGTGCCCATGGCGACACTGGCGGGCTATGCGGTGACTGTGATCGATCCGCGCGGTGCCTGGGCCAGTGAGGCCCGGTTCCCCGGCGTTAACGTCATTCAGGACTGGCCGGAAGAGGTCATGATCGCCCAAAAGCCGGACCGCCGCACCGCAATCGTGGCCCTGACCCATGATCCGAAACTGGATGATCCGGCCCTGGCCGTCGCCCTGAAATCAGACGCCTTCTATATTGGCGCATTGGGCAGCAAAAAGACCGCTGCCGCCCGCGCAGAACGACTGCAGCAAAGCGGCAGTGATCCGGATGCCATCGCCGGTATTGACGGACCCATCGGATTAAATATCGGCGCGATTTCCCCGGCTGAGATCGCGGTTTCCATCCTGGCGAAAATGACCCTGGCCCTGCGGGGGCCAAAGGGGGGCTGATGGAATTTGGCCCGGTTCCCTCAAATACAGCGGCAGGCGCCATCCTGGCCCATTCTATCCGGCTGCCAGGGCGTGCCCTGAAAAAGGGGCATTTGCTGACCTCAGATGATGCAGCAGCCCTGCAGCAGGCTGGCATTGAAACGGTCACTGTCTGTCGCCTGGATGCACAGGATGTGGCGGAAGATGCTGCTGCAGACAGCCTGGCAAAGGCTGCAACCGGCCACGGTTTGAACCGCAGTGCCGCCTTTACCGGGCGGGTGAACCTGATTGCGCAACAGGATGGTATTCTGGTTTATGACGCCGCGCAGCTGGATTCGCTGAACCGAGTGGATGAGGGCATAACCTGTGCGGCCCTGCCCCCCTATAGTCGGGTTTCTGCACGTCAGATGGTCGCCACGGCCAAGATTATTCCCTTTGGCGTCCCCAATGCGGCGTTAAAGAGCGCGTGTCCCGAAGCCCCGATCTTTAACATCCAGCCGTTCCAACCCCTTTCCATCGGCCTTATTCAAACCGTCCTGCCCGGCGTGAAACCCAGTGTTCTGGATAAGACCGATCAGATCATGTCGGCACGGGCTGCAAGCCTAGGCGCCACGCAAATCGCGCCGGCCCGCTGTGCCCATGATGAACAAGACCTGACGATCGCCCTGACCGCGATGGTTGCGGAAAATGTTTCGATTATCACCATTGTCGGGGCATCGGCGATTGTTGACCGTCGCGATGTGATCCCAGCCGCAATCTCGCGATGTGGTGGAGAGATCGAGCATTTCGGCATGCCCGTCGATCCGGGCAATCTGCTGCTGCTGGGGCGGATTGGCGAAATTCCTGTCATCGGAGCGCCGGGCTGTGTCCGCTCCCCCAAACCCAATGGTTATGACTGGGTTCTGGAACGATTGGTTGCGGGCGTTCCGGTCGACGGGTCCGGTATCATGGCGATGGGATCTGGTGGGTTTTTGAAGGAAATCCCCGTGCGTCCCCTGCCCCGCGCTGAGGCTGGCGCGAAAAATCCCACCAGCCAATCACCGCGCATTGCGGGCCTGATGCTGGCGGCCGGACAGTCGCGCCGCATGGGCAGCGCCAATAAATTACTGGAAGATTTGGATGGAAAGCCGATGCTGCGCCATTCCCTGGAAGCGCTGTCAGCATCACAGATCGACGGAATCACCGTCGTAACCGGACATCAGGCCGATCGGGTCCGGGCCTCTGTTTCGGACCTAGCGGTATCCTTCGCAGACAGTCCTGCCTATGCCAACGGACTGGCGGAAACAGTGAAGCGCGGTATCGCCGCCCTGCCGGAATCGGTGGATGGGGTTCTGATCTGCCTGGGGGATATGCCCCGGGTGAAGACCGAAACCCTGAACCGCCTGATCGCCGCCTTTGACCCGACAGAAGGGCGTGCGATCTGTGTCCCCGTGCATCAGGGTAAGCGCGGCAATCCGGTCCTTTTTGCACGACGGTTTTTTACCGAGATCATGGACTTATCCGGCGATACCGGGGCGAAGTCGCTGATCGGTGCCTATGAAGATCAGGTCGTAGAGATTGCCGTCGATGACCCCGGTGTATTGTTGGACCTGGACACGCCTGAAGCCCTCAAGATGGCGCAAAATCGTTAGAAAAGTCGCTTGAGACGGGCCCCTTGCCGGTGTCATAGTCGCGCATCTTAAAATCTTCTAGCGAGAATGGGTGCAGTATGGCTGAGCAATTTGATGCGATTGTAATTGGGGCGGGCGTTATCGGGGCCGCTGTTGGATTGGAACTGACCCGCAAGGGATACAAGACCGTTAATATCGATAAGCTGCCTGCGGCAGGATATGGATCAACCTCTGGCTCCTGCGCCATTATTCGCACCTATTATTCCACCGTCGATGGCTCCGCCCTGGCCTATGAGGGGTATTATTACTGGAAGAACTGGCAGGCCTATCTGGGCCTGGATGATGGGGAAGACCTGGCCTATTTCCATGAGACCGGCACCATGGTGATGAAGGTCGAAGAAAACGGCTTTATGAAAAAAGCCATGAGCATCGCCGATGAAATTGGCGTTCCTTACGAGGAATGGACCAATGACGACATCCGCAAGAAAATGCCCCATTACGACCTGAACTGCTTCCATCCGCCCAAGCGACCCGACCAGGATGGTTTTGGGGAACCGACAGGCGGCGACGTCGGTGGGGCGGTCTTCTTCCCCAAGGGCGGCTATATCAACGATCCGCAATTGTCTGCACAGAACATTCGCAAAGCCGCTGAAAAGCTTGGTGGTAACTTTAGGTTCAATGCAGAAATCACTGAAATCAGGAAGAATTCAGACGGTTCGATTGCCGGGGTCACTTTAAAGGATGGCAGCCAGATTGATGCGCCCATCCTGGTCAATGTTGCCGGTCCTCATTCCGCCAAGGTGAATGCCATGGCCGGTGCGCTGGATGATATGAATGTGAAAACCCGCGCTCTGAAACAGGAAGTCACCCATGTCCCAATGCCCGTCGAAGGCTGGTACGAGAATGGGTTTGTCACCTCAGACAGCGACATCGCCTGTTACACCCGACCGGAAAAAGGCAATTTCCTGCTGATCGGGTCGGAAGATCCGCCCTGTGACACCCAGATTGAGGTCGACCCGGACAATTGGGACCGCAACTTCAGTGAACAATGGCGCATTCAGGCCTTGCGGGTGGCACAGCGCATTCCCTCCCTGGGCATTCCAAGCGTTATGAAAGGGATTACAGAGCTCTATGATGTCTCTGACGATTGGATCCCGATCTATGACAAATCCCAGGTGCCCGGGTTCTACATGGCGATTGGATCATCGGGCAATCAGTACAAAAACGCGCCCGTTGCCGGGAAAATGATGGCGGAACTGATCCACAAGGATCAGAACGGTCAGGATCATGACAAGGACCCCGTGATTTTCCACATGGACTATACCAATCGCGATCTGAATCTGGGATTCTTCTCCCGTCGGCGGGAAATCAACAAAGACAGCACCTTCTCTGTGCTGGGTTAAGGGTGACAATGGCGCGGATGGTAGAGCTGATCCTGCGGGAAATCCCCTTCAAGGGCTATTTCCAGGTCAGCCGCTATCATCTGCGCCACACTCAATTCAAAGGCGGCATGGGTCCCCGGATCAGCCGCGAAGTTTTTGAGCGGGGTCACGCCGTCTGTGTCGTCCCCTATGATCCCATACGCGATGAAATAGCCTTGATTGAGCAATTCCGTCCGGGTGCCTATGCGGCAGGAGATCCTGATCCCTGGCTGATCGAGGTCGTGGCGGGCATAATTGATGCGAATGAAACGCTGGAAGATGTTGCGCGACGGGAATCATTGGAAGAAACCGGCCTGACAATCAGCGCATTAGACTACCTGGGCAAACATTACATGACGCCCGGCGGCAGTTCCGAATCTATCGCCATGTATGCCGGTTGTGCTGATTTCACGCGATTGGGTGGTCTGCATGGTATGGCAGATGAAGGCGAAGATATCCGGGTTTTCGCCGTCCCCGCCCGTGAAGCAATCGCCATGGTGCATGACAATCGGATCCGGAATGCGATGACGGCGCTTGCGCTTTTGCTGTTTGAATCCCGGCGTCAGGTCTTGCGTCGAGACTGGCAGTAACCTATTTACCATTCTTCTGAGAGGGTATTTAGGAATTCACACAAAGGATCCGGATAATGACATTCCGCAGCGATTTCACCGATGCCGTGGGCAATACACCGCTGATTAAACTGAAGCGTGCGTCTGAAGAAACAGGCTGCACCATTCTGGGCAAGGCGGAATTTCTCAATCCCGGTGGATCGGTGAAAGATCGTGCAGCGAAATACATCATCCTGGATGCGGAAGAACGCGGCGAATTGGAACCAGGCGGGTTGATTGTCGAAGGAACCGCGGGCAATACGGGCATCGGCCTGGCCAGTGTCGGCAATTCCCGTGGATATCGCACGCTGATCGTGATCCCGGAAACACAGAGCCAGGAAAAGAAAGACGCCCTGCGTCTGCTGGGCGCAGAGCTGGTGGAAAATATCGCCGTTCCTTTCAAGGATCCGCGCAATTATGTTCATACCGCGCAGCGCATTGCCGAAGAACGCAAAGCGACCGAACCGCATGGCGCTATTTATGCCAACCAATGGGATAACCTGTCCAATCGGGAAGCGCATATCCGCTCTACCGGCCCGGAAATCTGGGAACAGACCCAGGGAAAGATCGACGGTTTTTCCTGTGCCATGGGAACTGGCGGCACCCTTGCAGGGATGAGCCTGTTTCTGAAGAGCAAAAACAAGGATATCAAGATCGCTGCCGCCGATCCGATGGGCGCGGCAATGTATAACTGGATAAAGACCGGTGAATTGAAGGCGGAAGACGGCGGCTCCATCGCGGAAGGCATTGGCCAGGGCCGGATCACCGGTAACATCGACGGCGCGGTATTCGATGATGCCTATAAGATCACAGATGCCGAAGCCCTGCCCATTGTTCACCGCCTGTTGAAAGAAGAAGGCCTGTGCATGGGCCTGTCGACCGGCGTGAATATCGCGGGCGCAATCCGCCTGGCAAAGGACCTGGGGCCGGGCCATAC
>NZSA01000035.1 GCA_002696645.1 Rhodospirillales bacterium | reverse complement strand
AATAATCTGCCCGCCGGGTCGGCGCGCCATCAGCCCTTGCGCAGTGCCTGCAATTTCTTCTGCATCTCTGCCAGCTGTTCTTCTAATTCTGAGACCTTTTCGGCCCCTTTGTCAGATGTATTTTTGCTGTCGGATGGCGACTCCCCCGTTGGGAAAGGGGAAAACATCTGCATCGTGCGCTCAAACATTTCCATGTTCTTCTTGCCCATCTCTTCCAGCGGGCCAAAAGGGAAGACAGTGCCGAAGGTTCCCTGCATATAGTCGCGCATCTTTTCCTGGTTTTCTGAGAAAGAGCGGATCGACAGGTCAAGATATTGCGGCAGCATCATGCGGTGCATATTGTCCCCATAATAGCCAATCAAACTGCGCAGAAAGCTGATCGGCAGCAGGTTCTGACCGGTCTTGCCTTCTTCTTCCACAATAATCTGTGTCAGGACAGAGCGCGTGATATCTTCGCCGGATTTCGCATCAAACACGGCGAAATCCACACCCTCCCGCACCATCTGGGAAAGATGATCCAGCGTAACATAGCTGCTGGTCGCAGTGTTATAAAGGCGTCGATTGGCGTATTTCTTAATCGTGATCGGATCCCCTTCCGACCCACGAGACGATTTACCGCTTTCCTGCTTTTCCTGGCTCATCATCACCAACCTTACCAATAATGCGCATATGGCCAACCCAACGCGCTTCAATAATATGCCTAGAAAGTGTGCACCTGTCAGCGCTGCAGCGCAATAGGCGCAACAGTGTTTTCGTTCCGGCCTGTAATCCCTATAGTGTTGGCACGATGACAACACACAAAAACACCAATCAGGGTCAGGGGTCGAAACAGGCCGAAACGCCAGCCCCGGATGCCCTGCCGGAAATCGCAGATCTGGCCCGGGACTTTGCCGATCTGTGGCAGGAACAACTTTCCGCCATGGCGGCCGATCCTTCCCTGGCAGCGGGCATGACCGAAACAATGAAGCTGTGGCAGCAAGGCCTGGCGATGATGGGCGGCACCCCGCCAAAGACGCCCGATCAAGCGGGACTGACCCAGGCATGGGGCGCTATGAATGCCGCCATGCAGGATGCGATGACCACCGCGCTGAGCGCCTGGACGCCACCGCAATCCAATGCAGCCAAGGGTACAACTGGTATGCAGGCCAGTGGGGGAACGGAAAAAAATGGCGATAAAGACCAAACCGCACCAAAGGCTGGGGCCGCGCCCACTGCCCATCCATCTGATGGCAGCGAACGCCTATTACATGAGCTTGATCGCCGCTTCGCTGACCTTGAAGGGCGGATCAATCGTCTGGAGTCCCGATCTGAAGCTGCGCGCGCGGGAACTGATGGGGCGGCTGGAAGCCCTGGCCCCGCACCCTCAAAAAAAGCCAAATCAAAAAAAGCCACCGCCAGAAAATCAGCCGCAAAAAAAATCCACGCGAAAAAGCCAGCACGCTGACGCTGAGGCACTGCGGCAAGAGCCGAGCATTGATGTGCTTTTCACTCAGGCCGTAGAAGCTGAAGCGCGCCAACGATTGGGCGCGATGTTGAAGGGCATAAATGCCTATCGCCATCATCCCTATCATCGATCGGTTTCAGAACCTGATATTCTGTGGCGGGAAGGCACCAGCCAATTGCTGGACTATAGGCGTTTTCGCACAGAATCTAAAAACAACCGTCCCGTATTGTTGATCCCGTCCCTGGTCAATCGCGCCTATATTATGGACCTGCAACAGGACCACAGTTTCGCACGTCATTTGGCGCAGGCTGGTCATTCCGTCTTTCTGTTGGATTGGAATGCGCCGGGGGCAATAGAACAGACATTCGATCTGGGGGATTACATCGCCAGAACACGCCGTGCGATTGATGCCTGTGCGGCGCAATGCGGCACCCCAATTGCCGCGATCGGATATTGCATGGGGGGAATTTTGGCGCTTGCCGCTTCGCTTGGCATTCAGGACCGTGTCGATGCCTTGATCCTGATGGCGACACCCTGGGATTTTCACGCCGAACGGCCGGATCAGGCCAAAGCACTGGCGGCCTTGCTACCAGGATTGGAACCCGGCATGACACAATCAGGTGAACTGGCCGTCGATGTGTTGCAAGCCTTGTTCGCCGGATTAGACCCAATGCTGGCTGTTCGTAAATTCATAACCGTCGCCCATCACGACACAAACAGCACCGCGGCCCGGTCCTTTGTCGCCCTGGAAGACTGGCTGAATGATGGCGTGGCCCTGGCGGCGCCCGTTGCGCGCGACTGTATCGCCGGATGGTATGGAAGAAACGCCACCGCACAGGGCACATGGCGCGTCGATGGATTGCCTTGCGACCCATCACAATGGTCTAAACCCACCCTGGCCCTGATTCCCGCGGCTGACAGAATCGTCCCCCCCGCATCTGCCCGTGCTTTGGCAGCGACGTTACCACGGTGCCTTGAACTGACGCCGCCAGTCGGCCACATTGGTATGATGACAGCGCGCAACGCACGAGCAGCAGTATGGGACCCCGTGCTAGAGTTTTTGTCGGACCCGGAAGGGTCGATGCCACTATAGTGAAACGCATCCCTTGATCCATTGCAGCACACAGGAGTATTGTGCGTTGCACAAAACACGCGCGATGAAAAAGGCGAAGATCCATTCCATCGCATCATGATCGCGAAACAGACTTTATTGGAGGAGCACCCCTATGACAGATATCGTAATCGTCAGTGCCGCACGGACCCCGGTCGGGTCATTTAATGGCGCGCTAAGCGGGGTTTCTGCCTCGCATCTGGGCGCGGTGGCCATTAAGGAGGCATTAAGCCGCGCTGGCGTGGCCCCGGAAGAAGTTGATGAAGTGATCATGGGCCAGATCCTGATCGCCGGTACCGGTCAGAACCCGGCCCGACAGGCTGCTGTAGAGGCGGGCATCCCCTATGATAAAACGGCGTATCAGATGAACCAGCTTTGTGGTTCTGGCTTGCGCACCGTGGCGCTGGGCATGCAGTCCATCCTGGCCGGTGATGCGACTATCGTCGTCGCCGGTGGTCAGGAAAGCATGAGCCAGGCCCCCCATGCCGCGCATCTGCGCAACGGCCAGAAAATGGGCGACCTGAGCTTCACGGATACGATGATCAAGGACGGCCTGTGGTGCGCCTTTAACGGCTATCACATGGGCAATACGGCGGAGAATGTCGCCCGCCAATGGCAATTGACCCGCGAGGAGCAGGATCAGTTTGCCGTTGCCTCTCAGAACAAGGCTGAAGACGCTCAGAAGGCCGGCCGCTTCAAGGATGAAATCGTGCCCGTCACGATCAAAACCCGGAAAGGTGAAGTCGTCGTTTCCGATGATGAATACCCCAAGCACGGCACCACGATTGAAAGCCTGGGTAAGCTGCGCCCGGCTTTTGATAAGGAAGGGACCGTCACAGCCGGGAATGCATCGGGCATTAATGATGGGGCTTCCAGCGTCGTCCTGATGACCGCCGCCGAAGCCGCCAAGCGCGGGCTTACTCCCCTGGCGCGGATCGCCTCCTGGGCGACGGCGGGGGTTGATCCTGCAATTATGGGGACTGGCCCCATTCCCTCCTCTCGTAAAGCACTGGAAAAGGCTGGCTGGTCTGCCGACGACCTGGACCTGATCGAAGCCAATGAGGCCTTTGCCGCACAGGCCCTGGCCGTGAACAAAGACATGGGCTGGGACACGTCCAAGGTAAACGTGAATGGGGGGGCCATCGCCCTGGGCCACCCGGTCGGGGCGTCCGGCAACCGCGTGTTTGTCACGCTGCTGCATGAAATGGTCAAACGCGACGCCAAAAAGGGACTTGCGACCCTGTGCATCGGCGGCGGCATGGGCATTGCGATGTGTGTAGAGCGCGAATAAGTCGAAAGACAGATACAACAGCAAAGGCCCCGTCGGATATCCAGCGGGGCCTTTTCTTTTTAGCATCTCAAAAAAGGGGGGAGACAGCAGCGCTATCTCCCCCAATTTCACTCAGCGATGGTGCCTGGCCTCCTTCAGGCTCTCAGTCGGAGGCCACGCCAAGTGTGGGATGATCTGTCAGCATCGGCGCACCATATAGGGGCTTGCTTACACCCTGGTGGCAGGTATTGCAGGAAACCTTGCCAATGTCGCCTTGTGGGCCCAGATGGGCCTCCGGCAACAAGGGCTGCAAGGGCATGACAAAGGTATTGTTAATGTCACGCGCCATGCGAATTCCATACCACGCCTTGGTCCGGACCGGGTTGCTTTGCTCCCAGTTCCCAAGGGCGCGGGTATTGTGACAGAATGTACAGTTCTGACCCAAAGAGTCAGACATATGCATCATCAACGAATAAGTGCTTTCAGTGGCTTGCAGGCCAACGCCGGGCTGTCCGGCGATCGGCAAGGCACTGGCACTTTGTACCCGGATGTTACCATCTTCGACCAATAACTGCTCCAGGGCTGTATAAGGAAGGGATGTATAACCTGCCCGTTCCGTCGCTACATTCTGGCCCTGACGTTTGGCAATAAAGCCACCCGCAGACTCGGCGGGTCCACTTTCCAGGAACCAGGCCTGCTGAGGGACCGGATTGCCCCGGTGACAGGTGTAACAGTTCACGCCCGTGTCAGCGACGTGATCCTTCCATTTGCTATTGATGGTCTTGGTCATTTGCAGCATGCGCCGCGCCACCTGCTTGGCATAGACTTCTTCCGAAGCCATATTCTCAACATTGTGACAATAGGCGCAGCTTTGATCCGGCGAGACCCAGGCGGTGATGGAGATCATCAAAGCCGTGAACTCATCTTCCGTCAGATCGCCCAGAACCTCAACATTCTGATAGATTTCTGAGGCTTTGGGCCCGCCTGGCTCCGTTGGGCCATAAGAGTCCGGCGCTTGATTGGCTTCTACCAGTTTTGCCTCGGTACGCGGATTGACACCTTCTTCCATACCGGTTCCGCGAAACCCTTGCTGAACGGTATCGATGGGGGGACGTTCGAAGCTGACGATAAGCTGAACACCAAGCAATGCAGCAACGATCAGTACGATTGGAATGAGCGCTTTCATCAGTTGCCTCCCATCTGTGGGTCAACGGCAGCGGGATCCCAGACCGGTGGATAGGCTGGTGCAACCCCGTGCTTCACAGCCCACAGGTACCAGTTATCAACCACGGTCCCGGTCAGCAGTATGCCGATACCGCCTACCAATGTGGTAAGGACGGCAAACCACCATGCCCAGCGGTGAATACTTTCCATCGAGGCGTTGAAGCCCATCGTCCAGCGCCAGAACAAGGCGGCGCGTTCAGAGGCCGTACCCCGATCCACGATCTGTTCGATTTCCCGATCACCGCCATAGCGGGTCACGGCCAGGATGGTCGCCCCGTGCATGGCAAACAACAGCGCAGATCCATACAGGAATGCGATGGAGAGCATATGGAACGGATTGTAGAACAGGTTGCCGTATCGCAGTGAGAAGGCCGCCGTCCAGTCCAGATGCGGGAAGATGCCAAAGGGTACCGCCTCACTCCAGCTGCCCATCAGCAAGGGTCGAATGAACCCAAGGACCAGGAACAACCAGATCGCGGAGGCGAAGGCCCAGGCAACATGCGTACCCATCCCATGGGCCCTGGCCCGTGTATAGACCCGCACCCACCATAACATCACAGACAGGGTCAGGAAGAACCCGGCCATCAGCCACCATCCGCCTTCCGCCAGGGGCGGAATCGACAGACCGTATTCCGGCGCAGGCGGCTCCAACCCCAGCCAGAAAAGCTGGCGTATGAATTCTATCGGATCCCAGTTGACCGAGGCCAGCATGTTAAACCCGATAATCATGAAAGAGGTCAGACCCGCTGCCAAAGCAGCCACCCCGGTAAAGCCGAGATAGAAGGGACCGATCTGCGCGTCCCCGATGCGGCCCATCAACGTGCTCTTGCCCGTTGTTTTGCCACGCCACAGGGGGCTGTCTCCCGCCTCTACGCCCAGATCCGGTGCTCCGTGGACCTGAATGCGCGTGAAGATGTTTTGATACTCAACCATGGTTCGTCCCTCCTCAAGACCAGAACGGCAGGCTCAGCCACCAGTTCCACCATTCAGGCCAGCCCCGTGTCCAAAGCGGGCCGCTGATAACAATACAGACCGCGCTGAAGAAGACCGCCGCCAAAGCCAGAAACAGGCCGAGGCGGTGAATGCCCAAGGTTCCAATCGAATAGCCGATGCTGTCGCGGAAGAAGGAGTTTTCATGCTCCGCCGTGCGTACTGTTTCGCCTTCCTTCGGATTGACCGATGACAGGATCAGCGCGCCGTGCAGGGCAAGCGCCAATGCCGTTGTAAAGAAGAACGAAACCGCGATCATATGGGCTGGATTGTAGTGGAAGTGCAGGTATTGATACCCAACGTTAGATACCCAGTCGAGGTGGCTTAGGATACCATAGGGGAAACCATGTCCCCAGGCGCCAAGCAACAGCGGCCGGACCACAACAAGTGTGATATAGGCTCCGATAGCAAATGCGAAGGCGATTGGAACGTGGAGCCCAATCCCAAGCTTTCTGCAAATCTCGACCTCTCGTAACGCCCAGGAGATAAAGGACCCGATGGCACAGATCGTCACGATCTGCCATAGCCCGCCCTCCATCAATGGCGCGAAACCCAGACCATAAGACAGGTCTGGCGGTGCAATGTTAATTTGCCATGGGTTCCAGGTTCCTCCCTGAGAAGCCCCGTACAGTATAAGAACGGTGCCCAGCCCGGCGAAGAACGCCGTCGTCACGCCGAAGAAGCCGACGTAAAAGGGTCCGACCCAGAAATCGAACAAGTCTCCGCCGATCAGGGTTCCACCGCGGACGCGATATTTTTTTTCAAAGTTGAGCATAGACATCGCTCAATCCTCCGGGCCGTTGCCACGATTAGTGTTGGTCGGTTCAGCGGGCGGGCCAATGACCCTTTGGGTAAGACCTGCGGGAGTTGCCCCGCCCGTTGATCCAAGTCGGTGCCCCGCCGCCCGAACGGGGTCGATAGCTCGACCGCGTCCGGGGCAGGCGGTGCCCCAGCTGAATTGCCCTTACGGGTTCATCAGCCAGTTGAAGCGTTCGGTGCTCAGCAGGACGAAGTGAATCATCGCAGCCAAGGCGAACAGGAAAACCCCTTGCGCAACCATTACGCGGCGGGGATCGAAAAGCAGCCAAATGCGCCACATTGGTCTCTCCTCCTATCCGATAACGGAAGTTAGGGTTAATGCCGCGGTATGCAGCCCGTCAGAAACGGACGCCATGCCGTCACCTTGTAACCAGGGGCGCCATGCCCAGACCAGGATGTGAGCAACCACAGCCACTGCCACGAAGAGGAAGAACCCCTGCATGTAGTATTTGTGGAACTCTTGAGCTTCCTGTTCTGACAGGCCAGACATGGAATTTGCCATATCAAAACCTCCCTTACTTAGGCCCGAAGGCCGTTACCACGTTGCCTACGTGGCGAGGTACTATCGATGCCGAATTTTACTTCGACACCGACGCTCCACCCCCAGCCTCTGTCCGGTAACCCGGATCAGAATTCGAGGAGTGAACCCAGTCGCTGCGCTTACAAGCCGTGGCCTAGCGCATGAAAGCGAAGGGAACCGTCCCGTTCGCGCGAATTCGTGCTTCCTCAAAAACCGATCGGACCTGGCCTTGGCCGCCGAACATCTGCCAGCGCCAGGGCAAAAGGCGGGCGATGATCCCGGCCCCCAGAAATGCCGTGAACCCGATGGAATAGAGAAGCTTGTATTCCAGTCTTTCCCGCTGCGCATCGCGCGCTGGGACGAAACTTGCGTCTTCAAGACCGATTGCCATTTTTAGTCCCTTCCAAAATCGGCCCCGAGGGACCGTCTTGCCGCAGCCCATTCGCCGCGGCGGTAAACTTCCAAACGCTGACCTAAGCCGCCCGCCCACTCATCAACTGGGTGCGGGCACGTACCAAATCGTCTATCGAGACCGTATTGCGATCCGCCTGCTGCGCTGTTGCTTCTGCGCGATCACGCAGAGACTTTGCTGCTGAAATTCGACTGATCACCGGATACATCTCAACCGCCTTGTCCAGCGCCACACGGGCGTCTTCATCCCAGGGCATGTCACGGCGCAGGCGGGTTGGCGTCGATTCCGCCATATCCAATTGCGATCCAAGAGGGATGATGTGGAACAAGGTGTCGAACAGGGCGTTGCAGATTTCCTGCACCAGATAGGTTGCACCGGAATAGCCCATATAGGGGGATCCGGTATGGCGCCGAATGAAGGTGCCGGGGAAGCTGGCCGGGACAAAGGTCGCGCGGCTGTTCACTTCGGCCATATACATGCGCTCGTTAAAACTGCCGAAAACCACCATGGGGGTCTTTTCCTGAACCAGCTTGCGCACGGCATTGTTGTCGGTTTTCTTACCCGCCAGCCGGGATACTGCGAAGTGACAGGGCAGGCCCAGATCATTTTCCAGGAAGTTGCGGATGCCACGGGAATAGGTTTCTGGTGCGACGATGCCAAAGCTGGCCGTGCCAAAGAAATCCTGCGTAACCGACCGCCACAGATCCCATAGCGGTTTGATGGTCGTGTGCTTTTCCCGCTCAATAAAGGGCTCAGGATCCAGCGACAGTAACTCTCCCAGCTTACGCAGGAATTTCGTTGTGCTGTCCAGGCCAATGGGCGCTTGCAGATAGGGCTTTTCCAAACCTTCGCACAACAGCCGCCCGAATTCGCGATACAAGCAGATATTCACATCCGCATCGACCAAGCGGCCAACATCCGATAGATGGCTGCCCAGGGGGAAGACCATATTGATTTCTGCCCCAATGCCTTCGACCAGACGGCGGATTTCCGCGAGGTCAGAGGGCATATTGAACATGCCATAGGCGGGCCCGATAATGTTCACGCGGGGTTTTGCATCCGCAGCGCGCTTCTTCGCCTTGGGCAGCTTGCCACCCTTTTTGGCACCATATTCGGTCCACAGCCAATACAGCGCGCGATCCGCGCTTTGCCATTGGTCTTCGTCGATGGTGCGCGGCAGGAAGCGACGGATGCCGGTCCCTTCTGGGGTCACGCCGCCACCGATCATCTCCGCGATAGACCCTGTGACAACCACGGCAGGCAGATCAGGATCCAGCGCGGCATGGGCGCGTTTCATCGCCTCTTCCGTGCCGGTCTGACCCAATTCCTCTTCACCCAGGCCGGTGACGACGATGGGCAGTTCATGGGGGGGCAGGCCATCGGTGTAATGCAGGACAGATGTTACCGGCAGGTTTTCACAGCCAACGGGACCATCTATGATGACCTGCAATCCCTTGATCGCGGTAAACACATAGACCGATCCCCAATAGCCGCCGGCGCGATCATGATCCTGGACTAGCATCCGACCGCTCCTTCCACTTTATCAGCAGTGCGCGCGGCAGTGGCGCGTTCCCGTGCCTTGGCGTTGCGCAGGCGGAAATCAGGCTTGTCTTCCGGAACGTCTTCCCAGATGCCCGCATGGTCGCCCGTGCCGACGCCTTCGAAGAATTCTTTCATCTTGTCGAAGCGGCCCTTATTAGCGATCGCCGCATTAACAATCTGCCCCAATTGCCCAGCTCCGGCAGGCCCCATCAGCGGGCGTGCGGAAATCAGATTGGTAAAGTAGAGACCGGGAATGCCCAGCTCTTTGGCCTTCTGAACCACCGGCGTCGTCCCGATGGCCAGGTCCGGGGTGAATTCCCGCACTGCCGCCAGATCTTCTTCCAAAGAGGCGCGGTAATTGACCTGAACACCATGGGATTCCAGCCAGTCGCGATCCGGGTCGGACCATTTTGTTTTGGGGCAGGCTGTGCCGACATAAGGCACTTCCGCGCCGCTTTCGATCAGCAACCGCGCGACGATTAATTCAGACCCTTCATAGCCAGACAGGGTCACGCGCCCTTTGATCTGTGCGCCACTCAATGCCTCCGCAATCGCTGGCAGGAAGGCATTCTTGGAGGCCGCGACCTTGTCTTTGGCAATGCCACAGGCTTCCCCGATGCTGTCCAGCCACATCGCCGTGCCGTCATGACCAATGGGCGCGGACCCGACAATTGAGCGACCGGCTGCCGTGAATTCGCGGCAGGACGCGGTATAGAAAGGATGGATTGCCGCAACCGCTGCACAGTCCAGGGCGGAATAAAGCTCACGCCATTCGCGGGTCGGCACCACCGGCCCTGCCGCCAGGCCCATCGGAGCCAGCATCATGCCGATTCCCACCGGGTCTGCCGGGAACATTTCGCCCAACAGCGTGATCGTCGGCTTATCGCTGACGCCACCGACGGGGGCTTGAACCGGACCAGCCTCAACCTCTGTGCGGGCATATTTCAGCATCGCACCGGCCAGGACATCTTTCGCCTCAGCATGCGTGGGAACACCAAAGCCCGGCACATCGATACCAACGATGCGCACACCGTTGATTTCCTTGGGCAGCATCTGCAACGGAATGCCAGACGCGGTCGGGACACACAGATTGGTGACGATCACCGCGTCATAGCGTTCCGGATCGGCGATTTCGTGCACCGCATCGCGGATGTCTTCATACAGTTTGCCGGTGACCAGTGTTTCCGAATTGAACGGCACATAACCAACCGAACGACGCGCACCATAGAAGTGACTGGTAAAGGTCAGGCCATAAACGCAGCAGGCGGAGCCAGACAGGATTGTTGCCGTGCGCCGCATCCGCAGACCGACCCGCAAGGACCCAAAGGCCGGGCACATGCCCTGAGGCTTATCATGGGGACCAACCGGATAATCAGCGGCGTATTGGTCCAGGATTTCAGACTTGCCCGCTGCCTCTGCCGCTGCACGCATCTGCGCAGCACCGCTGTGACAGCCCTGCCCGTCGGCACCGGTCGGATTGACCGGAGTCTTCGACAAATCAACACTGGAGGCAGCGCTTTCGATGTCGCTGGTCAGTGTTTTGTCTGGGGCATCATAGGGCATACCAACTATATCCAATCCTGTGTCGTCACAAACCATTCAGTCTGACAAAACGCCTCAAACCGTGTCGTAAACCACTTCCAAACTGTCTTTTGCCAGCTTGGATGAGCTGCACATATCTTCCATCTTCGCCGGGATCAGCGTGTAATCGCCGCCGGTTTCCTTGCTGGTGAACAGGCCCAACAACCCATCCTGATCCAGGGCTTTCGGGTGCATCGGCTGGGCCTCTGCAACATTGATCGCAAGCTCCGCAAACAGGGGCGCCCATTCCCCACCGGGAATGCCGACAATTTCGTAATTCGCGCTTTTGCGGCGGATGTCTTCATTGGCGGGGATCGCCGCCAGGACGGGAATACCGACCACATCTGCGAAAGCCTGGGCCTCACCGGTGCCATCATCCTTGTTGATGACCATCCCGGCGACCCCGACATTGCCGCCCAGCTTGCGGAAATATTCCACTGCAGAGCAGACATTGTTGGCGACATACAGGCTTTGCAGATCGTTCGATCCGACCACGATTACCTTCTGGCACATGTCACGGGCAATCGGCAGGCCGAACCCGCCACAGACAACGTCGCCCAAAAAGTCCAGCAGGACGTAATCGAATTCCCAATCGTGGAAGCCCAGTTTCTCCAGCAATTCAAAGCCGTGGATGATACCGCGACCCCCGCAGCCGCGCCCGACTTCCGGGCCGCCCAGTTCCATGGCATAAACACCGTCGCGAACGAAGCAGACATCACCGATTTCAACTTCTTCACCGGCTTCCTTTTTGCGGGAAGATGTTTCCAGGATCGTCGGGCAGCTTTTGCCACCAAATAACAGCGAGGTCGTGTCTGATTTCGGATCACAGCCGATCAGAAGAACCTTCTTACCCTGCTGTGCCATCATGTAGCTGAGATTGGACAGGGTGAAGGACTTACCGATCCCCCCTTTTCCATAGATCGCAATGATCTGTGTTTCTTTGGTCACAGGTCCGGTTTGAACCGGATCCGGACCTTGTGCCGCTTCTTTGCGCAGGTCTTCAGTCATCGTGCTCATTGAGGCGTGCTCCAATCCAGGATCATTTTGAGGCAGGTCGGATCCGTGAAAGCGGTGTGATAAGCATCCGCTGCCACATCCGGCGTTTTGCGGTGGGTGATTAACCCGTCCAGTGATAGGTCACCGGACTCGATCAACCCTTTGACGGCGCGCAGATCAGGGTCTTTCCATTCCGCCGCGACGCGCATCCGGGCCTCTCGCAGGAAGGCCGGAACAAATTTGAAACTAAGAGAGACGTCATAGAATCCAGCCAGCACGACTTCTCCACCTGGGCTCAGGCGTGAAATCAAACTATCCAGAAGATCATGGGACCCGCTGACATCATAGATCGCGCGGTAGCTGCGATTGGTGTCGTCTTCTGAATTTGTGACGCTATAGCCCATGGCTCCGGCGACACGATCTGAATTCGTTTCCCAAACAACGGGAGCGTCTCCGCCCAGCGCAATCGTGATCCGTGCCAATAAACGACCCAGAACACCGTGCCCGACAATCAAATCCGGCAGCGTATATCCTGCTACGGCATGATAGGCCGTGGCCGCCAAGGCCAGCAGAACGCCCCGTTCCTGAAGACTGTCATCAATGGCAACAGCGCGGCGTGCCGGGACGACCAATCGTCGAGCAGAACCGCCAAAGAGACCGCGAACCTCTCCAAAACAAGAGGCACCCGGTACGAAAACAAAGTCACCTTCACGCAGGCTGCAATCCCGTGCAGACCGCGATATCCGCCCCACTGCTTCATAGCCGGGCACCAATGGATATCCCATTCCAGGAAATTGCGGCATGCGGCCTGTCCATAACAGACGCTCAGTTCCGGTGCTAACGCCACTCCAGGCGACATCAATGATCAGGTCATCTTCCGCTGGCGCTTTCAATTCGACAGCGCGGACCGCTAGGGCCTCCGGCTTTTCGAATATGATCGCTTGCGTTTCCATTCCCATTCGTCCCCTACCGCATTTTGCGGCCCCGCCATTTCAGGCTGTTTCGGATTTTGTGAGGCGTTCCTGCCTTCTGTTATTTTTTGCCGGACCTTTTCCAGCGCCCTTCACTGTAAATTTACACTGCAAAATGTCAACTATAATTTACACTTTTGTTGTCAAATTATACTGACAGATAAATCCAAACTCCCTCAGGGTCGCGCTTCAATCAAACGCACCAAATGCGGCATCCGGCAGGAAACCACCCGAACTTTGGAAAATCCCGCGTTCTTTAGCAGGTCTGTATGATGCGCTTTGGTGCGAACCTGCCCCTCCCCCATGGCCAGCAGATAGAAGCTGAAATAGGCATCTGCGATTCGCTCACCGCCGGGCGTTTCTGATACGGGTTCGGCAATCAACAGCGCCCCATCGGGTGCGATTGCCGCGCGTATTGCCTTCAGCAACGGGGCCACGATCCGATCAGGATGGTCAAACAGCACCCGGATCAGCGTAATCAAATCAGCATCCCCCGGCAGAGGGGTTTCAAGAAAATCGCCACCCACCGTTTCAATGCGGTCCGCCAGCCCCGCTGCCGTCAGACGGTGCCGCGCAGCCTGAGCAACCTGGGGCAAATCAAACAGGGTCAGTTTGGTATCAAGAGAGACGCGACGGGCAACAGCAGACAAAAATGTTCCATCACCACCACCTATATCGAGAATGTGACGACGCCCCTTGACGGAATAATCATCCAGCACCTCTTCGGCGACACCTTCCTGGGACTGGGCCATCAATGTGCTGTAATCAGACGCAACGGACTCCGTCACTCCGTCCCGATCCCCCACATAAGGCCAATAGGCCGCCAATGCGGTTTCAGGAACTTCCCGTTTCAACAACGCAATGGGATCGCGCATATCGGCATAGAAGGCGACATGATGTTCAATCATCGCAAGCGCTGCGGCATTATTGGCAACGTCTTGTCCGACCGGCCCCAATCCATACAGATCCCCGCGCCGTCGCCTTACAAGCCCCAGGGAAATCGCGGCCTTCAACAATCGGGTCATGGCCTCTTCTGACAAGCCTGTATGGCCCATCAGCTCGGAAAGACGACGCGGGCGCTCCAGCAAAAGACTTGGCAAATCAAGCCGAACACAGGCCAGCAATATCTGGCTGTGAACAAATCCTGCCATCAGATCAAACAACACCTTGGAACGGTGCCGCGCCAATGGTCGGAACGGCAAAAACCCTGCTGAAAAACGGCGAAACTTGGGGCTAGCGACCAGTCGGTCAATGATTTCTGGGAGTGCCATGAATATTCAAATCTACCCTCTTTCAGAACAGGGTGATCTTGATCTAAAGCGCGCTGACCGGAATTTCGATTGCCATTCCCTTGGGCATAAAGCGCCGGGACTCTTGCAAAATCTGTTGCCTCAACACCGCCTGCCCAGGCGATGGGGGGATCGAGTCAATTGCTTCAACGATCAGGGTTGTCAGGCGTTTCGCAGCGCCGTCCATCCCATGGGCCGCAACCGCATTAGGCCGCCCGAAAGTTGCATCCTGTCCCGTTGGTTTGCCCAACAGATCTGGATCGCCAATCACATCGGCAATGTCGTCGGCGACCTGATAGGCCTCGCCCAGACGCTCCCCCAATGTTTGCCACAGTGACGCATCCGCGCCGGCCGCCGCGCCCCCGGCCGCCGTAGCCGCGGCAAACAAAGAGCCTGTTTTCGCTCGTTGATAATCCGCCAGGATCGCGCCGTCTTCCGACTCCCAGGCCTGGCCTGCGGTAATGCCAAAGGGCATACCAACCGCGCCTGTAATGATGCGCAACAGGGTCGCTGCGCGTTCCGGATTATCGGGAATGCGGCGTGCCAGGATTTCAAAGGCCAGGATGATCAAAGCATCGCCTGCCAGCACGGCCACAGGTTCCCCGTGGGCACGGTGAACGGATGGTTTACCACGGCGCATTTCAGCATCGTCAAAACAGGGCAGATCATCATGCACCAGCGATGCACAATGCAGCAGTTCAATTGCGGTTGCCGCAGCGTCTGCCATTGCAGGATTATCGTCCCCACAGGTCAGCGCCACGGAAAGACAGAGTTTCGGCCGGATGCGCGCCCCACCTGGAAATACTGCATACTGCATTGCCTGACCCAATTTTGGGGGCGAGCCCGGCGCGCGTGCCCGGGAAATCGTCTGTTCAATGCTGCGTTCAATTCGCTGTGCGATGTCCATGCCTACGCTCCCCACCAACTATCTCCCGATACCTCGCATAAACGGGACGGGTATTTGTGATCGTTTCGGGGCTCCTTAACCACTGTGGCAGCAAAGCCTTCCCGATAAGTGTCAACTATGATAGACATCATTTGTGTAAATAATCAACGACAAAGGAAAATAGTATGGCCGCCAACCCGGTCATCATTGTTGGCGCAGGGATCGCGGGACTCAGCGCGGCCATCGCATTGCTGGCACGGGGCGTCGAAGTGATTGTCCTGGAAAAAGAATCAGAACCCGGCGGAAAAATGCGTGAGATCGACGTGGAGGGCCAAAGAATTGATGCGGGCCCCACGGTGTTCACCATGCGCTGGGTCTTTGACCAGTTGCTGGCCAACACGGGCAAATCCCTGGATGATTTAATCACCTTACAAAAGGCGACAATTCTGGCCCGCCATGGCTGGAGCGATGGCAGTCGATTTGACCTGCATGCGGACCGCCAACAGGCGATTGATGCGATTGGGGGTTTTGCCGGTGCCGCAGAAGCCAGACGGTTTCGCGCATTTCTGGCCGATGCAGCCGATATCTACCGTCATGTCGGCCTGCCCTTCATGCGGGCGAAAGATACCAGTCTGGCAGCCATGGCGAAAACAACCGGCCCGGCGGGCGCGATGGCGCTGTTTCGCACCCAACCCCATAAATCGATGTGGGATGCGTTGGGAAAATATTTCAAGGATGCGCGGCTGCACCAATTGTTTGGGCGCTATGCCACATATTACGGATCATCCCCATTTCATTGCCCGCCCAATCTTAGCCTGGTTGCCCATGTGGAACAGGAAGGCGTCTGGTATATCAAGGGCGGAATGCACAAACTGGCCACTGCCCTTACCGGTTTAATCCGGGATCTGGGAGGATCAATTTCGTTTCGTGCCCATGTTGATTCGATATCGATAGAGAAAAACCGCACTTTCAACGTCACCCTGTCCACGGGCAAGACGGTGACGGCCCGCGCGGTGATCCTGAATTCAGATGCCGCCGCCCCGGCAGCAGGCCTTTTTGGAGGGGCCCTGAAATCCACTGGCGCCAAGCCAGCCATACGATCATTGTCCGCTATGACCTTTTCGACCCTGGCAAAAGTCGAAGGCTTTCCCCTGCATCGACACACCGTGTTCTTTTCAGATGATTACCGTGCGGAATTTGAGGCTATTTTTCAGCAGAGCACCATGCCGCGAAGCCCGACCACCTATATCTGCGCCCAGGATCGCAACGACGTCGATCCCGCCCCCACAGATCGAGAACGTCTGTTCTTTCTGATCAATGCGCCGGCCAACGGCGATACCCACATCTATTCACCAGCGGAGATCGAGCGATGCGCCGAGATGATGCAGACCCTTTTGGCGCGCTGTGGCCTGACCCTGTCAGCGCCGTCGGACGCGCAACAGGTCACCACGCCAACGGATTTCAACCACCTGTTCCCAGCGACCGGGGGGGCGCTGTATGGTCAGGCATCCCACGGCTGGGGCAGTTTCTTTGCCAGACCCGGACCCAAGACAAAGATACCGGGCCTGTATCTGGCGGGGGGCAGCGTGCATCCAGGATCGGGGATACCAACAGCCAGCCTGTCGGGACAGATGGCGGCCGATTGCCTGATGGCGGACCAAGGCTGGACATCAAGATAGGGTCCAATGGCTATGCCTGGTGGTATCTGGACGGACTCAGCGACGATGGCCGCCACGGCATAACCATCATCGCCCTGATCGGCAGTGTGTTTTCGCCATATTATGCCTGGGCCAGAGAAAAGGGACCGGTGCCTGCGGAAAATCACTGTGCCATGAATGTCGCATTGTATGGCCGTCCCGGATCCCGCTGGGCGATGACCGAGCGGGGGGCGAGCGCCCTGGATCGCGGCCCCACACATCTAAAAATCGGCCCCAGTTCCCTGCGCTGGGAGAACGGCACGGCCATTGTCGACGTGAATGAAATCGCAGTTCCCTTCCCCAGGCGCATTCGGGGCACAATCAGAATCACACCCATAGTGCTGAACGATCGGGACTTTACCCTGCACCGCAACGGTCAACATCATTGGGGACCGATCGCCCCCTGTGCCCGGATACAAGTGGAAATGACACATCCCGACCTGACTTGGGCAGGGTCCGGCTATATGGACAGCAACAGGGGCAGTGCCCCGCTGGAGGATGATTTTCAGGGTTGGGATTGGTCTCGGGCGGAACTGCCCAATGGGGATGCCGTGGTTTACTATGACCTGACCCAACGGGATCAGACCCGGCGCACCATCGCTCACCGATTTTTTGCCAAAGGGGGTAGTGCCGCAATTGATGCCCCGCCCAGAATACGACTACCCAATATAAACTGGCAGGTCGCGCGGATCACCCGCAGCGATGCGTCCAGCCGTGTTAAGCTTTTAAGAACCCTGGAAGATACGCCATTTTATGCGCGCTCCGCGATTCAAATGGGACTCGGGGGGGAGGTCGCAACCGGCGTACATGAAAGCCTGAACCTGGATCGCTTCAACCAGCGTTGGGTACAGGTTTTATTGCCCTTCCGAATGCCAAGACGCGCAAACTAGGCCAAAGGAACCAGAGATTCCGGCGCCCATCCAATACGCACCGGATTGCCTTCAGACAGGATGGGGCGACCGATAGCATTGCGCATCGATACCGTCACGGGCGCATCCCGGCCCGGCAATGCGACATCATAATATGTCATATCGCCAAAATAGGCCGCCTGTCTGATTTCACCCTGCAATTCGCGTTCTTCCGTATCGCCTGCATCAAACAGCAGGGTCAGGCGTTCAGGGCGTACCCCGACCGCAAAGTCGGAATCAAAGCGCAGATGATAGGGGTTTTTGATCGTGACCTTGCCAAAAATGGCGGCATCAACCGTCACAGCCTCTTCCGTCTGATCGACGACAGAAGCATCGATAATGTTCATCCCACCAATGAATTTCGCAACCGAAGAGCTGATCGGATTCTGATAGATGTTTTCGGGCGTGTCGCATTGACTGATCTTGCCACCAAACATCACGGCAATCCGGTCCGACATGGTCAGGGCCTCTTCCTGATCATGGGTCACCAGGATAAAGGTGATTCCGACCTGACGCTGTAACTGGCGCAATTCGACCTGCATATGCTCCCGCAGCTTTTTATCCAGCGCAGAGAGCGGTTCGTCCAGCAGCAGTACCTTAGGGCGCATGATCAGGGCGCGAGCCAAGGCGACCCGCTGGCGCTGACCACCGGACAATTCTGTAGACCGACGATGACCCAGCCCGCCCAGTCCAACCTGCTTCAGGGACTCTTCAACCTGACGGTCACGATCACTGGAACTTATGCGCTGTTTCCGCAATCCATAGGCGACATTCTGCGCCACGGTCAAATGTGGGAACACGGCATAAGACTGGAACACCATATTGGTTGGGCGTCGATTGGCGGGCACCCCCATCATAGGCTGGCCATCGATCAAGATCTTGCCTTCAGTCGGATCATCGAACCCGGCAATCAGGCGCAGCAACGTTGTCTTGCCACAGCCTGATGGTCCCAAAAGAGAGAAGAATTCCCCGCTTTTGATATCAACGCTGACGCCATCCAATGCCGCCACATCGCCAAAACGACGCCAGACCTGATCGATCTGGATAATCGGTCGACCACTCATAAGATGCTTCCTTCTATACCAGTGCGTCGTTGCGCACGCCGCCGCACCAATTCAGCGATGCATAGCAGCACAAAAGACGAGAACAACAGGATGCTGCCCAAGGCGACAACATTGGGGAGTTTGGCGATGAATCTGAGCTGTCCCCAGATGTAAATCGGTAAGGTCGGTTCTGTTCCTGTCAGAAAGAACGCGACGATGAATTCATCCAGGGAAATGGTGAAGGTGATCAACAGGCTGGATATGATCCCCGGCGCGACCATCGGCAGTGTGACCCGCAGAAAGGTCATAAATGGCCCCTCCCCCAGATCCATCGAGGCTTCCTCCAGACTTTCATCAAAGCCTTCAAAACTGGAAATCAAGACCGCCGTGGAGAACGGCACCGTCATTAAGATATGACCCAGGGTGACGCTGATCAGCGATAGGTTAAAACCCAGCCACAGGATCACCACCAACAATGAAATGGCCACGATGATCTCCGGCAGAACCAGCGGCAGCATGACAAAAGCGGTGATCGATTTCTTGGCAAAGAAATTATAGCGCGTCACGGCGCGTGCGGCGCATATGCCCAGCAATGTTGAGATAACCGCAGTCGACCAGCCAACCTGCATACTGTTGAAAAACGCCTGATGCATGGTCGTTTCAGACAGCAGGTTTTCGTACCATTGCAGCGTGAAGCCTTTCAACGGAAAGGCGACGATTGTGCTGTCATTGAATGAAAACAAAGGCAGGAACAGAACCGGCAGATAGAGAAAAAGCATGAAGGCGACCGCATAAAGCGTCAGAAATTTAAAACGCATGACACCCTCCCTGCCCAATGGTCATGATTGCGGTGCGTATCATCGCGCCCTCCCGCCAAGCCATTTCGCGAAAAAGACGAAGCCCGTCGCGACCAGCGTCACGGTCACCATGGTTGTCACAGCCAAAGCCGCCCCAAGGGGCCAGTTATTGGCCTTTCCGAACTGAACCTGAATCATATTGGCAATCATCAAACCATCCGTGCCACCAACCAGTTTTGGCGTCACGTAATCCCCAATGGTCGGGATGAACACAACAACCATGGCGGCCAGCACGCCCGGCAGTGACAGGGGCAATGTCACCCGCAGAAAACGACGGATCGGTCCATCCCCCAGATCGGTCGCGGCCTCAAGATAGCTGCGGTCGATCTTTTGAAGAGAGACATAAATCGGCAAAATGGCAAACGGCATCCAGGCATGGGACAGCGTCAGGATCACGGCATTCATATTATAGAGGATGAAATCAAGTGGCTCATTGATTAAGCCAATCTCCATCAGGCTGGTATTGACCACACCATTATAGCCCAGGATCAGTTTCCAGGCGAAGATACGCAGCAGATAGCTGGTCCAGAAGGGGATTGTGATCAGGAATATCCACAATGCCTTGCGCTGGTGAACATGGAAGGCAACGTAATATGCCAGCGGATAGGCCAGAATAACCGTCAGGAATGTCACCGACCCGGCCACGATCAGCGATCGTTGCAACAAAACCCCGTAAATCGGCTTTTCAAAGACTTCGCGATAATTCTGTAATGTCAGGGTGGTATCAATATCCAGATAAGTCTGGGTCCAGAAGCTGAATGTGATGATCACCCCGATCGGGACCGCCAGCAACAGCAGGGCAAAGATAAAGGACGGGCTCATCAAGGCAAAGCCACGAACCCCTTCACGCCGAAAGAACATCGATAATCCGCTGGCGTTAGACACGCTCACCGGCAATCACCTGATGTCACAATACAACGGTACCAATATTTATGTCGCTCCACTCGCTTCCCCCTGATATGGACCAACTCGACTATGGATTATCCCTGTTTCGACCCCATTGACGCATTTATTTTTGCCATCGTGTTTGGTTCTGGTTCCTGTGGCAAGCACATAACCGGAACCGCGGCGCGAAAAGCGTCATGATAACAGCGTACATTGTATTCCCGGTCTGACAAAATAATTCCATCATAGGCGCTGGATTCGGTTGCCTCGCAGGACCACTCGATCAATTGCGTATCCTCATCCTGGGTATCCCGGTCAATGCGTTCCGCCAGATAGCGCGACAGGCGCATTTCCCGCGTTTCATCCGCATATCGATAGGTTGCGCCACGCTGGACCGTGCGCCGCGCGGAAATCGGATATTCCTGATAGAAGATCACACTGGTCGGATAGAACCCGATCACAACATTCGGGAAAATCCCCAGATACAGCCATGCCTTCTGACTGTCTGGATTCAGATTTTCCATCACCGGCAGGATATTTTTGTAATTGCGCACACTCCAGCTTCGACCCGGATGGTCACTGAATTGCCCGAATGACCGGCTGGTACCATTGTTTAACGGCTCATCAAAATAGTTGCTGCCGTATAATTCCTGCAAACCCGGATGCGCCTTGGCGACATGATAGCCTTCATTATCGACATCCCGCACCGACTTCCAGTTCACCGCCATTTCATGCTGCCAGAACGTATCAGCAGCAGGCACCATGGTTGCCATCTTGTATTGCGCGACCTCTTCTTCATGCCGCGCAAAAATTGTCGCGACAGACGGCTGATCGCCCGGCAGGAATCGCAAAAAGACAAAGCCATGCCAGATTTCCATCTCAATTGGCTTTAGACCATGTTCAACGGGATCCAGCTTTGGCAGGCTGGATGGAACCGCCGGACTGCGCAGCGTGCCATCCAGATTATAGCTCCAGCCATGAAACGGGCAGGTGATCACGTGCGGGCATTCGCCCCGATCCCCGGCCAGAACGCGTGCACCACGATGACGACACAGGTTATGAAAGGCCCGAACCTCACCCTCTTTGTCGCGCATCACCAGGGCGCGCTCTCCGCACATATCGAAGGAGATATAGTCACCCGGATTAGGAACATCCGATATGTGACAGGCAATCTGCCAATGGCGCCGGAACAAGGCGTCCTTTTCCACCTCTGTCAGCTCATCACTGCCATAAGTCCAGGCCGGCAGGCCACTGCGGTCCCATTCTTTCGGGGCTCCCATAGCTTCAGCGGACGGTTTAACGATGGTATTCATAACGGATCGCCTTACTTTCATCTATATTTTTCTGAGCACTCATTTAAATTAACTCAGATTGCGGAATTTGTCACCCAAAATCTCGATACACGGTTCATTTGAGCGGTTATTCAAAAAAATGTTTGATGAATATGAATGTCATGCGTTATGCTAAATGGAGTAACGGATGGGGTCACCACACTGATAAACAAGTTGGCTGCCTGGGCATTTTGCGTGATGGTGCCACAAGATTTAAATCGGTGACCACATTGGTTCGCACAACGAACTGGAGCCTCCGTGACGAATATCGATTCGACTGCTGTCCCCGTGGCAGGTCTTGACAGCCGAAAGCGAAACCTGAGACGACAAAGACTGCTGTTGATTGGCCCGGCTGCCGGGGCGATTACAATATTTATGGTCGCGCCCTTGCTGCTGATGGCCTGGATTTCCATCCAGACCCGCGACTATTCCGGCAGTGTCGTTTGGAATAGTTACTCAATGGAAGCCTATATGCGCTTCATCTTTGAGCGGAACCTGGACGACACTCTGTCGCTGAATTTCGATTATCTGCTGATCATCTGGCGGTCCATGTGGCTGGCGGCCATCACGACGGCACTGTCGCTGCTGGTGGGGTTCCCGACCGCTATGTTCATGGCAACGCGACCGAAAAGCTGGCGTCCTGCCCTGGTCTTTTTGGTGACGGTGCCCTTCTGGACAAATCTGCTGGTGCGCAATTATGCCTGGATCCTGCTGCTGCGGGATCATGGGACAATCAATTCGGCCTTACTGGGCATCGGGATCATAAACGAGCCCCTGCCCCTGTTGCATAACAGCTTCGCCGTCTCAGTTGGCCTGACCTATTCCTTCCTGCCCTTTATGGTGCTGCCAATCTATTCCAGTCTGGAGAAATTGGATCTGCGCCTGGTGGAAGCCTCCTTTGATCTTTACGCGACCAGACTTCAAACCCTGCGCAAGATCATTCTGCCCGCCGCGATGCCCGGTATCATTGCTGGGTCTATCCTGGTCTTTGTGCCCTGTCTGGGATCCTATGTGACCCCGGAATTGCTGGGCGGCGGTAAAACCATGATGATCGGCAATCTGATCGGCCTGCAATTCGGGGCGGCGCGAAACTGGCCCTTTGGGGCGGCGCTGGGCTTTGGCCTTTTGGCAATGGTGCTATTGGCGATGACCCTATACGCGCTGAAGTCCGGAAAATCAAAACAGGGGATCAGTTTATGAGCCTTGTCACCGGCACGCTTGGAACGTTATTGCCCGGACGCCGCAAAGCAGGGGACGCCAATCATTGGCCTGGTCTGGCCTTTATGGCCTGTGTCTTCTTCGCCTATGTCTATCTGCCCATCGCGGTCCTGATCGCCTTGTCATTTAATGAGAATGAACTGGTAACCATCTGGACCGGATTTTCTCTGGATTGGTACAGGGTCGCTCTGCAGAACGAAGATATGCTGCGAGCGGCTGGCAATTCCCTTCTGATCGCTTGCGTTGCTTCTTTAGGGGCAACGTCGCTTTCCACCCTGGCGGCGGTGCAAATGGCGCGGGATCGTTTCAAGGGGCAAGGGGCCATGAATGCCCTGGTCGCCCTGCCGCTGACCGTACCGGAAATTGTGACCGCCGTGGCGTCCCTGCTGTTTTTCGCCACCCTTGGGATCACACAGGGGCTGATGACGGTCATGATCGCCCATACGGTGTTTTGCATCCCCTTTGCCTATCTGCCCATCCGGGCGAGGCTGGAAGGGCTGGACCCGCGCCTGTTCGAGGCCGCCAGCGACCTGTATGCAACCCCGGTTCAGACATTCCGGCGTGTGACCCTGCCCCTGATGATGCCTGGCATTCTGTCCGGGGCGGTCCTGGCCTTTATCATTTCACTGGATGATTTCGTCACCACATTCTTTGTGGGCGGCGCCGGATCAACAACATTGCCGATCTATATTTTCGGCCTGATCCGGGTTGGTGTTTCGCCAGAGGTCAATGCGATCTCTTCATTAATGCTGGTCGTCTCCGTAGTGATGGTATCGATTTCTCTCCTGCTCGGCAGAGGGCACGGGCGGGGGTAATATCCTTTCGAACACAGTCCTCATACCAATCACAACAGGGAGTATTGAACATGATGCGCGTATCAAAATGGGTTTTAGGCATGACCGCAGCGGTCGGCCTGACCTTTGGAGCGGTTGGCAGTGCGTCTGCCGATGGCGAATTGCATCTGTATAACTGGTCCAACTATTTCTCACCGGAGCTTCTGGAAAAGTTTGAGAAAGAAACCGGTATCAAGACGACAATGGACAATTATGCGTCCGAAGAAGACCTGCTGGCCAAACTACAGGCCGGCGGTGGCGGCTATGACGTGATCTTCCCTGGCCCAACGACCCTGGGCACGATGATCGATAAGGGACTGGTCGCGGATATCAAAGTCAACCAGATGGAAAACTTCAAAAACGTCCTGGGCCCGTTCCAGACGTTATCGGTTGATGCCGACCGCAGCTATTCTGCACCCTATATGTGGGGCACGACCGGGTTTACCTATGATCCGGCCATGGTTCCTGGCGGCACGATGGAAGAAAGCTGGGGTGAGTTGTTCAAGCCAAAGGATGAGCTGAAAGGCAACATCGCCATGTTGAATGAAATGAGCGATGTCTGGAATGCGGCTGCCTATTACACGGGTGTCAGCAAATGCACCGAAGACCCTGCGGAAGCCCAGAAAATCCTGGATGTTCTGATGGCGCAGAAACCGTTTGTGAAGGTCTATTCCAACGACGGCACCATTGATCGCATGTCGGCCGGTGAAGTGGCTGTGCATATGCAGTGGAATGGCGCCGCGCACCGCGTGAAGGCTAACAAGCCAGGCGTTGTCTATGTGTATCCGAAAGAAGGCGTGACCTTCTGGACCGATACAATGGCGGTGCCTTCGAATGCACCGAACATGGATAACGCCAAAACCTTCATCAACTGGATGCTGCTGCCGGAAAATGCCGCTGCTGCGTCCAACTATACCGGTTACTCAAATGCAATCATCGGGTCCGGGGAATTTCTGAACGAATCACTGTCCTCCGATCCGGCAGTGAATATGCCTGAAGAATTTGCTGATCGTTTGTCAGGGTTTGAGGTTTGCAGCGATGCATCCAAGAGCCTGCGCGAACGGGTTTGGACCAAGCTGAAGTCCTAACCGGTACTGTTTGCATTCAGGACCGCCCGGCAGAAATGTCGGGCGGTTTTCTTTTGGGATGGTTTTATGATTTCGCACTTAAGCTTTCGGCACGGGCCAGGATGCCATCGGCACGAGATGGATAGACCGTCGCCAGAAAGCGCGCCAACAACATGCGCCCGGATTCCAGATCCATAAAACCAGGCGTCACATGCATCCGTGTCCACATCCCATCGGTCANCNNATNCNNAACATCTGCCACCGTGACAGGCGTCCAATAATCCCCGACCATCATGGGAGCCGCCGCCTCACAAAAACCGATCAGCGTTTCATAGCGTGCTCGGTCATATGCCTCGCAAATCTCAGCAAATTTGGGGCGGGCGACCGCCTCCCCCCAATAGGAATTCCACAGCGTCAAATTTCGCGTATTACAGATTTTCGGATCAACATCTGCGAAAACCAACGCCATCAGTTTTTCCAGGGGATCATCCGGTGCGTCTGCCAACGCCTTGTGCCAATGGTCATCATATTCGTGATAGTGATGACGCAGCGTTTCAATCAGCAGGTTTTCCTTGCTCTTGAAGTAAAACACCGCAACGCCCTGAGAAAGGCCGGCAGAAGCAGAAACAGTCGCCAAAGTCGTCGCAGACATACCCAGATGAACGATAGAATGAATTGCGGCTTCGACCAATTGACGGCGCCTGCGATCTGCATTTTCCGTCTGTTCACCCCTCGGTCGACCGGGTGGCTTTTTGGGCTGCACCTCTGCCATCTGAACGCAACACTCCCTTTCAAATGGATGTGGATCATTATCCTGTTGTGGCAAGAATAGCACTTATTCGCGCGAAAGCGACAGGGCGTCTTTGCCCCACAAGGGCAAAATGATCAGAAAGAAGAGGATGGTACGGGCGGTCGGACTCGAACCGACACTCCAGAGGAACTGGATTTTGAATCCAGCGCGTCTACCAATTCCGCCACGCCCGCAGGGAATGGTGGCTATCTACAACGCCGATACGCCTAAGACAACCGAAAAACTCTTGTACTGAATATGACATCCTCCTTGTCTTGCCCCAATCAATTCCTTGATCTCGGTCTCAGGCAGGGTAGGGTCTTGGTCTGAACCGCAAGCCAAATTCAGACATATGCCGGGGGGGACGGAAAACCTGTCGCCAATCCCTCCCTGCTATACTAAATTCCAATGAAAAAGGGGGGTGGAACCAAAGGGAACCATGACACAGTCCGAACAGGAAAATAATCATCGGGAGGCTGGGCGTCGCGATGAAGACCACATATCTGCCACCTTGCGGGAAGCCGCCTGTGAAATCGATCAGGGGCTGTTGGTCATCGACGCCGATATGAATGTGGTTTTTGCCAATCCCCCGTATTTGAAAATGAACGAATTACCCGTGGATTGTCCGTTCACACAAGAGGGACAACCCTTTGAGCGGTTGCTTGATTTCATGGCGCAAGAAGGAAAATTCGGTCCCGGTGATACCGCAGTACTGGTCGCACAACATTTGAAACCGGCTCAGGAGCGAACAAATTTTGACTTGGACCGCACCCTGCCAAAAGGCGGCGTCATGCATGTGACCGGTGTCGCCCTGAAGAATGGCGGATATGTCTATACGTTTAACGACGTAACAGACCGGGTCGCAGAACAACAGCGCCTGGATCGGCTGGTCCAGGAACAGACAATCGAGCTGCAAGAAGCCAACAAGCAGCTGACAGATGGCATTGAATATGCGCGGTTGATCCAAACGGGAATTTTGCCCAACCGCAGCTTTTTCGAGACCCATTTGGGGGATCATTTTCTGTTGTTCCGCCCGGTGGATATCGTCGGGGGCGATTTTTACATCGGTGTTCGCACGGATTTCGGTATCTATGTCGGATTAGGCGACTGCACCGGACATGGTATTCCAGGTGCCATGATGACGATGATGGCCGCCTCTGTCTGTCGCCGCGCGATCAATGATACCGGCGTGGGCGGACCTGTAGCGGTAATGATGGCAGTGGACCGCATTGTGCGCACCAATCTGCATCAAACCGGCGCGCAGGTCGGTCCGGATAACGGGCTGGAACTGACTCTGTGCCTGATAGAGCCTGAATTCAAACGTATTCGTCTGGCCAGTGCCGGCCTGGAAAGTTTTGTACAAAGCAAAGGCAAGATTGAGCGAATTCGAGGCAGCAAGCTGGGCCTGGGATATGGTCGACAGGCGACATCCGCCGCAACCTTGCAGGAAACAGTTCTTTCCGCCAAGGAAGCAGAGCGTATCTTCCTGTCTTCCGATGGGATCCTGGATCAGTCCGGCGGCGAAAAAGGGTTTGGCTTTGGGCGGCGGCGCTTGGTCGAGGCATTGGGCGAGAATGTAGAAAAGCCAATAGAAGATCAGGGGCAGGCCTTGTTACAGACATTGGAATCCTATCGGGGAAACTACCCGCAGCGGGATGACTTAACCGTTCTTGGCTTCTGTCCGCTACAGCCGTAACCTTTGTGATACGCGGATGTTAAATCGGGAGTATTTGGGGGCGCGCAATGAACCATGACGATATGAAAGCCTTGCGGGCTATTTTTGAACGCTGTCATATTGTGATCAGTTTTAATGGCCCCTTTTCGCAAAGCGTAATCGAGGAGTTGGGGGAAGCCATACAGCGACACCTTGAATCCCAGACACAACCCCGCAAGCGCATTGCTGACGTTTTTGCTGTATATATAGAAACAACGCAGAATATCAGACATTATGCGGAAGCGGTGGGACACAATAAAGCCGATGTCGCCCGATTGAACGCCGGCACGGTTTTGATCGCGCGCGAGGGGGATCATTATACTGTGGTTTCTGGAAACCTGGTCCGTCGGGAGGATGTTCCTGCCCTGACGGCCAGGCTGGACGAAGTAATTGCGCTGAATGATGCCGACCTTAAGGCCGCATATAAAAGCCAATTGCGCGCCCCGCTGGAAGACGGGGCAAATGGGGCGGGGCTGGGATTCTTGCAAATGGCGCGAAAAGCCTCCAAACCCTTGAGCTACAGTGTATCAGATGGAGATGAGGTTTATTCCTTCTTCAATCTGACAGTCACAATTTAGCGTTTTGAGAGAACAGGAATCAGGATGGTTGAGCATATAAAAATCATGGGGACCAGATCCTCTCCCACCGTTGAGTGCAACCCGGAAACGCTGGTATTGCACCTGGCTGGAGAGTCCTATCCGGAAAATACCTTCGATTTCTATAAACCCATCGCCGCATGGCTTGAATCCGTGTTGGATCAGGATGATGACGACCGTCCCGTTACATTAAATGTTGAACTGGCCTATCTGAATACGGGAAGCATAAAATCCATGATGGACATGCTAGACAGGCTGGACGAAGCGCACGAAGATGGGCGCGTGGTTAAGGTCATTTGGTTGTGTGATCCAGACAATGAACGCATCATCGAACTCGCGGAAGAATTACTGGAAGATGTCTCGCTGCCCTATCAAATCATCACCGACTGACGGGTCCAACCGCATTGCCTGATCGGAGGCTTTTTTGGCAGACCAGAACAGGACCGATTCCCGTATCAACGCCTTGATCGCGCGGTTAGACGGCCTTGACGGTGCCGATGCGGATGACTTGCGCGCTGAAATTGATTGGCTGGTCGGTCGCTATCGCCGCCTTGATCGAAACCTGAATAAGATATCGCGCATGAGCGACCGGCTGCAGGCCGAAATCATGCAGTTAAATGATAAGCTTCGCGCGGCGTCCATTACCGATCCGCTGACTGGGTTGATGAACCGTCGCGGGGCGCACGACGCCCTGCAGGTGGAAACCAAGGCGGCGCATGCTGGCCATTCACAGGGGTTCTGTCTGGCCCTGATCGACATCGATTTCTTTAAGGCCGTGAACGATACGCATGGTCACGATGTCGGTGATGAGGTCCTGGTCAATTTCTCCGCACGATTGTTAAGCACGATGCGAGAGACCGACTTGATCGCCAGATGGGGCGGAGAAGAATTCCTGATCCTGATGCGCGAAGCCAGTTTGGCGGACGCCATGGCCCTGTTGGAAGGGTTTCACGAAGCCTTGCGCAGCCGCCCCGTCAAAACCGCGATCGGCCCCCTGACCGTGACAGCCAGTTCCGGCCTGTGCCAATATCACCCCAACGATCATGGCTATGACAGCACCGTATATCGGGCTGATCACGCGCTATATGCGGCAAAGGACGCCGGGCGTGATCAGTGGCTGTTAGCGGACGATCCCAAATGTGACTGATTCAAATCAGCACCCATATAAAAACAGAGGAAACCCAAATGGCAAAAAGTGTAATTATTACCTGCGCTGTCACCGGCGGTATTCACACCCCCACCATGTCGGAATATCTGCCGATCACGCCGCAGGAAATTGCCGATGATGCGGTGGCGGCCGCAGAAGCCGGGGCGTCCATCCTGCATCTGCATGCGCGCAATCCGGACGACGGTCGCCCGACGCCGGACCCAAAAGTATTCATGGAATTCCTGCCCCGCATCAAACAACAGACTGATGCCGTTGTGAATATCACAACAGGCGGTGGTCTGGGCATGACCCTGGATGAACGACTGGCCGCCGCCCGTCAGGCCAGTCCAGAAATGACATCCCTGAATATGGGGTCGATGAATTTCGCATTGTTCCCGATCCTGGATAAGATCAAGGATTTCAAGCATGCCTGGGAACCGGAAATGCTGGAAATGACCCGCGATTTCATCTTTCGCAACACCTTCAAGGATATCGAATATATCCTGAAAGACCTGGGCGAAGGCCATGGCGTTAAGTTCGAATTCGAATGCTACGATGTTGGCCATTTGTATAACCTGGCGCATTTCGTAGACCGGGGCTTGGTGAAACCACCCTTCTTTGTGCAAACCATTTTCGGCATTCTGGGCGGCATTGGGGCCGATCCGGAGAACCTGATGCATATGCGCAGGATCGCGGACAAGCTGTTTGGCGAGGATTATGAATGGTCCATCCTGGCCGCCGGGCGCCATCAGATGCCCTTCGTCACCCAGGGGGCCATTCTGGGCGGCAATGTGCGGGTTGGTCTGGAAGACAGCCTGTATCTGGGCAAGGGTGAACTGGCGAAAAGCAACGCGGATCAGGTCAAGAAGATCCGGCGCATTGTGGAAGACCTGTCCCTGACCGTCGCAACACCACAAGAAGCCCGCAAACGATTAGGCTTGAAGGGTGGTGACCGGGTGAATTTCTGATCTAACGATAGGAGGGCACTATGGCCTATCCGACGCCAGAGTCTCTGGACCGCGTTGCTGTCATCGGGACAGGAACGATTGGTGCAAGTTGGGCAGCCCTGTTTTTGGCGCGGGGCATGGCGGTCAACGCCTATGACCCGGAGCCAGGCGCCCGCGACGCCCTGCAAAGCTATATTAATCGTGCATGGCCCGTGTTGCGTGAATTGGGCGTGATTGTTGCGGGGGCCGACCAGACCGCGATTGATTTTTATGAGGACCCGGCACAAGCCGTCCACGATATCGCCTTCATCCAGGAAAGCGTTCCCGAACGACTGGACGTCAAACACGCCCTGTTTCGAGCCATGGAGCCCGGAATGGCAGCGCATGCGATCCTGGCGACCAGCTCGTCCGGTCTGTTGTTAAAGGATATGCAAAAGGGACTAAAGCAGCCGGAACGTCTGGTCCTGGCCCATCCGTTCAACCCGCCGCATCTCATCCCCCTGGTGGAGCTGTTGGGCAATAAGCAAACGGACCCTGCCGCCGTTGACTGGTGCCAAGACTTCTTTGAAAACCGATGCGGCAAAAAGACAATCCGGGTGCTGAAAGAAGTCCCCGCCCATGTCGCCAACCGATTGCAGGCCGCCCTGTGGCGCGAAGCCATCCATCTGGTCCTGGAAGGGGTTGCCTCTGTTGAGGATATCGACAAGGCCGTAGTACACGGGCCCGGTCTGCGGTGGTCCGTGATGGGGCCGCATATGCTGTTTAATCTGGCCAGTGGCGGTAAGGGGATGGAAGTCTTCATTGAACGCTTTGGCCCCAGCTTTTCCGTTTGGTGGGACAGTCTGGGGCATCCGGATCTGACGCCGGAAACCGCATCGATCCTGGCCGAAGGGTGCCGCGCAGAAGAAAACGGGCGATCTTTTGAGGCATTAAGCGCCGAGCGAGACGAGAAACTTGTCGCCGTGCTGAAGCAATTCAATACATCTGAAAAATAGGACATGCATCATGATGGCAGTTATTTTTGAAGTGGAGCCTCAGGACGGTCGCATGCCCGACTATCTGGAGATAGCCGCCGATCTCAGGCCTCTACTCAATCAAATTGATGGTTTTATCTCCATCGAAAGATTTGAAAGTCTTGTGACGCCGGGGAAAATCCTTTCCCTATCCTTTTGGCGCGATGAGGCCGCCATTCAGGAATGGCGGCAGCTTGAGAAACATCGCAAAGCCCAGGCAATAGGCCGGGGTGAGATGTTCCGGGACTATCGCTTGCGTGTCGCGGAAGTCCATCGGGACTATGGCATGACGGACCGCGCGCAGGTGCCAGAGGATTCGAAAATCAGGCATGACCGGTAAATCACACCACACGCCCCTTGATCGGTCGCAAAAAAACAGCTTATTGTTGGAATTACAATTAGCGCCTGTAATTTTTCGACTGTAAATTGAATTGGGTATTATGATAGGGGAACAACCAAAAGGCGGCATATATAATATTGACGGTGACCATCCCTGCGAAAGAGAACACCTTTTAATTGATCTGGCCTATGATAGTTCGCGATTTAAAGACATTCTGTCGCTGTGGACATCGTTGCGCACAGAAAACGCGCTACCAACAAAATCCGACTTTTCTCCCCATGCCTTTAACCGAAGCGCGCTGCCGTATCTTATTCTAATTGACGTAGAGCATGACCCTCTGCGTTTCCGCTATCGACTGACCGGAACCATGGCGGAAAGCATTCAGAACGCGAACCTTACGGGCCACTACGTCGATGATCAGGAGCCTATAAAGCTGCGCGACTTGCTGCAAACTGATCTGGAGGAACTGGTGCGGTCGAAGACACCGCAGCATGTCCGATTGACGTTCACCAACATTGCCGGATATCCTCGTCGCTTGCAAATTCTGCGCCTGCCGCTGAGCAAAAATGATCAGGAAAGCCCGGGGGAAGTTGACCATATCCTGGTGGTGGTCCAATTCGAGTCGGGCGAGTAAGCACGCCCTATTCTATCACAACCAACAGATCCTTGGCGTCCACCTGCGTGCCGGCCTTCGTCGCGACGCGAGAGATTGTGCCTGCCTTCGGCGCGGTGATGGATGTTTCCATTTTCATCGCCTCCAGCGTCAACAACACATCCCCTGCCCGAACCTTCTGACCTTCGTTGACCGCCACCATCGCAACCAGTCCCGGCATTGGTGCGGGAACATGATTTGTGTTGGACATATCAGCCTTGTCATTCACCGGCGCTGTCGAGGCCACAGCCTTGTCCGCAACCCGAACCACACGCGGTTGACCATTCAATTCAAAGAAGATTTCCCGCTCGCCCTTCTGGTCCGCCTCCCCGACGGCCATAAGACGAATGACCAGCGCCTTGCCCGGATCCAACTCCACGGTGATTTCATCGCCCGGTTTCATGCCATAGAAGAATATCGGGGTCGGTAACACATCCAGGCGACCAAATTCCCGGCGATGTTTGGCGAAATCTGCGAAAACCTTCGGATACATGATGTGGGATGCAAGGTCCGAATCGCTGACCTGTCGCTGGGCGGCTTTTTGCGCCTCGCTGCGTTCTTTCTCAAAATCGATAGCAACCAGATGTTTGCCGGGCCGATCCGTCTTTGGCGCTTCGCCCTTCAACGCCTTTTTCTGTAAGGCCTGTGGCCATCCACCAGGCGGTTGCCCCAGATCCCCTCGCAGCATTGCCACGACCGAGTCCGGGAAGGTGATATCGATATCTGGATTGGTGACATCCTCTGGCGAGATGCCGCTGGACACCATGTAAAGGGCCATATCGCCCACAACCTTGGAAGACGGTGTCACTTTCACGATATCGCCGAACAGCTGATTGACTTCCGCATACATGCGGGCAACCTCATGCCAGCGTTCGGCAAGCCCCAGCGACCGGGCCTGTTCTTTCAAATTTGTAAACTGGCCGCCTGGCATTTCGTGCAGATAAACTTCTGACGCACCGGCCCGAAGATCCGGTTCAAAGGCCGTATACTGCACCCGCACGGCTTCCCAATAATCAGAAAATGCCCGGATAGTCGCCGGATCCAGACCGGTTGCACGATCCGTATCCTGCAACGCCATCGCGATAGAGCCCAAATTCGGCTGGGACGTTAGGCCCGAAAAGCTGTCCATCGCCGCATCGACGGCATCCGCACCAGCCTCGCACGCCGCCAATACCGTCGCCGCCGCGATACCAGACGTATCATGAGTGTGAAAATGGATCGGCAGTCCGGTTTCTGCCTTCAATGTCTTCACCAGAGTTCGGATCTGCGCCGGGCGGCACAGGCCCGCCATATCCTTTATGCCCAGAATATGCGCGCCATGGGACTTCAGCTCTTGCGCCAATGTGACATAGTAATCCAGGTCGTATTTCGGGCGGCTTTTGTCGAACAGATCCCCGGTATAACAAATCGCCGCCTCGCACAGGCGGTCGGTTTTCAACACCGCATCCATCGCGACCTTCATATTATCAGCCCAGTTCAGGCTGTCGAAGACACGAAAGACATCCATACCCGCATCGGCCGCTTTTTCGACAAAGTACTGCACCGCGTTATCCGGGTAATTGGTATATCCCACGGCATTGGACGCGCGCAGCAACATCTGTAACAGCACATTGGGAACCGCCGCACGGATATCAGCCAAACGGTCCCAGGGGTCTTCCTTCAGGAATCGCATCGCGACATCAAACGTCGCCCCGCCCCAGCATTCCAGAGAGAAAAGTTCCGGCAGTCTCCTGGCATNGGCATCGGACGCCTTAACCATGTCATAAGACCGCATACGCGTCGCCAACAGGGATTGGTGCGCATCGCGCATCGTCGTATCAGTGATCAAAACTCGTTGTTCGGCCAGCATCCAATCGCGAAACCCTTCCGGACCCCGCTCGTCCAATATCTGCTTGGTCCCTTTAGGTGGTTCCCCAAAGACGGTGATGGGTACAACTGGCTGCAAGGCATGGGCTGGCGGTTTGGGGCGGCCCGCGACCTCTGGATTTCCATTCACGGTAACATCGGCGATAAAGCGCAACAGCTTGGTCGCCCGATCGCGCCGCTTGGGAAAATGGAACAGGGACGGGGTCGTATCGATAAAGCGCGTGGTGATATTGCCACTGGCGAAGTCCGGATGGTTGATGACATTTTCCAGAAACGCCAGATTGGTCGCGACACCCCGAATGCGAAATTCCTTCAACGCCCGATCCATACGGCGCACCGCCGCCTCTTTCGTAGCCGCCCGGGCCGTGACCTTTTCCAGCAAGCTGTCATAATAGCGTGTGATCACCGCACCGGAATAGGCCGTACCGCCATCCAACCGGATGCCGAACCCCGTTGCCCCCCGATAGGCAGTGATACGACCATAATCAGGGGTAAAATTCGATTCAGGGTCTTCCGTTGTGACCCGGCATTGCAGGGCATGTCCATTCAGGAAGATCGCATCCTGAGGCGGGACACCGGTTTCTTCCTCATTCCCGATATGACCGCCCAGCGCGATCAGGATCTGCGCCTTGACGATATCGATACCGGTCACTTCCTCCGTCACCGTATGTTCGACCTGAACACGGGGATTGACCTCGATAAAATAGAATTCACCGGTATCGGAATCCATCAGGAATTCAACTGTGCCAGCGCCGATATAACCAGCCTCCCTACACAAATTCAGGGCCGACTGACATATCCGTTCCCGCGTGGCGGAATCCAGATAGGGGGCCGGGGCGCGTTCCACCACCTTCTGATTGCGCCGCTGGACGGAGCAATCCCGCTCGAACAAATGCACCAGATTGCCATGGCTGTCGCCCAGGATCTGCACTTCGACATGACGGGCGCGCTGTACCAGTTTTTCCAGATAGACTTCGCCATTGCCAAAAGCGGCTTCCGCCTCTCGCCGTCCGGCATTAACCTGTTCTTTCAACTTGCTGGCATCCTCGATCACGCGCATGCCGCGACCACCGCCCCCCCAACTGGCTTTCAGCATGACGGGATATCCGACATCTTCGGCCATTCTGGCGCATTCATCCATATCATCCGGCAGGGGATTGGTTGCTGGCATGACCGGCACACCCGCCTTCACCGCCATATGGCGCGCAGAAACCTTGTTGCCCAGCGACCGCATCACATCCGGCGGTGGCCCGACAAAGATCAGGCCATTTGCGGCGCAGGCTTCGGCGAAATCAGGGTTTTCAGACATAAACCCATAGCCAGGATGAATAAGCGTCGCCCCTGATTTCTTCGCGACCCGAATGACCTCTTCGATGGTCAGATAGGCCTTCACCGGTCCCAGCCCCTGACCGATGTGATAGCTTTCATCCGCCTTGAACCGGTGCAGAGACAGCTTGTCTTCTTCCGCATATAACGCGACGGTGCCAAAGCCCAGTTCCGTGGCTGCCCGCATTACACGAATGGCAATTTCGCTGCGATTGGCGACCAAAACCTTTTGCGGCGGTTGTGCTTTTTGCGTCGGCATGATCTTCCCCCAAACGATGCGTACAGTTACAAACTGTCGCATCTTAATAGCGTATTGTGCAACTGCGAAAGCAGACTGAATAGGATCAGGAAAGGTCAGAATTACTGAGTTACGCGCCCGTCTTTATCGTAGCCCTGGGCCTGCATTGCATCGCCGGCAATCTGCCAGAAAATATCCTGCTGGGCTGGCGTCAGTTCAAGCCGCCATTGCGCCTCAACACCGCAGCGAAAGAAACTGCTGTCATCGGTCTGGCCCGCGTCACGCCCACCAGACAGAGCCTTAAACGATGTTGCCGCACAACATTCAGCAACTGTATCAGGGTCCGCCTTAACGCCCAACCAGGCAAAGACATCCGCCATGATCGGCTGTGGACTATGCAGTAAATCTTCATAATGAATTTGTCTGAATTGCGTTGGATAGGTCTTCTGTGACGACACCGCGATCGTCTGAGCATTCGCCCAGATTTTCGCGATCTCGGGCATGAAATCATCCAATGTGGGGAACTGATCCTTAAAAGCCTGCGCATTCCGCCGCATATTTTCATGCCAAGTCGAAACCGCCATATCGCGACCATCCCGCACCAGGTTCAGAATTTTTGCTTCCGGGAAAATCTGAAGAGCCGTTTCCGTCGACTGCAGGGTCGGGGGGTTCTTTTCTGCCACCACCCGGATTTCTGGACGATCCCCATATGTCGCTAATAGCGCCAGCACCGATTGCCGTAACAGATACTGAACATGGGGCAGATTAAATTGGGGGAATATCGGATAATCTGAAAATTTGGTCGCATTCTGGCGCAGCACAAATTTACTGGTTTCCTGGCATACCTGCTGTAGCGCACCCGCATAGACATTAAAGAAGCACCCTTCCCCCCGACAGACGATCTGGGGATGATGATCCAGCCATAACTGCGTCCAGGTGGTGCCGGACTTGACCGCCCCACAGACAAACAATATCTGTTTGTCGGATAAACGCGCGATAGACGCTTCAACATCTTGCCATTCTTGTGGGTAAATCAAATCCTTCATTATATTCAATCCCCCTAGAATGTCATGATACCGGCCAAGTCCCGATGTGACCACCCCTCGTCAAACAGCCCAAAGCGCGCTAGGTTAAGGGTATGATAGATACATCTGTAAAGGTGAAGCGGCAGCGCCAGATCATTGATCGCCTGACCCTTCAGGAAGAAATGTCGAACGCCGTGGCCAATGTCCAGGGCGAGGCTCAGGCGCGCGCGGCGTGGCTTGGCATCCTGAAAAATGCCCTCTCTAAAGGTCGCGAAGAAATCCGAACCCGGTTCTTTGAGGATCAGGACGGGGCGGCCTGTGTCGCGGGCAACTGCTTCCTGATCGACCAGATTCTGCGTGTGCTGTATGACAGCATTTCCAAGCATATTTATCCGGCCCCCAATCCAACCGATGCCGAAATTATCAGCATCATTGCCGTAGGCGGCTATGGTCGGGGCGAATTGGCCCCCCAATCCGATGTGGATCTTTTATTCCTGCACAATCGAAAACCAGCCGCGCGCGTCGATCAGGTAGTCGAAACCATTCTCTATACCCTATGGGACATCGGGCTGAAGGTTGGGCATTCCACCAGGTCCGTTGATGAATGCCTGCGCCAGGCAAAGGCTGATTGGACAATCTGCACCGCCTTGCTGGAGACGCGCTATATCTGGGGTGATAAGTCCCTGTTCTCTGAGCTGCGCACGCGCTTTCGCAAATCGATTGTCGCGGGACGGGAGATGGATTTCCTGGAAGCCAAACTGGCTGAGCGCGATGAGCGGCACGAACGCATGGGCGACAGCCGCTATGTGCTGGAACCCAATATAAAGGACGGCAAGGGCGGATTGCGGGACCTGCACGCCCTGTATTGGAGTGCAAAGTTCCTATATGGCGTGGAAGATATCGCCGAGATGATCGAAGAAGGTGCTCTGACCAAAACCGAGGTCGCACGCTTCGCCAAGGCGCAATTCTTCCTTTGGTCCGTGCGATGCCACTTGCATTACCTGACGAACCGGCCAGAGGAACGGATGACCTTTGACGTGCAACCGGAACTGGCCAATCGGATGCTGTATAACGACCGTGCCGGGGGCAGCGGCGTTGAACGCTTCATGAAGCATTACTTTCTGGTCGCCAAGGATGTTGGGGATCTGACCCGCATCTTCCTGGCCGCCTTTGAAGCTGCCCAGAAGCGGCGGTCCATTTTCCGCCTGCCTGCGAAATTCTTTCAGCGCGATGCGGAAGGATTCCCGCTTGAAGGCCAGCGCATCACCATTGCCGATAAAAAGGTCTTCCGGGAATCGCCCCTGGAGATGTTGCGCATCTTCAAGGTCGCAAATGAAACCGGCCTGGCCCTGCACCCGGACGCACTGACGGCCGTCACCCGATCTTTGAGCAAGGTCAATGCCGCCTTTCGCAATGATCCAGACGCCAATCAGATGTTCATGGAAATTCTGTGTGCGAAAGAATCACCGGACCTGACGCTGCGCGACATGAATGAATGCGGCCTGTTGGGTAAATTTGTGCCTGATTTCGGCCGCGTGGTCGCCCAGATGCAATATGACATGTACCATGTTTACACGACCGACGAGCATACGATCCGCGCGATCGGAATCCTGAACAAAATTGAACGCGGCCTGTTGACCGAAGAACATCCGGTCGCCTGTAAAGTTATCCATCAGATCCAGTCCCGCAATGTGTTATACGTCGCAACCTTGCTGCATGACATAGCGAAAGGGCGCGGTGGCGACCATTCGGAATTGGGCGCGAAGGTTGCACGCAAACTGTGTCCCCGTCTGGGCATGAACGAGGCTGAAACCGACACGGTGGCGTGGTTGGTCCTGCACCATCTGGCCATGTCCATGACCGCCACCAAGCGGGACCTGGAAGACCCGAAAACCATCACCGACTTTGTCGCCCTGGTGCAATCACCTGAACGGCTGAGGCTTTTATTGTGTCTGACAGTTGTCGATATCAAGGCCGTGGGCCCGAATGTCTGGAACAATTGGAAGGCGACGCTGCTGCGCGATCTGTTCTATCGCGCTGAAGAAGTCATGGCGGGGGCGTCCGCCTCCGAAGGGCGCATCCTGCGCGCCGCTGCGGCAAAGACCCGTCTGGCGGATCGATTGTTGGAGGATGGCTGGGATCAGGCAGATATCGACGCGCATCTGAAACGCGGTGGGAAAGGATATTTCCTGGCGCTGGATCTGGACACGCTGGCCCACCATGCCCGTCTGGTGCGCGGCGCGGAAAGGCATCGCGACGAATTAACCCTGGATACCCGTGTTGATGAGGAAAAGTCGGTTACGGAACTGACCGTCTACTGCCTGGACCATCCTGGTCTGTTCGCCCGATTATCAGGTGCTATTGCATTGGCGGGCGCAACTGTGGTGGATGCCAAAATCAGCACGTTGAAAGACGGCATGGCTTTGGACACATTTCTGATTCAAGATGCCGAGGGCGGCACATTCTCTCGCCCGGACCGGTTGGCCCGCCTATCTGCCATGGTGAAACAATCCCTGGCGGGCGAAATTCGTCCCCTGGATGAATTGATGAAACGGGCGAAAGTCTCGCTGCCATCGCGCACGCGGGTATTTACCGTCCCGCCCCGTGTCTTGATCGACAATCGCGCATCGGCAACCCATACGGTGATCGAAGTCAACGGGCGCGACCGACCGGGCCTGTTGTATCGGATCACATCCGCCCTGGTGGAACAGCGCCTGCAAATCGCGATTGCAAAGATTTCCACCTATGGCGAACAGGTCGTCGACGTCTTTTATGTGAAGGATACATTCGGCCTGAAGGTGGAACATGCCGGTCGCCTGGACCAGATCCGCCAGGCCCTGCGCTATGCCCTGCTGGAGGCAGAGGCCCAAACCGCACCGCCCCCCACCAAACACGCCCGCAAGGCACTGGCCAAAAAAACCGCCAAACGCGCCGCCAACCCAAAGGCTCAAGCGGCGGAGTAAGGTTATCAGCGCGGTTTCTTAAACTTCCGCGCCCAATTCATTAAATCAATCTGTTCACTGGACAGCAGTTTCAGGGCGCTTGGTTCCGCTGTTTCTGTAAAGATTACTGCGTTCAAACAGTCCCACCGCGCATTGGGTACGATCAAACCATCAAACCCTAGAAAGCAGGCTGCATCCCCAATTTCCTGGCATCGTTGATAGTGCAGAGATCCATAGGTTTTAATATCTACGTCCAACGCTGCCAAGGCCGTCATATCACCCAACCGAAGAGTCCGTTTCAACTGTGCGCCAAGGTGATGCCGCTCAAACACCAATTTTGAGGGGAAGACAGGTTCGCGGGATAAATGAAATTGCATCTCAGCCGCCGCACCATTGGGATCAAGCGAACAATACAGAACATCAAAACGACCAGGATCCCATCGCCCACCAGAGGCATGCCCTTGGAGCGGATCACGCCCCTGTCGACACACACGCCAAAGCGGGCCCTCATAGCCGATCCGTGGCAAAGCGTCTATTGCATCCAAAAGCACAATGTCGCGGGCATGGGTGAATGTCATGCGCAGCGATTCTACAGATAAGCGCCCGCATCCAGCCGCTCAATCACAGCCAAGACCGGTTCCACCTTACCATCCCGAATTAAATCAATCGCCCGCGCGCCGTCCAAAAGTGGATGACGGGCATGCAACCAAAGGCGCGCCTCATCCGGCGTATAGAAATCTGAGAGTCGTTCCACAACATAACGCAAATCAGCGATCATGGCCTGGATGGGGAGAGGGGGGCTTCCCTTATCATGGGACCAACGCGACACGGTAGCCGCAGATGCATCCACGATATTAGCCAAATCTGTACCCTTCAAACCCCCGACCCGCTTTAAATCGTCCAAAATTTTTACCAGCGCTACGCTCATCATCGTCACTTTCATATGGGCAGCTTCCCCATGATATTTAGTTTTTCTTGCATTAAAGTCAATTGGTGAAAGAAAAATGGAAGATTTAGTCTATAATTTCTTTCCCATTCAGCCTCTTTCCCACACTCGCCAGGACGGTCGAATCCGGCTAATGCTGCTGCTTCTTGCGGTTGGAGGAAGTGTATGGCGTTGATGCGGTCCATTGCGACGGTAGGCGGCTGGACAATGGTCAGTCGGGTGCTGGGCTTTGTCCGGGATGCGATGATGGCCGGCGTGTTGGGGGCGGGCCCGGCAGCGGAGGCCTTTGTCGTCGCTTTTCGGCTGCCCAATCTGTTCCGTCGCTTATTTGCCGAAGGTGCGCTGAATGCCGCCCTGGTCCCGATCTATGCCAAACGGTTGGAGCGGGAAGGCAAGGAAAGCGCCATCCGCTTTGGGGGAGAGGCTGCGGTTCTGCTGGTCCTGACCATGTTGGTGCTGACCGTGCTGGCAATGGCCTTCATGCCCTTTGTCATTCTGGTGCTGGCCCCTGGATTTGGCGCGAATGCAGATACATTTGCATTGGCTGTGGCCTTGAGCACCATCACCTTTCCCTATCTGACCTTCATGGCCCTATCCGCGTTGCTGTCTGGCATGTTGAACACGGTGGACCGGTTTGGTGCGGCGGCGGCAGCCCCTTTACTGCTGAATATTGTGCTTATCGTCGCGATGGGGCTCAGCCTCTCTGACCTGCTGCCGACCTTGCCTGCCTTCGCGCTGGCCTGGGGTGTGTTCATTGGCGGGGTTTTACAGTTCGGGCTGATTGCCTGGGACTGTCACCGTGCAGGCATTCTGGTGCATCTGCCGCGCCCGCGCCTGTCACCGGACATCATTTCCCTGTTGCGGCGCATGGGGCCTGGGGTTTTGAGCGCGGGTGTCAGTCAGATCAACACGGTTGTTTCCACCATGCTGGCCTCTCTGCTGCCCGCAGGCGCGATTGCCCATCTGTATTACGCGGACCGGGTGACGCAATTGCCGCTGGGCGTGATCGGCGTTGCTATATCCGTGGCCCTGCTGCCCCTATTATCGCGCCAGTTAAGCGCCAAGGATATGACGGGCGCCTCCGACAGTTTGAATCGTGCCTTGGAAATCGGGCTTTTGTTTACATTGCCTGCCACCGCCGCCCTGATCGCGATGCCGATGCCGGTTGTGGATGTTCTGTTCCGGCGCGGTGCCTTTGCGCCGGAGGATGCACAGATCACAGCGGCCATTACCGCCGCGATGGCAATCGGCCTGCCCTCAGTCGTCCTGGCAAAGATACTATCGCCCGCCTTTTTTGCCCGTGGTGATACCAGGACACCCTTGATCCTGGCGGCCATTTCAATGGCCGTGAATGTCCTTCTAGCCTATCTGTTGATGCAGGTGATGGGATCCACAGGCATAGCGCTTGCCGCCTCTTTGGCGGCCTGGGTCAATGCGGGAATGATGGCCGCCATCCTGTCCCAACGCGGGCATCTGCCGCTGGATACAAGATTTCGCCGCCGCCTGCCCCGCCTGTTACTGGCGGCCATCACGATGGGCCTGGCCCTCTATGCGGGGATCCAGTTTATGCCGCATCTGGTGGATTGGACCCTGATGCTTCGGATCGGGGCCTTGGTTGGATTGGTCCTGATCGGCGCATTTCTTTATTTCACCCTGGTGCAGGTTTTGGGAGGCACAGACCTAAGAGAAGTAAAACGCGCCCTGACGCGCCGACGCAGACTTACAGAATAATTCAGTGTTCCAGACTTGACCCCCCACCCGGAACCCGCGATAAGCGGGGCGCATTTTCATCAACATCGTTCGGGGAGTCCACATCCCATGACCGCGCCGACCAAGACCACACCGTCACCGCATAAACCCCGCGTTTTCTCTGGCATTCAGCCAACCGGCAATCTGACGCTGGGGAACTATCTAGGCGCCATTCGCAACTGGGCACCGCTGCAAAAAGACTATGAATGCATTTATTGCGTCGTGGATCAGCACGCCTTGACCGTATTTCAGGACCCAGCGGGACTGCGCGAAGCAACCCGACAGGTGGCTGCCGCGCTGATCGCCTGTGGCATTGATACGGACAAGCACATCCTGTTCAATCAATCGCAGAACCCGGATCATGCGGAACTGGCCTGGTATTTCAATTGCGTGGCGCGCATGGGCTGGCTGAACCGCATGACGCAGTTCAAGGAAAAGGCCGGATCGAATAAAGAGAACGCCTCAACGGGTCTGTTCGTTTATCCCAATCTGATGGCTGCCGATATCCTGGCCTATCGCGCAACCCATGTGCCGGTGGGCGAAGATCAGAAGCAGCATCTGGAACTGGCCCGCGACATCGCGATCAAGTTCAACAATGACTGGAGCGTGCCGGATTTCTTCCCCGTGATCGAACCCTTGATCCTGGGCGAGGCGACCCGCGTCATGTCCCTGCGCGACGGCACCAAGAAAATGTCGAAATCCGATCCATCGGACATGTCGCGCATTAACTTAACCGATACGGCCGACGAGATCGCCAAGAAAATCAAGAAGGCAAAAACCGATCCGGAGAACCTCCCCACCGACAAGAAGGGCTTTGCCGGTCGACCGGAAGCAGAGAATCTGGTGACGATCTATGCTGCCCTGACCCACCAGACGGTCGAGATAGCCTTGTCTGAAATCGGCGGCAGCCAGTTTGGCGCCTTCAAGCAGATTCTCGCCGACGCGGCGGTCGCGCATCTGGAACCCATCACGACGGAAATGAACCGACTGCTGGAAGATCGGGCAGAAATCGACCGTATCCTGGCTAAGGGCGGCGAACGGGCAAAAGCCCTCTCCGCGCCCATTCTGAAAGAAGTCCGCGATACGCTGGGGCTGGTCAGCGCTTAGAGCGGCCAGAGCAGTATCATTTCAATCTTATCCACTACAGCGCCCAGGTTGCGCTGTAAGCTTAACTTTGCGCAAATGGTATTTGGTGATACGATTACATGTGATTACAATGGAGCACACCATGTCTGAGCGCGCCACATCTGAGCCTATCACAATCCGCACGGCCAAAGTGTCCGAAATTGATGCTTTGGCAAATGCGATGGACCGGTCTCGCAATTACATCGTCAATCAAGCTATTGAACAATACCTGGAAGCCAACGCTTGGCAGTTGGAGCGGATCACAACCGGGATTGCTGCTGCACGGTCCGGCAAAGTCATTCCTGCAGATGAGGTGTTTTCCGGCATTGCCACGAAACACGGCTGGGAACGTTGACGCAATTAATCATTGCCGAACCAGCGGCCCGTGATCTTGAGGAGATTGTGGATTATATCGCCCTGGATAATCCCGTTGCCGCAGAGACCGTGTTTCGAGGGATTGTGCAAACAGCGGAAAAATTGCTGGAATTTCCATCTCTGGGCCGTCCAGGTCGCCTGCCTGAGACGCGAGAACTAAGTGTCTCTGGGATTCCCTACCTGATCGTCTATGAAGTCGGCACCGAGACGGTGACTATATTAGCAATTTTCCAGACATCCCGCGATCTTGTTAAAGCGCTGCGAGACAGGAAGAAGAGCGATTAATACGACAAGTCGAACAGCATTTGGCAATCAATCCGGTCCTGCAACAATTGTCATAATCCATTCCCTTTCCTCCTGACACAAAAGACCTTATGCGTGTATCGGGCGGGCACCGATGTTATCGTGATGCGGCGATTGACGAAGGAGTTTTGAATGGCGCAACCAGGACCCTATGACATCTTCGTCATCGGTGGGGGTATCAATGGCTGTGGTATCGCACGGGACGCCGTGGGCCGCGGCTATTCCGTTGGATTGTGTGAGAAGAAGGACCTGGCCAGTGGCACGTCCTCCGGCTCGACGAAGCTGATCCATGGCGGATTGCGATATCTGGAACATTACGAATTCCGACTGGTCCGTGAATCCCTGATGGAGCGGGAAACCCTGTTGCGCAATGCGCCCCATATCATTTGGCCGCTGCGTTTCGTCCTGCCCCATCACAGTGGACTACGCCCGGCCTGGCTGTTGCGATTGGGTCTGTTTCTATACGACCATCTGGGCGGGCGAAAGCTGTTACCCGCTGCAAAATCTCTGGACCTGCGCCGGGACCCGGCGGGCCTGCCGCTGAAGGATGATTATGTAACCGGATTTGAATATTCCGATTGTTGGGTTCAGGATTCGCGCCTGACCCTGTTGAACGCCCGGGATGCCGCGGACCGGGGGGCAGATATCATGCCCCGCACCGAGTGCCGCGCGCTGAAGCGGGAGGGCGCGCTGTGGCACATCACCTTGCAAGATACCGACAGTGGTGAGCAGCGCACGGTCATGGCCCGGTCTGTGGTCAATGCAGCGGGCCCCTGGGTGGATCAGTTTCTGCGCAGCGCCCTTGGCGATAACGAGGCGCATCATGTCCGTCTGGTCCAGGGCAGCCATATCGTGGTTCGCAAGCTGTATGATCATGATCGCTGTTACATATTTCAGAACACCGATCAGCGGATATTCTTCGCCATTCCCTATGAGCAGGATTTTACCCTGATCGGCACCACGGACCGTGACTTTGCCGGCGACCTGGATCAATTTGGTATTTCGGACGAAGAAACCGACTATCTGCTGGCGGGTGCCGGGGCCTATTTCAAACGCCCGATCACGCGCGATGATATCGTCTGGACCTATTCCGGCGTGCGTCCCTTGTTCGATGATGGGGCCAGCGCCGCGCAAGAGGCGACCCGCGATTATGTCCTGCGCGATGAGGGCGGGCCAGAGGAAGCACCGCTGTTGAATATTTTCGGCGGCAAGATCACCACCTATCGCCGCCTTGCTGAAAGCATGCTGCACAAAATCGAGGCCCGACTGGGCGCGAAAGGGCCTGCCTGGACCCAAAGTGCCAGCCTGCCGGGTGGTGATTTCCCGGCTCAGGGCGCAAAGGCCCTAGCAGACGCTATTCAGTCGGAACATCCCGCCCTACCAGACCGCCTTATAGATCGCATGATCCGTCACTATGGCACCCGGACGCGCGACATTCTGGGGGATGCGAAATTCTTGGAAGATTTGGGGCGTCTATTTGGTGCCGATCTCTATGAAGCCGAACTGCGCTACCTGATGGCTCAGGAATGGGCCTATTGTGCCGAAGATGTTTTATGGCGGCGCACCAAGCTGGGTCTGCACTTTACCCCGGATCAGGTCCAGGCCCTGGACGCGTGGATGAAGGAAAACCGCTGATGTCCAAGATCATGGCCCTGGATCAAGGAACGACCTCCACCCGCGCGCTGATCTTTGACGAGGGGTATCACATCCTGGGCAGCGGCCAACAGGAATTCGCCCAACACTTCCCAGCTTCCGGTCATGTGGAACATGCGCCAGAAGACCTGATCACCACAGCCGTTGAAACGATGAAGACAGCGCTGGCGGCAGCTGGTTTAGAGGCACGCGACCTGGCTGGTCTGGGCATCACAAACCAGCGCGAAACAACCATCCTGTGGGACCGCACCACCGGCAGGCCGATCCATCACGCCATTGTCTGGCAGGACCGACGCACGGCGGACTTGTGCGCAAGGTTGCGACAATCCGGTGTTGAAGCGGACGTGACGGCCAAAACAGGCCTGTTACTGGATCCCTATTTTTCCGCAACGAAGATCGCCTGGATTCTGGACACTGTACCGGGTGCGCGTGCCCAGGCGGCATCGGGAAAACTGGCCTTCGGCACGGTCGATAGCTGGCTGATCTGGACCCTGACCGGTGGGCGGGTCCATGCGACCGATGCGACAAATGCCGCGCGCACACTGTTGTTTAACATCCACATGCAGGACTGGGACGAGGACCTGTTGCAGATGTTCAACATACCCCGTGCCCTGTTGCCCAAGGTTCTGGATTGCGCCGCAGAATTCGGCACGATGGATCCAAAAATTCTGGGGGCCGCTGTACCGATTCTTGGTGTTGCGGGCGACCAGCATGCGGCCACAATCGGCCAGGCCTGCTTCCAGCCCGGCAGTTTGAAATCCACCTATGGCACTGGCTGTTTTGCGCTGTTGAACACGGGCGATACGGCCAGCCAATCCCACAATCGCCTGCTGACCACATTAGCCTATCGCCTGGACGGGAAACCAACCTATGCGCTGGAAGGGTCAATCTTTGTTGCCGGGGCGGCGGTGCAATGGCTGCGGGATGGCCTGGGGTTGATAAAGGACTCAAAGGATGTGAATACTTTGGCGCAGCAGGCCGATCCGGCACATTCGGTCTATCTGGTACCGGCCTTTACAGGGCTTGGCGCGCCTCATTGGGATGCAGAGGCACGCGGCGCAATCTTTGGAATAACACGAGCAACCGGCGCCGCAGAATTGGCCTGGGCTGCGCTGGAATCTGTGGCCCACCAAACCGCAGACCTGTTGGATGCAATGCATAAGGACTGGCCCCAATCAGCATCGGCTGAAACGGTTCTGCGGGTCGATGGCGGCATGACGGCCAGTGATCTTGCGATGCAGCAACTCTCTGATCTGCTGAATGCACCTGTGGATCGCCCGCAGGTTCTGGAAACCACTGCCCTGGGTGCGGCCTGGCTGGCGGGGCGGCAAGCAGGCGTCTGGCCGGATCAAGAGGGCTTCGCCGCCGATTGGCGTCTGGACCGACGGTTCCAGCCCGATATGGATGACATGACGCGCGGCACGAAAAGAGCGGGCTGGAAGGATGCGGTCAGGCGTACGCTTTCATCCAGTTAAAATCATCCAATCTATTTTCAGATACGTACAGATAGCAGGGGCTTTTTATTCAAGGATCTTAGTGCGTGTCATTTTCCATCGAAAAAAGAGTGATCGGGGCCTTTGTTGCATTGATATCACTGACCGGGTGTTCCCCATTGGGGTTTTTTAATGCCGTCGTTCCCTATGACCAGGGCAGTGAACAGGTCGCGCAGGATATCGCCTATGGGGATGACCCCCGACAAAAGCTGGATATCTATGCCCCAAGTGACCGAATACAGGGAAAGAAGCTGCCAACGATTGTCTTTTTCTATGGCGGTTCCTGGAAGACCGGTCAAAAGAAACACTATGAATTTGCCGGACGTGCGCTGGCCGCCTTGGGGCTGGTCGTGGTGGTGGCGGACTACCGTCTGGTGCCGGATGTCCGGTTTCCAGATTTCATCAAAGACAATGCCGCCGCCGTCGCCTGGACACAGCAACAAATCGATCACTATGGGGGCGACCCGGAAAGGGTCTATCTGGCCGGGCATTCGGCCGGGGCGTATAACGCGCTCTTGTTGGGGTTGAACACACAGTACCTGAAAGAGTCAGGTGCCGTGCCTGAGGATATCGTCGGATTGATCGGTATATCCGGCCCCTATGATTTTGACCCAAAGGAATACAAGGTCACGCGGGACGCCTTTGCAGGCTCTCTGGACGATCCGAATGTGTCACCGGTAAACTTCATCAATGCCGACACGCCTCCCATTCTATTGTTCCATGGGGAGGCCGATACAACAGTCTTACCCAAAAACACGCGCGTGCTTGCGGCTGGACTGGCCGAATCAGATCGACCCGTAGAGACCCATTTCTATTCCGATCTCAGCCATGCGGACACGATCCTGGCGCTTAGCACGCTGCTGCGCGGCAAGGCACCAATCCTGGAAGAAATTAAGGACTTTATTCAGAACCCTTGATTGGAAACCGGGCCGCGGACTGTTCAGCGCTGTAATAGCCCTTGCGGATATCATCCTGTACCTTCTGTGGGTCCCGATTGGACGGATTGCCATAACCACCCCCGCCAGGGGTACAGACATCAATCACATCACCGGGTCGCACGGTGATATCCTGTTCCTTGGACAGATGTAGGGGTGTATGGGTACTGCCATCCTTGAAATCGAAGCGGACGGTATTCGCGCCGCCTTCTGATCCATTCAGCGCCCCTTGCGGCCCCGTGCGCCCATGGTCCATAACCATAGAGGCCCGTGCCTCCCCCCGGCGTACGCGTACACGATAATTGATACCAAACCCACCGCGATGCTGACCTGCACCGCCCGACCCCTCGGCCAGAGCATAGCGTTCGAACAGGACCGGATAATATTGCTCCAACACTTCGATCGGTTGGGACTTTGAAATCCCGATTGTGGAGCATCCATTGGTTAAGCCATCACCCCCTGCATGGCCCCCATATCCCCCGCCGGAGATGACATACATGACATAAGACCGCTGCTTGTCCGGGTCATAGCCCCCCAAAGCAAAATTGCCGCTGGACCCGGCAGGTGCGGCGAATAGTCGATCCGGAATCGCCTTGGTCAAGGCTGCAAACACGGCCTCAGCAATGCGTTGCGATACCTCCGCCGCACAGCCTGAGACGGGGCGGGGATATTCCGCATAAAGGAAGGTTCCCTTTGGATCGATGATCTTTAACGGCGCATACGTGCCTGCATTCAGCGGTACGTCGGGAAAGATATGCTTGATCGCCAGATAGACGGAAGACCGCGTGGTCGCAATCACGCTGTTCATTGGCCCGCGACAGGGCGGTGAGGAGCCTGTCATATCAAAGGTCATCTCATCCCCTTTGACCGTGATCTGCATGGCGATTTTCAGGGGTTCATCCACAACGCCATCTGAATCGACGAAGGCTTCACCTGTATAAACGCCGTCCGGCACATCCGCGATGGTGGCCCGCATCAGGCGTTCGGCCCTGGCACGCAATTCCGCAATCGCTTGTGCGACCGTATCGCGTCCATAACGATCCAAAAGGGCGGTCAGGCGTTTGTCCCCAATCTTTAAGGCCGCCGCCTGGGCCTGGATATCGCCAATCCGTTGATCAGCAATGCGGATATTGGACTGAATGATCGCCAGGATTTCCGGGTCCAATTCCCCTTGTTTGAACAGCTTCACCGGGGGAATACGCAATCCTTCCTGTTCCACCTCTGTTGCGCGGGCGGAAAAGCCACCGGGCACCATGCCACCGGTATCGGGCCAATGGCCGGTATTGGCCAACCAGCAGAACAATTCGCCCTGATAAAAGAACGGCCGATAAAACCGCACATCCATCAAATGTGTGCCGCCCAGATAGGGGTCATTGCAGATGATCACATCATCCGGCTGTGGATTAGAAACCCGCTGAATGACCGCCTGGGTGCCATATTGCATTGTGCCGACAAAGACCGGCAGGCCCAGATCCCCTTGAGCGATCAGCGCACCGTCCTCTGCCGCATAAATCCCGTCAGATCGATCCATCGCCTCCGCAATCACTGGCGAAAATGCGGCGCGACAGAAGGCCAGGTCCATCTCGTTGCAGACCTGTTGCAAGCCGTTCTGGATAACGCCCAGCGTGATGGGGTCAATTTCTGTCGTCATGCTGCCACCCCTCCAGGTCCGACATGGACTATCATATTGCCGATCTCATCGACCTCAACCCGCATGCCCGGTGCCAGAACGGTGGTTGTATCCATCTGTTCGACAATGGCGGGGCCAAAAAGTTGGGTGCCGGGCGAAAGAGTTGCGCGCTGCAGGATCGGGGTCTCGGTCCACCCCCCCTCTTCAAACCAAACCGGTCGGCTTTCCGGGTGCACATCAGCCGGCACCGGATCCAATAACAGGCGCAAATCCACCTGCTGGCGAATACCAATGACTGCCGTGTTCAGATTGACCAAATTGGCCTTGATTTCCGGTAAGGCCACTTCAAACCGTGCCCAATAAACCGCCTCAAATGCAGCCTGCAAATCCTCCCTGGAAATCGCGGGGTCGGCAATAGGGACGGACAATAGATGGCTTTGACCAATGAACTGCATGTCGGCAGTGTGGATCACGCGGACCGCTCCGGTACCTCCGCCATCCCGGTCCAGACGCGCGCGTCCCTCGGCAATTTGCGCTTCAAATGTATCGCGTACCAAGCTCATATCGACACTGGCCATAGGCTTGTTGATCGTGTTGACAAAGTCATGGCGCAGGTCGGCCACAGCACAGCCCAGCGCATTGGTGATGCCGGGCCTGGCGGGGATCAGCAGCGTTGGAACACCCAATTCCCGTGCAATGGCACCGGCATGCAATGGACCCGCCCCACCAAAGGCGAAAAGCGAGAAATCGCGCGGGTCATGACCACGGCTGAGGGAGACCATACGCACCGCGCCTGCCATACGGTCATTGGCTATGCGCAAAATGGCTGCCGCCGCCGCCTCCCAGGACAGGCCCAAAGGCTCTCCAATAACAGCCGCGATCCGATCTTGAATGGCGCGAATGTCTGGCGCCCCCTCTACTGCCAACAGCCGGGCCTGGTTCAGACGGCCCAGTACCAGATTGGCATCGGTGATTGTCGGTTCCGTGCCGCCACGCCCATAACAGATAGGGCCGGGTTGAGCCCCGGCACTTTCCGGACCGACCTGCAGCAAGCCGCCGGCATCAATGCGCGCAATGGATCCACCGCCAGCTCCGATTGTGTGAACATCGACCATGGGCACATGCACCGGCATGGCATATTCGATTTCCAACTCACTGGAGACCTGCGGCGTGCCATCCTTGATCAAGCCGACATCACAGGAAGTCCCCCCCATATCAAAGGTGATCAGATTTTCGCGCCCTGACACGCTGCCGGTGCGGGCGGCCGCCATGACGCCAGAGGCAGGCCCCGACATGACCGTATTGACTGCCAGTTTGGAAATCGCTTCTGCCGAGACGGTGCCGCCATTTCCCTGCATCACCAGCAGGTCCTTTGTATAGCCACGCTGTGACAATCCCTTGGTCAGGCGGGCCAGATAGCGTTCCAAAATGGGTTGAACCGCAGCATTTACAGCCGCCGTGACACCCCGTTCATATTCGCGAAACTCTGACAGAATCTCATGCCCTGCCGTGACATAGGCATTGGGCCAGACCGACAGGGCAATTTCCTTTGCCCGTTTTTCATGTGTTGGATCGGTATAGGAATGCAGGAAATGGATCAGCAGAGACTCGCACCCCTCTGCGACCAGGGATTCTGCTGCGCGCTTCACGGCCTCCTCATCCAGGGGAATGACGACATTGCCATCAACATCCATACGTTCTGGCACTTCCATCCGCAGATTGCGCGGGATCAAGGGCGTGAAGCTGCCGGTCAAGCCATAGGCGCTGGGTCGTGTGCGCCGTCCCAGTTCCAGAATATCCCTGAACCCTGCGGTTGTGATCAGCCCGGTCTTAGCCAGTTTCCGCTCCAACAGGGCATTGGTCGTTGCCGTCGTGCCGTGCACCAGACTGTCCAGGGCAGTAATATCCACCTGGGCCTTATCCAAGGCACTCAGGACGCCTTGTGATTGATTGGCGACTGTTGTTGGAACTTTCGCAATACGCGCACCGCCCGTTGCTTCATCCAGGTAAATCAGGTCTGTGAAGGTTCCCCCAACATCGCAGCCAACAATCTTCGTCATTTGTCCCTCGACGTTTCCCAATATGAAAATTCAGCCTGACAGCAGACCAGCATGCGGTCAATTCGTTCGTGTACAAATGAATCTATCCTGTGGAACAATGATACCAAATGGGTGGAATGATCCTATCAACAAACAGGATTATGCATAAAAAAGAAACAATTCTTTTCGATACCGCCTCTTTGTTTCCGTCATGATTGATCGTATATTTCCGCCATCGTAAAGGCCATTGGGGCCTGGAAACCAGATCGATGATCACTGAAGGGACTTACAAAATGGCGTATACCACGACGGAACCGAAACCGATTATCCCGTTTACCAAATCCATCACCACGGCGCTGACGCCCTATACAGATCCGCTTTTGCGCATCACCACCGGCGCTTTGCTGATGCCGCACGGCTACGGCAAATTGTTTGGCGGGGGTCTGGAAGGAACCGGACAGTTCTTTGAAAGCGTGGGCCTGACACCTGGCTATGAATTGGCCCTGTTGGTCGGCTTGGTAGAATTCTTCGGCGGCCTGATGCTGGTCCTGGGGCTTTTAACCCGTCCAGTGGCAATTGCCGTCTTGATTTTCATGGGTCAGGCGACCCTGTTCCATGCATCGAACGGTTTCATGTGGTCGAATGGCGGATATGAATATCCCCTGTTCTGGGCGATTGCGGCCCTGATCCTGGTTATCCGGGGTGGTGGCTTCCTGTCCGTTGACCGACTGATTGGTCGCGAATTCTAAGCCGGCCTGTCAGATCATGACCTATGCGCGGCGGTGGGGACATCCTTGCCGCCGCGTAATTCTTTCAGGCACCACAGCGCCAAACAGAATGTCATTGCGGCACCGGCCTGATGCATCACCGCCAGCGGCAACCAGACAATGCTCAACAACGTCGCGATCCCCAGACACGCCTGAATACAAACCATTGCGAACAGCGCGTGGATGGCCGCCTTGGTGCGGCGTGGCAAGGTCATCCGGCGGGACCACCAGAACAGTAAAAACACTGTTATCACAGTGATATAAGCCAAAATACGATGGTTGAATTGCACGGCTTCCAGCGTTTCAAACAGACTGGCAAAGCCCAAAGTCTGATCCCAATACCCGTCTGGAATGAATTGGCCGCCCATGGTTGGCCATTCATTATAAATAAAACCCGCATTCAAACCCGCCACCAGCGCGCCCGACAGGATGGTGATAAAAATAACACCATGCGCCCAGGCACCCAACCGCCGGAACGGTCGCGCAACGGGCTTGCGGTTCTCCTCAATCGGAAATAACAGCCCCAGCGCCAGCCAGACCGTATAGCCCAGAATGAAGAAGGCGATGCCCAGATGAATGGCAAGGCGATACTGGCTGACTTCTACACGGTCCACAAAACCGCTTTTCACCATCCACATGCCAATCACGCCCTGCAGACCGCCCAGGAACAGCAACGCCCAGAAATGGCCTGTATAGCCTTTTGGAATCTGGCCCCGGATCAGGAAATAGAAAAACGGTACAGCGAAGATAACACCGATCAGCCGCCCCCACAGGCGGTGAAACCATTCCCAGAAGAAAATATGCTGAAACGCGTCCAGCGTCATACCCTGGTTCATCATCGCATATTGTGATGTCTGCTTGTACAGCGCGAAAACACGCTCCCATTCTGAGGTCGAAATTGGGGGCAGAAACCCCATCAAAGGCCGCCATTCAACCATGCTGAGGCCGGATTCCGTCAGTCGGGTAATGGCGCCAATGATCATCATGGCGAAAACCATGAAGGCAACGGCAACAAGCCAAAAGCCAATCGCGCGAGGCCGGGCATTTGGATTCTGAGAGGCATCGTTAAAAGATGCTGAAGGGGCTGTATCTGTGCTCATGGCGCTATATCTACCCCGATAGGAACCATCGGGAAAGCGCGACCCGGCGTCGCGGGGCAACCCCTTGTTCAAAATCAGGCGCGGAAATAGGCCCACCCTTCCATCTGACGCCGCGCGATATATTCAATCGCCGCAGCCTCTGTCCTAAACCCCTCTGGTGCCGTCAGGTTCGCAGCCTTCAGACTGTTCTGACACAACACCAGATAAGGGTCACTGTCCGCGTCGGGGGAGGCCAAAGCCTCTGGCACCGCCTTGCCATTGATCACCAGTTCGACCTGCGCATCCGGATTGGCCCGCAACAGGTTCTGAATGTTTCTCCGGGCGCGGATCAGCGCGTCCGGCGTCGGGGCATGGATGATCAGTTTCATCATATCTGGAAATCCAGGGCGCCTGCGACGCTGTCTGCATAACGGCTGAGGTCTTGAGAATCGCGCCGCAAATCCCGATCCACGGGAACAATGGTTTCGTTCACGATGCGCGCCGGACTGTCGCCCATCACGATGATCCGATCTGCCAGAAAGGCGGCTTCATCGATATCATGCGTGACAAAGATAATCGCCGTCCCGCTTTGCTGCCAGATCCGCACCAATTCTGTCTGTAAATGGCGGCGGGTCATGGCGTCTACCGCGCTGAAAGGTTCATCCATCAGCAAGACATCA